>NZ_DATGWT010000024.1:0-83024 GCF_035299325.1 Lacibacter sp. | reverse complement strand
CGGGAAAGAAATTCCTTTTGCTAATAAAGGAGAACTCGAAAAGCAACTTCCTTTCCTGAAAAAGAAATTTCTTTATGCGGATGATTTTGCAAAAGCAAAACTTACCGACATATTCAGTAAATCGATGTTGAGTAATTCTGTAACGTATAGTGCCGATTGTTTTGAGAACGCCGTATTAATCAATGACGGACAACTGAATTTTACCATGAAGTCTTTTCCATGGCAGGCACAGTTAACAACCTATCGTACTGCTGTTATATTCGATGCCAATGGGGATAAACTTCCCGATCTGTTATTGGGAGGAAACTTCAGGGAAAATAATATTCAAATGGGTAGATACGATGCTGATTATGGTACAGTGCTTCTCAATAAAGGGGAAGGGGAATTTGAAATCGCAACACTAAAGCCCGTTATTAAAGGGCAGGTACGAAAAATCAAATCGATACAGGTAAACAAACAGCAGGCATTTTTACTTGCCCGAAACAACGATAGCCTGATGCTCATTAAACGATAAAATAACTAAAACAACGAAAGGGTCATGAAACGTGTGGTATTTATAGCGGTATTTATTCTTATCATCTTACTTGTATTTATTTATGTATTTATTCCATCAACAATTACAAACAGCAAAACGGTATCAGTTAAATGCATTGATAAAAATATATTGTTGTTAGTTGGTAATAAGCAAGGTTGGATCAAGTGGTTGCCCAAAGAGTCATTTACATCTGATCTTATTCAATACAAGGATTATCAACTGAAACTCGGTGGAGCGACTTATACATCCGTAACATTTGATGCTTTAAAAGAGGATGATACTATTTTCAATGAAATTGGCTTTGTAAAGGATTCGGTAACCAAAACAAAAATCACATTGATCAGCAGCATTGCAACAGGAATGAATCCCTTTACCCGTTTCAGGAAATGGCAGATGATGAAAAAATATGATACAGTGATTGATGAACTGCTGCTACAGCTCATCAGTTTTGCAGAAGACAGGAAAAATATTTATGGTGTAGATATAACAGATGGACGAATTCCCGATTCATTATTTATTTCAATACGAAAGACATTTAACCATCATCCATCGGAAGCTGAGGTATATGAAATGATTGACCAGTTAGGACTGTATGCAAATACAAAAAATGCAAAGCAGGTAAATCCTCCCATGATGCACATAGAACAGTTGGATACCTCTCATTTTGAAATAATGGTAGCGTTACCTATTGACAAAGTGATCGACAATGCAGGTAATTTTTCGTTTAAGCAAATGGTAAAAGGGAATACATTAATTGCTGAAGTGCATGGAGGCCGGGCAACAATTAATAACGGATTAAAATCATTGGAACAATTCAAATCAGATTATCAATTTACCTCTCCTGCTATTTCATTTGAATTGATGATCACAGACAGAAGAGCAGAACGGGATACCGCAAAATGGGTTACACGTTTGTATTATCCCATCTTTTGATATAGAATTTTCCATCGCAATCGTTTGCAAGTTTTTCAAATGAGAATCGGCTCTCATCCTTTCACTATTAGTATCTATCTTTCTGCCAATAACGAAGGTTGCCATGAAACGATTAACAATACTTGCATTGCTCTTTGCAGCATTTTCTGCAACAGCACAAACCATCAACCCATGGAAAATTTCTGCCGATAAAATTGATGCGAATAATTACTACGGCATCACCGTTGCCAATGGCATGATCGGTGTGGTATCATCACCCGAACCGTTTAAAGTGAAAGAAGTAGTGTTGGCGGGTGCATACGATCTGTATGGTCGGGGCCGTGTAAGTAATTTTTTAAAGAGTTTCAATTTACTCAACAGTTATCTTGAAATTGATGGCAAACGCATCGATGCAAAATCAGCTTCCAATATGAAACAGGAACTGGATATGCAACATGCCAGCTTCACCACCACATTCGATTATGCTGATAAAGCAACAGTAACTTATACTTATTATTCCTTACGTCAGTTACCGTTTACTGTGCTGATGGATATTACAATTATACCGAAAAAGAATATCAACATCACCGGCGCCAGTGTAATGGAAGCACCGGATGCATTGAAAGATGTTCAGAATTACTACAATGAAATTGATCGTCCGCATGTAACCATGAGTTTACTTACATCATCTGCAAAAAGCCCGACAGGTAAATTGCTGATGTGTGCAAGCAATACATTTTTATTTTCTGAACATCACGGAAGCGAACCAAGAGTGATCCATGAAATGTGGGATAACAATATGCATCTCGTAAAATTCAGTAAGCAATTAAAAGCCGGTGAAACCTATCGTTATTCGATTGCTGGTTCATCTATTACTTCTGCACATCATGATGATCCGTTGAATGAAGCAGAGCGCTTAACTATTTATGCAAAGCTCGAAGGAAGAGAACGTTTACTGCAGTTTCATAATAAGGCATGGGATGAGTTGTGGAGCAGTCGCATTACCATTGAAGGCGATGCAGCCGCGGCGCAGGATCAGCAAGACATTAACAGCATGCTTTACCATTTATATTCATTTACAAGAGAAGGTACAGCATTATCACCTTCGCCAATGGGATTAAGTGGCCTGGGTTACAATGGCCATGTGTTTTGGGATACAGAATTGTGGATGTATCCTGCATTACTCGTATTAAAACCGGAGTTGGCAAAAAGCATGATGGAATATCGTTATCAACGATTGGAAGCAGCGAAACGAAATGCATTCAGTAAAGGATTTAAAGGAGCCATGTATCCGTGGGAAAGTGCAGAAACGGGCGTGGAGGAAACACCGGTGTGGGCATTGAGTGGTCCGTTTGAACATCACATTACAGCATGTGTGGCGATTGCAGCATGGAATTATTATTGTGTAACACAGGATAAGCAATGGCTGCGTGAAAAAGGATATCCCATCATTAGTGCAACTGCTGATTTTTGGGCTAGTCGTGTTGAACGGAATGGTGTTGGTAAATATGATATTAAAAATGTAGTAGCTGCCGATGAGTGGGCCGAGAATGTAGATAACAATGCATTTACCAATGCAGCGGCGAAAGCCAACTTACAATTTGCAACAGAAGCAGCGAAGTTATTGGGTATTACTCCCAATGCAGATTGGATGAATGTGGCGAATAATATTCCGGTGTTGAAATTTCCTGATGGAGTAACAAGAGAACATGCAACCTACAATGGAGAAGGAATTAAACAGGCCGATGTAAACTTGTTGGCGTATCCGTTGAAAGAAGTGAAAGATGCAGCATCAATAATGAAAGATTTAGAATATTATGAACAACGTGTACCAAACGAAGGAACACCTGCCATGACGCAAGCAGTGTTTACCACCTTGTATGCAAGGCTCGGCAATCAGGAGAAAGCCTATCATTGGTTTAAAGATGCATTCATCCCCAATCTCAATCCGCCGTTTCGTGTAATTGCAGAGACAAAAGGCGGAACCAATCCTTATTTTGCAACAGGTGCGGGAGGAATTTTACAAAGTGTGCTGATGGGTTTTGGTGGATTAGAAATTACGCCGACAGGTATTACACAAATCAAAACGGTTTTGCCTGCTAATTGGAAGAGTGTAACGATTACGGGTGTTGGTGTGCAGAAGAAGACGTTTGTGAATAAGAGGTAACGGCACTAATGAGCTGAGTTATTGAATGAGCTTAGTTAAATGATGATGTAAACACTTGGGAGTTCCGTCATTTCGACAAAGGAGAAATCGCTACGTCACAGGTTACTTACAAACCCGCCAACAACGCTATAACAAAAAAGCCAACGGCTTTATTTTTGCAGTATGACTAAAGCCTTTCTTTTCGATCTCGACGGTACACTTATCGATACCATGCCCTGGCATTTTAAAACATGGCAGATGGTCGTACAGGAAATGGGTAGTCCACTGGAAGGTGCAGCATTGATGAATGAATTATACGGCAATGGTGCCGAACTCATGAACCGCCTTATTCCAGGCCGAATATTTACCGAAGAAGAAGCCAAAGCAATTGTGGATGCAAAAGAAGAACGTTACCGTCAACTCTACGGCAAACAAATAACTGTGCTGGAAGGCGCAAGGGAATTTTTGGAGGAGGCGTTCAACCTGCAAATACCAATGGGCATCGGCACCGCCAGCAACCAGGCCAATATTGATTTTGCATTGGATCAATTGCAGCTGCATTCCTACTTTAATGCTATTATTGGTGCTGATGATGTACAACTCAGCAAACCACATCCCGAAACCTGGTTGAAATTGGCCGATGCATTGCAAACCCCGCCTGAACAATGTATTGTGTTTGAAGATGCACCCAAAGGCGTAGAAGCTGCTCAAAAAGCAGGCATGAAAGCGGTTGCCATCACAGGTCATTATTCTGCAAACGATTTCGGGGAATATGGTAATGTATTAAAAATTGTTCCTTCGTTAAATGCTTTGCAGGTAAGGGATTTCCTTTATCTTTAGTCAGCCAAAAACGAATTGCTGTTGCGTATCATTGCTTCCATATTTTTCCTAACTATTCTTCTGTTTAACTGGTTTGGTTACCGGGTTGTAATGGATTATGTACAGCAAAAAGCCGATACACATTTCGAACAAAAACTTGATAACAAAGAATATGATGCGGCTGCATTAATTGAAGTGCGTGCACCGGTAAACTTGCCTTATCAAACCGATTGGAAGGAATTTGAACGTGTAAGTGGCGAGATCACGATCAACGGAATGCATTACAAATATGTAGAGCGCAAACTCGAAGGCGGTGAAATGATCTACAAGTGTATTCCCGATGAAGGCAAAGCACGTTTGGTAAATGCACGTGAGAATTTCTTTAAGCTAGTAAACGATCTGCAAACTCAGCAGAAACAAAAATCAGGTAAGCAACCTGCACCATCGTACAAAACATTTTCATTTGACTATTGTGAGCAGTTAAGCCATTGGTCGCTAGACGTATTGGACAAGCTGCGTCAACCATTCAACCATACCTTTTCAGCAACTACTCTGTCTGCGTTTATTCTAAAAGCAGAACAACCTCCGGAAGTAACAGCATAATTGCTCCCCATTCTTTTTATTTAATGAATGTGCAAGCTGCTTATTCCCTCCTTCGAGGGTAGTAGAGCTTTGCATAAATAATATGATCAAAGGGATGGGTTAGCACAACAGTATTCCACATTTGAAGTGTGCGACGCCAATGAAGTTGAAGGCCGCACAAAAGACCACTACAAAAAAACAAGATCGACAGATGAAACAAATTGTATTTGCAGCAATCGTTGCAGTTTTCATGATAGCATGCAAACCCAAAGGTGACTATAAGGCATATACCAATGATCCTTTATTATACAGCAGAACAGTAAAGAAACTCAACAATGTTGTATTGGAAAATAATTTTCCACCAATGATCGCAGCACGTAATTATGTGTATGCAAATATTGCAGCATACGAATGTGTAGCTGCCGGCGATAAGAATTACAGAAGCATGAGTGGTCAAATTAAACATATGCCGCCAATGCCGAAACCTGATACAACACAAGCACCAATCGATTTTTCTTTGGCTGCATTGCTTGCATTTACAAAGGTTGGTAATGCTGTTACATTTCCTGAAGGAAGCATGATGGAGTATTACAATGAACTGAAGGCAAATGCTGATTCAGCAGGTATGCCATCGGATATGCTGGAGAATACAATTGCTTTTTCGGATACGATCGTTGCCAGCATTCTCAAATGGAGCAAAGGCGACAACTACGCTGCAACACGTGGCGCAGAAAAATTCACCGTGCGTGAAGAAAATGGCCGTTGGTTACCTACACCACCTATGTATGCAACTGCGGTGGAACCACATTGGGGCAAAATTCGCCCAATGGTATTAGACAGTTCTTCGCAATTTGAAATTCCACGTCCGCCGGTATTTGATGTTACAAATAAAAACAGCACTTACTACAAGGCGTTGATGGAAGTAAAAAATGTGGGCGATAGTTTAACGGAAGAACAAAAACACATCGCTGATTTTTGGGACGACAATCCGTTTAAGATGAATGTAAGCGGACATGTAATGTTTGCTACTAAGAAATTTTCTCCTCCCGGCCATTGGTTGAATATTGTAGGCATAGCAGCAAAAGCTGCGAATGCAGATTTTAATTCAACCGTTGGTGCATATGCCATTACATCGATCGCATTTTTTGATGCATTCATTCGTGGTTGGGAAGAAAAGTATAAAAGCAATTACGTTCGCCCGGAAACAGCTATTAATAAACATGTAGACCAGGAATGGCGTCCTTATATTCAAACACCTCCTTTTCCTTCGTATGTAAGCGGCCATGCAACCAACTCATCTGCTGCAGCAGAAACAATGACGTCGTGGTTTGGTGATCAGCTTTCGTTTACCGATACTTCTTTACTGGAGTTTGGTATTGCGAACCGTGAGATCAAATCATTCCGTTCAGCAGCAGCGGAAGCAGCTATGTCGAGATTGTATGGCGGCATTCATTATCGGTTTGATAATGACGAAGGATTAAAAGTTGGAAAACAAGTAGGCGAATTGATCGTAAGCCGATTGAAACTGAGAGTTCAATAAAAGTCGATCATTTTTTCATCAACCAAACAACCAAACAATGAAACGTATTATATATGCAGGGTTACTGCTGTTTATCATCTCTGCTTTTGCTGAAGTAAATGCACAAGGTTGTGTTGCTGTGCGCAGCAATGGAGCCATGTGTACCGTAAGTCATGCCGAAGCGGAAGACAATCACAAATGGCAATTAACAACGGGTTACCGTTATTTTCATTCATTCCGTCACTTCGTAGGAACAGAAGAACAAAAGCATCGTGTGGAAGAAGGTACCGATGTACGTAACTGGCAGCATGCACTTGATCTTACACTGGTTCGTAAGCTCAACAATCGCATGTCGCTTGCTGTAAATGTACCTATCATTTCCAATCGTCGTTCATCAATGTATGAGCATTATGGCAACACTAGTACCAATCCAAATGCAAGAAGAGAAACAACAACCTTCGGAATGGGTGATATCCGTATTACTGCTTACCGATGGATGCTCGATCCCGTAAAAAGCAAAAAAGGAAATATACAGGTGGGATTGGGATTAAAACTTCCTACTGGCGATTACCGTTACAACGATTTCTTCTGGAAAAACGATTCAACAAAAGTGTTAGGCCCGGTTGATCAATCGATCCAGTTGGGTGATGGCGGTACAGGTATTTCACTGGAGTTGAATGGTTATTATGTGTTTACAAAAGCCCTGAGTGCCTATGGTAATTTTTATTACCTCAGCAACCCACGTGAACACAACGGGGTGTCAACTGCAAGAGGTGGTACAACTTCTGCTACAAATATTTTATACGGCAGCAGTGTAATGAGTGTACCCGATCAATATATGCTGCGTGGCGGATTGAACCTGATGGTGGGTGCCTTCTCGGCATCAGCTGGTGTTCGGTTAGAAGCAGTTCCTTCGGAAGATCTCATTGGTGGCAGCAGCGGATTCCGCAGACCTGGTCGCATACTTGGTGTAGAGCCCGGTGTTGCCTATCAGTTTAAGAAAGCGAGCTTGTTTGCAACAGTTCCGTATTGGTTCAGCAAAAACCGCACACAGAGTTATGCTGATAAAATGCGTACAAAAGCAACCGGTGTGTTTGCACAAGGCGATGCTGCGTTCGCCGATTATTCTATTAACATTGGCTGTACAGTAAAATTCTAATTTTTAGCACAGCAACAGTTGTTGCAAAATTATCATCACATGAAATTGACTATAAAAATAGTATGGGCAATATTGCTATGTAGTATTACGAGGCAATCGTTTGCCCAAACAGATATTGATGCCATCATGATGGAGAAAAATGCGTTTTGTGTTGGCCCCGGTTATTCCTACAGCAGTTGGAAAAATTATTGGGAAGGCACAAAGAAAAGAGAAAACCTCAATCTTGGAACTGTATCCACACAAATGTTTGCCGTTATGGGTAACTACGGTGTTTCCAATAAACTGAATGTGTTGTTTAATGTACCGTATGTTGTTACAAAAGCAAGTGCCGGAACATTAAGAGGACAAAGCGGCATGCAGGATCTGAGTTTAATGCTGAAGTATCGGGCCATCAACCAAAAGATCAATAACAGCCGCATTGCGTTATTTGGCTTGCTGGGAGGCTCATTGCCAATGAGCAACTATAATGCTGATCTGTTACCGCTTTCTATCGGCCTGCAAAGTAAAACAGCAATGGCCAGATTGATGCTGGATTATTATTACGATAGTAAATGGTTTGCAACAGCATCTGCTACATATATATACAGAAGCAATGTAACCCTTGATCGTGATTCGTATTATACGGATGAGTTTATTCTTTCCAATGAAGTAAAGATGCCGAATGCAACGAGTTATAATATTCGTGCCGGTTACCGTACACAATGGTTGATTGCTGAAGCTGTATTGAACAATTGGACAACAAAAGGTGGTTTTGATATCACACAAAACAATATGCCTTTTGTCAGCAACCGCATGAACGCCACTTCGCTTGGTGCCAATTTCAAATTTGTTTTTCGAAAAAAACCACAGCTTTCTTTAACCGGTGGAGCAAGTCAGGTAGTGGCTGGACGAAACATGGGGCAAAGCTTCAATGTAAACGGAGCGGTGTTTTATGTATTCGATCTAAACAAAAAAGAGAAAGCGACGAAGTAAAACGCAAATTGATCTAACACAAAACACGAAACGATGTACATCAATATAAAACAAATAACTGCTGCGCTGCTGCTGTGTATTACAGTTTCATCGTGCAGTAAAGAAATTACAGAACGCACAAAAAATGCGCCCTCATTAAATCCTGCAAACATTGATCTCAATGCAGGTACATGGAAGCCTGTTCTGCTGGCAGCACCGGATGAGTTTGCTGTAACAGCACCCGGTGCAGCAAGTGGCCCGGGCTATACAGCAGAACTGAACGAAATTAAAAGCTATCAACAATCAATGACGGCTGCACAAAGGGAGCGCATGAATTACTGGAGTGCAGGTGCCGTATTCCGTTGGAATGAAATTATGCGTGGCCTGGTGGCGAAATATAATTTACCACCTTATCAAAATCCTGATGGCACGTATCCTGTTCCTGATGCAAACAATCCATTTAATAATCCGCAATTTCCATTTGCCAATCCACCGTATGCATCACGTGCCTATGCTTATGTTAGTGCTGCGCAATATGATGCGTTGGTAGCAGCATGGCATTATAAAAAATTATACAATCGTGCTGCACCATATAAGATCAACAACACTATTACAACCTTGTTGCCGCAAACTGATCTTCCATCGTACCCAAGTGAAGATGCAGTAGTGGTTGGTGTAATGGTTGAAATGCTGAAATTATTTTTCCCCGGTGAGCAAGCCTCTATTCAACAATTAGCAACTGAACATAAGAATGCAAGAATTATGGCCGGTATGAATGTGCGGAGTGATATTGAAGCAGGTGAAGCATTGGGAAGATTGGTTGCTCAAAAATTTGTTACACGTGCAAGAGGCGACAGAGCCGGTGCTGCTGTTGGCACACCGGCTATCTGGCAACAGATGGAAACACAAACTGCTGCAGCGGGTGAAATTCCATGGATCAGCATGGAATCACCAAAGCGACCGGCAATGTTACCATTGTTCGGTCGTGTGCGTACCTGGTTGTTCGATTCAGCTACAATGGTAACGGCTGTACGTCCCGGTCCGCCACCTTCAACAAAATCAGAAAAATTCAAACAGGAAGTAGCAGAAGTATTGCACTATAGCAAAAATGCAACACGAGAAGAATTGGCTAAAGTGCATTATTGGGCCGATGGTTTGGCAACGCATACACCTCCCGGTCATTGGAATGCAATTGCTGCTGATGATTTTATTAAGCAGCGTTTTAGCGAAGTGCGTTGGGCACGTAACATGGCATTATTAAACATGAGTATGATGGATGCAGCCGTGGCTTGCTGGGATGCAAAGTTTTTTTATTTCAATCCACGTCCGTCACAAGTAAATCCTGAAATAAAAACATGGACTGGCTTACCGAACTTTCCAAGTTATACAAGCGGACATTCTACATTCAGTGGGGCAGCTGCAACAATTTTAGGAAGAATTATTCCTGAGCGTAAAACGGCTTATGAGGCAATGGCAAGAGAAGCATCGCTTTCAAGATTATATGGTGCTATCCATTACAGAAGTGATTGTGAAGAAGGGTTGAAATGTGGTAATGTAATTGGTGGCTATGCTGTTGCCAGGGCAAATATTGATGGAGCGAATTAATTTTTTATCAGTAGTATAAATTGTCTCGCCCCTGTTTCTACAGGGGCGATTTCATTGAAACAGTTCACTTTTTTTATTGCTGTGGGAAAAGCTATCTTTAGGCCAACTATTGATGAGGCTACAACTATGCAACAAAGTACTTTAAAGAAGTTATCCGAGGCCCTTGGTATCAGTATCTCAACTGTATCACGTGCATTAAAAGATCATCCGGATATTTCTGCTGCTACTAAACTTAAAGTAAAGGAGCTGGCAGCAGCAATGGAGTACGAGCCTAACAGTTATGCTGTGCAATTGCGCACAAGGCAAAGTAATGTATTAGGATTGCTTGTACCATCGATCGATAATTTTTTTTATGATTCATTTATTGCTGCTGTTGAAGATGAAGCACGTAAGTTTGGTTATTCGGTAATGATCATGCAGTCGAGAGATAATGTTGATATTGAAACAGCTAATCTCAACATCTTCCGCAAGAATATGGCGATGGGTGTTTTTGCAACAGTATCAATTGCCACAGATGATATGGCACCTTTTCATAAACTGGAAGACCTGAAAATACCTGTCATCTTTTTTGATCGTGTGCCGGAAGAAAAGGGATTTTATACGGTTTGTTTATCTGATGCCGATGCTGCCAGGCTTGCTGCTGAAGCCATCATTGAAAAGAAGAAACAAAATGTGTTGGCATTGTTTGGCCATCCACATCTCAGCATTTCAAAAGTGCGGAGTAAAACATTTGTTGATACATTCAAAGAGCAATTGCCTTCTGCCGCCATAACACTTCATTTTCCTGAGCAACCTGAACCTTCAAAAGAAATTGCATTAAAAGCATTGCAATCTGCAAACCCACCTGATGTTATTTTCTGTATGGGCGATCTTATTTTAATTGGTGTGATGCGTGCAATTCATGAACTGAATTTAAAAGTACCGGAAGATGTTGCTGTCATCAGTATCAGCAATGGCTTTATTCCCACCATGTATAACCCCATCATTACTTATGTTGAAACAAGTGGTTATAAGCTCGGAAAACTCTCTTTTTCTCAAATGCTGGGTCGTTTAAAAGGGGAAGAAGTTTCCGAAAACGTTTGCGTTGAATCAATACTTGTAAAAGGTGGTTCTTTATAGTGAAAATGCTTTGGTAAGTGATGGGTAACGGGTATATTTAATTACACGTTTCATTTACTTGCCATGACCAACCTCCGCATTAAGATCTCACTCTTCCTTAATTATTTTGTTTTTGCAATTCTGCTTAACAGTGTAGGCACTGTTATATTGCAAGTGCAGGCAAACTTTGATGTTTCAAAAGGTTCGGCCAGTGTGCTTGAAGCTTTTAAAGATCTTAGTATTGCTATCACTTCTTTTTTAATTGCTTCTTATGTAAACAAGATCGGGTATAAAAAAACAATGCTCATTTCACTGGGATTGATCGCCGTGATGTGTTTGATCATTCCATCGGTGAGTAGTTTTTTTATGACGAAGATGTTATTTGCTGCGGCAGGTGTGGGATTTGCATTGATCAAGGTTAGTGTGTTCGCAACTATTGGATTGGTCACTAAATCAAAGAATGAACACCTCAGCTTCATGAACTTCCTCGAATCATTTTTTATGGTTGGAGTGTTGACCGGTTATTTCCTGTTTGCATCAATGGTTGATAATAATGATCCGAAATCAACAACCTGGTTCAATACCTATTATATTTTGGGTGGACTGGCCGTTGTTGCATTTCTATTGTTATTCACTACAAAGCTTGATGAATCAAGTATTAAAGAAGCAGAGCAATCAAAGTCAGCAGCTGATGATTTTGTAGAAATGCTGAAACTTATTTTATTACCGCTTGTACTTGTGTTTATATTCAGTGCATTCTTTTATGTGTTGATCGAACAAAGTATTATGAGCTGGTTGCCTACGTTCAATAAGGATGTGTTGCAACTTTCCACAAGCCTGAGTATACAAATGGCGAGTATTCTATCAGCATCAATTGCATTGGGTCGTTTTCTTGCAGGGTTGATATTAAGAAAAGCAGATTGGTTGATCGTATTAGTTGTTTGTCTGCTTGCTGCCGGTACATTGGTCTTACTTGCTGTTCCGTTAACAAAGAATATTACAGGAATAACCGTTAATAGCTTGGCAGATGTTCCGTTGGTAGCATTTATCTTTCCGTTGATCGGATTATTTCTTGCACCAATTTATCCGGCCATCAACTCTGTTATATTAAGCAACCTTCCTGCACATCGTCATGGCTCAATGAGTGGATTAATTGTGGTATTCTCTGCATTAGGGGGCTCAACAGGTTCCATCATTACAGGAAATATTTTTGAAGCATATGGCGGACAAACTGCTTTCTATTTTTCATTAGTACCCATTTGTATTTTGATCGTGTTATTATACGTGTTCAAACGACTGCAGCCAAAAACAGGTGCTGTAGTTGATATTAAAATGAAAGGAGGACATTGACGGTGAAACAGAAAGAAATTTTTGAATTGAGTCCTTTGTTTGAGGATGTGCAAATGCAACAGGTATTTGAAGATGGAAAAACATTTGTTGATTGCATTCCAAAACAATCCGTCGAACTTATTCTTGCTGAATACCAGCAGGGTAAATCACAGCCGGGATTCGATCTGCGTTCATTTGTAACAACACATTTTGAGTTGCCGCATGTTTTTGCAAGCGATTATCATACTGATGCGCTGCAGGATGTAAAAGAACATATTCATTCACTTTGGAAGGTACTCACACGTAAACCCGATGCGGAACAAAAAGGTTCATTGATACCATTACCCAATCCATACATTGTTCCCGGCGGCCGTTTTGGTGAGGTGTATTACTGGGACAGTTATTTCACAATGCTTGGTTTAAAAGAATCGGGTATGTATGAAATGATCGGGAACATGGTGAACAATTTCACGCATCTTATTCATACAATCGGGTTTATTCCAAATGGAAACCGCACTTATTATCTAGGACGATCACAACCTCCTTTTTATGCATTGATGGTGGAGTTAATGATGGAAATTAAAGGTGAAGCAGTTCTTGCCAACTATCTTCCTGCGTTAGAAAAAGAATACCAATTCTGGATGATGGGTGCTGATTCAATTTCTGCTGAGCATCGTTTCGAAAAACATCTTGTGTTGATGGAAGAAGGTGAATTGCTGAATCGCTATTGTGATGCATATCATACTGCAAGACCGGAATCGTATCGTGAAGATGTGGAACTGATGCATGCAGCCAAACAGCCAACAGAAGCATTGTATGCACATTTACGTGCCGGTGCAGAATCGGGATGGGATTATAGTTGCCGATGGTTTAAATCAGAAGATGATTTTGCGACGATACATACCATAGAGATCGTACCTGTTGATCTTAACTGTTTACTGTTTCATTTAGAAGAAACTATTGCCAAGGCTTACAAGTTAAAAGACGATGATAAAACTGCTCAGAAATATCTTGACTTAGCAGCACAAAGAAAACAGGCCATACATCATTACTGCTGGAATGAATCGCAACAGTTCTTTACTGATTATGATAGTGTGAGCCATTCTAAAAAGCAGATCAAAACATTGGCAGGAGTTGCGCCTTTGTTTTTTAAAATGGCTACACAGGAACATGCAGATGCAGTGGCTGCTACACTCGAAAGCGAATTTTTAAAAGATGGCGGATTAACAACAACATTGAAAACAACAGGTCAGCAATGGGATGCACCAAATGGCTGGGCTCCTTTGCAATGGATGAGTGTGATTGGTTTGGAAAATTATGGTCATACTGAACTTGCCGCCGCAGTTGCGAAACGATGGATACAACTTAACACCGATGTCTATCAACGCACCGGTAAATTGATGGAGAAATACAATGTTGTTGATACACATTTAGAAGCCGGTGGTGGTGAGTATGCAGGTCAGGATGGTTTTGGTTGGACGAATGGAGTTTTGTTGGCTTTAATGAAGAAGTATGAATAGCCTCAGGTTAAATAAATCACTTACACTTTCTGTTGAATCATACAATGGTAAACTTTGCTTCGTGATAATTGAATCGGGTCATGAATGGGTATGCAGGATTGAACGAAAGAAAGCAATTGCTGCATTTCTTCAAACAGAAAGCAGCAGTATTTTTAAAGGACGTTTACAATTGCACAAGTACAGGAATGGAATTGCAGTGGAAGTAAAAGGTGAAGTAGTTGGCAACGTACCACTTTCGTCGTTTCAAAAACTGGTTAGCTGATATCTAACCTTCCAGCAAAGCAAATCCATAAGGAGGCAACACCAAAAATTCATGATCCTGTCCCACTTCGTACGTTTTTCCACTCCAATGATCAACTAAAGTTGTTGGTGGATTCCCTTTTTCTTTAAATGCATACCAGGTTAAATAGGCTACTGCATTGCTGAAGTTAAATACACAGAACAAGCGTTGCTCATCTGTATGCCGGATGTAACCTGCTACATGAACATTGTGCGGTGTAAGCCAAATGAGATTGCTTCGATCAGCTACAACAGGCAACTGCCCTCTTATTGCTAACAACTTTTTTGTAGCGCTGAACACAGTTTCTTCAACAGTTCCTTTTTGTTCGGCTTTTTTATTCTTAGTCCAGTCAATGACCGGCCGATGCATCCAACGGTTATCATAACTTTTCCCTGCATCCTGCAAATAAGAATAATCATTGGTATAACCCACTTCATCACCATAGAATATCATCGGTACACCACCAAGAAAGAAACTATGTGCCTGCATCATGACTATTTTCTGAATGGAAAGATCGATTGCTGCTTGATTTTTTTCATTGATTGCTTTTTCTAATCCACATAACGAAGCCAGTGATCCGCTGATGCGTGCATCACCCGTTTTGGGATTACTCGAAAACAAGGCACCAACTGCAGGCGAACTTTGGTGTACACCGGAATAATATTCTTTCAGATACTTTCGGTGCGCATATGAATTATAACCTGCCTGCTCGATCATACTATCATCATAACCCAAACCAATATCATCATGACAGCGGGTATAAGTGATCCACGAAGTGCCATAAGGTTTTTGGAGAAGTTCATGTTGTGCCGCCAGCATTACTTTGGTATCACCCGTTGCCAGCATATCCCACTGTAACGCCATATGCGTAGCATTGTACGCAAAATCACATTCACGTGCTGTGTAGTTATCCGTACCAAAATATTTCATGATCTCCTTTGGTGCAACGATGGCTTCGCCCAACAATGCCATACCCGGCGATGCTACCTGTACACATTGCTTAATTAAACGTAACAATGTATGTGCCTGTGGCAAATTCTGACAAGTAGTACCGAGTTGTTTCCAGATAAACGCCGGTGCGTCAATCCGTAAAATATCTACACCAAGATTTGCATAGAAGAAAATGGTATCAAGCATTTCAATAAATACCAACGGGTTGGTGTAATTCAAATCCCATTGATAGTTATGGAACACCGTCATCACCCATTTATTACATTCTTCTATGTATGTAAAACTGCCAGGCGAACTTTCAGGAAAGATCTCCGGCATTGTTTTATCATATTGATCTGGCAAACTTCTGTCGTGATAGAAATAAAAATAATCCTGGTATTTCTTTTCCCCTGCTTTTGCTTTTAGTGCCCATTCATGTTTGTGTGATGTATGATTGAGGACGATATCGATCATCAGGTACATATTGCGTTTCCGCATTTCATCCTGTAAATGCAACAGGTCTTCAAGAGAACCAAAACGATCATCTACTTTCCTGAAATTTGAAACAGCATAACCACCATCACTTTCATTCACCGGACTTTCAAATACCGGCATGAGGTGCAGAAAGTTAACACCTAGATTTTCGAAGTAATCAAGTTTTGTTTCGAGTGTTTTGATGTTACCGCAAAAACGATCAACATACAAACTCATCCCATTGATCTTGTTGCTGAGAAACCAATATTCCTGTTCCAGCTTTTGAATATCACGTTGCTTTAAAACTGCAGGGCGTTGTTTGTAAGCTTGGATGATGGTTGTGATCAACTCATCAAACAATGTTTCTGCAGCAGGATAATGCTCATACAGTTGCAGATACAATTCAAAGATGGCGGACGTGTCTGCAAGAAACCTTGTATAAAACTGGTTATCTTTTCCTCCCACATCTATCTGATGTTCTTTGAGCAGCGCATTGATATGTTCATGAACTCCGAACGTGTACATAACCTTAGTTGAAAATGTCGTTACTTAAATGTTTAAAGGCTTCCATAGCGCCGAGATATTCACAGGTGCGTGCACCTGCTTTGTTTGCATTGGTGATGATGATTTTCCAATCATCTGCTGCAAGCGTTTTAATCTGCTGTAAACTGTAGTTCCGCAATTGATACAACACGGCACCCGTAAATGCATCACCTGCTCCGGTTGTATCAACAGGTTGAACAGGAATACTTGGAATAATAACTGTGCGATTATTCAAGCCAAGCATGGTGCCATCTTTCCCAAGTGTAATGGCAAATACAGCAGTTGTGTTTTTGAGAAAGTACGCAGCAGCTTCCTGCACTGTTGATTTTTGCGATAACATGATTGCTTCTTCATCACTCACTTTAAAAAAATGACAATGCCGCAAGAAATGCCACGATTGAAGAATGAATGATTCAGTATTATCTCTGAATAATAAATGTCGATAGTTGGGATCAAAACTTACAAAGCAATCTTGTTTCAGTGAACGGGATAGCAAGTTGAGATAAGCCATATGCAATGGCCCGGGCAGAAAACCAGTTGCCGAACCAAAATGCACAATAGAATAATCAGCAAGATCGATCTTCTCAACATCCTCTTCACTAAGTTGTCCATCGGCACCACGGTTGAAATAGAAATCACGCTCACCATTTTCCATGAGTGATACAAAAGCAAACGTGGTAAAACTATTTTTATCCTGTAACATGTGGTTGGTGTTAACAGCAAACTCTTTCATCACCTGTACCAGGTGATCACCAAAAGGATCGGCACCAACTTTTGCTGAAAGATCAACCTCGCCGCCTAATGCAGCAATGGCCGCAGCAACATTTGTGGGCGCACCACCGGGTTTTTTCAGAAAATGTTCACCCTGTGATAAAGAAGAACCTTTATCAGTACAGATCATATCAATTAACGCTTCACCTATGCACAGAATTTTCATGTCTTTTACAATTTAAATATAACCGCTTCATAAGGCCGCAGTTTATCAGCAACCGGAGCTGTTGTATAATTATTGATCAATACTTCAGCTTTACTTACATCAGCTCCGGCTTTTACACTTACATCTTTATTCCTGAAATTGAGTAATACTAAAAATTTCTTTCCTTTCAATTCCCTTGTAAAAGCAAATACATCAGGATTATCAGCATCAACCAATGTGAACGCTCCGTAAATAAGTGTTTCATTATCTTTCCGAAGCTTGATCATCTTACGGAAATAATTCAGACAACTGTTTGCATCTTTTTCTGCGGCAGCAACATTCACTGTATTGTAGTTGGGATTTATTTTCAGCCACGGCGTACCTGTTGTAAAACCAGCTCCCGTTGTTGTATCCCATTGCATGGGTGTGCGACCGTTATCACGGGAAGAAATTTTCATGCCTTCAAGAAAACGTTTCATGTCGCCGCCGTTTGCTTTTACCTGCGCATAGTTTGTGTGCAGTTCCACATCATTGTAATCTTCCAGTTTATCGAACTTGATATTACTCATACCAATTTCATCACCAAAATAATAATAGGGTGTTGCACGCATACTCAAAATAAACGTAGTTAACATTTTTGATGATAATTCTCTGAACTCCGGTGCATCATTTCCCCAACGTGTAACCATGCGTGGCTGATCGTGATTGCCGAGATACATGGTGCCCCATCCTTTTTCTATGAATGCGCTATCCCATTTTTTATAAATGTCTTTCCACTTCACAAGATCCCATCCATTAGGATCGGGCATTTTATATTCATTCGGTAAATAGCCAAAATCAATGGCTTCAAAATTATAAGCCATGTTCAGTTCGTTGCGGTCTTCATCAACAAACAGTTTTACACGTGGCACATCGCCCATTGCTTCTGCAACGGTGACGAGTTTATAAGGGGTTAATACCTCTTTATTCATTTCCTGTATGTACTCATGCAAATGCGGACCACTTGCATAATACAAAGTCCAGTTACCATTGTACTCAGCAGGCAGTGCAGGCCAGGTAGTATCTTTTGAAATGAACGCAAATGCATCCATACGAAAACCATCCACTCCTTTCTTACCCCAGAATTTCATCATGGTATAGATCTCTTTACGCAACTCAGGATTTTCCCAATTAAGATCCGGTTGAAAATCACCGAAGTAATGCAGGTAATAAGAGTTGGTAGGTTTGTTGTATTCCCAGCCATAACCTTTTTCATCGAAGATGCTGAAACGGTAAGGTGGTTCACCTTTTTCCGCAGGCCACCAATGAAAATAATTATAGTAAGGGCTGTTGCGTGATTTACTGGCTTCTTTAAACCACTTGTGTTCATTACTGCAATGGTTGAGTACAAGGTCCATCATGACTTTTATACCCCGATCATGAAAACCTTTCAGCAACACATCAAAATCATCCATTGTGCCAAATTGTTTCATGATGTTTTGATAGTCACTGATATCATAACCATTGTCTTTATTGGGTGATTCGTAAACAGGATTTAACCATACTGCATCAATACCGAGTGATTTAATATAATCGAGTTTGGAGATAATGCCTTTCAGATCACCGATGCCATCACCGTCACTGTCTTTAAAACTGCGTGGATAAATTTGATACACAACAGCTTCTTTCCACCATGTACGTTTGGTGCTAAGATCAGTTGTTTGTTCTTCTTTTGTTTCCGCATTATTGCATGACAAATAGAGCAAACAACTCAAAACAATATAGAAACTGAATTTCTTCATACTCTTTATTTTAATATTCGCTAATGACCTCCACCGCCCATCAACACCACATCTTCTCCAGGCTTATCTGATTTAATGAATAACGTAAGTAACGCAGCTATCACCAGGAATACGCCTGCAAATGCAATCGCATTCCCCGGATCATTATTCAAAAAATTCTTGAGAATAAATCCGAATGTAGTTGTTTGAATAAACATGGGTATTACGATCATCATATTAATAACACCCATGTAAACACCATAACGTTCCTTTGGAATTTTACTCACCACGATGAGATAAGGAATACCCATCATACTTGCCCAACCAATTCCAAAACCGGTGATAGCAGGAAACAGCAGGTATTTATTTTCAATAAAGGGGAAGAACAATAAACCAACACCTGCCAGTATCAAACAACCAAAATGCACCAGCTTAGGTGAATATTTTTTTGCGAAGTACACCAAACCGAATGCGCATAAGAACGTAACAATATTATACCAGCCATTTACGAGACCCGTCCAGCCAACGGCTTTTTCATATAATTCCGGGTTTTGTTCAGGTGTAGTATTCCAGACTGATAAAGCAATACTCTTTGATGAGTTTTGCCAATAACAAAACAAAGCATACCACTGGAACAAATACACCAGCGCCAGTTGCCACATAACTTTGGGCATTTGAGTAATGGCATCTACTATTTCAATATTCTGTGCAAAGAGAATTTTCAATGAGGGATGTTTTTCTGCGTAGTTTAATACACGACGCAACAATCCTTTTACAAACAAAGAAGGAATGAGTAGGATGGCGATGATGATGTAGGCAACTACAGTTGTAATGATCGAAAGAAAAAATTGTATGGCCGGATGCGGCATTCCTTTGTTCTTTTCATTGAGAGCATTCAATTCATCTTTACTTGGCGGAATTTCCGGTGTGGTACGTATGCTCCACCATATAGAACCGATTGAACAAATTGCACCAAGAAAAAAAGAAGCGAACACCCATGTAGGAAGTTTACCCGTTTTACCAATAAAGATCAATGGAAAAATAAAGAGGGAAACATTCGCCAGTGTTTGACCAAAACCGGTAAAGAAACTCTGTGCCTGGAAACCGGTGGGTTGTTGTGATGCATCTAACTTATCAGCAATGAATGCACGGTAGGGTTCCATGGCCGTATTATTTCCTGCATCCAGTATCCATAATAATCCTGCTGCCATCCATAATGCACTGCTGAAAGGAAATAAAAATAATGCAACACTGCAGATCATGGCACCAATAAAAAAGTAGGGTGTGCGTCTGCCAAAACGTGGATGCCATGTTTTATCACTCAAGGCACCAATAATTGGTTGAATGATTAAACCGGTGAGTGGCCCGGCTAAATTGAGCCAGGGAATTTCGTCGGGTTTTGCACCTAAGAAATCATAAATAGGATTAACAGCACTTTGCTGCAAACCAAAACTGTACTGAATGCCGAAGAAGCCAACATTCATATTAATGATCTGCCAAAAACTTAAATGGGGTTTGGAAATAGACATGTGCAGTTACTTGGGTTGAGGCAATAGTTGGTTTAAATCTTACACACAACTGCACGTGGCAGCAATCATTATGAAGATAAACCAAGTTTTTTATGCCTCTGTACTGCAAACGGTTGATGTTGGAAATTAGTAAGTGTTCAGGCATGGCAACCTACAGCATGTTAATGCAGTAGAAGATAAAGAACGGATATACCTAGGATAAGGATGACTGATTCTGCAATAACCTGATGCTTTATGTTGGATTTGAAAAAGCTTCGCAATAAGAAGAAAAGCAGGATGCTTAAGCCTCCGATGATTAAGGCAGGCAAAGTATATAACAACGCCCAACTGTCTTTTATGAAGATAAAATGAAAGGCATGGAAAACGCCTGATAAAATAAGCACAGACGCAAAAAGTAATAATGGTGACTGATAAATTTTCATATGAAATGAGCAGCCCCGTCAGCGGCTAGTAATTACAAACGGTAATGATCTTTTAACCAATTACAGGTACGCTTCACCGTTTCATCGATAGGTGTAAAGCTGAAACCCGGTAACATCTGTTGCACTTTCGATGCATCGTAGAAAGTTTTTACCTGGGCGGTGCTGGCTGTTTCCCTTGTTAGTAAGGGTTCTTTATTACTGAACATAGCTTTGAGTGCTTCCATGCGCCAAACAAGATTGCCCATCCACGGTTTTGCTAAACGTTGCGGTGCACGAACACCAAATCCATCAGCAATTTTGGTGAATAGTTCACGAAAGCTTAAATGTTCGGCACTTAACAGGAAACGCTCAGATGAAATATCGCTGTTCATTAAACGGATCATGACCGCAGCTACATCTTTTGCATCAACAAAGCCGGTACCACCATTCGTGTACCAGGGAAATTGATCATGTATTTTTTTAAAGATAGCAACCGAACCATTTTCCCAGTTCGATTCGCCCAGTATCACAGATGGGTTAACGATTGCTGCATTCAAACCTTCGCCAATGCCACGCCATACTTCCATCTCCGATAAGTATTTTGTTTTGCCGTAGTGTGAATTGTTCGTCTCTTCAGTCCATTCTGTTTTTTCAGTAATGAGCTCGCCTTGACGCAAACGACCGACAGCTGCAACCGAACTTACATGAATGAACTTATCAATATTATTCTCCAGCGCCATGTTCACCATGTTGGCTGTGCCTTCAATATTGATCTTGTACATCTGCTCTCTACGACTGCTGTGGTATGAAACTACAGCTGCACTATGGTACACCTGTTTGCAATCCTGCATAATATCGCTGAGAAGATTTACATCAAGCACATCGCCTTTGATCCATTCGATCTGTTGTTTTTCTTCTTCGCTCAACAGTAACGGCATCGAAGTACGGTACAATGCTTTAATCGGTCCCTGCTTTTCCTGCAACAACTGTTTCAATAAAGCCGAGCCAACCAAGCCTGCGCCGCCGGTAACGAAAATGCCCCCAACCCCTAAAGGGGAGTTATTAGCATCTTGATTTGAATTGCCAGCTTGATTATTTGGTTCGTGCATTATTGTACAATGTTAGCTGTGATTTTTTAAACTTGAGTAGATGGCATCAAATTTTTCAGCCAGTCTTAAATATTCATCAGACCAACCATTTGAAATTGAATGCTCCTGAAGTGTAGAGGTTGGAGCGAAATGCCTATCTATGGCTTTCAGACTTTGTAAGTTGCCGACTGATAATTCATTAATGTATAGTTGAATTTCTTCACGTAATTCTTTCGCAGTATCATAGCCCGCCCAAACAACATCTGATTCATCGGATACTTTATCCCTAACTTTTTCTAGTATTATAATTAAACGTGAGATCATAAGGTTGCTATTAAAAGAAAGTTTTTTAGTTACCGTAATCATAGTAACCCTTCTTCGTTTTCCTTCCCAATTCTCCTTTTTCTACTTTTTCTTTTTGAATAGGTGATGGTTTCAAGCGTTCGGGTTCACCGAGTTGCTCATACACACTACAGCTTACAGCATAGTTAATATCGTTGCCAATAAGATCCATGAGTTTGAACGGCCCCATTTTAAAACCACTTGCTTCCAGTAATGCATCTACTGTTGCAAAATCGGCTACGCCTTCTTCTACTAATCGCAATGCTTCGATATAATAAGGCCGGGCAACACGGTTCACAATAAAACCCGGTGAATCTTTACAGATAACAGGAGTTTTGTTCATCTGTTTTGTTAACGCAACCAGTTGCTCAATTACCTCTTCGTTTGTTTGTTCACCCCGCACCACTTCCACCAATTTCATAATGGTGGCAGGATTAAAGAAATGCAAACCTGCAACCCGTTGTGGTTTCTGTATGGATTTTTGTAAAAGTGAAATGGAGAGCGATGAAGTGTTACTTGCGAAAATTGTATCGCTGTGATTGATCTCTGCCAGTTGATTGAAGAGTGCGATTTTCGCTTCAGGTTTTTCAATGATCGCTTCAATAATTACATCGGCAATACAACTGTTGATGTCGCTGATGAATTGAATATTTCCTCTTATTGCAGTGCGTTGCTCGTTTGTTATTTTTTGTTTTGCGACTAAACTTTCAAGGTTGTTATTGATTGCGGCTTCAGCTTTTTGTAATACTTCCGTGTTCAGATCGAAGAGTAATGTATAAATGCCGCTTTGTGCAGCAGCCTGTGCAATACCGCTGCCCATTGTTCCAGCACCGCAAACGCAAATTGTCTGAACCATACTCTTATCTCCTAAAGGGAAATTTTTATTAGTGTTGATTAGAGAGTTTAATGTACAAGAGTACGACGCAACAAAAGTTAAATAGTATTACTACAGCCGGGTTCATACTATCCACTATCAACTTTCTTAAACTGCTCCTGTAAACTGTTTCAGGAAACGCACATCGTTCTCGCTAAACAGGCGAATGTCTTTAATACCATACTTCAGCAAGGCAGGGCGTTCAATACCCATACCAAAAGCAAAGCCTGAATATTTATTACTGTCGATGCCGCAGTTCTCCAATACTTTCGGATGCACCATGCCGCAACCTAAAATTTCTAACCAACCTGTTTTCTTACAAACACTGCAACCTTCGCCGTTACACAACAAACAACTGATATCCATCTCGGCACTTGGTTCGGTGAACGGGAAATAAGAAGGACGGAAACGAACCTTCACATCTTTGCCAAACATTTCCTGTACAAAGAAGTAGAGTGTTTGCTTGAGATCGGCAAAACTTACTTTCTCATCCACATACAAACCTTCGATCTGGTGGAAAAAGCAATGACTTCTTGCGCTGATGGTTTCGTTACGATACACACGACCCGGTGTAATAATGCGGATAGGCAGTTTGCCCTTTTGCATTTCATGAATTTGCACATTGCTCGTGTGCGTACGCAGGAGCCATGCAGGATCAGTACTGATATAGAATGTATCCTGCATATCACGTGCAGGATGATTTTCGGGGAGATTGAGAGCGGTGAAATTGTGAAAGTCGTCATCAATTTCCGGTCCTTCTGCAACAGAGAAACCCAAACGCTGGAAAATATTCACCATGCGGTTGCGCATAAGGCTGATGGGGTGGCGGCTGCCAATAGGCAAAGCGTCACCAGGCAACGTGAGATCAATTTTGGTTGCAGTATCGTCAGTGCCGTTGCCGGTCAATGCTTTCCACTCTTCGTATTTTGCTTCCGCAAACTGCTTGAATTCATTCATCGTTTGACCAAACGCTTTCTTCTGTTCGTTGGCCACATTTTTCATTTCGCCCATGAGCGATTTCACCAGTCCTTTGGTGCCAAGAAATTTAATCCGGTACTCCTCCAGTGTCTTTGCACTATCGATCTGTAACGTTTCAATTTCTTTCTTTAAAGTCTCGATCTGTTGTAACACCTGTTCCATGCCGCAAAGATAAGGTCTGAACCACGATTTGGGTGGATTTGCCGATTTACGGGATGGATAAAACAGGACAATTCCAGCTATGTCCGATACTCTTCTTTCTTGTCCCTTGTTCTTTGTGCCTTGGGTTTTGGATTTTCTTGTACCTTCTTTCTTATGTTTGCCACCGAAACGAAAACACATGAGTGATTCACAGATGATTGAAGATTTTTTGCAGCCGGTTGATCTTTCAGCAGTATTGGGCGATGAAGAATTGAATGAGGCGCAACTGGGCCGGCATATCCAAACCTATGCATTCCTGTTTCCCGACCTGACGGATATTGACCTGGTGATCGTAGGCGTCACCGATGAAAGAGGCACGGGCAATGGTGTGTCGTTGGGTGAATCGCCAACTGCCATCCGTAAAAATTTATACCGTTTGTACAACTGGCACCCCGATGTGAAAATTGCTGATATTGGTAATGTGATGGCGGGGGCTGCGTTGAAAGATACCTATGCGGCTGCCAAAGCGGTGATCAAAGAACTGGTGGATGCAAAGAAAACAGTGCTGATCCTTGGCGGCAGTCATGATCTTACGCTGGCACAATATGGTGCGTATGTGCAACGCAAGCAAATTATTGAAGCAAGTTGTGTGGATGCATTCATCAACCTGAGTAACGATACGCCTGTACGCAGCGAAAACTTTTTGATGGAGATGCTGACGGGTGAACCGAATTTTATCCGACACTACAACCACATGGCATTCCAGAGTTATTATGTACACCCAACCATTCTGCAAACAATGGATCGCCTGCGTTTCGATTGTTTTCGTGTAGGCGTGGTGAAAGAGGCATTGGAAGAAATGGAACCTGTGATCCGCAGCAGCGATTTGCTGAGTATTGATATTGCGGCCATGGCCAATGCATATGCACCTGCCAACCGTACGTCGCCTAATGGATTAAACGGACAGGATATCTGCACACTTACCAGATATGCAGGATTGAGCGACCAGTTAAGTACGCTGGGTATTTATGGTTACAATGCAAAACTTGATGTGGATGAATTAACAGCGATACAGATTGCACAGATGATCTGGTATTTTATTGATGGGTTGAGCAAAGGAAAAACAGAAGCATCGCTGGAAGACCGTCATCAGTTCAGCGAATACCATACGACCATCAATGACGCCGATGTATTGTTCTTACGCAGTCATAAAACCGGCCGTTGGTGGATGCAGATGCCGAATAAAAAGTTCATTGCCTGCAGTGCTACCGATTATCAATTAGCGATACATAGCGAAATACCGGAGCGTTGGTTGCGGGCACAGGAGAGAGATTGATTTTTTTGCTCACGGATTGCACGGATTTGCACAGATGTTTTCTTATCAGTGTACATCTGCGAAATCTGTGAGCAATCATTCTACCGAAAGAATTTCGTAAGATGTGTTGTTGAATTGAAATGCGTCACCTGCTTTTTTCATCAACAATAATTTTCCCAGTGGCGCATCCGGTGAAACAGCAAAAAAAGTTTCATTATCTGCCTTCAATTTACCCAAACCAAGACTGATGTAAAAGATGCCTTTGTTGGTATGCACAAGGCTGCCACGAACTACTGTTTCAGTTTTCAAATGTGGATCAAGTTTTTCAAGTGTTGCTTTTTGCTGCAATGCTTCTTTTAATTGACGGCTGTTATTTTCCTGTTCAATCTGCAGCATGGCCAAGGCAGTTTCATGTTTATCGCCGGCAGTGCGTTTGGTTTCGTTACCTGCACTATCTGATAATTCATGCAGATTTTTTTGCAGCACATTAATTTTTTGCTGTACAATTTCAACACAGGCTTTATGTATTTTTTCTTTCAGCGTCATCGCTTCAAAGGTATACCATACCTGTTTAGAGGCCTTGCGAAAATTGCACGTTGTTGTCAGGTGTGGCATACCTAATGTAACCAACGAAAACTGTATATTTAGTCATAAAACAAGTGCTGATGTTCTCCGTTAAAAAAAGCATAGGCTTTCTTTTTATTTCTGTCTTCCTGTTTTCCTGCACAACGCAAAAACAGACAAGAGTTTCGCCTTTACAAAAGCAACTCATTGCTGATTCTGCATTAACGAATGCATTTGTAGGTATTGCGGTATATGATACTGAAACCGGAACCTATCTTCATCAATACAACAGCAATAAATATTTTGTACCGGCGAGCAATATCAAACTGCCTACGTTGTATGCAGGTATGAAATATCTCGGGACACAACTTCCCGGATTGCAATACAAAGAAGAAAATGACACCTTATACATTCAACCAACAGGCGATCCAACATTGTTGCATGTTGATTATAAAACACAACCCGTTGTTGATTTTTTAAAGAAGCAAACCAAGCCGATCGTCATTAATAACAGCAACTGGAAAGCAGAAGCGCTTGGTTATGGTTGGGCATGGGATGATTATCTCGGTTATTATATGACGGAACGTAGTCCGCTGCCGGTGTATGGTAACTATATTAAATGGATCCAGCAACGGAATGTTGAAGAACGTGATGGGAAGATGGATACATCGGGCATTGTTTTTACCGACCCTGAAGTAAACTGGGATGTACAATTTAAAACAGGCAAGACCACGTCGTTTGATGTAACCCGTCCACGCACTGAAAACAAATACACGATCACCGAAGGAAAAGAGTTGAAGAAAGAACTGGAAGTGCCGTTTGTAACGAATGGATTACAATCGGCATTGGAGTTATTAAAAGATACTGTGCATCAAACCATCACAGCAGAAGGTTTTAAAATTTCAAACCCGGAAGTAATTTATTCGCAGCCGGTTGATTCGATGTTCAAACCACTCATGCACCGCAGCGATAATTTCTTTGCGGAACAAACGCTGATGATGGTGAGCAATCAACTGTTTGCTGAAATGGACGAACAGAAACTGATCGCTCATTTACTGAAGACTGATTTAAGCGGCTTTCCACAAAAACCAAAATGGGTTGATGGTAGCGGGCTGAGCAGATACAACCTATTTACACCGGAAGATTTTGTTTGGCTGTTGATAAAGATGAAAGATGAGTTTGGTTTGGAACGATTGAAAACAATTCTGCCGACAGGTAACACAGGCACATTGCGTAATTATTATAAAGATGAAACAGGATTAATTTTTGCTAAGACAGGTTCATTAACCGGGCATTTAGCATTGAGTGGTTTTCTCATCACGCCAAAAAATAAGTTGCTGGTATTTTCGGTTATTGTTAATAATCACAACACCTCGGCACCAAATGTGCGAAGAGCGGTAGAGAAATTTTTACAACAGGTGAGACGGGAGAATTAACGTCCAAACTGTTTCTCCAACTCATCTTTTTTAATTTCCATGTAAACAGGAAACCCATTAGAGGTTGAGTTTGGTTGTGCACAGTTGAACAGATCTTCCACCAACTGTTTCATTTCTTTTTGTGTAAGCGAACGACCGGCCTTAATACTGTGTTGTTTCGCCAATGAGCGGATGAGCTTTTCACGCTTGGAAAATTTCAAGTCGCTGGTGTAATGTTTGAACTGTTCAAGCAATAACTCAATCGCCATTGCTTCATTGCCTTGTTCCACATCTGCAGGTGTACCTTGAATGACGAACGTATCTTTTCCAAACGGTTCAATCAAATAACCAAGTTGTTTCAGTTCATCACTTAATTCACCTAACAAAACAGCATCAGCAGTTGAAAGATGTAACGTGGAAGGAAACAAACTTCGTTGTGCAGCAATGGGCTTCCCATCTGCTGCTGCCAGATAACGTTCATACAACACACGCTCATGTGCATTCTGCTGATGAATGATCAACATGCCTTTTGCTGTTGATGCAAGAATGTAGGTATTATGTTGCTGCGAAAAATCCTGCTCTGGTATAAAAACCGTTGATTGACTGATCGCTGAAAAATCTGCAGACGTACCAACGGTCTGTTGCTCATTGCCTATTGCCTCTTGCCTGTTTGCCTTTGATGGTTCATAAAAATCCCGCCAATGTTTCAATTCACTCTTCTGCTGCGGATCAATTTTATGTGCTGCATGTTTTTGTGTGAACGTGTTGTACAGCGATGAAGAAGACGCCTGTGATTTCTGTTCGCTTGTAAATGGTTTGCTTACTGCATCAAGATGTTGAATGGTTGGATCAAGATCAAAATCCAATGTAGGCGTAATGCTGAACTGTGCCAATGCATGTTTTACCGCCGATTGTACAAATGCATACACGATCTTTTCATCTTCAAATTTTATTTCCTGTTTTGTTGGATGTACATTAATGTCAACCTGCGCAGGATCCAAATCAATAAACAACACATAAGTTGGAAAACTATCTGTGGCGATCATTTCCTGGAAAGCACCGGCTACAGCATGATTGAGATAAGCACTTTTAATAAAACGATGGTTCACAAAAAAGTATTGATCACCTCTTGTTTTCTTGGCTGTATCTGGTTTGCCGATAAAGCCATAGATATTCATGTAATCCGTTTGCTCTTCAACCGAAACCAATTTTGCATTGTATTGATTGCCGAGCAACTGAACAATACGTTGTTTCAATGTGCCTCTGTCGAGGTGAAACATCTGTTGCCCGTTTGCTGTAAGCGAAAAGAAAATATCAGGATAAGCCATGCTCACACGAATGAACTCATCCACAATGTGACGCATTTCCGCTGCATTACTTTTTAAGAAATTCCTGCGTGCCGGAACATTGAAGAATAAATTCTTCATGGCAATGCTGGTACCGTTGATTGTTGCAACAGGTTCCTGCTTTTTTACCACGCTGTTTTCAATTTCAATATAAGTACCGGCTGTATCTTCTGCACGTTTGGTTTTTACTTCCACTTGTGCAACGGCTGCAATAGAAGCAAGTGCTTCACCACGAAAGCCCATTGTTTTAATGCGGAAGAGATCATCAATTTCTTTGATCTTGGAAGTGGCGTGGCGTTCAAAAGCCATGCGTGCATCAGTTTCGCTCATGCCGCCGCCATTATCAATTACCTGCAACAGTTGCTTGCCTGCATCGTTAATGATGAGTTGTATTTCTGTTGCACCCGCATCAACTGCATTCTCCAGCAATTCTTTCACTGCACTGGCAGGGCGTTGAATAACCTCACCTGCTGCAATCTGGTTTGCAATATGATCGGGCAATAATTGAATGATATCCGGCACGTACGCTTCTGTGTTTTTGAAATGGCAAATTTACGTTAACTCAACCAACCGTCGAAGGATAATTCGTTACCTTTAAGCGGATCGAAAAAAGCAGAAAACTTACATGAAATAACCATAAAAAATTGGCAGGCTTATTTTGCACACTGAGATGGCAATTTTTATGGTTAAACTATGTGGCCAAATGACAATAATAATTCTCACATGAAAAAATTAATCCTTATACTGGCGGGCATTGCGGCCATTTCTCTCAGTTATTCGCAATCGAAACAGGAACTTGCCAAACGTTGGGCCGATAGTGTGATGCAAACCCTTAACAACGATCAGCGTATTGCTCAATTAATGATCATTCGTGCCCACAGTAATCTTGGAGCGGCGCATGTAAAACAGGTAACCGATCTTATCCGGAAATACAATGTAGGCGGACTTTGTTTCTTCCAGGGTGGTCCGGTTCGCCAGGCTAATCTTACCAACTTCTATCAAAGCATTGCAAAAACACCTTTGATGATCACCATTGACGGTGAGTGGGGTTTAGGTATGCGTTTGGATAGTGTGGTATCGTTACCCCGACAATTAATGTTGGGTGCGGTGCAGGATGCAGCAATTGCATACGATTATGGAAAAATATTAGGCGAACAATGCAAGCGCATAGGCATACAGGTAAACTTTGCACCTGTTGTTGATGTCAATAATAATCCAAACAATCCCGTGATCAATGATCGTTCTTTTGGTGAAGACCGTTACAAAGTGGCATTGTTTGGTGTGCAGGTGATGAAGGGTATGCAGGACATGGGTGTGATGGCTTGTGCCAAACATTTTCCCGGTCATGGTGATACAGAAACAGATAGCCATTACGATCTGCCCATCATCAACAAAACAAAACAGCAACTTGATTCATTGGAACTTTATCCCTTCCGTGAAATTTTTGAAAACGGTGTTGGGAGCGTGATGATCGGTCACTTGTATATTCCTGCAATTGACAATACAAAAAACCAGGCAACATCTTTATCATACAACAACGTAACAAAGTTGTTGCGTGAAGAACTCGGTTACAAAGGTCTTACGTTCACTGATGCATTGGAAATGCAGGGCGTGAAAAAGTTTTATCCTGATGGTGCAGCCAGTGTGCAATCACTGATCGCAGGAAATGATCTTTTGTGTTTGCCTTCTGATATTCCTGCTGCTATTAAAAAAATTAAAGCAGCCATCAAAAAGAAAAAGTTGAGTTGGGATGATCTGAATAGTCGTGTACACCGTGTATTGATGGCGAAATATTTATATGGTTTGGGTGAAGTAAAACCGATCGATACCAATAACCTGGTGAGTGATCTTAACAGCAGTACAGAAGCTATCCGTAAACTGATCGCTCAGCGTTCGGTAACACTTGTAAAGAATGATCAAAGCCTGTTGCCGCTTTCTTCAGCTGCTTTATCTTTTATGGGAAAAGCAACCAATACAGAAAAGAAGATCGCCTATATAGCTATTGGTGCAACTACATCGAATTTTATTACGCAAAAGATGAAGGATGAACTGAAGGCAGACATCTTTTTCTTCTCTTATAAAAGTGATGCCGGACGGATCTTATCATTGGTTGAATTGATCAAACAGAATTACAGTCATGTGGTAATTGGCATGCATAATTACAGCCGCAGACCACAGAATAATTTCGGCATCAGTGCATCAGCTTTACAATTAGCAAGACGTTTATCAGAATTACCACAATCTGCTTTGCTCATGTTTGGCAATCCATATGCATTGAAAAATTTCTGTGATGTAAAGACAAGCGTGGTTTGTTACGAAGATGATGCTCATACCCAAGCTGCTGCTTTTGATGTGTTGATCGGTAAACAACGACCAACAGGCAAACTTCCTGTTACAGTATGCGACAATATTAAATACGGAACAGGGCTTGAATACATGATGCCTGCCATGGGTGATCTGCAACGCAATTTATTGGATGAATCAAAGTTTGTAACAGTCGATTCAATTGTAGCAGATGCCATTCAGAAAAAAGCAATGCCCGGTTGTGTGGTGATGGCAGTGAAAGACGGCAAGATCATGTTTGAAAAAGCTTATGGTTATTATACATATGAGCAGCAAGAACCAATGACATTGGAATCGGTGTTTGATATGGCATCGGTAACAAAGATCTGTGCAACCACTATTTCAGTCATGAAGTTGTACGAAGAAGGAAAGATCGATCTTAAAAAGCGATTGGGCGATTATATTCCGTGGGTAAATGGTACAAATAAACAGGATCTGCTCATTGAAGATATATTGCTACACCAGGCCGGTTTAAAATCATGGATTCCTTTTTACAAAGAAACCATTGATACAAACAGCGGCATTCCTTCTGCACAATTATATACAAACGGACCGAGTGAAGATTATAACATTCGTGTGGCCGACACTTTTTATATGAGGAATGACTGGCGTGATACCATGTATCAACGTATTCTGCAAAGTGAAATGGGACCGTATGGTAAATATGTGTACAGTGATAATGATTTTATCTTTCTCGGAAAAGTTGTTGAGCAACTTACAGGTATGACGCTCGATGAATATGTACGTAAAACATTTTATGAACCATTGCATTTAGAATCATCAGGATTTCTGCCGTTGCAGCGCATGCCTGTTAACCGAATTGTACCAACCGAACGTGAAGTGCAGTTTCGCCGGCAGTTATTAAGAGGTGATGTGCATGATCCCGGTGCAGCTATGTTTGGTGGCATTGCAGGACATGCAGGATTGTTCAGCACAGCGTATGAGTTGGCAGTGATCTTACAAATGTTGAACAACGGTGGTACTATCGGACAGCAAACATTCTTTAAACCGGAAACGGTGCAGAAATTTATTGCATACGGCAGTGAGATCAGCAGAAGAGGATTGGGCTTTGACAAACCTGAGAAAGATAACCTTACACGAAAAGATCCTTATCCGGCATTAAGTGTATCACCTTCAACGTTTGGGCATACAGGTTATACCGGCACCGGGGTGTGGGCCGATCCTGAGAATAAGATCGTGTATATCTTTTTAAGCAACCGTGTGCATCCCGAAGGCGGAACAAATACAAAATTGTTAACGATGAATGTGAGAGGGAAGATTCAGGATGCGTTGTATAAGGTGTTGTTGGAGAAATCGACTCCTGAATAATTATGATGCATCATTGGCTCAAACTCTTCGATCGTCATGTCGAGGTACGAGACATCTCTACATCGTAAGTATGTTGCAATTACTCAGATAAAATGTGACTTGAAAATTATTCAGAGATGTCTCCTTCGTCGACATGACGCACACCGATGAAAATCTGCTGTCATTCCGACGTATGAGGGATCCGTTGAAATGATGTACTACTGCCCGTCAGATCCCTTGTTCCTCGGGATGACATCTCACTTCAACTTCATCAACAATTCCACAATCTCTTTCTCCCTCGTCCACACAATAAAATGATTTTCTTTTTCGAATGTGGTAACAAACACTGAATCTGTTTTCGTGAGCATCTGTTGGGTGTAAGCCACATTGCTGTATGGAACAAGGATGTCTTTTGTTCCGTGTAAAATATAAACAGGACAAGTGACCTTTTCATATTCTGGTTTCATATCAACCAGGTCTTTTTTCAAATACCATAGTTCTTCATTACTTGGCCGCATGGCACCGGGCACTAAATAGTTCAGCGGGGTTTTAAATAAAACGGGCCGCCACTTCTCAGGCTTTTCTGCTGCGGGGTCTTGCGAACCTGCGAGTATTACCAACGCTTTTGTGTATTGTGGTCGTGCTGCTGCAAGTTTAATGGTCATTGGTCCGCCAAGACTATGACCAATGATGATAAATGGTTTGTTGTTATATACAGAATCCATCCATTCACTGATGATGGTTGTTTGTTCAGTTAAATTCATGGCATTACCAAAATCGCTGTAACCAAAACCTGGACGATCAATGGAAATGATCCGATAGTGTTGCAGCAATTCTTTGTTGCGCAGGTAAGCAGCAAATGCATCCCAACTCCCGGGAGTACCATGTACAAATAACAAGGTAGGTAATGTATCGCTCCCGGTTTGTGCATAATGCAACGGAAAGCCATTGATCGTCTTAACAGGTGTTTTTAGCTGCACGCCAGCTTCTTCAAATTGCAGTTTGGCTTTACTATCGCTCATGCGCATTTTCATACAGCTTTGTGCCATAACAAGCCAGAGCAATAAAATAATTCCGAGAACCATAAAGGAGCGTTTCATCCAGCGTGGCATAGTTTAAGTAAGTTATGAAAAATATCAGCAGGCAGGATGTTGCGTTTCACTTCTGCCAAACATCGTTATAGTTTTTTATAAAGGTCATCACCCAGGTCCTTTTTTAATTTCTGAAGAATGGTGAGCATGCTGCCAATATTCTTTTGATTGATCGTCAGCACCATGCCGGGCACCGGTGCATTGATGTTCCGGTAGCGGGCGTAGAGATTAATATCCCAACGCCTGGTATTAACATGACGGTTTTGCATTTCTAATACAGTGAAGTTGGACGAAACATATCGGTATTTTTCAACAGCTCTAGTATTGTTGAGATCAGTTTCAACATTAAATACAACAAGTGCATCTATAAATGCTGAAAGATCTTCAACCGCTATCTGTATGTTTCGCTCATTAAAAAGAATTGTATTGCTTAAGAATCCATTGCTTGTAAAACAAACAGAACGTTCAGCTGAGCCATCTTTTAAAGAAGTGGCGGTAATTAATCCAATATGTACATCTTCAGTTGAACCGATGGTATCGTAATGCAGCTTTACAAATATGCCCGGCTGCATGGTCATCTTTACCAGTTTGCTGTATTCAATAATACTATCGTTTTGTGCATTACAAAAAAACGGAGACAGTACTAAGAGGTGTAGAAAATGTTTCATAGTTTTTTATACTAATTTATTCACTAACACTGTGTGCAGCTGTTAACGAAATGAGAAGTGTGGTAAAACAAAAAGCCCCAACGAGAGTTGGGGTTTTGTTTGCTTATGCATTATCGTTTTGCGGCGGCGGATCTTTTTTCTTTTCGATTTGCGGCCTGTTTTGTTGAGGTGGTTTGTTCTGCGGCGGGCGTTGTTGCTGCGGGCCACGCTGCTGTTGCGGTGGTCGCTGTTGCTGCTGTTGTCTTTGTTGTGGCGGACGTTGCTGCCCTTGTCCACCTTGTTTATTTTGCTGACCGCCTTGCCCCTGTTGGCCACGTTGCTGTTGCGGTGGCCGCTGTTGCTGCTGTTGTCTTTGTTGTTGTGGCGGACGTTGTTGTCCTTGCTGTCCTCCGCCCTGTTGTTTCTGCTGTTGCGAACGCTCTTTGTCTTTACGTTTTTTGCTGTTACGTTCCAGCGTGCGCAAGCTGATCTGTCCAACCAACTCAACATGTGCATGTTCTTTCTCTTCAGCTTTTGCAGGTGAAAGTTCAATGGCACCTAATTCATCAGGACGTTGGCCTTTCACATTCATAAACCTGATCTCCTTTACACGTTCAATAGGAACTGGGTATTGTTTATTGCTGTCGGGCAACACATACCACATCAGGTTTTTGAAAATATCTTTTTTAATGAGCTGTGCTGTACCACGACTAAGCTCTAACGTATCAGCATTATTCGGGAAATGTTGCAACGCATCGAGGTAGGTATCCAGTTCATAATTCAAACAGCATTTCAAACGACCGCATTGGCCGCTGAGTTTTGTTTGATTGATGGTGAGATTCTGGTAACGGGCAATCGTAGTGGTCACACTTTTGAAATCGCTGAGCCAGCTGCTGCAGCAAAGCTCTCTGCCGCAACTGCCGATACCACCGATCTTGGCTGCTTCCTGGCGAATACCGATCTGCTTCATCTCCACTTTTATCTTAAATTCACTCGCATAGATCTTGATCAATTCACGGAAATCAACACGGTCTTCGGCAGTGTAATAAAACGTAGCTTTTCGTCCATCAGCCTGGAATTCCACCTCAATCAGTTTCATATCCAGGTTCAGCTGAATAATAATAGCTCTTGCCCTAACCTGTGTAGGTTTTTCCCGCTCTTTGCTTTCTCTCCATTTCTGCAGATCCATTTCGTTGGCACGGCGCATGATCTTTTTAATTTCCGGGTTATCTTCTTTCACACCCTTTTTCTTCATCTGCAAACGCACCAACTCACCGCTGATGTTTACCATACCAACATCAAAACCACTTACACCTTCCACCGCCACCATGTCGCCTTTGGTGAAAGTTTGTAAGGTATTGTTACGGTAAAATTCTTTCCGGCTTCCGTTATTGAAAGTTACTTCCACAATGCGGCAATCGCTGTCGGGGTCGCTGAATGGCAGGTTCGCCAGCCAATCGTGCACATTTAACCGGTTACAGCCGCCTGTGCTGCAGCCACCGTTGCTTTTGCAACCGCCCGGTTTACCCGTACTACAACTTGTACAACTCATTATTATGAGAGATTAAAAAGTTAATAATAAGAAGAAGAGAGGATGGGATAAGCTGAGGAATGTCTATGAAGCTTTGGTTGTGTCACTCACTTGTACGCTTTGTTGGCTATTCAGCTGTTAAAGCCTGAAATTCAGTAGATATGTTGAAGATCATTGCAAAAAGCAACGAACAATCAAGTACAAGAGTCGAGACGATTCTGTCTCGATGCAGACCGAAAGCGTCTGCATGCGACGCAACAAAAGACGATCAGTCATTCAAAAGCTCACTCACAAAATCCTTCTTCAATGGTTGACCTTTTCTGTTCTCAAATCCTTTACCACAGGTCAATTCCATCAAAAATAGGGATTTATCGGGAAAGCTAACAGCAATAAGGATTGGCGGCTCAGTCTGTCATCCCGACGAAGGAGGATCTATTGGAGAGAGTTGTAAATGATACAGGGCAGATTCCTCGTGCCACGGAATGGCAAAAGATCAACTCCTCACATCCAGCACATCCCTCAACCCATTACCCAGCAAGTTAAAGGCCAGCACCAGCAACATAATGGCAATGCCCGGCGCAATGGCCAGCATTGGATTATTGGTGATAATAAAGTTATAGTTCTCTTTGATCATGAGACCCCAACTGGGTTGCGGTGCCTGCACGCCAACTCCCAGGAAACTCAAACCTGCTTCAATCACGATGGCACTCGCAAAATTGCTGGCCGCAATCACGATCACCGGACCCATGATGTTTGGCAGAATATGTTTGAAAATGGTACGGGCATGCGAAAAACCCATGGCCTTGGTGGCTTCAATATAATTAAGCTCACGGATGCTGAGCACCTGGCCACGAACCAAGCGGGCAACATTCACCCAAAGCGTTAAGCCAACTGCAATGAACACCTGCCAGAAACCTTTACCCAAAGCCAGCGTAATGGCAAACACGAGTAATAAAGTGGGGATGCTCCACACTACATTGATGAGCCAAAGAATAGCTTCATCGATCCAGCCACGGAAATAACCGGCAACTGCACCAAGAAAAATGCCGACGGTGAGCGAAATGGCTACGGCAATTAGGCCCACGCTTAAACTCACCCGCACACCAACAATAAGCCGGCTTAAAATATCCCGGCCGAATTTATCGGTACCAAGCCAGAAGGTTTTGGTAACGATCGGGCTCTTATTTTGCTGACCAGTAAAACGAAATGTCAACGGCTCAGTTACGCCTTCATCAACAAACTTCTCAACATCATAACGATTTTCAATTTGCTTATAAGAGCTGATAGGAATGTATTGATACTGATCTTCTGCCCCAAAGAAAAGATCAGAGAACGACGAATTGTTCTGCTGCTCACGTTCAATTTTAATGAACTGCTGTTTATAACCGGGCTTCTTTGCAGCAATCTCAACAATGATCCTGTTTGCATCGGGTGTGGCATCGGGCGCAAGGATATAGGCAAACACAGCAGTCAATAATGCCAGCACAATAATGCTTAAGCCGAAAACAGCACCTTTGTTCCGGCGTAGTTTTTTCCAGAAGATCTTTGTAAAGGAATATTCTGTGTTGGACATTGAATAAAAATAAAGCTTTGCTGCCAGTTCCGTGACTTACTTCACTGTTCTTCCTTTCCATTCATACTTGCCAAACTTACCCAACCAACCTGCAATAACCGTGTACACAATATGAAAAGGCTGTGCAAGCGGAAACCACCACAACAGTTTTTCCTTGTGAAAGAAACCGGCTACAGGTATCAGAAAAATAAGTTCAATGATTGTTTTGAAGAGTAAACTTCCTGCAAACAGCATCCATAAACTGCTGTTGAAACAGGCAGCCACAAAAAGAACAACAAAGAATACATTGAGCAGATATACCAACAGCAATACCCAGAAGATACGTTTATCATCATATTGATCGGCTTTGCTGGCCCAGCGTATCCGCTGACGGAAAAATTCACTTACCGTTTCAACAGGATTGGTGAGCACAATACTGTCTGCTGCTTTGCAATAATGTACTTCAGTTGGAAAATGGCTGTACAGTTTATGCATTAGCAGCATATCATCACCACTGGCAATATGGTCCACTCCTTTAAAACCATCAACTGTATAAAATGCTTCTTTGCTGTAACAAAGATTAGCGCCATTGCACATACTGTGAAAACCTGCAGCAACAGAAGCCGCTGTAATTCCCTGCAGTGTTAAAAAATCGAGCGACTGAAATACTTTGATGAATGAACTTTCTTCTTTCATCGCAACAGGTGCTGCAATAAAAACCGTTGACTGTTGTTCAATGATGTAAGCAAAGTTGCGCAGCCAGTTGTTCGGAACAGTACAATCTGCATCGGTCGTAACAATGTACTTGCCTGTTGCTTTTTCAACACCCGCTTCAATAGCTTTCTTTTTATAAGAGTTGATCTTTTCTTTTACCAGCTCTTTCAACTCAATCACCTGTACAGCTGAAAATTGCTTTGCAATTGCAACAGTTGCATCATCGCTGAAATCATCGATCACAATTACTTCGATCAACTCTGTCGGATAGTTTAATTGCTGAATGCTTTGGAGACAATCAACAATATTTTTTTCTTCGTTGCGTGCGGGGATAAGAATGCTAAAAGATGTGGCTGGAACAAACGATGCTGGAACGTTGCGTGTTACACATTTACTCCACCAGTACCGATACAGCAGCAACAGGATTGAATAAGGAACTAACAGTAAAAGTATAAGCAGCAGCCACAGCATGCTGCAAAATAACAATGCTGCGGCAACCAATCGCCAATAAAAAATTAAAAACCTGCTGATCGTCTGTTTTTCTGTTTGTTGAAATTAGATTTGCAACCGTTTATGGCCCGCAAGAAAAAGAAATCACTTCGCTATCTCCCTGTTATTATCATGGCTCTTGTTTTTGCAGGCGGTGCATTTTTGTATATCCGCAACTGGTGGCTCGAGCGGCAGGCAGGCATGATCCGCTACCGTGAGTTTGGAATAGCTGTTCCTACGAATTATACCATGCATGGTATTGATGTAAGTCGCTACCAACAGACCATAAATTGGGATGCAGTGAAAGGCATGAACGTTGAAGGGATAAAGATCAGTTTTGCATTTATAAAAGCAACGGAAGGAAACAGCAGCATCGATTCTCATTTTAAACGTAACTGGCGCAAAGCAAAAGAAGCGGGCATGACACGTGGCGCTTATCATTTCTTTATTGCTACAAAGGATGGAACTGTGCAGGCAAGAAATTTTGTGCAATCTGTAAAATTGTCGAAAGGAGATCTCCCGCCTGTGCTTGATGTGGAACAAACCTATGGTGTTAGCAAAACGGTTTTACAACAAAGGGTAAAAGCTTTTTTGTATGCTGCCGAATTGGCCTATGGAGTAAAACCGATTATTTATACCAACTCTGATTTTTACAAACAATACTTAAAAGAAGAATTTGATGATTATCCATTGTGGGTGGCGCATTATCTTCGTCCGGTTGCACCACGTATTGAACGTGATTGGCATTTCTGGCAACACAGCGAAAGCGGTCGTGTAAATGGTATTGCCGGTAAAGTTGATTTTAATGTATTCAGTGGTGATAGTACTCAATTTGAAAATCTGCTGTTGAAATAACTATTTTTGCAACATCCGTATTTATAAAAGCGTCTAAAGGAACAATCAATTTAAAAAATCAGACAGATGAAAAAAATCTTACTCTCTCTCTTATTTGCAGCATCGCTTAATGTTGTATTGGCACAGAACAGCACCGCCAATAGTACCGAATATAAAACAGCCATTGGTGTAAAAGTGTGGGCAGGTGCCGGCGTATCCATCAAAACATTTATTAAGGAGAATAATGCAATAGAGCTTGTCGGTTATTTCGATCGGTTTGGTACACGCATTACGGGCTTGTATGAATTTCACGGTAACCTGAGTACAGAAGGGTCGTTGAAATGGTATGTAGGACCTGGTGCGCACGTAAGTTTATACAAAAACTCTACTGCAGTGGGTATTGATGGTGTTGTGGGTATTGATTATAAATTCAGTAATATTCCATTGAATCTTGCGCTCGATTGGCAACCAGCTTTTGAATTAGGTGGTGCTGACCGCAACGGCTTTTATGGTAACTGGGGTGGTTTTGCCATTCGTTTTACGCTGTAACAAAACAAAATCATATTTATGCTGTTGTACTCTTGTGCAACAGCATTTTTTATGTTCGTAACTTTCCTTAAAATTTACTTGCTATGAGTGGTATGGAACCGGAAGCCCAGGATTTTTTGAAGCGGATCGTTCAAACGGTTTCAATGGGCATACTTTTTCTGTTACTGCACATGACCTTTGGTTTATATCTCAACTGGGGTTTCTTTGAAGGCAGCCCCGGTATTGGCAATATCATTTACTACATTGTTTTTCTTGCTTCGTTTGCAGGGCTCATCTATTTCTATTACAAGTTGTGGAAGGGGAAGATGTGATCAGCTGCTATGATCAGCCACAATCACCCACTCACCTTTTATCTTTCTAAACAGTAGGGTGTAATGTCCTTCAACATCACCAACTTTCTCTCTTGTTAAATGCCACTTGCCCACAACAAAGTATGCATCAGTCGATATCTTTTCTACTTTCAGGATATTGAACTTGAGTATACCCATGGCATCCCTGTTGGGATATCCTTTGCGGTAATTCTCTAATGTATTGTTGTAACCGTACGTAACACCGCTCTTGCCGATGAACATAAGTGAATCACTTTTCCAGTAGCCTTTCATAAAATTTTCAAGATCACCTGCATTCCAGTAGTTGGTTTGTGCGTCAAGTATGGAAAGGATGCGTTGCTCATCTTTTGTTTGTGCGTTTGAACTGATTGCTGTAATCAGCAAGAAAAGGAAGAATAGTTGTTTCATAATTTGAATGTAGTAAAAATGAAGCCACCAATTACACGAATTTTATGAACTGACCGTAAATAAAAAAGCACAGGCGTTTGTCCTGTGCTTTGCATCATTGATGAACAAAGATCAACCGTTACCCCAGTTTTTCTTCTTCATGTAAGCAATGCTTTTCTTAATGCACTCTTCTTCGGGCATTGTATATGCTTCCTGCTCAACAAATGCATATTTAAGTCCTGCGTGTTTCTTGTGTTCAAAAATTTTGCTGAAATCAATTGTGCCATCACCAACCTGTGTACTTTCTTTTTTCCCTTCTTTATTAACAGTAAGATCTTTTACATGCCACATGGTGAAGCGACCGGGATATTTGTTGAACCATTCCACAGCATCTTCATTCATAAAAGATGACCAGTAAATATCCAATTCAAAATCAACCATAGAAGGATCGGTACCATCTAACAATGTTTGCAGGAAAGATTTACCATTATCGATTTTCTTGAATTCAAAATCATGGTTATGATAAGCCAGTTTCATACCTGCTGCTTTTGTAAGTTCGGCGGCTTTATTTACCAGCTCCACCAATTTTGGAAGTGTATCGGCGCCACGTTGATTTGCATCTAACCAAGGAACAGTAGCATATTCATTCCCCATGATGTTGGCTGCATCCAGCACTTTTTTCCAGAAATCAAGATTACCACTTTGTAACACCGGTCCGAAATTATAATGACCGCTGGGTGATGTTAGTTTCAATCCATCAAACATAGCTTTGAATTCCTTTGGAGATTTTCCAAAGAAGTTGGTACCATCAAACCCATATAATTCTATTTGCGAATAACCGGCTTTGGCAACATAGTCAAGTGTACCTGCAAGATTTTTTGCCACATCATTACGCACAGTGTACAACTGAAGACCATACTTCTTTGTATCAGCCAGTGATTTAGTTGCACATGAAATTAACGGCAAACCTGCCAGTGAAATACCCGCAGTGGCTGCTGCCGAAGTTTTTAAGAATGATCTGCGATTGTAAGCCATGTTTTGTAAGATTAAAAACTTCCGCTAAACATTCATTTAGCGGAAGTGTATGTTTAAAGTAAGCGTTTACTGTTGAAAGACGGTTGCAGGAATTAAGCCGTTGCTTTGTTCCTTATTCCGCCCAGGCCTTATCTCCTTTATTGTAGGCAAGATTACCATCGTATTTGCCGGGTATAGGCACATGACGTAATGTTTCTGTCATACCGGTTTTTGATGTAAAGAAACCAAGCAGGGTTAATTGTTTCATCATGGTATAATAATGACTTGGTGCGCCTTCAAATTCTTTTTGATCTTTCCACGCCAATGCTTCGTTCTTCTTCTTATGTTCTTCACGAAGCGGTTTATCAGCCTCGTCACGCTTCTGGTTAAACTCTTTTGCTTCTTTTTCTAAACTAACCAGTAATGCATTGCGTTGTTCAGGTGTACATTCCATAAATGATTTACTGTGCATTTTTTCACAGGCAGCATCTAACTCGCCAATGCCACTCATGAATGCATCCTGCTGGCGTTGGGTGTAACAATCTGTAACCATTACTTTCATAAACTCACCAACCTTGGCAGCTTTTGCGCCTGGCGTTGATGTTGCCGGAATAATAGTTTCGGCCACTTCATCGAGCAACGAAATATTGGCGGCAGAAAAATCTGCTGCTGCTTTTGGCCCGGTTTTACAACCGGCTAAAAACAATTCGCCACCAATTACTGCACCACCGGTTAGTAATGCTATTTGTTTTAGAAGATCACGACGATTCATATAAAAAGTTGATTTAAAAATTGCTTAATTATATTATTATAAGTTACCTTTTTTTAATTCACTTACAGCATAATCAGCAGCACGTGCTGTTAACGCCATATAAGTTAAAGAAGGATTTACGCAGGATGAACTTGTCATACATGCTCCATCAGTAACAAAAACGTTAGGCGCATCCCATACCTGGTTGTTGCCGTTAAGTACTGATGTTTTGGGATCACGACCCATGCGGGCTGTTCCCATTTCATGAATACCATGGCCCATTGCATGCCCTGAATCATAAGAAGATATATTCTTTACGCCGGCAGCTTCAAACATTGCCTGCAGATCTTCTTTAATATCCTTACGCATATTCATTTCGTTCTCTTTCAATTCGGCATCCATTGACAGAACAGGTAAACCCCATTTGTCTTTTACTTCTTTGTCCAGTGAAATTTTATTTTCATGATAAGGAAGTATTTCTCCAAAGCCTGTTGCACCTATACGCCATCCGCCGGGTTCAGTAAGTGCTTCTTTCAGTTCGCTGCCAATAGTAAGTTCAGCAACAACTCTTCCCCAGCCTTGCCTGCTTGCGCTTCCCTGGTAACCATATCCTCTTAAGAAATTTCTTTTTTTATCACCCGGTGTGTTGGCAAAACGGCTGATGTAAAACCCGGCAGGGCGGCGACCATATTCTGTTACATTTTCATAACCATCTATTTCGCCGCTTACACCAAGATTATAATGATGATCCATTACATTATGTCCCAACTCACCGCTACTGCTGCCTAAACCACCCGGCCATATATCAGTAGCTGAATTGAATAAAAGCCAGGTAGAGTTTAAAGCTGATGCACAAACGAAAATGATCTTTGCTTTATACTCATAGGTTTTATTATCCATGGTATCGAGCACTTCCACTCCGCTTGCTTTTTTCTTGTCTTTATCGTAAAGGATCTTTGTTACAATTGATAATGGACGAACAGTGAGATTGTTTGTTCTTACAGCAGCAGGCAATGTTGAAGATTGCGTACTGAAATAACCACCAAAAGGACAACCTTCCCAGCAACGGTTACGAAACTGGCAGCCAGGTCTTTCATTGTGTGGCACCGTAATATTGGCTACACGACTGTTGATCATTTGCCGCTCTCCTTTATAAAACGCTTTGATCTTTGCTGCCACATCTTTTTCAACAATGTTCAACGGCACAGGAGGAAGAAACTGTCCATCGGGGAGATAAGGTAAACCTTCCACTGAGCCGCTGATACCTGCAAACCGTTCAACATGATCATACCATGGAGCAATGTCTTTATAACGGATAGGCCAATCAATACCAAACCCGTCTTTAGCATTGGCTTCAAAATCAAGTTCGCTCCAGCGATAACTATGCCGTCCCCATAAAACAGAACGGCCACCCATACGGTAGCTGCGCCACCAGGTAAATGGTTTAACTTCTGTATAGGGCGAATCTTTTTCATTTGCCCACGCATCCATTACACGTTCATTAGCAGCCCATCCTCTGTGTATAACAGGATAATCTTCTTTTTGCTGCCAAGTTGTTTTGCCACGGTGTTCAAATTCCCATGGCATTTTGTTGGCAGTTTTATAATCGGTGATATGTTTATGCTCTGCACCACGCTCCAGCATCAGCACCTTCAAACCTTTTTCACAAAGCTCTTTTGCTGCCCAGCCTCCGCTGATACCCGACCCGATTACAATTGCATCAAATGTGTTATCTGCCATAATGGTTAAATTACAGGTTGCCTTTTTTTAATTCGCTTACAGCAAAATCAGCGGCACGAGCTGTTAATGCCATATAAGTTAAAGATGGGTTTACACATGATCCTGATGTCATACAAGCGCCGTCGGTAACAAATACATTCTTGGCATCCCATACCTGGTTGTTGCCGTTGAGAACAGATGTTTTTGGATCACGACCCATACGTGCAGTACCCATTTCATGAATACCCATACCAACGGCATAACCATGATCATATGTATTTACATCTTTTACTCCTGCTGCTTCCAGCATTTCTTTTGCATCATTCATCATATCCACCCGCATCTTCTTTTCATTCTCTTTTATCTCCACATCCATCTTCAAAACAGGTAAACCCCATTTATCTTTTACAGTTTTATCGAGTGATATTTTATTTTCATGATATGGCAATATCTCACCAAAAGCGGTAATACCCATATTCCATTCATCGTTAGGTACACTCATCGCATCTTTCAATTCTGCTCCTAACGTCATCTCTGCAACTTCAACACCTCTTCCTCTGCTGGCACCACCCTGGTAGCCAAAGCCACGGAGGTAATCACGTTTATCATCATAAATGTTTCTGAAACGGGGTACATAAACGCCTGTGGGTCGTCGGCCATAAACATATTTGTCGCTAAAGCCTTCCACCTTACCACTTGCTCCGCAACGGAAATGATGATCCATTACGTTATGACCAAGTTCGCCACTGCTGCTTCCTAATCCACCTTCCCATACATCTGTAGCAGAGTTCATTAACACCCAAGTAGAGTTAAATGAAGATGCACAAACAAAAACGATCTTCGCTTTGTACTCATATGTTTGGTTTGTTTCAGCATCAAGTATTTCAACACCGGTTGCTTTTTTTGTATCCTTATCGTAGAGAATTTTTGTAACGATCGAAAAAGGACGAAGCGTTAAATTTCCGGTTGCCATTGCAGCTGGCAATGTTGCTGATTGTGTACTGAAATACGCACCAAAAGGGCAACCTCTCCAGCAACGGTTACGGTATTGACAGTTTGTACGGTTGTGATGTGGTTGCGTAATATTTGCACTGCGGCCAATAATGATATGTCGAGAACCTTTATAGTGTTCGAGCAAACGTTTTTTTACTTCCTTTTCTACGCAGTTGAGTTCCATGCCCGGCATAAAATCACCATCAGGCAAAACTTCAAGCCCGTCTTTTGTTCCCTGGATACCCGCAAAACGTTCGGCGTAACTGTACCATGGAGCAATATCATCATAACGAATAGGCCAATCAACTGCAATACCTTCTTTGGCATTAGCTTCAAAATCCCATTTGTTGAAACGATAGCTTTGGCGACCCCACATCAATGAACGACCGCCAACATGGTAACCACGAAACCAGTCGAAACGTTTTTCTTCTGTGTAAGGACATTCTTTATCCTTTACCCAATAATCGAGTACAGTTTCGTTTAACGCATAATCACGTTTTAAAACAGGATAATCTTCAAGCATTTGCTGCGTTGGCCTTGCACCTCTGTGAGGGAACTCCCAACTTTCTTTGGTAGCATTTACATAATCTTTGATATGCTCAATGTTACGTCCACGCTCAAGCATGATCGTTTTTAAACCTTTTTCAGTGAGTTCTTTGGCGGCCCATCCACCGCTGATTCCTGAGCCAATTACAATGGCATCATATACATAACTATCCGGCATATTGTCTTATTTGAGTGGTTATTGTTTATATGAACTAAGCTTAAATTACTTGAGAACTGTCAATGGTGAATACGATCATTGTTTTGCAAATTGTCTATTCACTATTGACCATTCACTTTTTACACATCACATCTCATTACTGCATCTTTTAATGCAGCCAGTTTTTCTTCTTTTGTTTTTCCGGTGGGTATATATTCCTGTGCTACGTATCCTTTGTAACCTGTTTCAAGAATTGCTTTCATAATGGCCGGGTAATACAGTTCCTGGTTTTCAATGATCTCATGACGGCCGGGAACACCTGCTGTATGATAATGACCAAAGTATTGGTGATTCTTTTTGATCGTACTAATGATATCACCTTCACTGATCTGCATGTGATAGATATCGTACAGAATTTTAAAGTTGGGTGAACCAAGGCGATTGCATAATTCGATCGTCCATTTGGTATTATCGGCCATATAATCCGGATGGTTTACTTTGCTGTTGAACACTTCAATCTGGATGATGACATTATGCTTTTCTGCCAATGGCATGATCTGTTTCAAACCTTCCACACAATTCTGCAAACCTGTTTCATCATCCATGCCATTACGGTTTCCACTAAAGCAAATCAGGTTCTGATAACCTGCTTCCGCCACCAAAGGAATCGTTTCTGTAAAAGCAGCAATCAGTTGTGGATGATTTTTTTTGTCATTCCAACCTTCTGTTAAACTCACCTTGCCTTTTGTATAGCACATGGAGCAATGGATGCCATGTTTTTTTGCAATGGGCCATTCATCGGGTGTAAGTAAATCAATGGCAGTAAAGCCCATCTTCTTTACTTCTATACATAATTCTTCGAGCGATAAATAGCTATGTGTCCATTTACAAACTGAATGGTTGATGTTGCCTTTTAATTTATACTTTTCTTCTCCCATAACTCTTTCAATTGTGCCTGCGGTTACAACATTGCCGGCTGTAACGGCAACAGTTGCGGCAGCAAATTTCTTAATGGCTTCTCTTCTTGTATTACTCATTGTATTGCTACTGATTTTTTTTGACTTGAGTGATAAGATTATGCTGTTGTTAAACTTTGTTTGCTTTTACCACGCATGAACAAATACAAGCCTGCAAATGCAACAATTAATATGATGGGTATAATAAGTGTGGCGTTGATTATTTCAGGACCCGCTGTAACTTTTGCCTGTGCCAATGCTTTTCCCATTTCAGAATCTGCTGCAGCGGCGCTGTAGTCGGCTAAGTTGGAATTTGCAGGAAGTTTAGCAATGAGTTTTTCATCATAAAACTTACCCATAAACATCATATAAACCGAAACGGCAAACATACCGGCGCCACCCATCAGGTTTAACCCAACTGCTCCGGTTTTAGGTAAATATTCGGCAACAAAGCCCAACATGGTTGGCCAGAAAAAACATACACCCATTCCAAATACAATTGCTCCTATAAAAAGAGTGTTACCACTGCTGTGTCCTAATAAATACAAACCAGCGGCAGATAAAATAGCTGAAATAAGTAATACACCTGTTGGTGAAAGGCGGTGAACAATTGGTTCTGCAAAACCACGTCCTATCACCATAACCAGGGTTGTTACAGTAAGGATCAGAAGTGCATTGTCAGTTACATTACGAAGTAATACATCGATCCACTGGCCGGTAAACAATTCAGTGATAGCTGTACCAAACATACAGATGATCATAAACAGGAATAATGGATTGCCCAATGATTTATACATTTCACCTGTACTTACTCCAGCTGCCACACGTTCTGTAACAGGGAATTTCAGTTTTAAAAAGAGGAACCCATAAATGAGTGTTGGTATAAGCATGGTGCCTACCTGTACCTGCCAGCCGATATTAAATTTCGAAAAATAAAAACTGATCAATGTCCCTATGACGATACCACCGGGGAACCATAAATGAAAGTGGTTTAGTTTTGTCGTTTTTTTATCGGGGTATAATGTAGTTACTAAAGGGTTGCAGGCTGCTTCTACAGTACCGTTAGCAATACCAACTAATAAAGTTGAAAAGAATAAACTCCAGAATCCTCCTGCAAAAATGGTCAACAAAATACCGCCAAGGTGAAAGAAAAATGCAAGTTCTAACAGGCGCTTCATGCCGATAAAATCAACAACCAACCCGCCAATAATTACGGCAAGAGGGAAACCCCAAAAGGCTGTGGCAGCAATTGTACCCAATTGTGTGGCACTTAAATTAAAATCAGTTCCAAGTTTACCAAGTATACCGGCTCTGATGCCAAATGATAAAGAAGTAACTAATAATGCAAGACAGCTGCCAATAAATAGTTGATTACGGTTTATGGAATTCATTCTACAATCGTTTAAAGTTTAGGTTGGTTAAAGCAAAAAATAAATTTAGGGTATTTATGCATAGAGCAAGCTGTTAATTTTTAAAAAAAAGCAACTGCAATCGTTTGAAACTATCAACTGTTTATATGCGTATTATCGGTTGGACAAAAAAGCATCACTGGTTGATAAAATAGTACTGGTAAGATTCGAATAATCTATTTGAGTCATTTAATATTCACAGTTCGTTTCAGTTTTATTTCGTTTTGTTGTTTTCATTTAGTCATTACCTTTAGAACCTTCAAACCAATTGCATGTCATGGGAGATTTCCAGGTAAAAGTTCAGCCCAAAAGTTACGATGTTGTAATAGTTGGCTCTGGCGCAGGTGGCGGAATGGCTGCCTACGAGTTAAGTAAAGCAGGATTGAAAGTGTGTTTGCTTGAAGCAGGCACCATGTATGATCCGCAGAAGAACGTTACACAATTAAAGAATCCGTGGGAAAGTAAACGCAGAGGTGCAAGCACAAAGTACAGACCCTTTGGCGATTTTGATGCATGCTACGGCGGATGGGAACTTGATGGTGAACCGTATACTAAAGAGGCCGGAACAAAATGGGATTGGTGGCGTGCACGTATGTTGGGCGGACGTACCAATCACTGGGGTCGTATTTCTCTCCGCTTTGGTCCAAAAGATTTCAAACGCAGAAGTATTGATGGGTTAGGTGATGACTGGCCGATAGGTTATGATGATATAAAACCTTATTACGACAGAGTAGATCAACTCATTGGCATCTTTGGTACTAACGAAGGTTTGGAAAATGATCCTGATGGATTTTTTCTTCCGCCACCTAAACCACGTTTGCACGAACTGTTTATTAAAAATGCAGCAACGCAGGCTGGTGTTCGGGTTATTCCTTCACGTTTATCGATCCTTACAAAAAAAATAGAAAGTACAACTGAAAGGGGTGTTTGTTTTTATTGTGCACAGTGTGGCCGCAACTGCAGCATGGCGAAAGCCGACTTTTCATCAACCAATGTATTGATCTACCCCGCACTTAAAACAGGAAATGTTGATGTTATTGCAAATGCAATGGCACGTGAAGTGCTTACGAATAAAGAAGGGTTGGCAACAGGTGTTAGCTATGTAAACAAAGATGATCTTAATGAATACCAGGTAAATGGTAAAGTAGTGATCCTTGCTGCAAGCGCATGCGAAACTTCACGATTATTACTCAATTCAAAATCGCCACGTCATCCAAACGGGTTGGCTAACAGCAGCGATGTGGTTGGGAAATATTTACATGATAGTACAGGTGCAGCATTAGGGGGTGTATTACCTAAGCTCTTTGGCCGAAAAAAATACAATGAAGATGGTGTGGGTGGAATGCATGTGTATTCGCCCTGGTGGTTAGATAATAAGAAACTTGATTTTCCCCGGGGTTATCATATTGAATATTGGGGAGGCATGGGTCAACCGGCTTATGGCTTCGGCATGAATATTCAAATGATGAACGGGAAATATGCGGTGGCAGGAAAACAAAAAGAAGCAGGTGGTTATGGTGCATCATTGAAAGAAGACCAGCGTTATTTCTATGGTGCCAATGTAGGTATGGCAGGTCGTGGTGAAGCAATTCCTTTAGAAAGTAATTATTGTAAAATAGATCCGGATGTGGTAGATCAGTATGGTATCCCTGTGTTGAAGTTCAATGTAAAGTGGAGTGAACATGAAATAAAACAGGCGAAGCACATGAAGGAAACCTTTAAAGAGGTGATGCATAACATGGGCGCTATTATTACATGGGGTGGAGACGATGGTCCCGAAAATGATTATGGTTTGGAAGCACCCGGAAAAATTATTCATGAAGCAGGAACTGCACGCATGGGTAACGATCCAAAGAAAAGTGCATTGAATAAATACAACCAGGCACACGATTGTAAAAACCTGTTTGTAGTTGACGGTGCTGCATTTGTATCGCAAGCTGATAAGAATATTACGTGGACGATTTTGGCACTGAGCATGCGGGCAAGTGAATACATTGTTGACCAGCTCAAAAAAAATAACTTATAACTCTCAGCGACCTCAGGGTCTCTGCGTGAAATATTTTTTTATGAAAAGAAGAGATTCCATCAAAGCCATTTTAGTTGGTACAGTTGCATCATCGGTATTAGTTGATGCGTGTAAAACAGCTGATGAAAAAGCAAACGCTCCTGAAGCTTCATCTTCAACAACACCTGCAAGTACCATCGACCGTACAAAAGTTGAAGCAGAGATAGAAGCAAAGCTGATGGCGGAAACATTCTTTACGCCACATGAAATGGCTACCATCACCATACTTGCTGATATCATTATTCCAAAAGATGAAGTGAGTGGCAGCGCAAGTGAAGCGGGTGTTCCCGATTTTATTGAGTTTATTGTAAAAGATATGCCGCAACATAAAACACCAATGCGTGGTGGTTTGCGTTGGCTCGATCTGGAAAGCAGCAAACGTTTTCAAAAAGCATTCAAAGATTGCACTACTCAACAACAGATCGCTATTGTTGATGATATTGCTTATCCTGAAAAAGCAAAAGCGGAAATGAAACAAGGTGTTGCATTTTTCAATCTCATGCGCAACTTAACATCTACAGGCTTTTATACATCAGAAATTGGTGTAAAAGATCTGGGCTATATGGGTAACAAACCTAATCAATGGAATGGTGTACCAGATGATGTGTTAAAACAATACGGGTTGGCTTACACCGAAAAGGAATTGAAAGAATGTGTTTCATTCGATACAAAAGCATAATACTTTATTTGATCCATATACTATTTAAATGAGCAAAAACAAAACAAGAAGGGATTTTCTACGCACAGGATCTATTGCTGCAGCAGGGTTCTTTATTGTACCAAGGCATGTATTGGGCGGACCCGGTTACGTTGCACCAAGTGATCGGTTGAATATTGCAGGTATTGGTGCCGGTGGTAAAGGAGCAAGTGATTTGGCTGAATTCGCAAAAAGTCCGAAAGTAAATATTGTTGCTTTTTGCGATGTTGATGAAGCACAGGCTGCAGGCTCGGTTAAGCGTTTCCCTAAAGCGAAATTCTATTACGATTTCCGTGAAATGCTGGAGAAGGAAAAGAATAATATTGATGCAGTATCAGTATCAACACCCGATCATACACATGCTATTGCAACGTTAGCTGCAATGGAAATGGGCAAACATGTGTATGTACAAAAGCCGTTAACGCATGATATTTATGAAGCACGTATGCTCACTGAAGCTGCAAAAAAATATAAAGTGGTTACACAAATGGGAAACCAGGGTGGTAGCGGCGATGGCGTTCGTTTAATGAAAGAATGGTATGATGCCGGTCTTATTGGTAAAGTAACCAGTGTTAATGCATGGACCAATCGTCCAGTATGGCCACAAGGTTTAGCAAAGCCAACAGGAACACATGCTGTTCCCGCAAATTTCAAATGGGATCTATGGATCGGTCCATCAAAATTTGAAGATTATAACCCGGCCTATCATCCATTTAATTGGAGAGGTTGGTGGTCGTTCGGTACAGGCGCATTGGGCGATATGGCTTGTCATATCATGGATCCTATTTATCGCATCTTACCAATTCTTTATCCAAACGAAGTAGAATGTAGTCTGCCAAATCAGTTTACCGCTGCATGGACAGAAGCAGGTTATATTGATAGCTGTCCGCCAGCTTCAATAATACATCTTAACTATCCTCGTACCGATGGTAAAGGACAAATAAAAGTTACCTGGATGGATGGTGGATTGTTACCTAAACGTCCGGAAGAATTATTACCTGATGAAGCAATGGGTAACTGGGATGGTGGAGTGATTTTTGAAGGAACAAAAGGTAAGATGATGAGTGGATGCTACGGAGAAAAGCCAACATTGTTACCAACAAAACGCATGAAACAGGAAAAACTTCCTGCACAAAAATTAAAACGTGTACCCGAAGGTCATTATGTTCAATGGGTAAATGCATGTATTGAAGGTTATGGTAAAGGTGAAACAAGTTCACCATTTGAATATGCAGGTCCATTTACTGAAAGTATATTAATGGGTAATCTTGCTATCCGTTCATGGATGATCAAGAATCCTAAGCTTACAGGTTGGGGTGATAAATATCTTGGTCGCAAAAAGTTATTGTGGGATGCGGCGAACATGAAGATCACCAACTTTGATGAAGCCAACCAGTTTGTGAAGAGGGAGTATAGAACGGGGTGGTAAGAAGGTGAATGAATAATGAGTGTGTTCATCCCCTCCTTGGAGGGGCAGCAAAATCTTAAACATGTGCAATAACTGAAAGGGGTGGGTTGTTGAATAGAATTACCAAACGCACAAGCGAGCGTGGCAACAACAGCCACACAAAGAACCAAACGACGATAACAAAATATTTTTTTCATTTAGAACGATTGATACTATGAGTAGAAAACTTCGAATGGCAATGATTGGTGGCGGTAAAGATGCCTTTATTGGTGCCGTACACCGCATTGCGTTAAACATGGACGGACAGGTTGAAATGGTTGCAGGTGCATTAAGCGCAGTTCCTGCTGTTGCAATTGAATCGGGTAAAATGTTGTTTCTTGATGAAGACCGCATTTACACCGATTACAAAATCATGTTGGAAAAAGAAGCAGCAATGCCAGCTGATAAGCGTATTGATTTTGTCAGCATTGTTACGCCCAACTTTGTTCACTTCGACCCGGCAATGATGGCATTGGAAAAAGGATTTAATGTGGTGATTGAAAAACCCATCACGTTTACATTAGAAGAGGCAAAGCAAATCAAAGCAAAACTGGATGAAACAGGGTTGACGTTATTGCTTTGTCATACATACACCGGTTACCCGATGGTGAAACAGGCAAAACAGTTTTTGAAAAGTGGTGCATTGGGTAAGATCAGAAAAATTTATGTGGAGTATCCGCAAGGTTGGTTAAGTACGTTCCTTGAAGGAACCGGTAATATACAAGCCAGCTGGCGTACTGATCCAAAGAAAAGTGGTAAGGCCGGCGCAATGGGTGATATCGGCACACATGCATTTAACCTTGCAGAATATGTTACAGGTTTAGAAGTAACACATCTTTGTTCCAATATTAATACTGTTGTAGAAGGAAGATTGCTGGATGATGATGGTGCTGCATTTTTAAAATTCAATAATGGTGCAACAGGTGTGTTGATGGCAACACAAATTGCAGCAGGCGAAGAAAATAATGTAAAGATTCGTGTATATGGAGAGAAAGGTGGTATTGAATGGAAACAGGAAGATGCAAATACTTTATTGGTAAAATGGCTCGATAAACCAGCAGAGATTTACAGAACCGGTGGTGGTTATAATAGTTCTTTTGCGGCACACAATACACGTGTACCAGCCGGTCACCCGGAAGGTTATTTAGAAGCCTTTGGTAATCTTTACCGCAACTTTGTATTAACCGTTCGTGCAAAAATGAATAACGAACAACCAAAAGACGAGTGGCTCGATTTCCCGAGTGTGAATGAAGGTATTCGTGGAATGGCATTTGTGAATAATGTGATCGAGAGTGGACAGAGTGAAGAGAAGTGGAAAGAGTTTACCCTCTAAATCTCCCTAAAGGGAGACTTGCTGCTGCAAATCTTTAATGATCTTTAATTTGAAACTCAACTGTTGAAAAAATATTCAGTTGATCATTACATAACTAAAACTAAAAAGCCCCTTTAGGGGTTGGGGTTTATGAAAACAATAAAAGGACCAGCCATCTTCTTAGCACAGTTCATGGGCGACAAAGCTCCCTTCAACAGTTTGGAAACAATCTGTGAATGGGCAGCATCACTCGGTTTTAAAGCTGTGCAAATACCAACATGGGAAAAACGATTGATCGATTTGAAACTCGCAGCAGAAAGTAAAACATATGCTGATGAGTTGAAGGGAAAGATCAACAGTTATGGGTTAGAGATTTCTGAACTCAGTACACATTTACAAGGTCAGCTTGTTGCAGTGCACCCGGCTTACGATACAATGTTCGATGCATTTGCAGCAGATGAAGTAAAGAACAATCCCAAAGTAAGACAAGCATGGGCAGTGCAACAATTAATGTATGGCGCAAAAGCATCGCAGAACCTGGGTATCACAGCACATGCAACATTCAGTGGCTCCTTGTTATGGCATACATTTCATCCGTGGCCGCAACGTCCTGATGGATTGGTAGAAGAAGGTTTTAAAGAATTGGCCAAACGTTGGTTGCCGATTCTGAATTATTTTGACGAATGTGGTGTAGATGTTTGTTATGAAATTCATCCCGGTGAAGATCTGTTTGATGGCATTACTTATGAAATGTTTTTAGAGAAAGTAAATAATCATCCACGTGCCTGTTTGTTGTATGATCCATCGCATTTTGTATTACAGCAACTCGATTATATTGAATACATCGATCTGTATCACGAACGCATCAAAGCATTTCATGTAAAAGATTCAGAATTCAATCCAACCGGCCGGCAGGGAACATTTGGTGGGTATCAAAGTTGGTTAAACAGAGCAGGTCGTTATCGTTCACCTGGTGATGGTCAGGTTGATTTTAAAACTATCTTCAGTAAACTTACTCAATACGGTTACGATGGATGGGCCGTAATGGAGTGGGAATGTTGCATTAAACATCCCGAAGATGGCGCAAGAGAAGGTTCGGAGTTCATCAAAAACCATATTATTCGTGTAACTGACAAAACATTCGATGATTTTGCAGGTGGCGGCAGCGATGTTGCAACTAACCGACGTATTTTAGGTCTCGATTAATCTCATTTTCAACTTTAAAATAATACATCATGAAATGCCCATAAGCTTATCATAACAATTGAAAATGATTATGGGCATACTATGTGACAATTAAAAACAATTAAAAAACATACACATGAAAAAGATTTTATTTACCTCAGCCGTAATGCTTGCATTAATTGCCTGTGGTGGTGCAGGTACAGAAAATAAAGAGCAAACAAAAGAAGAACCAAAACAGGAAGCGGAAGCAACTCCTCCATCACCAAGTGATAATCCCGATTACGAAAAGGGTCTTGCACTTGTTGCCAAACCTGAGAACCTTTGCTTAACCTGTCATAAGATTGATGAAAAAGTAATTGGTCCTGCTTATCGTGATGTTGCAAATAAATATGAACCAACAGAAGCGAATATTAAAATGCTGGCTGAAAAAGTAGTGAAAGGTGGTAGTGGAGTTTGGGGTGATGTTGCTATGCCGCCAAATGCTGTTGTAACTATAGCAGATGCGGAACAAATGGTAAAGTATATTCTCTTACTTAAAAACAAATAAACATGATTCGTTCAATTTTAATGATTGCTGCCGTGGGTTTATTTGCTTCCTGTAACAACGAAGGCGAAACTTCAATTACAAATGATACCTCAACAGCCGAATTGCCTGCACCCACACCGCCACTATTAACTGATGAAGAAGTGAAAGAAGGTTGGGTGTCATTATTTGACGGACAAAGTACGAAGGGTTGGCATAAGTATGGCGGCACGTCTGCAGGCAATGCCTGGAAAGTTGTGGATGGTGCATTGTATCTTGATACATCAATAAGAAAAGAAGGAAAAATAGTTGATGGTGGCGATATTCTTACAGATGAAGAATATGAAAACTTTCATTTAAAAATTGAATGGAAGATATCGCCAAACGGTAACAGTGGCATCATTTTCCTTTCTAATGAAGACACAGCAAAGTTTAAGCATCCATATGAATCAGGTCCTGAAATGCAGGTACTGGATAATAATGGTCATCCCGATGCAAAAATCAACAAACACCGTGCTGGTGATTTGTATGATTTGATTGCTGCTTCACCTGAAACAGTAAAACCTGTTGGTGAATGGAATCTTGCAGAGATCATTATAAAAGACGGTAAGCTTGAACACCGTTTGAATGGTGTAACGGTTGTAACAACTACCATGTGGGATGATAACTGGACAAAGATGATCGCTGCCAGCAAGTTTAAACAATGGCCCGGCTTTGGTACATTTAAAAAAGGAAAGATCGTATTGCAGGATCATGATAATGCAGTATGGTTCCGGAATATTAAGATCAGGAAATTATAAAGCATAGACACACGTTAATAAACTGCAAAAGCTGCGGCACTTCTTGTGCCGCAGCTTTTGCTTTAACGGCAGTTTTTCAATTGAGTGAGTAGCTTGCTTAAAAAATTCAGATGAAACATCTTTTTATTACAACCTTATTGTTTTTCATGACTGCGTTTGTTATGGCGCAACAGACAAATACAATTGAACAGTATTGCAGTATGAAGATCTATTATTCCATTATTGCTGACGGAGCAACCATTACAATTGATGAAGGCAAAGATGATGAGATAATGCACAGGCTCGGTAAGCGACTGCGTGACAGCAGTAATAATCTCATACGTTTTAAATCACCGGTTGATGCATTGAACTATATGGGTAAGCAAGGTTGGAAATTGGTACACACTGTAAGCAACAGTACTGATAACAGTGATTACTTATACTTGTTTAAGAGAGAAGTGAAGAAAGAAGAATGATTTCAGGTATCAATCTGAATCATGCAAACGGAGGTTCCCCCATATCTGGTGTTTTTTTATTGAATCCTTCTGTAAGAAGTACTTACACCGTCGGCATAACAATACGGAGTACTTAATTGCAGCTTGCCGGATTCTATTTTCACAAAAAGCGGAGTTGAATTTAAGCTCTCATTTGTTGACATGGATATATCCGAATCCGGCTTGCCACATTCATCACTTTTGTTTAAAAAGAACTTGCCTTTAAAAGTTACGGAATCATGTATGCGTCTTTCAAATGTTCCATCATTAAGTAAAACGATAATACTACCATTTCCTTCAGGATATATTATAAGTGGGCTCATGCATTCGCCACAAACTCTTTTCTCGATTTCCCATTTCCCTGCAATCTGATTTTTAAAATTTTCAAGCCTGCTATCTTTACTGCAGGAAAAAACAAAAGTGCAGAAGAGTATAATAATCAACGTATTTCTCACAAATATGATTAGTTGGTTTTAGGTTGACAGCTGATTCCTTTTTGGCGTTGCATTCGTGAAATATAACCTCAAGTCTTGTTTATATAAGTTAAAGAGCGGTTATTCTGAATCCATCGATCTTTCAAACCCTTTCCCTGCCCGTTTTTCCATACCTTTGCAGCTTCAAAAATCTTACTGGTTACAGAAAATGTTCAGAAACAAACATCTGTGAACATGCTTCAATCAGTGAGCAACAATCACAACTATGATCAGTGCAAGAAATATAACCCTCTCCTACGGTAAGCGGGTGTTGTTCGATGAAGTGAATATCAACTTCAGCAAGGGCAACTGTTACGGTGTAATTGGTGCCAATGGTGCCGGCAAGAGTACATTTTTAAAAATCCTGAGTGGCGAAATTGAGCCCAATAAAGGAACAGTGGAAATAACCCCGGGCGAACGCATGGCGGTATTGAAACAGAACCATTTCGAGTTTGATGAGCAAACCGTATTGAACACTGTACTCATGGGCCACAAAAAAATGTGGGAGGTGATGCAGGAAAAAGATGCTATTTACCTGAAACCTGATTTCAGTGAAGAAGATGGTATGCGTGCCGGGGAGTTGGAAGCTGAATTTGGCGAAATGGGTGGTTATACGGCCGAAAGTGATGCGGCAAGTTTTCTGAGCGGATTGGGAATAAAGGAAGAATATCTCCAGAGTTTGATGAAGGAGATTCCCTCTAATCTGAAAGTGAGGGTGTTATTGGCGCAGGCCTTGTTTGGCAACCCCGACATCCTGTTGCTGGATGAACCTACCAACGGACTTGATATTGAAACCATCGGTTGGTTAGAAAACTTCCTTGCAGATTATGAAAATATTGTACTGGTGGTGAGCCATGATCGTCACTTTCTTGATGCTGTTTGTACGCATGTGGCCGATGTGGACCGTTCAAAAATCAAGGTTTTCACAGGTAACTATAGCTTCTGGTACGAAAGTAGTCAGTTGATGGCCAGACAGATGGGTGATAAGAACAAGAAAACAGAAGAGAAACGCCAGGCTTTGCTCGACTTTATTGCCCGATTCAGTGCGAACGCTTCGAAGAGTAAGCAGGCGACTTCCCGTAAGAAAGCCCTCGAAAAACTTACGATTGAAGAAATTGAACCATCAAACAGGAAATACCCGGGTATCATTTTTCAGCCGTTGCGTGAAGTGGGTAACCAGATCCTCAACGTTGAGAATTTGAAAAAGTCAATCGATGGCCGTGTGCTTTTCGATAAAGTAACGTTTACAGTTAATAAAGGCGATAAAATCGCTGTTGTAAGTAAAGATCCGTTGGCAGTAACTCATTTCTTCGATATTATTAACGCTGAAGAAATTGCAGATCACGGATCTTACGAATGGGGATCAACAATTACCAAAGCATATTTACCTGTTGAGCATAACAGCTTTTTTACTGAAGGATTGAATTTGATGGAATGGCTGCGTCAATATGTACCAAGTCATGTAACTGATGCAGATGAACCTTTCCTGCGTGGCTTCTTAGGTAAGATGTTGTTTAGTGGTGATGATATTATGAAGAAAACCAATGTTCTGAGTGGTGGCGAAAAAGTTCGTTGTATGGTTAGCAAAATGATGATGCAGAATCCAAACGTGATCGTGTTAGATCAGCCAACAAACCATCTCGACCTGGAAAGTATCCAAAGCTTTAACGAACAATGTATTGAATACAAAGGTGTGGTGCTGTTAACATCACATGATCATACATTCATGCATACAACAGCTAATCGTATTATTGAACTAACGCCGGGTGGAATCATCGACAGGCTTACAACGTTTGATGAGTATCTTGAAGATGCAAGAGTAAAACAATTGCAGCAGGAGTTATATGGTGAAGCAGTAACTGCATAATTGCATTAGTAATATAATCAGAAAAGCCCCACATATTTAATGTGGGGCTTTTTCTTTAGATCTTGTTCAGGCTTAAGTAGAAACCAATGCCCTCAGATCCGTACCATAAGAGAACCTGGAAATTATTTTACAAAGCGGTGTACTTCTGAGGTACCGTCGCTGTTAATTATTTGGAGAGCATAAACACCCACAGGCAGATTGTTTACATCTAACACCTGTTGTTGTGCAGAGCTGTTCATTTGTTTTACAATGATACCGCTGTTGCTTACGATGCGAAGGTTACGTGTATCATTACTAAAGAACTGTACCATGATTTTGTTACTGCCTAAGCCACCAACCAAAGTTTTTTGACCACCGTTACCTTGTTTAATGATTGATGAGTAGTCAATGCTGCCATCAAGATCAACCTGTTGCAAACGGTAATAATACATCGTACCGGTTGCATTCTTATCATTGAAAGTATAATCAGTAATTGAAGCAGTAGTACCTTGAGCCATTACCATACCTATTGTACGGAAACGGATACCATCTTCAGAACGTTGTACGTTGTAGTGTGAAGCGTTTTGTTCTTGTAACGTTCTCCACTGCAAGCCAACTGTTGAACTGTTTACACGCTTACCGGCAAAACCACCCCAAACTACAGGAAGAGGACCGGGAGCTGAAGATGAATTAGCAAAACCTAATTCTACCAATTGAGCTTCGTTACCATTACCCATTGTTCCAGACATGGTAACTGTGCCGGTCACCACAAACCCGCCTGTTAAGGCTGATGAAGGCATATACCAGTTTGAAGTGCCATTTGAGTTGCTGCGTGTATAGCTACCGATGATGGCCATGCCATCAATCGTAAGATCAGAGACAGTAATAGTTCCGTTGTTTGGCGTTTTAATAGCCAATGTCAACATATTAATATTGTTTGCAGAAGCAATCTTACCGGCACTTGATAAGTTACCAGATACGTTTGCAAATGAAGTGCTAACCGGGTTGCCGTTAACGGTTGTTACGGTTGTAAATGTATTGTTGCCGCTGTTAAAAGTAATGGAGAATGAAAATGATCCTGTAGTGCCATAAGTTAAATCACCGGTTGCTTTGTTTCCGTTAGTAAGATCAGGAATGCCTGAAAATACTGCACTACTTTGATTGCTGTTTCCAAAGTTCATTTTACGGTAACGAACACCCAACAGAGTTTCTGAAGCGGCTGGATACTCACCGATTAATAAAGATTGAGCGAAAATGTTGTTTGAGAGAAAAGTGAGGGCAATAACAATTGCACAAATTACGGGGGTAAATTTTTGTTTCATGGTACGGGTACGTTTAGTTTTCTAGTAAATACCCTAAGAAGTGCGATGGTAAAAAAACAGCTGAGAATTAGCTATTTAGTTGTGTATGTATCGTTCTCTAGGGGTAAATGCTTAGCAAAAGTATAAGGTAGTTTTAAATTATCCTAATCTTTTTCAGTATTTTTCTTACAGAGTATCGTTAATCTACGATACTAGCTTCGTATTAAGCGCAGCTAAGCAATTGTGGTTTAATGCATTAATTGGGACTCTTTAGTCAAAAAAATATTTTTAAAAAAAGGTATAAACTGAGCATACAACGGATATTTACGATAGTCTGCAACTGTATCCACCTTATCTTTGCGCCGTTATTTTGAGTTATACAGTGTTTTGTAAGTGAATCGTATTATCTGCTACGCCCTTGTCCTGAGTTTATCGAAGGATCTGCTAATAGTTAGTCATCTTTTACGCCCGTATTTTCTCAGATTTTTTTAATTCAATGTTTAATTAACAACATGAACATTTATGTTTCTAACTTAAGCTTCAACGTAACCGATGATGACTTAAGGGGTTTTTTCGAAAGCTATGGTGATGTAACCAGTGCTAAAGTGATCAACGACAAATTCACCGGCCGTAGCCGTGGTTTTGGATTTGTGGAAATGAGTGATGATGAGGCTGCCAAAACAGCAATCAGCGAGCTCGATGGTGGTATGGTAGAAGGCCGTGCTATTAAAGTAACAGAAGCTAAACCACGTGAAGAACGCAGCAATAGCGACCGTCGTTCTTTCTCTGGTAACAGAAGCTTCAGCAACAACCGTTACTAATCTTCTTAAGATACCTGATAACTAGCCCCCGATTCATCGGGGGTTTGTTTTTTCAGCAATGCAATCAAATATCTTTGGCAAAAAATAAGCTATGAGCAATCTTGTACAGGAGTTTAATGAATACCGCACCAAAATGAATGAGGTGATTTTGAGTAAAGATAACCTGGTGATCAAGCGCCTTTGGAACCTCGATACCAATACGTATGCTGAAGGCGCCCTTTCAACCCAAACAAAAGAAATGTTGGGTCTTGTTGCCAGCATGGTATTGCGTTGTGATGACTGTATCAAGTATCATTTGGGTAAATGCCATGAGGAAGGTATCAGTACTGAACAGATGTATGAGATCTTTGCTGTGGCCAATATTGTTGGCGGCACAATTGTGATCCCACACACAAGAAGAGCAGCAGAATATTGGGAGGAATTAACAGCGAAATGATCAATTACAGTTGTTTAAAATGCTGTGCAGTTGAATTTCTGCGTAAATTTGAGGCAATACAATTCTATGAGTGAAGTAACGACCGCCCCTGCCCTTACCGCTAAGGATTTTGCAACCGACCAGGAAGTTCGCTGGTGCCCCGGTTGTGGTGATTATTCCATTTTAGCTCAGGTACAGAAAGTGATGCCAACACTTGGTATCCCAAAAGAAAATATTGTGATCGTAAGTGGTATCGGCTGCAGCAGCCGTTTCCCTTATTATATGAATACCTATGGTATGCATTCCATCCACGGTCGTGCAACCGCAGTTGCCAGTGGATTAAAAGCAGCAAGACCTGAACTGAGTGTATGGATCGTTACCGGCGATGGTGATGGCTTGAGTATTGGCGGTAATCATACCATCCATTTGTTACGCCGCAACTTCGATGTGAATATTCTTTTGTTCAACAACCAAATATATGGTTTAACAAAAGGACAGTATTCCCCTACTTCCGAAGAAAAGAAGGTGACAAAGAGTACACCAATGGGTAGTATCGATCATCCGTTCAATCCGTTGGCTTTGGCGATGGGTGCCGATGCAACATTTATTGCACGCAGTATGGATCGTGATCCGAAGCATTTGCAGGAAACACTGATCCGCAGCCAACAACATAAGGGCGCTTCTTTCTTAGAAATCTACCAGAACTGTAACATCTTTAATGATGGTGCATTTGAAGTGTTCACCGAAAAGTCAAGTAAACAAGACGAAACATTGTTCCTGACACATGGTGAGCCATTGGTATTTGGTGCTGCAAAAAATAAGGGAATTAAGCTTGATGGTTTTAGTCCGGTGATCGTTGATCTCGACGAAGGATTCAGCAAAGATGATCTGTGGATCCATAATGAAAAGGATTTTTACAAAGCTCAGATATTAGTGCGCATGTTTGATGATCCTCGCATTGCCGGTCATTTACCACGTCCTTTCGGTGTGTTTTATGAAACAGAACGTGCTTGTTACGAAGATGTGATGCAACTGCAGATCGATGAAGCCATCGGAACAAAAGGAGTTGGCAATCTTGATAAACTCTTACGTGGTAACGAAGTGTGGGAGATCATGGCATGATGTTCACTATAAAGAATAAATAAGGAAGGGGCTATGCCCCTTTTTTAATGCGCATTTGTAACGGTTCTGTCTGTAACAGTTTCATTTGGGTTCTATTTCCTAACTTTCTTTAAAATTGATTGCCATATGGTTCGCAGTAAAATAGCAGGGATAGGTATGTATGTACCCTCCAACGTTGTTACAAACAACGATCTCACAAAGTATATGGATACCAACGATGAATGGATCCAGGAACGGACCGGTATCAAAGAACGTCGCTTCGCTCATCGAACGGAAGAAACTACAACGACGATGGGTGTTGAGGCAGCAACCATTGCAATCAAACGTGCAGGTATTACTCCACAGGATATTGATTTTATTGTGTTCGCTACATTAAGTCCCGATTATTATTTTCCCGGTTGCGGCGTATTGTTACAACGTGCTATGAAAATGAAACAGGTGGGCGCATTGGATGTGCGTAATCAATGCAGCGGTTTTGTTTATGCTGTTTCCGTAGCCGATCAGTTTATAAAAACGGGTATGTATAAAAACATATTAGTTGTTGGAGCAGAGAAGCATTCATTTGGATTAGACTTTAGTACAAGAGGACGAAATGTAAGTGTGATCTTTGGTGATGGTGCAGGTGCTGTTGTATTACAACCTACAACCGATGAGAACCGGGGCATCCTCAGCACTCATTTACACAGTGATGGGAATGATGCGGAAATACTGGCCATGTACAATCCGGGCACGCATGCCAATCATTGGAAAGAAAACCTGGCGAGTTTTAATGACGCCGAAATGGCGGATATGTTTATGAGTCATGAAATGATTGATAAAGCCGAACTCTTCCCGAATATGGATGGTCCCGCAGTATTTAAAACAGCTGTTGTAAAATTTCCTGAAGTAATTGTAGAAGCGCTTACTGCTAACGGTTATCAACCGGCTGATCTGAAATTGCTGATACCACACCAGGCAAACCTGCGCATTGCGCAATTCGTACAACAAAAATTAAAGCTCAGAGACGACCAGGTTTATAACAATATTCAGAAATACGGTAATACAACAGCAGCATCGGTACCTATTGCATTATGCGAAGCTTGGGAAGCAGGTAAACTTAACGAAGGTGATCTCGTGTGCCTTGCAGCTTTTGGCAGTGGCTTTACCTGGGCCAGTGCATTACTGAAATGGTAAGTGAAAGGGACTTAATTAAAGAGTCCTGTTTCCATTCGAAGATTGTGAAGTAACAACATCAATGTTTTCTTTTTTTACCAAGAAATATCCATTGATTGACAGTACAACAGCAAGAATGATGAGTATAGCTAAATGAGTTTTAGCTTTGCCAAGTAGGGCCTTTTTTCGATCGGTGTAATTTGCTGAAGAAAGAAATAAGAATAATAACGCCTGCACAATAAGAAAAAAACGTTGATCTTCATTAAGCGAAAGGGTCATGAATTGTGCAAAGAAAACAAACGCAGCAACTGTTAGTAAAATAGAAAGCGTTATTCGTAAGGTGTGATGTTGCATCTGGTAATCGTAAGTTTCGGCAAATGTAAGGGAACGGCATCAGATTGACAACCTTACTGTGTTATCAGCAGATGAAATCATGTTTGTTTAATCATTACTTGAAGAAACAGGATAACTCATCACAGAAAAGAATACTTTCAGTCATGAATAACCGAAATAAAACTAACAACGATTTTATTTTTAAGGCATGATGCGATCATTAATGTTTCTGTTTTTTCTTGTTATTGCTGCGGATAGTGATGCACAACTCAATATCGATTCCCTGCGCATGCAATACAATCAAAAAACCCTGCGCTTTAACAACCGTATTACCATAAACGGTTCGTTGCTCGGCCCGCAAACGGTAAAGAACCTGATGCTCATTTCTCCCGAGGCAACTGCATACTACAAACAATACCTCAAGAATAAACGTGTTGGCAATGTGTTACCAATATTTGGAACTGCTGCGGTTATTACAGGAATTATTGTGGCACAAAAAAACCGAACACCGGGTTATATCACGGTCATTAGCGGTAACACGATCAATCTCATTGGTTCTTTGTTTCGTCGAAAGGCCGGCAGTTATCTTCAAGATGCAATCTGGTCTTACAACCGTGATGTCTTATATCTACGCCTTTAGAGCTTTTTTCGTCGGTTTACATTTTCGCCTGTAGTTTTGCCACGCAATGCAACGTCGCTTTATCTTTTTATTCAATCCCCGTTCAGGTGTACAAAAGGGAAAATCTCTGGCAGAGATCATTACCGAGCGTTGCCAAAGGGCAGCTGTACAATTCAGTATTGAGCACAGCCGTGCAGATGGCGATTATTCCTCACTAAAAGAAAAGATTATAAATGAAGCAGTAACTGACGTTGTTATTGCAGGAGGAGATGGAACCATCAGTACTATTGTTGCATCCATTAAAGATCTTCCGGTGAACATTGGTATTATTCCAAGAGGTTCCGGAAATGGATTAGCACTGGCAGCAGGTATTTCAAAAGATGTGAACAAGGCGATTGATATTATCTTCAATGGAAATGCAAATCGGGTTGATGCATTTCTAATCAACGATCATTTTTCCTGCATGTTGAGCGGTATTGGTTTCGATGCGCAGGTTGCACATGAATTCGACAGAGAAAAGAAAAGAGGATTGAAAAAATATATTCAGCTCACATTAAAAAATCTTCAACGAATAAAGACCTATCGTTTTGTGATCAAAGCAAAAGAAACAGATCTGCAATTAAGGGCTTACTTCATCAGTATTGCTAATAGCAATCAATTCGGAAATCAATTCACCATAGCACCAAAAGCAAGTTTACAGGATGGATTGCTTGATATTGTAGCTGTAGAAAAAACAAATATCTTTTTTGTGCTGATGCGCATTTTGTGGCATATACGTTTCGGTAAGTTTACCGGTGATTTTACAAAACGAAGAGGGATCACTTATTTCCAGACGGCTGAGTTAACCATTACCAATATTGACAATGCGCCTTTGCACATTGATGGCGATGGTAAACCAACAGCAGCATCCTTTTATGTAAAAGTATTGCCCGCTGCTTATTCTTTGCTGGTGCCCTGAGCAAGTTGAGCAGGACGTTGCGTTTCCTGCAGACGCATCAACTGTTGTATGGTCTGTTCATTTGTATTATCAAACACAGCTCTTGAAATATCCAGTTTTTCCCTTTCTGTTAAATGAAAGCTGAGTGCTGCCCCCTTTTTATTTGCAGAAGGTTGATACATAAACATGAATCTGTTTATTGGTACTGTTTCTTTTGAATAACTGAGCATACTTTCCTGCATGTAATCCTGTACTTTATAAAAGTTATTCTGCAGTGTTGTAACAGGTTTATAAAGAATATCACCCACACCCGGTTCACGCAAATCATCATGCCATTCACCTTTTTTCCGGTCACGTATCTGAATAAAAATTACTCCGGCAGTATTTTCTTTTATCCAATCTGCAAACACATGAAGGAATCGCAAAGTAATTTCCTGTCCGAAATTATCACGTAAGCCTGCATCCATTACATCTACAATTGGTTTGGTAGGCAACCATACATTGGGCAGCACATAAGGAAATGTTGCATTCATCCTAAGTGCAGTAAGCATCCGGAGATTGTAAGGATCAAGATCTTTAAAGAAAGCTGTATAATCAATCGCATCAGGCTCAGCAGTGATACCTTTTGAACTGTCGAACTTTGGCCGCATTAAAAAACTGATGGGCTGACTGCAGATCATCAGCTTTCTTCCATCTTGTGAAACGGTTGAACTAAAAATGCCCAATGGAATTTTTGCTTCAAACTCATCAGTTCGGTAATCGATTAATTGATCAGTAAGAATATTTCCTGTGTTGAAGTTAAATTGTTGTTCAAATGCGTAGCCTCTGTCTTTCACAAAACGGTAAGGCCCAACCGAAAATTTTTGTGCAGGTGTAACAAGGTCTCTTGTAACATAAGCAGAGAAAATAGGGTTGAGTAAGTCTTTTGAAATATTGGCAGAAATCATTTCATTCGTAAATGATAATGGTTTTCCTTTTTGCTGCTGGCGGTATAACTCCCGGTAATAAGTTAAACCCAACATGCCACCGGATGCTCCTGAAAATATTGCAGTCTTGTGCATCAGTTTCCCATTCATAAAACTATCGATCCTGCACAACATGTTCGCCGTAAACGTAGCAGAACGGTTGCCGCCGCCACTTACGTTGATTACATAAAAGAATGGTTTTTCTTCTGACTGTTTTCGTTTCCAGTTTTCCAGTACATTGATCATATTCAAACTATCTTTCTGCATTTGCTCAGGTGTGCACAGTTTCACCATTGAAGCCAGCGAATAGACAGGTCGCTTGTTACGATCTTCATAATTCAATCCAAATGCTTTGTTGCGGATATCAATGTATTCGTATCGGAATAACATATGGAAAACAAGAACAAGAAGTATTGCTACAGGAATGCTCCATGTATCGAGCCAATGTGCCAGTGCACCTGATGCGCCGATGAGGATTGCAAAGAATACAAAGATGCTGGCTGCTGCAGGAAGCTGCAACGAAGGCCGGTCGAGAAACAAACCATACACCATCAGCAATAGAAATGCAAGAATGATTGCAAGCACTGCAGAAAAGTGATGGCGTTTAAAGATCACATCCAGAAACAAGCGACTGTAATGTGTTACGTTTCTTGTTTTTCGATAGGTAAGAAAGCTGGTTAAAAAATACTGAACTTTAATTACCTGTTGATGATCTTCTGCTTTATGATGTGGCTTAAACTGTTGTTTGAATTGTTGCGGATCTCTCAGCACTGGTTGCATATCACGAAGGATAGCTTTTTCCGAGCCATAGAAATACAGCATAGAGAACAGAAGAAAGATCACAAGCCCTGCAATAAAACCAAACATAATCAAAATGACCTCTCCGTTATCCATCAGCTCTTTGTATTTGCCAAACCGGACAACCTGGATAAAATAATTGATAATAAAAATGACCGGTATGCCTGCGTTGTTGATGCAGTATTTTAAAAATGGTTTGGAAGTAGTGGCTAAAAATTTAAAGTAACCACTGAACAGAATAAATGTTGTAATGTTCCAGCTCATAACGAAACCACCAAACGCAACCCCAACAAAAAAAGCACTGAAAAAATTTACTTCGCCTAAATATTCTGGTGAAAGAAAAAGTGAATTAGCACCATAGTCACTCATAAAGCCACCGCTCGCAGCACTTGTCAGCAATATCCAGAATAGTAACATGAGTTGATATTTCCTGAAATGCAGAAAAATCAATTGAACAGGGAATGAATACCATATGCCAAGCAGGTATTTCTTCATGGGACAGAAGTTACGTAAAAGAAAACAATTTACGTTAGAACGCTGCTTGGATGTAAATGTTATGCCACTTGTTTTCTGCGTACCAGGTAAAGTACCCAGATAAAGCTGAGCAATAAGAACATGCCCACCAGTTGATGCAATTGCGCCATCCATTCAAACAAACCCCAGCGGTTGGGAATAATTTGTGGCGATGTTAGTACCGAAGCAATACCTAATACTACCTGTAGAACTACCAGGAACAAAGGAAGAAAACGTGTTACCTGAAAAAGATCGGAGCCTTTTACTTTGGCAGCTTTGTAATACCAAACAATGATGAGTGCAGTAAGTAAGTATGCAAGACCACGATGTACAAAATGAATGGTGATTTTGTTCTCAATAAAGTTGATGAGCCACGGTGAATCTTTAAATAATGCAGCAGGAATCCATTCGGTGTTGATCATGGGCCACGATGGTGCAGCGGTGGCTGCTTTATGCCCAGCCATCAATGCACCAAACATTAATTGTACAACCAGCAAAACCAATAGCCACAATGTAAAGCTGTTGATAGCACGGTTATGTGTGATCTGTTCTTTTTTTACACGCAGCTGCAATGCAAACCAAAACGTGTAACAAAGCAAACCCATTGCTAAAATAAAATGCAGTGCCAGTCTTGTGGGTTTTACATACACAGCATCTCCCACTAAACCACTTGCCACCATGATCCAACCTACGGCACCTTGTAATCCGCCGAGCAAAAACAAGATGAGCAACGGTTTGATCATCTCCTGTTTAAAATACCTGCGTACTAAAAAGTAAATAAAACCTACTGCAAACACCATCCCCATTACACGAGCCCATAAACGATGAAACCATTCCCAGAAGAAAATGAATTTAAAATCGCTGAGTGTAAAATCAGTATTGAGTAATTGGTATTGCGGTGTTCCTTTATACTTTGCGAATTCTTCCAGCCACTTCGTTTCATTCAATGGCGGCAAGGTGCCCGTTACAACTTCCCACTCCGTTATACTTAAGCCGCTTCCCGTTAAACGGGTGATGCCGCCTAGTAAGATCTGAATAATTAACATGAACACGCCGAAGAGTAACCAGTTGGCAACGGCTTTTTGCGAAGTGGAAGTTTGCGTCATAACGTTGGCAAAGGTAGGCGAGGAACAGTTCTCATTATTATTGATGAACAAGAAAATCCTCGGCAACAGTTATCAGCTTTTTGGCTTCAGTTGTACATGCATTCCACAAAATATAGCCACCGGAAAGATTGGCTACTTTGTTATATCCATTCTGACGGAGTATACGCTGTGCCAGGTAGCCACGCAAACCTGCTTCGCAATAGATATAAATTGTCTTGTTGTTAGGAATTTCACTTAACCTGTTTCTTAATTCATCAACAGGCAGATTGATTGCTCCGGGAATATTACCTGCTTCAAACTCATCTTTGCGGCGAACATCAATCAACAGATCAGCTGGTTTTTGTTGTTCAATTTCATTCCAATAAAACACACGCAACCGATCCAATAAAATATTCTCTGCCACAAAGCCAGCCATGTTCACCGGATCTTTGGCTGATGAATAGGGAGGTGCATACGCATGTTCAAACTCTATCAAGTCGTAAACTGTTTTTCCTTGTTTGATATATGATGCAAATACATCGAGACGTTTATCAACCCCATCGTAACCTGCAATTTGTGCACTGAGTAAACGTCCGTCTTTTGGTGCAAACGAAAGTTGTATCGTCATTTGTTTTGAGCCGGGATAATAACCTGCATGTGATCCGCTATGTGTGGTGGAAACAATATGTTCAATACCTGCAGCAGTTAAATGTTTGGATGCAGTACCGGTTGTACCCACCGTCATATCAAATACTTTTACAATTGCCGTATTGATTGAACCTTTGTAGGAGCGAACATTACCAAGCACCACATTATCGGCGCAGATGCGTCCTTGTTTGTTAGCCGGGCCTGCGAGGTAAGTGATCATCGGTTGATGTGTGATGGGATTTTCAAATTCAATTGCATCACCTACTGCATAAATATCCGGATCGGATGTTTGCAGAAATTCATTTACCCAGATGCCTTTTGCCGGTCCGATTTTTAAGTTGGCCATTGCTGCCAGTCTTGTATCGGGACGAACACCAATGGAAAGTAACACCACATCGGCAATCAATATTTCGCCATTATTCAATGTCACTTCAATTCGTTCGCCCACTTTTGTAAAGCCGGTAACGGCTGTGTTCAAACGAAGTTGTACTCTTTTTGAACGGATATGTTGCTGCACAAACGAAGCAATGGGATAATCAACAGGAGCCATTACCTGGTTGATCATTTCAACAACGGTTACATCCAAACCAAGCTCATAAAAGTTTTCTGCCATTTCCAGTCCAATAAAACCTGCACCAATGATCACTGCACGGGTTACCTGCTTTTGCTGTACATACGCTTTAATATAATCAGTGTCTCGTACATTGCGTAAGGTGAAAATACCTTCGATTCCAATGCCGGGTAAAGGTGGACGAACAGGTTCTGCACCCGGTGAGAGAATCAGTTTGTCGTAAGATTCTTCATATATTTCTCCGGTTAGCTGTTTAACCGCAGTAATGGTTTTGGCTGATGGGTTAATTGCAGTTACTTCTGTTTGTACACGCACATCAATATTGAAACGCTGATTGAAAGCAGCTGCTGTTTGTACAAAGAGTTTGTTGCGGTCTTTGATCACATCGCCGATATAGTATGGCAGTCCACAGTTGGCAAACGAAATATATTCACCTTTTTCAAAAATGATGATCTCTGCATGTTCATCTAATCTTCTGATTCTTGCTGCTGTACTCGCTCCGCCTGCAACGGCACCTACAATGATGTACTTCATTCTTTACTTTTTATACTTTTTTAATGAGTCAAAAGTAGAGTAAGCAGTAAGTGCAACTTGTGATTTTAATCATATAAAGTCCTGTTATTGGAAAGGCCTTGTTATGTGTGAAAAGTCACATAGAACAAGGGTTTCAGCAGTTTTTGTTGTGACAAAAATCACACAACAGCAAGCTTATAAACGATTCTGCATTTTTTCTTGATAAGGATCATTTTACATACGCATAGTGGTCATTAAACAATAACTGTTGCTGATCGACTTTTACTGCGTCATAAATCAAGCAATAAAATAAGGAACAATGAAAAGTCTTGTTATACTCGGAGCCGGAACTGCAGGTACCATGATGGCCAATCATCTGCATCATGAATTAAAGAAACCCGATTGGCAGATCACGATTATCGATGAGCGCAATGAACATCACTATCAACCCGGTTATCTTTTTCTCCCGTTTGATATTTATACACCCGATGATATTGTTAAAACAATAGAAGAGTTTATTCCAAATGATGTAACACTGCTGAAACGTAAAATTGAACGCATTGTTCCAACCGAAAATAAAATTCAATTGAAAGATGGTGCTGAATTAAATTATGATATTCTCATTGTTGCTACAGGGGCAAAAATTGCACCCGAAGAAACAGAAGGCATGGGAGGAAAAGAATGGCAGAAATCTGTTTTTGATTTCTACACATTTGAAGGTGCATTGGCATTACGTAATAAATTGAGAGATTGGGAAGGAGGTAAGCTGGTGGTGCATATCACCGAAATGCCGATCAAATGCCCGGTTGCACCGTTGGAATTTGCTTTCCTGGCCGATTCTTTCTTTAAGCATAAGCACATGCGTGATAAAGTAAAGATCACTTATGTAACGCCTTTAAGCGGAGCCTTTACAAAACCCAAAGCAACAGAAGCGCTGGAACATTTGCTGCATGAAAAAGGAATTAACATTGAAAGTGATTTTGCAATTGAGCATGTAGATAACGAAAACAAAACCATTGTTGACTATGGCGGCAGAGAAATTCCGTTTGATATTCTTGTTACAGTTCCTACAAACAAAGGTGATGCATTGATGGAACGTTCAGGCATGGGCGATGATCTCAACTATGTGCCGACTCATAAAGCAACCCTGCAATCGAAAGATTATGCGAATGTATTTGTAATTGGTGATGCAAGTAATATACCTGCATCCAAGGCAGGATCGGTTGCACACTTTGAAGCGGAGATCTTAACAGAAAATATTCTTCGCTATGTAAAAGGCGAGCCATTGAAAGAAGAATTTGATGGACATGCAAACTGCTTTATTGAAACAGGTGGAGGGAAAGCATTACTGATCGACTTCAACTATACACACGAACCGGTGGAAGGAAGTTTTCCTTTTGCAGGAATTGGTCCGTTGCGTTTGTTGAAAGAAAGTCGCATGAACCACATGGGTAAACTCGCCTTTCGATGGATCTATTGGAATGTATTACTCAAAGGAAGACATATTCCGTTTGTATCAGCAACTATGAGCGAAAGCGGAAAACATTATAATTAAATCATTCACTAATTAAATACATGTTATGGAAAAGACAATAGCCGGTAAAACAATTGCCGTTAACGAAGAAGGTTATTTAACTGATTTCAGCCAATGGGATGAGAATGTAGGAAAGGAATTAGCAACCGAAGCCAATATTGATCTTACACCCCGCCATTGGGAAGTACTGAAGTATCTGCAAAAAGAACAGCAGAACCAGGTTGCACTCAGCATCCGTCGTGTGGGAAAAAGCGGTGTGGTGGATATTAAAGAATTCTATTCTTTATTCCCCAATGCACCATTGAAAACATCTACAAAAATTGCCGGTATACCCAAGCCTGCCAGTTGTATTTAACAATCAAAAAAATTAAAGCCATGACCGAGAATAAAGGCAAAATAAAAAAGATGATGATCATCTTATCAAAAGCATCATTGGAAAATGTATATGCTGCTTTTGTATTAGCAAATGGAGCACGTATGGAGGGAATTGAATCGGAGATATTCTTTACCTTCTTTGGATTGGAAGCAATCAATAAAAAGAAACTGGACAGTCTGCACGTTGCTACCGTAGGTAATCCTGCTATGCATATACCCACAATGATTGGCGGGCTCCCCGGTATGGAAGCACTGGCAACAACCATGATGAAGAAAGAAATGGAGAAAGTGGATATGCCGGAGATACCTGAATTCCTAGATATCCTTTATGCATCAGGAGTAAAAATGTGGGCCTGCAAACTTGCGTTTGATATGTTCCATTACAAAGAAGAAGACTTATACGAAGGCGTTGATGATATTATAACCGTAGGTGATTTTTATAAACGCAGCGAAGGCGAAGGCGTTCACATGCTGTTTATATAGCTGGCGAACGTAGTTGTTTTGTTTAATTGGAGCGGCTCAAAAAGCAGCAGCTTCAGTGCAGGTGTGGCTGCGCCATAATAGTTTAAAGGTGCAGCACATCCGTACATTGGCCATTATGCCGGCTGCTGCTGTTAATACAGCAACAACTGTAAATGCAACAGGTATGCTGAAGAGTTCAGCAATAAGTCCGGCACCCAGTGCGCCGGCCACATAACCCAAATCTCTCCAGAAACGGAAAATGCTTAATCCTTTTGAACGTTGCGCAGGTGAAAGATTTTCTGCAATAACGGTGAGGAAATTTGGATACACTAACCCTGTTCCCAATCCCATCAGCACCATGGCCGTGATCACAAATATTTTTGCAGTGCCAATTACAAGAAGCACAATACCTGCGGCCTGCAACAACATACCAACAGTAAGTAATTGTTTTTTACAAAAATGATCGCCCAGTTTTCCTGCAAACAACTGACTGATGCCCCACACAGCAGGATAGATGGCAGCAATACTTCCCGTTTCTAAAATACTGTAACCATTCGATAGTAACCAAATGGGTAACAGACCCCACAATACACCATCGTTCAGATTATTGACAAAACCATTAATGTTAACGCTACCCATGTTGAAATGACGAAAGCTTACTTCTTTCCAAAGTGATTTGAATGTTCGTTGTTCAGTTGCCTGCTGTTCATGGGTTACAAATGCAGTGGTATCTTTTACTAATAACCACGATAACAAAAAACCAATCACCACAAAAAAGATTCCGGGTACAAACGGATAAAATCCTGCACCGTATGTATGTGCAAGACTTGTTGCAAGATACCCGGCTAAGCCCACAGCAACATAACCTGCAAATTCATTAATGCCCATTGCCAGTCCACGATTTTTCGATCCTACCAAGTCTACTTTCATCACAACCGTTGACGACCATGCCAACCCTTGATTGATTCCTAAGAAAATATTGGCAACAATCACCATCCACCAGTCTTGCGCATAAAGTAACAGGAAGGGAACGGGCACGGCTGCAACCCATCCTAGTAATAAGATCTGTTTACGGTTGTAATGTTGATGCAAATAACCCGTAAGCAAATTGAATATTGCTTTCGTTGTGCCAAACGCTGCAATAAATGAAACCAATGCAACCGTTGAATCCATTTGAAAACGTGCAGCTGCATAATCGGGCATCACTGTTCGTTCCAAACCAACCATTGCACCTACGAATGCATTTACAAGCACCAGTAGAATAAATTGATTTCTATTTTCGTGTAAACCTTGCTTCATCATTCACGCTCCTCTTTTCAATCAGATCAATTGGCTGCTTTAATATAACTCCAGCCTTCTTCCTGTTTTTTTACTAATTCAAGAATGGCAACAGGAACAACAGTCCCTTCGGGTATAACTCTGTCTGTCTTAATATTCCTCATTTTTAAAGCATTGTTACAAACAGCCATTACTACTCCTTTTTTATGAAAGCCAATGATCTGTTCTTTAAAATAACCAGTGTCTTTCAGCAATCCCCAAACAGCATTTCCATGAAATACAATTTCAATTTTTGTATCAGGAGCAGCTGCAAGTACATTACCTACCTGTCTGAACAGGATGCGTTGCTGGGCAGTATCGCCTGATGCCATTTCCCAAACAATTTTCGATTGCGCCTTTAAAAAAGATGAACTGATAACCAGTGCTGATACGAGAAAGAATTTTAATCCTTGCATATGAGTTGTTTTATCAGATAAATGTATAATTATATCCTTCCAATTGCGATAATAATGTTGACGGGGCATCAGTTGCTGTTGCACGGCCTTCAATTTTTGGGGCTACCATTGGATGTGCAGCCAGGTATTCACGCATAATGCCATGCAAAGTATAGCCGGGTTTGCGTGGGTTTTTTACTTTTTCCAGACGGCACAAGGTATCATCAGGATCACCTTCACGTTCGCAGGCAAGCATCGTGTACTGCTTATTCTTATCAAGCGGTTTGCCATTGATGGTTATCCGGTTCACCCGTTTTCCCAACTCATTGTTCATGGTGAAGTTCATTTCCATTCCTTTGAAACGAACCACCCAGCCTCCAAAACGTTTGGCAGGATCTTTTGCAAACACATTGTGCAACTCCTGTTCCATCCAATCATGTATTTGTGCGCCGCTCACTTCGCCCATCTTTACATCGCTTTCAACAGGGAGCATACTCCATAAAAAATCATTTGTGATCTCTGCATATCCCTTTTTGGGATCAGCCACTAACGGCGGACAAAAACGAAATCCATTACTCACCACCACATCAACGTTTGCGTCTTTAAATTTCCACATCAACGCATCTGTGATCAAATTGTCCATCGGATTTTCAATAACATAATAGCGCACCAATGTTGTTTTGGTTTTGCCAATTACTTTATTGAGTTCTTTTTTAAGTGGGGCACTTATTTTTTCAACCAGTTTTTCCATTGCAGGATCTGGTTTATATTTTTCCGGATCTACATCAAGCAATTGATAGTTCTCATCTTTTATCTGTCCGTTCTCAATCACGATATCAAGTTTTGCAACAAACGAACCAAAAGCACCCGGCTCAGTAACCTTTGCATATTTGCCTTGTATGGGAACACGAACACGTTCATGTGTATCGGCACCCAGTATGTAATCAACTCCCTGTAATTCGGGTTGGTTGGCAAGATCAACCTGTTGCGCCAAACCCATATGGGTAACTAAAAATATCATGGCGCATTTCTCATACTCCTTCAGAATTTTGATATACTTCGCCACATTCATTTCCGGTTTTGTAAACCTGATGCCTTTGCTATAAGCAGGTGATTGACGCTTGGGTGTAAGCGGATCGTTATATCCAATGAAGCCGATTTTAACACCGCCCAACATTTTTGTCCAATAGGGAGGAAAAATCAGATCGTTCTTATACTCATCAGTACTGTCATGAAACATGTTGGCGCAGATCTTTGCACTGTTGTAACCACCAAGATCTTTCAGCATCATATCTTTTCCATACACTACTTCCCAGTTGCCCGGCAGAATCAAATCGTATCCAATATTGTTGATCAGCGGTACAATTCCTTTTCCTTCAGTTAATGCCGCCACACCACCACCCTGGAAGCAATCGCCACCATCAATAATAATTGTATTGGTCGGGTTTTGTGCTTTGAGTGTGTGCAGCATTGTTTTTAATACCGCAAAACCACCCCGTTTTTTATAAACCGGTTGGTTGTTTTCAAAAAAGAATTCATCGTGTGTGTGGAGCTGTGCATGAATATCGGATGTGTGCAAAAGAGTAAACACATTTGCTTTACCATCTTTCACCGCTTTATTTGAAAATAATTCTTTTGCATGATATTCATCTCCGCTAACTGCATTTACAATTGATGATGGCAACACTGCGCCGGCAGCAATAGCCGATGCTGATTTAAAAAAATCTCTTCTTGAGTTTTGAGAGATGGGTGCGATTTGTTGACCATCTGAACAACTGTTGCATGAACAATTGTTCAGGTGGGTAATGTTTGTGTCTGGCATTGCAATCGTTTACTTTGATTTTTGAGAAACGGACTTTTTTTGCTGCTCCTTAAAATCCTTGATGGGACCATAAGGACCATATTTATGTTGCTGTTCAGTAAATGAATCAGCATAGGGACCAAACGGGTGGTCAATTGGTTTCTTTGAAATATCGGGCCAATCACCGCTTAGATCTTTTGAAGGGCGTGGTTGCGAGTTAACGAATGCTGCTACGTCCCATGCTTCTTCATCACTCAATTGCGGTGCATGATAATCGGTTCCCTGCGGCATATTATTTTTTACATAACCTGCAAAGCGTGATAAACGGAATAAACCAGCGCCGCTATTGTAACTGTTCTTACCCCATAGTGGTGGATAAGTATACGCATTACCTTCCATGTTCAGTAATCCTTCACCATTTGTTCCATGGCAGGTTTGGCATTTCTGCACGTACACTGTTTTACCTTGTTGCGGATCAGCAGCACGGTTGAGGTAAGGAAGTTCAACTATACCTGAGCCTTTTGGTTTATCACCTTTCTTCAGATCTTCGCCCAGCCATTTGATGTAGGCATAAATAGCCTGCATCTCTTTTGAAGATGTATCAAGTGCTGTTCCGTTTAAACTCCGTTCGATGCAATCATTCACCCGTTTGTAAATGGTTTCAATGCCACCGGAGCGTTCTCTGAATTTCGGATAGGTTGTATAAACAGCGCTATAATTATTCCCCCATGGTTTTGTACCCGCATCTAAATGACAGTTCTGACAATTCATGCCATTGCTGATTTGCATAACAGAACCCTTTGGACCAAGATATTTTGATGTGTTTGATATTAGTTGATGACCATACCAAATGAGTTTACCATCTTCTCTTGAATAATACGGAATCTGGTTTGCAGGTGGCCCCATCCAAACAGTTTGTTGAATGGTTGAGTCAACTGCAGTTGATTCCTCTTTGCCTGAATCATTACAACTAAACTGTGTAGCTGTAATTAATAACAACAGGATGATAAAAACAAGTATGGTTTTCTGTGTATTCACTTTTTAGTAATCCGAAATTTAATGTGGCAGTTGCTCTCTGAATTTACCATATACCCAGGTGCCGGCAATTGCACTTAACAGTGTAACAGCAATAACAGTGGCGCCACTTCCTATCTGTGCAAATAACGGTCCCGGACATGCGCCTGTAACGGCCCAACCTAAACCAAAAAGAAGTCCGCCATAAATTTGTCCCTTGTTGAACTTCTTATCTACAAATTCAATCGGTTCACCATAAATGGTTTTGATTTTGAATTTTTTGATAAGCAATACACTAATAAGACCTACCACAACTGCAGAACCTATGATGCCATACATGTGGAAGCTTTGCAGGCGAAACATCTCCTGGATACGGAACCAGGAAACTACCTCTGCTTTTACGAAGAGAATACCAAACAATAATCCTACAAACGCATATTTGAAATTATGCCACCACGGATGTTGAAGTTCTGATTCGTTGAAGCAGGTAGCATCCAACGATCGCATTTCAAAATCGGTATTCTCGGTAAGGAACTCATGGTGTTTTTGTTCCACCACCAATTCCTCTTCTGCTATATGTTTATTTTGTTCCATGAATAGTTCGAATTAGAGTTTAAGAATGAACGGAAGAAGAAGATTGGCCATAATGAAGCCGCCTGCCATAAAACTGATGGTTGCTATTAGTGAGGGCCATTGCAATGTGGAAAGACCCATGATCGCATGCCCGCTGGTGCAGCCACCTGCATAACGTGTTCCAAAGCCAACAAGGAAACCTCCCACCACCATCATGATAAAACCACGCAGTGTAAACAGGCTGCTCCAGTTAAATACCTCTGTAGGAACAAGCGAATCATAATTGGTAATTCCATACGTCGCCAACTCGGCACTCAGGTTTGGATTCACGATCATTGGCTCAGGATTTTGCAGGAACAGAAAAGCAATAAAGCCTCCTAATAAAATACCTCCTACAAAAAACAAATTCCAGATCTCTTTTTTCCAATCGTAATTGAAGAATGGAATTTTCGCCGGGAGGCATGCTGCGCAGATATGCCGCAGCGAAGAAGAAATACCAAAGGTTTTGTTACCAATGATAAGCAATGTGGGCACTGTTAACCCAATCAACGGACCGGCTACGTACCAGGGCCAGGGTTGTTTAATAAATTCAATCAGGCTCATGTATTGTTTCGTTTAAGTTCATGCAAGGTAGAGTTCCACCTGCCGGAATTATGTGATAAATATTACACTGGAAAGTGTTGTTTCTGTAAGGTACAGAAGAATAAAACGGATACAATCAATTGTTGTTCGAAACCTCGTTTTGTTCTTTTGTTTCCTTTTGCTTTGGTTGAAACATGCTGTTGGCAATGGCTCCCATCACCCCAAAATAGATCATACTTCTTATCGGGCTTGAAGTGATTAAACAGGTGCCATCGCAACCATAGAATTTCCAATATAAAAAACCACCAACAGCGCCCAAAACCAATCCCGGTAAAACCCAGATTGCTTTTTTAAAGAGATTCTTCATGCTTATTTACTTTCTTGATTTGTGGTTTGTTTTGCGGAACAGCACAGGCGCCGCCCATGCATCCGATATTCATAACAGCCTGGATCACCAACACTGCACCTATTACCCAAAGTAAGGGGGTAGGCGAATAAAGTCCTTGTACAATTGCTGCGATACCGATGCCAAGACGAAGTAGCCGCAGCCCGTTCCATTGTTTTAACCACTGAATGATCATACTGCTATTTTATTCTGTAAGCTGATCCATGATCCGCCATTATATGCTTCTACACCAGCCTCTTTTAGAATAGAGGTGGCAGAGCCGCTGCGCATTCCACTGGCGCAACAGGTGATGACAGGCTTTCCTTTTTTCTTAATGTCATTGATCTTTGAACGGATACTGTCAACCGGAATGTTAATGGAGCCTTTAATATGGCCACCACTAAATTCGCCTGGCGTACGTACATCAATGATGACTGCACCTTGTTGTTGCAATGCCTTAAAATCTGTACCCGGGCCAAATAATTTCTTGAAGAAGTTGAACATGTTAATTAAGATTTTTCAAGGTTAATAAATCTTGCAAGCCGCCGGCATTATGTACATTCTCAAGCCCCAGTTGTTTCAAAAGAAAGTACGCATTCATACTTCTTGCACCGGAGCGGCAATACAATACCACTGGACTGTCAAATGCTTTTAATTCGTTTGCTTTCGCAGCAATTTCCGGCAACGGAATATTCGTTGCACCAGGAAAGTGTCCGTCGGCAAACTCCTCTCTTGAACGTACATCCACAAACTTTGTCTGTGGGTTCTGAACGATTTCTTTTAGATTCATATCAAATGGTTTTTCGTTTATTGTTTAATTGTTCCTTTCCAGGCAGTAATACCGCCTTCCATATTCCAGATATGGCGAAATCCCTGTTGCTCCATAATGGTTGCTGCTTTGGCACTGCGTCGTCCGCTTTTACAGTAAACCAGGTAGGTCTTACTTTTTTTAAGTGTAGCTACCTGTTGCACAAATGCAACTGAATCCATCACATCAATATGAACTGCATTGGGCAAATGTCCTTCGTTGAATTCCTGTGTGGTGCGTACATCCAGTACTACCACTCTCTTTTTATTGAATTTCTTTTCAGCAAATGCTGGCGATACATTTTTTGTTTGCGCCATTGCTGAGAGAACAGCAAAGAATCCAACTGCCAGGAAAAAGATTCGGTTTTTCATAGTATGATTTGAAATGAAAGGAGGTTGTATAACAACCTCCTTTCATCAGTTTAAAAATGACTGATTATAAAAGTGTTGTTGGGCAAACGTAATCGGTTAAATTAAACTTGCCGCTTTCTTTCATTGCTTTAAAGCCACCACGCACATCGATTAAATTATCATATCCACGTGCACGAAGAATAGAAACAAAAATCATAGAGCGGTAACCACCTGCACAATGCACATAGTAGGTTTTGTTTTTATCAACCTTTAACATGCTGTCGTTAATAAAGTCCAAGGGTGTGTTCTCTACATTCAGCAGATGCTCGCTCTTATACTCGCTTTCTTTACGCACATCAAGAATGTTTGCATTGTTATCTTTTGTTACGATCTCTGCCAGCTCTTCTGCAGATACACGTTTGATCTGATCAATTTCTTTACCAGCTTCTTTCCATGCATTGAATCCCCCTTTCAGATACCCCAGCGAATAATCGTAACCTACACGGGCCAAACGGGTAACCACTTCTTCTTCACGTCCTTCATCAGTTACCAGTAAGATTTCCTGTTTTACATCGGGAATCATACTGCCAACCCAGGGCGCAAAACTTCCATCGATACCAATGTTAATGGAGTTTGGCACAAATCCTTTTGCAAAAACTTCTGCATCTCTTGTATCAAGAATTAACGCACCCGTTTCGTTAGCGGCTGTTTCAAACGCATCAGGACTCAGCGCCTGCGTACCACGCTTCAACACTTCTTCAATACTGTCGTATCCATGAATATTCATCATTACATTCAGCGGGAAATATTGTGGAGGCGCCACTAAACCTGTTGTAACTTCTTTAATAAATTCTTCTTTGGTCATATTGGCACGCAACGCATAGTTGGTTGCTTTTTGATGGCCCAATGTATCAGATGTTTCTTTACTCATGTTCTTACCACATGCGCTGCCTGCACCATGCGCCGGATATACGATCAAATCATCAGAAAGTGGCATGATCTTGTTACGCAATGAATCATACAAATAACCTGCAAGCATATCCTGTGTAAGATCCGCTACAATTTTTTGAGCAAGATCAGGGCGACCAACATCACCAATGAATAATGTATCACCCGTGAAAATGGCAATATCTTTTCCGTTTTCATCTTTCAATAAGTAACAGGTACTTTCCATTGTATGGCCGGGTGTATGCAACACCTTGAATGTAAGCTTACCCACTTTCAACTCTTCACCATCTTTTGCTGAATGAAAATCGAAATCAGGTTTTGCATTCGGACCGTACACGATCTTTGCACCAGCTTCTTTTGCAAGATCAATATGTCCGCTCACAAAATCCGCATGAAAGTGTGTTTCAAATACATACTTGATCTTGGCATTGTTGCGTTTTGCTTTTTCCAGGTAAGGTTTTACTTCACGCAACGGATCGATCACTACGGCCTCGCCTTCACTTTCAATGTAATAAGCACCTTGTGCTAAGCAACCGGTATAGATCTGTTCAATTTTCATATGCTTTTTTTATTTTTTAATTGTTGATTTGAATGATACAAAGTTGTGTTTTCAGGAGACAGTGAACTATGACTTTTGTCACATAGAAGCGCCGGAGGAAAAGAAGTTTAGCGAATAAACAATTCTTTCACAATAATGTAAATGCCCATCACCAACACAAACCAGCCAAACCATTTCTTCAGTTTATCACCTGAAACTTTTTTGCTGAGTGAATTGCCAATAAAAATACCTGCAATGGCCAATGCTGTTACAATGATGAGTAGTTTCCAATCAATAACCTGATGGCCAATATCACCAAGGAAGCCGATCAATGATTTGGCTGCTATAATTAAAAGAGAAGTACCAACTGCCTGTTTCATTGGCAATTTGCTGAGCAATACCAATGCAGGAATTATGAGGAAACCACCACCGGCACCAACCAATCCTGTTAAGATGCCTACCACCGTTCCTTCAACGAGTATTAAAGGGTAATTGAATTTCTGTTCGCCGCCATTACCGTTTTCATCTTCATTTTTTCCCTTGATCATGGAATAGGATGCAAACACCATCAGTACTGCAAACAGCAGCATCATTAAAATGGGTTTGGTTACTGTGAAACCAGCAAGGGTAAACACTTCATCGGGAATAGCCGGTACTATAAATTTCCGTGTGGCATAAACGGCTGCAATGGCTGGTGCGCCAAAGATCAAAGCTGTTTTAATATTTACCAGTCCATGCTTGTATTTCGGGAAAACGCCTACCAGTGAAGTGGCTCCAACAATAAATAAGGAATAAGCGGTTGCCAATACCGGGTTCACACCAAACAGATAGACCAAAACCGGTACTGTCAGAATAGAACCACCTCCGCCGATGAGTCCTAACGAAATGCCAATAACAATAGAAGCGAGATATCCGATTATTTCCATGCTGCAAATGTG
>NZ_DATGWT010000023.1:0-88402 GCF_035299325.1 Lacibacter sp. | reverse complement strand
TAATTTGCAGGAAATAAAAAATGCAGGCAATCCCGGCGGGTTCGATTACAAGCGATATGCATTGTTCAACGGTATCACACATCAACTGTTTATAAAAGCAGATGAATATAGAAAACTACCTCAGCAACAAACATCAATCTTCTATAAAAAGATGTATGAGTTCAGAAGTTATATTCTGAAAACGATCCGCAAGCATGTAAAAGGCGAAATGGAAAGCAGTATTGCAGAAGCCTTACTCATCGGCTACCGTGATGATCTCGACAGGGACCTGGTGCAGGCATACAGCAACACCGGCGTGGTACATATCATTGCTGTTAGTGGAATGCATCTTGGTTTGATCTATGGCTTATTGATGTTTCTTTTAAAAGGTTTGAACAGAAAAAAACGGCTGAAAATAATAAAAGCTGTTTTGATCATTACATTGTTGTGGCTGTTCAGCTTATTGACCGGGGCAAGTGCGTCTGTGTTAAGAGCTGTTCTTATGTTTACTGCGATCGTTGGTGCAGAAGTAATCGACCGCAAAGGAACTATTTACAATAGCATGGCAGCATCAGCAGTTGTATTATTACTCTTTAATCCGTTTTTGTTGTGGGATGTAGGTTTTCAATTATCATACGCTGCTGTGTTAAGTATTGTTCTTTTCATGAAACCTATTTACAACTGGTTCGCCATTCAAAACAAATTATTAGATGGTCTTTGGAAACTAAATGCACTCACGCTCTCTGCCCAAATTTTAACCTTGCCTCTTTGCATGTATCATTTTCACCAGGCGCCAACACTATTTCTTATTACGAATCTTGTAGCGGTTCCATTATCAAGTCTTGTGTTATATGCTTTGATCTTATTGATGGTTGTTTCTCCTTTCGTCGCACTTGCAAATGCAGTTGGTTGGCTCATTACAAAAATGCTTTGGCTCATGAATCAATTCATTCTTTGGGTCGATCATTTTACGTTTGCTGTGGTAGATGGTATTCAGCACTCACCCATTCAAACCATTTTGTTATACCTCATTATTGCAGCATTGGGTATTTGGCTTATTCAAAAGAAAAAATCTGCATTAAAATTTACACTAGCCTTTATCGCAATATTCTTTGCTGTTCAATTCTATTATCAATATTCTAGAGCACAACAACAGAAACTGATCGTTTACAATTTATCGCAACACACAGCTATTGATTTTATGCTGGGCAAACGATATTTCTTTATCGGTGATTCAGTGCTGTTGAAAGATGGCTTTCTTCGCAATTTTCACCTTAAACCCTCCCGCATTGCACACCGCACTTATGAACAGCCGAACATCAACTCAAATAATGTCTGGACGATCAACAATAAAACCATCGTCCACATCAACCAATCATACCGCTACGATTCTACTGCAAAGATCTCAGCCGATGTGGTCATCATTTCCAACAATCCCAAACTTTACCTCGATCAATTAAAAAAAACGATCAACTGTAAGCTGCTGGTATTCGACAGTTCCAACCCGCAATGGAAGCTGAAATTCTGGAAAGCTGACTGCGAAAAGCTCGGCATCCACTATTTCTGCACAAGTGAGCAGGGTGCTTTTGTGATGAACCTGTAGAGGCTTACCTTTGCGCCTTCTTAAAGTCTTGCCACAAAGACCCAAAGCTCCAGGCACAACTTTTTCCTTCGTGCTTCTTCGTGACTTAGCGTCTTGGTGGCCCAAATCAATCATTTTTATGAAGAAAATTCAATCGGCACTCATTTCAGTTTTTTACAAAGACGGACTCGATTCATTGGTAAAGCTCCTTCACGAGCAAAATGTAACCATCTACTCTACCGGTGGCACACAACAGTTTATTGAAAAACTCGGCGTTCCTGTAGTGCCTGTTGAAAATTTGACCAGCTACCCTTCTATTTTGGGTGGTCGTGTAAAAACTTTACATCCTTCTGTGTTTGGCGGTATTCTCGGCAAGCGTGATGATAACCAGCATTTGGCTGAAATGAAGCAATACAATATTCCTGAAATGGATCTCGTGATTGTTGATCTTTATCCGTTTGAAGAAACCGTTGCTTCAACTACTGATGAAAAAGCAATCATTGAAAAAATTGATATCGGCGGACCATCGATGATTCGTGCCGGTGCAAAAAATCATAAAGACGTTGTGGTATTGGCAGCAAAGAAAGAATATGCAGTATTAGAAGGTATTCTTCGTGAGCAGAAAGGTGAAACAAGTTATGAACAACGTCGTGCATTTGCCATCAAAGCATTTGATGTGTGTACGGCTTACGATACTGCCATCTCTAATTACTTCCATCAATCAGCTGTTGAAACACCATTCAACAAAGAAGAAAAGATCATGCGTTATGGTGAAAATCCTCATCAGAGTGCACGTTTCTTCGGTAACCTTGATGAACTGTTCACACAACTTAACGGAAAAGAATTAAGCTATAATAATTTAGTTGATGTTGATGCAGCTGTACAACTCATCAAAGAGTTTACAGATACAACTTTTGCTATCATCAAACATACCAACGTATGTGGCGTTGCACAACGTGCAACAGTGAAAGACAGTTGGGATACTGCATTGGCAGGCGATCCTGAAAGTGCATTTGGCGGTGTATTGGTTTGTAATGGTGAAATTGATAAAGCCACGGCAGAAGCTATCAATGAAATTTTCTTTGAAGTATTGATCGCTCCTTCATTTGCTGCTGATGCATTGGAAGTATTAAAGTCGAAGAAGAACCGCATTCTGTTGCAATTGAAACAACAACCGAACGTGAAAGAACAATACAAATCATTATTGAACGGTGTATTGGTACAAGGATTGGATGAAGGCAATTATACCGAATGGAAAGAAGCGGGTGGCAGAGAAACAAGTGCTGCTGAAAAAGATGATCTCACTTTTGCCAATCTCATCTGCAAACATTTAAAATCGAATGCCATTGCATTGGTGAAGAATAAACAACTGGTGGGTAAAGGTTGCGGACAAACAAGTCGTATCGATTCACTTCGTCAGTCTGTTGAAAAAGCAAAACAATTCAACTTCGATCTCAATGGCGCAGTGATGGCGAGTGATGCATTCTTCCCGTTCAATGATTGTGTGCAGATGGGTCATGCAGCAGGTATAGTTGCATTTATTCAACCCGGCGGTTCTATCCGTGACAATGATTCAATTGAATATTGTAAACAAAATAACCTGGCGATGGTGATCACAGGTATGAGACATTTTAAACATTAATGCAAAAACCCCGTTTCGATAAAGCACTCAACGCTTCAACAGATGCACTCAAAAGCTTATCCGTTTTTAATCCTTTAACCATCCGGAAAAAAGGAACAAGAGCAAAAGCTTTATTTGCATTGGCAGTTGTGTGCGTGTTATGGGGTACCACATGGATCGCTTCCAAAGAAGGTGTGCGGCATATGCCATCAGCCATACAGTTAGCAGGTATTCGCCAGTTACTGGGTGGACTTTGTTACATGATTTTTTTTATTGCAAAAGGAGCGCAATTCCCAAGAGGAAAAGAATTAATTCCATTGTTGATTTTAGCGCTGCTCAACTTTGTATTGAGTAACGGGCTCAGTACATGGGGATTGAAATATATTTCATCCGGGCTTGGTGCCATCATGGGTGCAATCTTTCCTTTATGGATCGTGATCATCAATCTTTTTGTATCAAAGGAAAAAATTCCTGCGAAAGCATTGCTTGGGTTAATGATCGGCTTTGGTGGAGTGTGTGTTATTTTTTACGAACATCTGCAGGATTTCTTTGATCCGAATTTCCGCTTTGGCATTTTGATTTCACTTGTTGCTACCTGGACATGGGCTTTCGGTTCACTCTATACAAAAAAACAGGCAGCTAATTTCAATCCATATTTTGGGTTAGGTTTTCAAATGCTGATTGCCGGTGCAGCATTGCTGGGCATTTCCACTACCGATCCCAACTTTACACCCTTTACCGAAATAGCATGGCAAGCATGGGCCGCAATCGGTTACCTTGTTTTATTTGGTTCAGTGATCGCATTTATCTGTTATCTCTATGCGTTGCAAAACCTGCCTACTGAACAGGCGAGTATTTATGCATATGTGAACCCTGTAGTAGCAGTACTTTTTGGGGTAATGATCTTTCATGAAAAAATTTCCTTTACGCTTGCAACAGGAGGATTGGTTGCTTTATTAGGTGTTTATCTTGTCAATAAAGCTTACAAGAAAACGGCTGAAGAGCAGCGTGATGTTGCCGACAATTAATCCTGTTAACTTTACTGCATGGCCGAAGAAAAGATCAGTTTAAATAAATACATCAGTGCAACAGGTTACTGCTCACGCCGTGAAGCAGATAAACTGATCGATCAGGCACGTGTGGTTGTGAATGGCAATATTGCTTTGGCTGGCACAAGGGTTTCCTCAAAAGACAAAGTATATATTGATGATGAATTGCTGAAAGTAAAATCAACCGCCAAACAGGATCAGTTTATTATTGCTTTCAACAAACCGTTGAATATTACTTCTACCACAGATGAGAAAGACCGCACAAATATTATCCGCTTTATCAATCATCCCAAACGCATTTTCCCGATTGGAAGATTAGATAAAGATTCCGAAGGATTGATCTTCCTTACCAACAATGGCGACATCGTTAATAAAATTCTGCGTGCAGGTAACGAACATGAAAAAGAATACATCGTTACTGTCAATAAAAAATTAACGCCCGACTTTGCTGCAAAGATGAGCAACGGTGTACATATTCTCAATACTGTAACACTGCCATGTAAAGTACGTACACTAAGCGGCAAAAGCTTTTCCATCATTCTCAAGCAAGGATTAAATCGCCAGATCAGGCGCATGTGTGAAGCATTTGGGTATGAAGTGGTGAGTTTGCGACGTGTACGTATCATGAATATTCAACTGGGAAATATCGCTGTTGGTAAATGGCGCTACTTAAGCGATCCGGAGATGAAAGAATTGATGCAGATGCTGGAAGGTTCGAAGAATGAACAATGATGAGAAATGAATGATCAGTGATGAGTCTGTTAGCGTACTTCTTACTTCGAACCTCGTACTTCTGCGATAAAAGTTTCATACATTTCCTTCCAACCTTTAAACATCGAATCTGTTCCCAGCATGTGATTGTGAAAGATGGTAATGAAAGTTCCGTTTACCTTTTGCACTTCACTGCATAGCCTTTTCATTTCTTCCAATGCTTCTTCAGGAGAATGATGTAGTTCATAAAATGAATTAGCTTCCATGTAAGCAAACGGATGAACACGCAATGCAGTTTTTTCTTCCTTTTCCAGATCGTACCACAAAAACGAATGTGAAGTAGATGCACGAAAACCATTTACTGTTCCGTAGCCCATGCTATATTCATCTGTAAATCCGTTCTCCATTAATGTGCGGTAAGAATGTGGCAGATGAAACTGGATATAATGATTCCGGGTTGCAGTAGTTTCTTTCCTGCTGATGGATTGTAACGTTTCTTTTTCTTTTTTCAGTAAAGATACATTCACTGTGCTTTGTGTAGAAGGATGCAATGCAACTGTTGACTTTGCGGCGGTTGATCGGATCAGTTGCAGTAATCCTGTCTTATTTGGTGAAATGTTTTTATCGTATTCGCTATTACGTTCTGCAAGTAAGAAAAAATAAATTGGCTGTAGTCCATGCTGCTCATGCAATTGCTGCAACCAGTCATATGAATCAAATGGATCTTTTTCTTTTCCACTAAAAACACGTAACCGCTTTGTAATTGTTGACGGGTGAGATATCGCAGCAGCAACGCTCCGCACCCAGCCTTTGTGTTTGTAACTCCAGGCAATGTCGATATCGTAAGTGGGGAGGAAGCGGAATGATGAGCGATGAGTGATGAGTGATGAGTTGTGGTCTTTAAGTTCTGCTTCAAGCTTCATAAACCATACATCAATAATCGGCTGATGTAAGAATCCTTCTTTCCATGCTAATGAATTCCAATGTGCATAGCGGCCATACTCATCTGGTTCGTATTCTAAATATTCTTCGTAACGGGTGATGAGATAAAATACAGCAGAGAAGATATCAAAACCAAAGTCGTCGTTTGTTTGAAAGAAAGCTTTGCTATCATTCCAATCAAAACAAGTGATGTGTTGCTTGCGGATATCATGTTGCAAAAGCAAACCGGTTGACTGCAGAAAGAGAGACGATTCGTCTATACGTTCATCTGCATACACAATCTTTACATCATTGCTTTGTTGAAACACCGTTTCATCATCCGTTACAGCAACCTCAATCTGCCAACGTTCATTCAGCAGTTGAACAATGTAACTGATGCGGGGCGTGATATGCGGAGTGTAAACAAGCATGTTTGAATTTACTGCCCGTTTCGTTCACGCCAAAGTTGATTGAAACTTTTTTCAGGGAAATGCATTTCGCCACGGTGGCGTGTCCAGTCTTTCACAAATTTATTGATCATCCAGCTGCGCATTTTACTGCTGCCGGTGTTCATGAGCTTACGACTGAGCGATACTCTTTTCCAAACCTTCCATGCCATGCGTTCGCCAAATGAAGCATATCCTTCTTCCACAGCTTCGTAACGATTTTCCAATAACAGTTCATGCAGGTTAATCCGCATGGGGCAAACCTCGGTACAGTTACCACATAACGATGACGCATAACTGAGATGCTTGTATTCTTCCAAGCCACTGAGATGCGGTGTTAACACTTTACCGATCGGGCCGCTGTAGGTTGTGCCATAACTATGCCCGCCGATGTTTTTATAAACAGGACAAGCATTCAAACAGGCGCCGCAACGGATACAGTATAAACTCTCCCTTGTCTTTGGATTCTTTAATACGTTTGTTCGTCCATTATCCAAGAGGATCACAATCATTTCCTCAGGGCCATCCTTCTCTCCCGGTTGTTTTGGACCAAGCACGATGCTGTTATACACCGTTACATTTTGCCCGGTACCATACGTTGAAAGTAGTGGCCAGAACAAACCAAGATCGTTCATGCTGGGTAATACTTTTTCAATACCAACAATTACGATATGTGTTTTTGGAAATGCACAACTCAATCTTGCATTGCCTTCGTTTTCTGTAACAGCAATGCCACCCACATCTGCTAAAATAAAATTGGCACCTGTTACACCAACTTCGGCCTGTACATATTTTTCACGGAGAATTTTGCGTGCAACCAATGTCAGTTGCTCTGGTGTTGCTTTTGGATCGGTTCCCAATTTATCTGCAAACAACTTTGCTACATCTTCTTTGCTTTTATGCATTGCCGGTGTAACAATATGATAAGGCGGTTCATCATCCAGTTGTTGAATGTATTCGCCGAGATCAGTTTCTACACTTTCTATATTATGTTTGGTAAGGAAATCGTTGAGATGAATTTCTTCCGTTACCATGCTCTTGCTCTTCACCAAAGTTTTGCAGCTACGTGCTTCACAGATCTTTAAAATTTCATCACATGCCTGCTTTGCATTTTCAGCCCAGATTACTTTACCACCCCTGCGTGAAAACTGCGATTCAAATTCCTCCAGTTGCTGATCAAGAGTTTCTAATGCACGCCACTTTACATTCTTGGCTCGTTCACGTGCTGTGAGTAATTGTGTGAACTGCAGTTTACCTTCCGGCACTTTTGCATTATACTTTCCAATATTAAAATTGATTGTACGACGATGATCAAGGTCAGCAGCCTTAATGGTACTCTTTGCAATAAATTTATCTGCAGTCTGGCTCATTGATTAAAGTTACTTCTTTGTGTCCTTTGATGCGTAATACTGATCTGCTATTTGTGTAAGCACTTCATAAAAATCTTCGCCGTATTTGCGAATGATGGCTTCTTTCAAAAACACATATACGGGCACTTTCAGTTTTTGTCCATTCAAACAACCGGGATTACACATCTGGTCTCTCGGTTCATAATTCACATACTGCTGTTCTGTATTTTTGCTCTTGCTGATCTTAATGGGATAAAGATGACAGGAGATCGGTTTCTTCCACTTCAGTTCACCGGCATAATATTGTTGTTCAAAAGCGCACTTTACAATTCCTTTTTCATCTACCAAACCATACGCACACATGCCATTGCTGATGGTAGGTGTTACCCAGCCAAATTCCTGGTCGTATTGATAAAGACCGTCACGCTCAATTACTTTTCGTCCTTCTTCTGTGAGCAGGTGTTTTACTTTTTCAAACCCGGCGATCACTTCTTTCAACTCATCGTTCGTGAGTGGTGCACCGGCATCGCCATCAACGCAGCAGCCACCTTTACATTTGTTCAGGTCGCATACAAACTGCTCTTCCACCACTTCATCACTGATGTAGATATCATCAATTACAATCATGGCGCAAAGATACGGTCGTACAGCAGAAAACTATTAGAGAGAATTCAAGAGAGAGTGCTAGATCAATTTCTCCACTTCAAAGTTTGAATTAAATGTTGCATATCCTTATACAGGAATTGTTCCACCGGTTGAATAGAATCGTAGTTTGGTGTTGCGTCAAAGTACAAAGCACCACGTAAGAAATGCTTGCTGCTGTCGGTTACAAAAAACTGTTTACCGGTTGCAGCATTTCCACCCACGTCAAATATAAATCCGTTTACACCAGCTTGACCTTTCAACGGAATTTCATCAATGGACGTTGCTTTTAAACTGTGCTTGCTGGTCATCTTAAATGCATCCTGAACAAGTGCATCAAATTTATTTGCATCACCAATTACTTTATAACTGATGTGAATACGCCCCGCCAGTTCAGGAAAGTCAAGATTCACCCAGTAAGGATTTTCTGCCTTTGCTTCAAAGAAAGTGCTATCCTTCAACACCTTTCCATACGCAGGGTATTCAAACGTATAGGGATAATCCGGTTCATCAAACAACACATATTTCTTTTCAGGAAAATCAATTTGAAAATACCCTTTTGGCCTCGGACGGGGATCGGAGTTGCAGGAGAAGATAGAAAAAAGCAGTACGAAGTATAAAGTATGAAGTACGAATCTATTATCAAGCTTGGAAAAATTCATGAAATATAAAGTAAGATTTTGCAATTGCTTCATACTGATCAGTCGAGGGGTTTAATGGTCACTTTTACTTTTTCAATACGGTTGCGGCTTACTTCCTGAATAGTAAATTGGAAATCGCCTGTTTCAACAACGTCGCCGGCTCTTGGCAAACGTTCGGCCAGTTCTAATACAAGTCCGGCCAGCGATTCACTTTCCCCTTTCACTTTATCAAACGTATCGGCAGGAAGATTCATTGTGCGGCACATATCGTGCACAATGGTACGTCCTTCAAAAATATAGTTGTTCTCATCAATCTTTTTGTTCACGCTTTCATCATCATCAAACTCATCTTTAATTTCACCAATAATTTCTTCCACCACATCTTCCATTGTTACAATACCGCTGGTGCCGCCAAATTCATCAACCACAACTGCAAAGTGAATGCGTTTCTGCTGAAATTCTTTCATCAGATCATCAATGAGTTTTTGTTCCGGTACAAAGAACGGCGTACGCATCAGTTGCTGCCAGTGGAAATCATCCGCATCATTGAGATGTTGGAGCAGATCTTTTGTTTGAAGAATACCTACAACTTCGTCTAAATTATTTTTATAGATCGGCACTCGACTGTAGTGCAACTCCTGCACACGTTTCACAACATCCTGGAATGGTGTTTTGTATTCAATACCACTTACATCAAGACGTGAACGCATCACTTGTTTCACAGTGATGTTGCTGAAATTCTGAATGCCCTTTAATATCTGTTTTTCTTCAACCGTAGCTTCGTCTTCACTCATCAGATCAATAGCGTAATCAAGCTCTTCTGATTTTAAGGAAGATTTTTTTTGATACTTCGACATTCGTTTTTCAATGCCATCTGTATATCCGGCTAGCCATCCGCCTGTTGATTTAAAAATGGGATAAACAATTGCATCGATCCACCAACTGGCGAAATAAGCAAAGAAGATATTGTTTTGCGATGCCCATACTTTTGGTAACGTTTCACAAAACAAAAGTATCAATGCCGTAATGGCCGTTGCTTTTAAAACAAACTCAACCCACCATAAATTATGACGCAGGTTAAGTGCTTCATCAATTAAAAAGTTCGTGAGAAAAATAATTCCCAGGTTGAATATCACATTTGCTGCCATTAAACTTGCCATTAACACCTTGGGCTCTTCCAGCAGGTTCACAATTCGGCGTGCAGGCGCATCTGGCTTTGTTTTAATTACATTCAGGTCTTTATAACGGAGTGAAAAGAACGCCACCTCAGCTCCACTTACAACAAATGAAAAAAACAGCAGGATTAGAAAAAGGATAACCAGTAATGTTAACCCCTGGCTGTTGATTGCCAGTAACACAGGTTTGATCGATAATAAAAAAGAAATGCTGACGTGCTGATAATCCAAAGCATCAAAATTAAGTGAATAATGTACCGCTGTACCGGCAAAAATAAACAACGCAACGGTATTTCCTAAAATGGAAGATCGGCACTTGGTTCTCCAATTGGTGGCAGATCATCGCCATGATAACCACCAAGTTGTTCAGGCGAATCGGGTTTTCCTGTTCCATCAGCCCTTTTATCGAGCATGATGAGGTTGTCACCCACAACTTCAGTTGCATATTTTTTAACGCCTTCTTTGTCTTCCCAACTACGTGTTTTCAAACGGCCTTCAATATAAACAAGACTTCCTTTATGCAGGTATTTCTGTGCTAATTCTGCAAGTCCTCTCCAAAGCACCACCGTGTGCCATTCCGTTTGGCTCACCAGTTTTCCGGTGCGGTCTTTAAACGTTTCAGTTGTAGCTAATGGAAATTTAGCAACGGCAATGTTACCTTCTAAAACCTGTACGTCAGGTTCTTTTCCAAGGTTGCCAATAAGCATCACACGGTTAACTCCTCGCATACGTATAAATTTTAGTTCTGAATGATTAGATCATGGCCAGACCCGTCTGTCACTCCTTCTAAATTACGTTTTTTGCGTTACTGTTGTATGCTTCGCAGCAAATAATTCAAGAACACCTGCTTTTAAAAAATCATTTAACAATTTCGGAAAAGGTAACTGTTTTAATTGGTTTGCCGTTTTCCATTCCCAATCTTGCGATACAGTATGTTTTCCTTTCAACTGAACCAATACTGCATTTCCATAAATGAGTTGATGACTTAATTGTTGTTTGATGGGTTTGCTGGCAGATAAAACTGTAAATGAGTGTTTGATCTTACGGCTTTTGAACCATGCTTCTGTTGATGAAGTATCTGCCTTCTTCCATTCTTTCTCTGTTTTATATTCTTCATTCGGAAATTCGTAGAGGTTTCCCCACACATCCTTACCGATTCTTTTTTGTATGGCAAATGTTCCGTTCAATTCCAGGATATAAAACCTGAACCACCTGTTGCGAATTTTATTCTTCTTTTCTTTTACAGGTAACTCGTTCACAATAGCTTTTTCATAAGCAACACATTTTGTTTTCAGATTACAATTGCGGCAATCGGGAAGATCGGGTTTGCAAACTGTTGCACCAAAATCCATGATAGCCTGGTTATAAGCAGCGGGATCAATTGTATCAAGACATTCTGTTGCCAGCAGCTGAAACTGCTTCTTCCCTTCTGTGCTGTCAATGGGCGTACCAATCCCAAAAAAACGGCTGAGGACACGAAACACATTTCCATCAACAACAGCATGCGGCAAACCAAACCCAAATGAAGCAATGGCAGCCGCCGTGTATGGACCAACGCCTTTTAACTCAATGATGGTTTCGAATGAATCAGGAAACTTTCCATTTAATTCAAAAGCAATGAATTGGGCAGTGCTGTGCAGGTTACGACAACGGTTATAATAGCCAAGCCCCTCCCATAATTTATACACTTCTTCCAATGGTGCATTTGCGAGTTTTTGAACCGTTGGGTATTGATTTACAAATCGTTCATAGTATTTCCAGCCTTGTTCAGCACGTGTTTGCTGTAGAATAATTTCACTAAGCCAGATGCGGTAAACATCTTTTTCGCCTTTCCAGGGAAGTTGCCTTTTGTTTACTGAATGATGCCAGTGAAGTAATTTTTGTTGAAAATAGTTTGACCTGTTCATATCATTTTTATTCATCAAATACCCAGTACGCCTGCAAAATAACAGCAATAAGCCCTAACAATTGCCAGCCATTTTTTGTTCATAATCAACCAGTTACTAAAAAAAATTTGGCCAATATGTTTCATTTTTTGGAATTTATTCAGGATATTAGACCAATAATAACCAGAACCCTTAAATTTTTACGCATGCGCAAAGCAGATCTTGTGAACCAAATCTCAGAAAAAACAGGCATTCCAAAGGTGGATGTTCTCGTTACTCTTGAAACAATGTTCAAAGAGGTAAAGGATTCTCTTTCTGCGGGTCAGAATATTTATATCCGTGGCTTCGGGAGTTTTATTACAAAGAAACGTGCAGCCAAAATTGGCCGTAACATCAAGCGTAACACTGCTGTTCATATTCCTGAACATTATATTCCTGCATTTAAGCCTGCAAAGGAATTTGTACAGGAAGTTAAAACCAGTTACAAAGGTGGAGCGGTGAGTGACGATGGTGGAGATGACGACGAAAGTTAAATACGCTTTTGTAAGGTATTTAATGCCTTACTTCCTGTAGCTTTGCACTTCAATTTTCTGAAGCGTGAACAGGCAACAAATTATTTATGTAACTGCTGCAATCACAGCAGTTTTTCTTTTGTATTTTTTCGGACGTACCGTTCCCAAAAAAGCAGAAGATGATCATGCCGGTCATGATCATTCTAAAACCTCTGCGCCGGCAACTGCCGCTAACACTCAGGCTGTTACTCTCGACTTCCCCACTATGCTTGGGCTCGCCAAAAAGCGTTTAAATGCCCAACAGTTACAAAAAGTAACCGAATGGGAAAACTCAGTGGTAAGAGGCGATGTCAAAAATCAACAGATACAGGTTTACCGTAAGCTGTCTGCCTTTTGGATGGATACCATTGGTGCCTTTGTGCCCTACGCCAAATACATTGCAGAGGCTGCTAAGTTGGAAAATTCAGAGAAAAACCTCACCTTTGCAGCCCATTTGTTTTTAAGTGAGTTGCAAACTTTATCGGAACAACCGTTACAGGTTTGGATGGCCAAAGAAGCAAAAGAGTTATTTGAAAAGGCATTAGCATTAAATCCTTCTAACGATTCTACCAAAATTGGTCTTGGCAGCACTTACTTTTTCGGTGGTGCAGGTGATGAGCCTCCAATGCGTGGAATTGCTTTGATTCGTGAGGCTGCGGAAAAAGATCCGCAGAATGCATTTGCCCAATATATGATGGGAGTTGGTTCAACCATCAGCGGACAATGGCCAAAAGCGATTGAACGATTCGAAAAAGTGCTTGCACTTGAACCACAGAACCTGGAAGTGATCCTTCGTTTGGCCGATGCTTATAAAACCAGTGGTGATAAAGTAAATGCCAAAAAGAAATACGAGTTGTTTTTACAAACTGTAAGATCACTTGAAACACAGGGAAAATTCAGGAGCAGTCCTGAAATGATGAAACAGATAGAAGAACAGATAAAGTTATTATAACCATATTTTTTAAAAAACGTAAAACGTATTAAACATGCCTTGCGGAAAAAAGAGAAAGCGTCATAAAATTGCGACGCACAAGCGTAAGAAACGTCTTAGAAAGAACCGTCATAAGAAGAAGAATAAATAATCTTCTGAATTGAACGGAGTCCCGCTTTTAAACGGGACTCTGCTTCGCTGTGGCCATTGCAGAAATTTGTCTGCTTGCTTGTATACATCTGCTGTACAGTGGCCTCCTTCCTTCTGATCAGGTGAAGTAGCATAGTTCAATTTAAAAGACGTTTTGAGTGAATAAGGAACTGATCATTAATTCTGCCCCAACCGGGGTGGAAATAGCATTGTTAGAAGACAAGAAGCTGGTAGAGCTGCATCAGGAAAGTCATGATGCCAGTTTTACCGTTGGTGATTTATACCTCGGTAAAGTGAAAAAACTTGTACCCGGTATGAATGCCGCATTTGTGGATGTTGGTTTTGAGAAAGACGGCTTTCTTCATTATACCGACCTAAGTCCCTATGTACGCTCCCTCCTCAAGTTTACCACACAATCAATCAACGACAAAGGCGAAAGCATCAGTGATTTTGGCAAGTTTCAAACAGAATCCGAGATCATTAAAACAGGAAAAATTGGTGAAGTGCTTAACGGCAAACCAAATATCCTGGTTCAAATTCTGAAAGAACCCATTGCAGCAAAGGGCCCACGTCTTAGTTGTGAAATTTCGTTACCGGGTCGATTCGTTGTACTTACTCCTTTCAATGATATTGTAGCTGTATCACGCAAAATCCACTCTAGTGATGAGCGTAAGCGTTTACAAAAGATCGTTGAATCGATACGCACCAAAAACTTTGGTGTAATTGTGCGTACAGCAGCTGAAGGGAAAAATACAGCAGAACTCCATGAAGATCTCAACAACCTCATAAATATGTGGCAGCAGATTCAAAAGAATCTGAAGAATGGAGTTGCACCTTCTAAAATTTTAGGCGAGACTGATAAAACAACCAGCATCCTCCGTGATTTATTGAGCGCTGATTTCAACCGTATTGTTGTGAATGATAAAAACATTTACAACGATGCCCGCACTTATATTCAAAAAGTAGCGCCTGATAAAACAGAGATCGTCAGCTTCTACCAGAACGGCTCTCCCATCTTCGATAATTTTGGAGTGACCAAGCAGGTAAAAGGATCATTTGGTAAAACAGTGAACCTTGCCAGCGGTGCATATCTCATTATTGAGCATACAGAAGCGTTGCATGTAATTGATGTAAACAGTGGTTATAAAAGTGTAAGTGCCAACCAGGAAGAAAATGCATTGCAAACGAACATGGAGGCGGCCGAAGAAATTGCCCGTCAATTACGTTTGCGAGATATTGGTGGTATTATCGTAGTCGATTTCATTGATATGAAGCTGCCGGATAATAAACGTCGTTTGGCAGAAGCAATGGAAGAATTTATGCGTGCCGACAGAGCCAAGCATGCAATCCTTCCTATTTCAAAGTTTGGTTTGATGCAGATCACCCGTCAGCGGATGAAACCTGAAGTGAACATCAACACACAGGAAGTTTGTCCGAGCTGTAATGGTACCGGTAAAGTTTCTGCTACATTGATACTGGAAGATGAGATTGAAAAGAACATCAGCTATCTCGTTATGCAGAAGCATAAAGAATTAATGATAGCTGTACATCCGATCATGGAAGCTTACCTCCGAAAAGGATTCCCATCGAAGCGTATGAAGTGGAGCTGGAAATACAAACAAAAAATTAAGGTGAGAGCAAATACGTCTTATCACCTCACTGAATATCATTTCTTCGATAGCCACGACGAAGAAATAAGACTCTAACAAAAACGGTTGATCAAAAGATCAACCGTTTTTTATTTCTTTATCCTGCAGCGATCATACTGATCTCTACATTCACATTCTTTGGTAACCCTTTTACAGCCACTGTTTCCCTTGCAGGAAAACCTCCATCGAAGTACTTGCCATAAATTTCATTCACTTCACTGAACAAGGCCATATCGCTGAGAAAGATCGTTGTCTTTACTACATTACTGAAATCCATACCTGCCTCCTGTAAAACAGCTTTCAGGTTATGCATCACCTGGTGTGTTTCTGCCTGTATATCTGTATTGTTCATTTCCCCTGTATCAGGCTTAATGCATATTTGTCCTGATATAAATAAAAAGCCTCCTGCTGCTACTGCCTGGTTGTAAGGACCGATTGGCGCAGGTGCCTGATCGGTTTGAATAATTTTCTTTTCCATCATGCGGCAAACTTACTTTATTAGCCGAAGAAATAAGCGTGTTTACTTTGCTTCCCTGTAAATTTGCTGGTATGCGTTTGGTCCTCGTCAGTTCTCAACCTGTAACAGATTTATTTGGAAAGGAATTCCCTTTTGTTGACAATGATTGTATAAGAAGAGAAGAATTCTTATCTGAAGATTTGACAACAGCCGATTGCATCATTGATCTAACAATTGAAGACCATCCTACAACTATCGATCAATATCGAACAGCAACCATACCCATCCTCATAGGCTCAGTAATATTTACGTTAAAGGAATTAGCGACCGATACACAATTACCCATTGCACGTTTTAATCATTGGCCAACTTTCATCAACAGAAACTGTATTGAGTTTGCAGTAGTTGACAATCACGTAGAGAAATTTCAGCAGCTTTTTCAAACACTCAATATACCTGCATTAAGAACGGAAGACGAACCCGGTTTTGTAAGTGCAAGAACAGTAAGCATGATCGTGAATGAAGCATTACTTGCAAGGGAAGAAGCCGTTTCAACTGAGTCAGAAATTGATACAGCTATGAAACTCGGCACCAGCTATCCAATGGGGCCATTTGAGTGGTGCAACAAGATAGGGACTGATCGTATAGTCCGGCTTCTACACAAACTGGCAGAAAAAGATAACCGCTATCAACCCGCTTCTTCTTTCACCGAAACCATCCAGAACTGATATGGCGTTGTTGCTTTGCATTGATACTTCTACCACCCATGCTTCAGTTGCCTTGGCAAAAGATGGCGTTTTGATCGGTATGAAAGCCAATCAAAACCAACGGGACCATGCTTCGTTTCTACAACCAGCCGTTCACTCTTTATTGCAGGAAGCAAATCAAACACTCAAAGATCTTGATGCAATAGCTGTAACATCAGGTCCGGGATCCTACACAGGTCTCCGGGTAGGATTTGCATCGGCTAAAGGCTTGGCCTATGCGTTAGATATTCCATTGATCAGCGTTGAAACTACGCTGGTCATGAGTGCTGCTGCCTCGACTATTCTCAAAAATGAAGAAGCTGCTTTGTTATGCCCCATGATTGATGCCCGCCGGATGGAAGTGTTCACCGCTCTATATTCAGCAGATCTGAAGCCTGTTTCCTCCATCTCTGCACTGATTCTCAACTCTGATTCCTTCGTCCGGCAGCTGGAAAACTCCCGCATTTTCTTTTTTGGCGACGGGGCCCCTAAATGGCAAATTATTTGCACACATTCAAATGCTTTTTTTCTGGATGTAAAATGGACTGCCGGGGATATGGTGGGTTTGGCCGATAAATTATTTGAGCAAAAAAGCTTCAGTTCACTCGCTTATTCGGTTCCTGTGTACGGTAAAGAGTTCCATTCCACACAGATATGAATTATGTCTTTTACGACTATTAAATGCGTAATTTTACTGTTAGTTTTACGATTGTTAGATTTAGCACCCGAAATTACCCAACCACTAAACTACCCTGAGATGGCAACCACTAAGAAAAAAGAGAGCAATGTTCCTATTCCTCTTGATTATCATGCAGTGAAGAAGGCTTCACTCATTCTACGTTCTGTAAACCACAAACTAAGACAGCAAATTATTCAACTCATCAATGAAAATGGTCAAATGACCGTAACTGAGATCTATGTAAAGCTCCGGCTTGAACAATCAGTTGCGTCACAACACTTAGCCATTTTGCGCCGCAGCAACATTGTAAAAACCACCCGGGAAGGCAAATTCATCTGGTACACCGTTAATCATGACCGCCTGCAGGAGGTAAATGAGTTTGTAACACAACTCCTCGCCTGACCTTTCTCCACACCTATACGCACTCATAAGGCTGTTTAAACAGACTAACGTACTTTTGCAAAAAAAGCAAAGAAGATTATGTACGTACAACAGCTGTATACAAACTGTTTGAGTGAAGCTGCCTATTATATTGAAAGTAATGGCGAATGTGCAATTATTGATCCATTGCGGGACGTAGAGGTTTACCTTAACCTGGCAAAGGAAAGAAATGCCAAGATCAAATATATTTTTGAAACGCATTTTCATGCCGATTTTGTGAGCGGCCATCTTGATCTTTCACAGCAATCAAATGCGCCAATTGTTTACGGACCACAAACGGAAACATCATTCCCCGTTCATGTAGCAAAAGATGGCGAACAATTCAAGGTGGGGGATTTAACCATTGAAGTATTACATACTCCCGGTCATACACTTGAAAGCTCCTGTTACTTATTGAAAGATGAAACAGGTAAAGATCATTGTGTTTTTACCGGTGATACTTTGTTTGTGGGAGATGTTGGCCGTCCGGATCTTGCACAAGGTGGCGATCTTTCTATGAGTGAGCTTGCTGGTAAATTGTATGATTCACTTCAGCAGAAGATCATGCCTTTGGCAGATGAAGTGATTGTTTATCCTGCACATGGGCCCGGCAGCTCTTGCGGCAAAAGCATGGGACCCGAAACCTCCAGCACAATTGGTGAACAGAAGCAAACAAATTACGCTTTGCAGCAATCAACCAAAGATGAATTTATTAAAGCAGTAACTGATGGGCTTGATGCTCCACCGAAATATTTTCCTGTGAACGCACGAATCAACAAAGAAGGTTATGGATCACTTGACACTCTGTTGAAAAAAGGACTGACTGAATTGGATATTGCGTCCTTCAAACAAAAAGCAAACGAACCAAAAACACTTATACTTGATACACGCAACGCCGACAAATTCACTTTGGGATTTGTTCCTGGTTCGATCAGTATTGGACTTGAAGGACGTTTTGCTGAATGGGCCGGTGCATTGTTGCCGTTTGACGAAACTATTTTGTTGGTGAGTGATGAAGGAAAAGAAGAAGAGACCATTGTACGACTTGCAAGAGTTGGTTTTGATAAAGTAGGTGGTTATTTAAAAGGTGGTTTTGAAGCATGGGCTAATGCGGGTGAGCAGGTTGACATCATAATAGATGTGGAAGCAGATGAACTGGCAATGGATCTTCCATTTGATGATAACCTGGTTGTGGTTGATGTGCGCAAAGAAACTGAATATGCTGATGGTCATGTGAAAGATGCAGTTAATCTTCCACTGGGTGAAATAACTGATCCGGGCTTAATTGCAAATATTGAAGAAAGAGACAATTTATATGTGCATTGCCAAAGTGGTTACAGAAGTGTGATTGCTTCTTCCATTCTGAAACGTCAAGGGTTTCATAACCTGCGCAATGTAGTAGGCGGTTTCAATAAAATAAAAGAACAGAAAATTAAAATAGAGAAAGAGAAAAGTGTCTTGAACTAATAAAAAAGTCCCGCAATTTATGCGGGACTTTTTTATACTGATACAATACCATTTTTTATTGCGTACATCACCAGCCCCACCCTTGTTTTAATTTCAAGTTTTTCAAATAATGAATCACGATAACCGTCAATTGTTCTTGGACTGACAAACATTTTTTCAGCAATTTCCTTGTACGTCATTTCTGTACACGCATGTTTCAGGAACTCAACTTCACGGTCGTTTAACTCATTGAGTATTTTTATTTCGCTCTTTTTATCATCCATCTGGTTAATAGAATGAATCAAACGTCCCGTTACCAACTCAGAATAATAATAACCCTTTTGATGAACAGAATCTAATGCGTTCTGTAATTCAGGTGGTTCACTATCCTTAAGAATATATCCCTTGGCTCCGGCTTTGAACATTCTGATAATTGCATTTTCATTGTCATACATTGAGAGTGCAATCACATTCACTAACGGATGATGCTGCTTAAGCCATTTAGCAGTTGTATAGCCATCCATCTCAGGCATGTTAATATCCATCAACACAATATCTGGCTCACCATATTTTTTTATCTGCTGTGTAAAATGCTGGCCATTGTCAGCTTCAAATAAAACCGCATAGTCGCCAAAACTATCTACCACTCCTGCCAGGCCTTTCCGCAGCAAGATGTGATCATCGGCCAATGCTACTTTAATTTTTTCTGCCTTCTTCATCAATCGTTTCATTTAATGGTACCTCTAGATAAAGTTTTGTTCCTGCGCCCGGTTCACTGTTCATGGAAAAAAGTGCCCCAATTACGGTTGCCCGTTCATGCATATTGCGAATACCCAGACCGAACGATTTATTTCCGGGCGTGGTGAGTGGCTTCATATCAAATCCTTTCCCATTATCCTCAATACAAATTTCCATTGTATGATTATTAAATACAATTGTTGCATTGATTTTCCCTGCATCTGCATGTCGTATTACATTGTGTATTGCCTCCTGCACAATACGAAACAAAATGAGTTCTTTGTGTTTATCAAGTTTTTCAATAGCGCCGGCAATAGTGAAAGTTGTTTGAATACTACCTGTTTTTTTAAGCAGTTCGAGTTCATACTCAATTGACCTTAGAAGACCCATTTCTTCTACATAATCAGTATTTAAACTGCGGCTGAGATCACGGAGATCCTGGATAGCTTTACCGATGAGTTGCTGACTGGTTTTTATTTTTTCCATTGCACCCGAGTCATTAACTGCAGTAGTTGCGAGATTCAGTTTAGCAAGCGTTAATACCTGCCCCACGTTATCATGAATTTCCTGCGAGATGTTCTTCAGTGTTTGTTCCTGTATCTCAAGCTGGGTTTGCAGAAGTGTTTGTTCATAAAGAAGCTTTGTTTGCTCCTTTTCTTTCAGGTAGTTATTCATACGTAAGCGATAAATGATGACAAAGACGATCAAAAAAATACCCAATAACAAAATTGCTATTGTAAAATAAATCAGTAGTTGTGCTATTTCTGAATCCATTGTTTACGTGCCATTGTTATAATACCGATTGAAATAGTTGCGTATAAAAGTACAACCAGGTTGTTGTTGATCTGGCTGATAACCGGTTTCCACTTTTGCCAATCGCTGAATAATATATTCGATAGCGAAACATACAAAAACTCCCCGGCATTAAACAGAAATAAACCGGAAGCGATCCAAAACATCGGTTCACTCACAGGGTTCACAGGCACTTCTTCCCGCATAAAATCAATAAAATAAAAACAACAAAAGACGATCATTGCAAGACTACCGATCTTGAAAAATATCGGATTGAAAGTGGTCAGTTCTCCAAAAACAAATAATTGCAACCCGGCAAAAACAAAAAAGCAAACTAAAAATACCCTTGCAATTGTAATAAAAACTTTGCTTCTGAAATACTGGCTTAGTAGCCAACCATAAAACAAATACTCAATGGGAACTGAGAAATTATAAAGCCATGCATTCGACTGATGTAAAACTGTTCTGTAATATCTCCCTGTTAACTCAACCAATACAATAAAGAGCATAAAGAATGCTAACCAGCGTAACGGCGTTTTTTTGATGGAACGCCAGCAAATTATGCTGGTTAGCAATGCGAAAATTTCAAAATAGCTATGTAATGTGAGAAATGAAAACATTCAGTTTAAAATTAAGCACCTCCTACCGTACCACCATCGCAGTGGCTGGGACAAAGTTCTGCATGGTTAAAGCCCAGATCACCCTCTTCTTCTGCAACGCTTCTCAATATTACAGCCTCGCTTTCGGTATCCGGATCTCCTATTTCCTCTGACAGTTTTTTTACTTCTTCGGCAGAAATATAATCGTGATGTGTGCTGCCTCCATTTAAACTATAAGTTGGCACAAATACAACGGTGTTTTTGTCTTTTTTTTCCGGATCACTTACGTTATTGGGATAGCGGCTGAAATATACTCTTACACCATCACCCGTTTTGCCCGTTGCGGAATCAGTTAAATCGCCGATCAACTTGACAATTTCCTGCATATTGGCTAGAGAAAACCAGGCCGAAATACTGTTTTTCTTCTCGCCACTTTTCTTATACTTCTTTACTAAACGAACAACTTCCTTCTTTGAAATTTTTCTTCCTGACATGACGTAGTAGTTTACAATTAAATGAATTTGGTTTACAATTAAAACTAACAAGTTTGTAAACACAAAACATTCAAATAAACATAAACCGTTAAATCATTTTTATTAACCGTTAAAACACGGTATAATTATTTATCAACCCACATCTTTCGGTATTCTTCTTTCCATTCATGCTTCCATCTTCTGTGGCTCCATAAATAATTAGCCGGTCGCTGACGAATAGAGTTTTCAATTTTATCAACAATCAACCGTGTAAGTTGGCCATCCTTAAATTCAGTTGGAGTGGAAGTCAATAATTCGAAATCACATTTATAATAACCACGTTTTACTTTATAAAAATCAGCATAAATAACAACGGTATTACCCCGTCGGGCTCCTTTTTCCGGACCCCTTGGAAACGGAGCTGGCTTGGTGAAGAAATTTGTCCAATATGCTTTGGCAGGGTTACCGGGGTTTTGATCGCCCACCAGAATTAATGCGTGTTGATTTTTTGTATGCTCACGTACCTGGTTTTGAAAATCTGTAGCCGGCACTAAAATAACACCTGTCTTTCTGCGCATATCATACACAATTTTTTCAAATGCTTTATTACGTATAGGCATATACACCACCACAAATGGCATTTTTGAAAGAACGCCTAACCCAAGATTGGCCATTTCCCAATTAAAGTAATGGCCCGAAACGATGAGTACATTCTGTTCTTTACCAACAAAATCATTCATCACTTCAATATTGCAGACAAACCTTTTTTTAATTTCTTCTGTATTCCATGAAAACATTTTGATCATTTCAAGAAACGTATCACAAAAGTTGTGATAGAATGTTTTCATGATCTTCCTTCGCTCTTCTTCTGTTTTTTCGGGAAAGGCAGTTAACAGATTATTCATCACCACTTCTTTTCGATAGCCAAGCACATAGAAAATAATTACATAAGCAAAATCGGAAAGCAGGTAAAGCACTGCCATTGGAAGAAATGAAAGTAAACGCAGGAAACCGTAAACGATATAATACATGCGGCGAAATTAAAGATTAAGCATTTTTGTCCAAAGCCTACAGTACAATGTTCTGCAGTAGCGGATGCTTGGTTGGATAATCAGTATTGAAATGCAATCCCCTGCTCTCTTTCCGGAAGGATGCTCCTTTTGTAATGAGATAACCAACCGTGATCATATTTCTCAACTCCATGATCTGCGGCGAAATTGAACTGCTGCGGTACAATTCTTCTGTTTCTTCCCACAACAGATCTAAACGGCGCATAGCCCTTTGCAAACGCTTATCGTTACGCACAATACCAACGTAATCACTCATTACCTGTTGCAATTCTTTTAAGCTTTGCGTAATAAGAATCATTTCCTTTGGTTGACTTGTTCCTTTTGCATTCCAGTCTGGTAATACAGGTTGCTCAGCATTTAATAATTTAATCTTTTCAACCGCATCCATATAACTGCGGTGAGCAAATACCATTGCTTCTAATAAAGAATTACTGGCCAAACGGTTGGCACCATGCAAACCCGTGCTTGCACATTCGCCTGCTGCATACAACTGTTTAATGGATGTGCGCCCCCACTCATCCGTTTTAATACCACCGCAACTGTAATGCGCTGCAGGAGCAACAGGGATCATATGTTGTGTTACATCAATGCCAAGGCTTTTACATTTTTCGTAAATATTCGGGAAATGATGAATGAATTTATCTATATCCATATGCCTGCAATCGAGCCACACATGTTCGGTACCACTGATCTTCATTTCACTATCAATGGCTCTTGCAACAATATCACGTGGAGCAAGATCTTTACGTTCATCGTATTGCTCCATAAAAGCTTCGCCTTTATGATTACGAAGAATACCACCATCGCCACGTACAGCTTCTGTAATTAAAAACGCTTGTCCTTTTTGACCTGCCTGGTATAATGCCGTTGGATGAAACTGGATGAACTCCATATTTTCAATCCGGCCTTTTGCACGGTAAACCATTGCCACACCATCGCCACTTGCAATAACAGGATTTGTTGTAGTTCGATATACCTGTCCATTACCGCCAGCCGCCAATAAAGTTATCTTGGCCTGGATGATCTCGATGGTGTTGGTATTAAGATTCAAGGCATACACACCATAGCATTGCACATCTGGTGTTGATTTAGTTACAAGAAAACCAAGATGATGCTGGGTAATAAGATCAACAACAAAATAATGATTCACCAATGTAATGTTCTTGCTGCGCCGAATAGTTTCAAGCAATGCTCTTTCCATTTCTGCACCGGTTACATCTTTATGATGAAGGATGCGGTGCTCACTATGCCCACCTTCCTTTCCCAACGAATAATCACCATCTTTTTCTTTATCGAACCGTGCACCCCACTCAATAATTTCATTCACACGTAAAGCACCTTCTTTCACTACGATCTCAACGATCTGTTCATCACATAAACCATCACCTGCGATCAATGTGTCTTCTATATGTTTATCGAAACTATCGTTCTCCAGATCATTTACCACAGCTATACCGCCCTGTGCATATTTGGTATTGGTTTCGTCGGCATTTGATTTTGTTACAACAAGCACTTGCTTATCCGGGCAAGCTTCCGCAACTTTAATGGCATATGTCAATCCGGCAATGCCCGATCCTATAACGAGAAAATCTGTTTGCATCTATTTCAATTAAAGCAATAAAGATAAAGAAACCAAAGCAGCTTAATTTACGGTTTACAATCGTATATCTGCTAAGTATTAAATTATCATGACTTACCTATTTAGGGTATTGACAAATGATTTTTGAATACATACTTTTACATCCGTAACACATAATAACGAGTTTACATGTAAGCTAACCCCTGCCCTGCCAAAACACCCAACTTCTATCTCGTAAACCCATCAACGTATCACAGACCATCTGTAAGTATTTGCCTGCCGCAAAATACCTACACAGTTATTATTTATTATTAAACCTTATTATCATGACAACCGATCACGAAAAATCACTTGTTCCGTGCTGCCCGGAACTGATCAAAGATGACCATTGCGATGTTATTAATTTCAGCAGGGTGCTTAATTACCCCACCGCCATTTCTGCCAACAACAGGAGAAGAATAAATGTGGAAGTAATTCTACATTTCAAATTCAGCCGTTGCACACTTGGACTTACCTTGGGAGATCCTGTTTACAGCACCACCTTGTTACCCGGAGAAAAAGTACGGTTAATGACAACCGACAGGAGAAGCCGTTTCTCCTATGATAGTGAAACCAAACTGAGTTACCGTAATGAGCAGATCTCCGAAGATCAGTATTACATGACAGCCTTTCAAAAGTACATGGCCGATGCATCTGCGTCACAGTCTGGTCATGCAGAAAGTTCATCAGAAGGTCACTGGGATTTTAGTGGCTCAGCCGGTGGAAGTGTAAATCCATTTACACTCAGCGCCAGTGCAAGTACCAAAGCAGCAGGAAATCATAACAGCAGTTCGGTTGCAGATTTTCTCAACCAGCAAAAAACACATGTGCAAAGTGCAGCATCACAATCTGTGAGCGCTACTCGTAAAGCACATTCTGTTTCAATGGGCGAAGTAAGTACCCGCACACATATTGAAGGTGAAAGTGAAGATCATTTTGAAGCATCATCACGTGAATTTGTGAATTATAACAAATGTCATGCGGTAACCTACATGTTTTACCGGCTCAATAAAAAACAGAAAATAAAATTTGAGCTGGTATCTATTGAAAGAAGAGTATTGGATGAAAGCGCACCGGTATGGGGAGTGCTTCAACCCTCTGCGCCAAAACTTCCTATTTCATTGGTAGCACAGGATGTTCCTGCAACTTCATTTCTGAAAACACAGGCACTTACAAATGTTGCAGGCATTGCATCATTCAATACAAATGTTGATACAGCAACTTCATTATTGCGATCTCCTATATTAACAAAAACAGCTATTAGTTTTAACCAGGATTTTGGCACGGCATTGGATAGTGAAACACGTACCAAGGCATTGAAAGAAGTTGATGAACAGCTCGCAGCAAAAGGACTTATTGACAAGGAAGGAAAAGTGACACAGGAAACAAAGAAAAGTATTGAAATAGAAATGGAATTTTCTTTGCCAACACCCGGAATCATCGCTAAAGGATGTTTGGATGATTGTGATGTATGCGAGCCGGCATTAAAAGAAAGAATGCAATTGGAAAACGATTTACTCCGCAAACAGATTGAACTACTTGAAAAATCGCAGGAATACCGCTGTTGTCCTCCGGCTCCGGTAATTGCAGATTAAGAACAGGTTCAAAAATAATTTTTGCACTGGCTCTGGCTTATCAGCTTAATGCAATGATGGGGGCCAGTGCAAAATTTTTCTTTCTCTCTACACAATCAATATTTTCTTCAGAGTTTTTATTCATCTATTAAACCTATCATCATGTTTATTTCCATGCAGGGAAATTGGAGCATCAGTGTGAAATCGAAAAACGCTGCCTTTCCCCAACGCTTCACAGTTATTGGCGCATCAAGTGGCAACGGCACATACAATGGTGTTGTTGGCGCTCCCCTTGTTAATGTTACAGGTAATCATTGGTTAATAGCTATTCAAAACGATCCGGGATCGGGTTTCAGACAATCGGATACTCGAATCAAGTTCCCAACCATTAGTGCCGGCATGTTCCGGTTTGATATTGAAAGCAACGATGCCGGTGGCGACCAGGATTTTAATGATCTGGTACTTACTTGTTCATCAGCTGCATCTGTTAGCGATTACGTGCTGTACGGTAATGTTACCGTGTACAGTGGTAATTGCATTTTTAATCCGTGCCGCAGAAGATGGGTGGTGATTGATACATACAAACAATTGCTTGATGCATTGAAGTATGATAAGTTGAAAGAAGTAATTGAAAAATTATATCCTGAACGTATTCCGCCAATACCACAACCTGATCCGCCGCCTTTCTTCTCGCCGTTAATGATCAATATTGGCGATGATGTTGCATTGCCTCCACGGATTGCGAATGTTTATGCACGAACAAATTTCCCGGCTGCTGATACAACAGCAAAAGCAAGAAAAGGAAAAGAGGAAATTGCTGAACCGCAAAATCTGCTGAGCGATTTCCAGCTTACAGGAACAAGAAATCTTTCCGGTGCAAAAACCATTGCAAGTGAACGCTACATGATCGATAAAATTGGTTTAGCAAAACTGAAAGACAGTATCCGTTTTATCTGCAATACCGATCCCGGCAATAATCTTACACTCAACTTTGTTGAATACGACCGTAGCAGCAGCGAACTTGCCGGAGGTCCATACATCGGCAATGGTAACACAAGTATGCTTGGCAGTGCCATTACCGATATGAATGGAAATTACATTTTTCGTTTTACACAAAGCCTTAGTGAAATGGTGCATGAAGTGGAAGAAGATGTAGCCGGTGGTGAAAACAGTTTGGTGCAGGTTCGTCCTGATGTATTGGTGAGGATTACTGACAGTTTTCATCCAACAATAACATTGTTTGAAAGCGCACCACATTTCAACATCAATCAACTGCAACGTTTAGATTTTTGTTTCCCTGCTGACATTGTTCGTCCATCTTCATTCTGCTTTAATGGTAATCTTGTTGGCAGTTTAGGAAATATATTTATAGGTGGCAACCAAAATACGAGTGCAAGCACATCAGCTGCAGCATTAGACAGAAATGGTTACAACAATCATCTCCGTTCAACAGGTGTTATCAGTGTTCATAATTCACAAGCTGGTTTCAGTATTGATTGTGCTGCATGGAAAGGTTTGGTCGATTTGAAAGGTTGTTTGTTTAACCTGCAACGCAAAAAAGGCGATGCTGTGATCAGGTATTACACCATCCGTTACCGCAAGCCGGGCAATGGTTGGCAATTTGTAAACCAGCAATACAGGCATCCGAAATTTTCAAAACGGAATATTCCGTTTTATAGTGGCGATGTTACCGGACCATTTAATACATCGTTGAATGTAGATGGAAGTGGCGCTGTAGTTGTTCCTGCTTATACCAACATCCAGGCAGAAGTATATTTAGATGGTGTGGATTGGGAGTTCTCCAATTTAGATAGATACATGCAACTCAACAGTGCAATTTATGAAGCAGGCACTCCGGGCAAAGTGTATTTTTTAATTGAGGGATATGATGAAAAAGGAAATCTTGTTCCAAATGCAAGAGACCTGATTGCACTTTACATCAACAATCGTCCGATTGAATTTGGATTAAGCGGTGTTGAATTTATTTCACCACTCGAAACATTGCCTTGCAATCTTTATAAGATGACAGCAGCAGAAATGAACACGCCACTTCGTTTAAACTTTAAAGCAAATGATGCATGGGGTTTCATCAACGATTATGCATTGAGCATGAGCAAATGCCCAAGTGATGTTGAAGTAAATGTAACAATACCATTAAGTATTGCAGGAAACAAAACAGGGTTGCTCAAAGCCGGCAGTAATGCATCAAACACTGACGCAAATGGATGCCCCGGTTATACTGGTACGCTTGGCGATTTTGGAACAACAGGTTTTGTTAGTGTGCAGATGCAACCATCAGCTGCTGCAGGTGGATGGTTACAACCGAATGAAGAATTTGCAGTTGTGTCCTTTGGTTTAACAGCCAACATGCGGAGAACAAATGGTTACAACAGCGGGCTTGAAGGAACTTACCAGGCAAGCTCAACGTTTTATATTCAAAGAAAATAATCAATGAGTGATGCATTGAAGCTGTTGATCTCAATACTTGCTACATGGCGACTTGGTCATTTACTGGCCGAAGAAGATGGGCCATGGGATATCATTATCCGCATTCGCAAACAACTCGGGCATGGGTTCTTCGGAACCCTGCTCGATTGTTTCTATTGCCTCAGCATCTGGATCGCAATTCCATTTGCGGGTTGGATGAGTAATGATTGGATAACCGGAATCATTCAATGGCTGGCCATCAGCGGTGGAGCATGTATTCTCTTTAAAGCAACAACAAAAAAATAATTCAACTTAAAATCATCGGGCTATGTCTTGCTGCGGAAGTAAACGGGAAAGTTTAAAACAATCATTCGCCTCACAGGTACAGGAAACTGAACAACACTCCACAAAAATGTGGAACGATGTATTGTTCGAATATACAGGTAACAACAGTTTTACAGTAAAAGGAAGTGTAACCGGTAACCGGTACAATTTTAGTAAAACAGGTGAACGACAACTGGTTGATTACCGTGATGCCAGTGGCATGCGTGCTGAATCTTCGTTGAAAAAAGTAAATGCATCCTGAACTTAGAATACAATCAGGAAACTTCCGTTTTCAGGATCTTCCATCATTTCGGCCATGGAAGCTGTAAAGAAAACTGTCTTTTTATCTTCAAGCAGTTTTGCACTTTTACCTTCGAGCCTTTTTACAGGTCGTGGTAGTTTAATTGTAACGCTCATCACCATCTGGCTCATGAACATTTCAGCACCTTTCATTTGATCACCATAAGTTTCTGACATTGATTCTTTGGTAAGTGCAATACGTTGTATGCTGGTATCAGTGATAATATAAGGCGATGCTGTTGATGGCATGTTCCCCATCACATTTGCCAAACCACCCATGCCTGCGCCGGGAGCTCCTTCTTCGGGCGCTTCTTCACCGGGTTGCGGTGTTTTCTTTTTTGATTTATTTACTGAATCAACATAGTAGTAAGCTTTAAAAAACTTTTGCAGGTCTTTAATATCCTTTACAGGATATTTTGTTTCCATGTTGAATTTATTATCATCCATACTCATCACCATGTGAAGGGTTCCGTTTTTAAAATAAGCCTGCTCTTCTGCTGAAAGAGGTTTATCTAACGAATCAAGTTGTGATGCCAGCGACATGGTGGTATCGATTTTTTTCCCTTTTAAACTGTCGGGCATTTGTCCACCGCCCATGCTCTTCATCATTTCCAACGCCTGGCTCATATCAGTTGCCAACATGTACTGGCCTTTACCTGCAGAGCTAAGGTCAATCTCTTCATTGATGGTGCAACTGGCAAACGATGCAACAACTAAAATACCTGCGATGATCTTTACAATTTTCATATTTCTTATTTTATGCCGGTTCAACCCAGGCACTGTTTTCTTTTAATAAATTAATGAGTTCATCAACTGCAACTTCACTATCTACATTACGCTTCACTACTTCTTTTCCTTTGTATAACGTGATCTTTCCCGGACCACTGCCTACATAACCAAAATCTGCATCAGCCATCTCACCGGGGCCATTTACAATACAACCCATGATAGCGATCTTCACGCCTTTCAAATGATTGGTGACCGAACGGATCTTTGCTGTTGTTTCCTGCAGATCAAATAATGTTCGTCCACAACTCGGACACGAAATATACTCCGTTTTTGAAATACGAGTACGTGTTGCCTGCAAAATAGTAAAAGCCGTGTTATTGATGAACTGTTCAGGCGATTGGTTGCTTAGATAATTTCTACCGGCAGTATTTTGCGAGTAATTGGCAGCCTGTAACGAATAACTATTTGTACTCATGCCCAAACAAATACCATCACCCATACCATCGAGCAGCAAGGCGCCGCACTCAGTGGAATAGTGAATAAGATGCTCATCGGCTGTTTCCCAATTACTGTCTGTAATTAACACAACCGGGTTTTTGATCTTGCGATTCATCAGCTCAATAAACATACGACGCACACTCTGCATCGCATTTTTATTCGTACTGCTCAAACACAATACAACTGTTGGATCATTTGCCAATACATCGAGATAAGTATAATCATTAAGCGTTGTATCATCGTTATAACAATCGATCATAACAAAATTCAATACATCATTTTTCACCTCGGCTTCTGCATAACCACTGTCTGCAAAAATGGGAAAGTACTTTTGCTCGCCTGCAACTGTTGCCGCAGATGCTTTCCATGTTTCTGGATAAACAATCACTTTCAATGTGCCCGGCAATTCAAAATTCAATCTTTGATTGGCAATGAAAATATAATCAGCTGCCATATCACCAATACTCCACTTATCTGTTACTTCATCATATTTATAACCTACACGTTCTAATTCTTTTGCTGTGATGGAATCAAGCTTACTAAGATCCGCAATAACAACAGGTACTTGCTTGCCACCAATATTGCTTACTGCAAAACTTTCCCTGCGTTTGTATTCAAAAGGAGAATAAGGTAATCCGGAAGTAGAAATAGCCGGAATTTTTGCTGTTGGTTTTTCAGTTTGCTGATATCGTTTCACCAGGTCTCTGCACACCGGAATTTCAAACTCAGGGTCTTCTGTTAAACTTACACGCACGGTATCGCCAATGCCATCTTCGAGTAATGTACCAATACCTGCTGCACTTTTCACACGACCATCTTCACCATCACCTGCTTCGGTAACACCAAGATGCAACGGGTAACATTCATTGAACTCGTCCATCATGTGATTGATGAGCATACGATACGCCTGCACCATCACCTGCGGATTACTGCTCTTCATGCTGAGCATTATATTGTGAAAACTTTCTGCACGTGCAATGCGTAAGAATTCCATAGCGCTTTCCACCATACCAATTGCAGTATCGCCATACCGACTCATAATACGATCGCTCAGTGAACCATGATTGGTTCCGATACGCATGGCCGTTCCATACTCCTTACAAATTTTCACCAGCGGTGTAAAGCGCTCACGAATGCGATCGATCTCTTCAAGATATTCTGCATCTGTATATTCGATCTGTTCAAATTTTTTCTTATCAACATAGTTACCGGGATTCACACGCACTTTCTCTACAATCCGTGCTGCTATCTCGGCAGCGTTTGGCGTAAAATGAATATCAGCCACTAACGGAGTGTTGTAGCCTCTTTTGCGCAATGCATCTTTAATGTTCTGTAAATTCTCTGCCTCTTTTTTTGAAGGTGCAGTTATACGAACCAACTCGGCACCGGCTTCAATACAGCGGATGCTTTGTTCTACCGTAGCAATGGTATCCATTGTGTCGGTAGTGGTCATCGTTTGCAAACGGATAGGATGGAAATTCCCCAACAGCAGATCGCCGATCTTTACCTCTTTTGTTGCCAGTCGTTTGTATTCAGTTAAGGAAGCAGTATATAAATGCATATTTCAGATTGCCGATTTTCGATTTCAGATTGGTAAAATTACAACCTGTTGAAGCATTTGGTTCTAATAAATCTGAAATCATCAATCTAAAATCAAAAATTCTTTACCAGTCTTTCTCCGGCTGGTTGGGAACAGCGGTTTTTTTCCGCACTTTTTCCTGTAATTCACGCTCTTTTTGCTCGAGTGCTTTGAGGTATTGCTCAGCCTGCTTTTTGGTAAGCTTGCTTTTTTGAGGCTTGGGTTGCTCTGGCTTTGGTTCTTCCTTCTTTTTTTCCTGTTTCTGCTTTTGCTCCTTCTGCTCTTTCTTTTGATCCTTTTTCGGTTCCTGTTGCTTTTTCTGTTGAAGTGCCAGTTGCAGATTTTTTCTTACTTCTTCATCTTCAGGAGTTAAACGCAATGCCTGTTTATATGCTTCAATTGCTTCGGTTAAGCGATTGCCTTTATGCAATAAAACGCCCTTGTTATAAAGCGCCTTTGTTTTCAGTTCAGGATCATCGGTAGCGTTGATCACTCCATCAAACGATTTTACCGCATCATCAATACTTTCCTTTTTATAAAGTGTGTTACCAAGATTATATCGTGCAATCAGGTTTTCTTTTTTGCTCAATGCTTTTTGATAAGCTTCTTCCGCTTTATCATAATTACCTTCTTTGTAATAACGATTGCCCTTCATCACTTCCCCTTCCTGTGCATGGGTAAGCAACGCAGTAAATAAAACAAATATGGTTAAGAAAATCTTCATGCCTTCTTACGTTCATAAATAAACAGTTCAACAATCAGCAGCAATAATGCAGCCGTTAAAAACCAGAAGAAGAAGTTGTTATAGTTGGTGTTGCTCACTTCTCCTTCCACACCTTTTTTTTCCAGCTGGTTGATGATAGTTGTAACTTCCTTCAGCATTTCATCGGTATTCTCAAGATTGCCATATAAGCCACCATTCACTGCAGCAAGTTGACGAAGCAATGGTTCATTCAACTTCGATACAACTGTTTGCCCAAGATTATCTTTCTTGAATTCTTTTGTTTCAGGATCAGTAATGGGAGAACCTTCTGCTGTTCCTAAACCTATACTCAGTAATAAAAAACCACGGTTTTTCAGTTCACGGGCCATATTCTCTGCCGCTTCATCATGATCTTCACCATCTGTTATCAGCAACAGCACTTTGTAACGTTTACTTTCCTGCGGAAAACTTTCTGCTGCCAATCGCATGGCTTCACCAATAACAGTTCCTTGAGTTGGTACTGCATCAGGCGCAGCCGATTGCACATATAATTTTGCAGCACCCTGATCTGCTGTTAATGGCATGGGCAAATAAGCTTTACCTGCAAACCAGATGAGCCCGACACGATCATCAGGTAATTGATCAAGAAGTTTATTGATGAATTGTTTGGCCTTATCCAAACGGGTAGGTTTTACATCATCAGCCAACATGCTTTTACTTACATCCATGGCAATGATAATATCCCGGCCTTTGCGGTTTACATTTTCTGCTTTCCCTGCTGTACGCAGATTAGCCGCACCTACTGCTGTTAATGCAATAGCGGCCAGAATGAGATAAAACTTCGCTGCAAATTTTTTCCCGGAATGATTGGCTGTTAAGAGATTCACCAACTGTTCGTCACCAATTTTCTTTTTTGTCTTCTTTTTCCAACGCTTGTTGAATACAAATAATAAAATCACTGGTATAACTACTGCCAGCAAGAGTAAATATTCGATATGTGCGAAGGAGAACAAGGATAATTGTGATTAATAACGTACAAGTTTCAGGGTACAAAGTACAAGTTTACCGAAATAAACAAAAGTTAAGCCAGATTTCTTTAATAGGCAATACTCAATGGGCAATTAGCAAAGAACAATACTCATTTGCGTCCGACTTGCCTATTGCTTATTGCCAATTGCTCATTCATTATTTCTTCCCCTGCATAAAATCGTAATGCTTCAAAATGTCTTTCAGCAATGCAAGACGATTATTCCTCATGTCGTATTTTTCATCAGGTGATTGAACCAGCAACACAAAAAAGTAAGGGTGACGGTTTTCTTCGATCCAACCCACGATCCAGCCAATGTTTTCACCTTTTTCATCGAAACCCCAACCTGTTTTGTAGGCGAGTTTGTACAGCGAATTATCTTCCTGCATCATCACTTTGCGAACGATCTGCTGGGTACGTTTCTGAAAAGGAAGCTGTTCAAAATACAGGCGTTTTACCAAGCCCAATTGTTCATCGGGCGAAATTTTAATGGCGTTGTTGAGCCAGAATGAATCAACCGCAACACCTATGTTTTTGTTTCCGTATTGCAATGTATCAATCCAGAACTGCATCGTATCCTTACCGATCCTGCGTGCCACTTCCTGGTAATAAGGAACCGATGAAACTTTAAATGCTTCTTCCATCGTCATATCCTTGTTCAACTCTGTTCGATCTCTTACCACACCGTCCCATTTAATGACCATCTTTTCATCAAAGATCTTTCCTGTTTCCAAGCCAATGAGTGAGTTCACAATTTTGAATGTGGAAGCGGGTGTAAAACGTTTTCTGAAATTAGCTGAATCGTAAATGGTAAACTGTGCCTGCGCATTATCAAACAACGCAAAAGAACCGGTTGCTTTGTATTTATCGAAATACTGTTTCAGGTCGTTATCAATCGAAAAATTATTGATGGAACAAGAGTTAAAAAGTACAACCAGGAAGAACAAAACAGGAACAAACCGCATGTTTAAAATTTTGCACAAAAGTAAAGTGAGAATGTGAATGGCCTCCTAAAACTTTCCGAAAAGCAATAAGCGTCCTTTCCCGGCGTTTTAGAGGCTCAAAACCAGCCATCATGCCCCGTACACTACTGCCACTGTTGATCAGTGTTAGCTTTTTTGCGCTAAGCTGCAAGAAAAATGAAACCGGCAACCGTTCTGCAAAAGTTATTTTCAAATTCAAATTCGATTCCACACAGGTAAGACTGAATAATATTGGTCAGCCATCAACTATACCTGCAGGTAATGCAGCCCAAAGTGGCGTGATGAATAAGATGAGTGCGCATTATATTGAGCTTGCTCCCGGTCCTCTTACGTTATTGGGAAAAGGTGCAGTACTGTATCATGCAGCAGAAACAACTGCTGGCGGCAGTAATGCCATTGACTTTGAAAAAGCACCGCAAGCAGGCAATAACGAAGTGTTTTATGAAGTGCCCATCAACCAGATAGCTGTTGGTGAATATGAATGGCTGCGTATCTCACTCGCTTATCAAAATGGCGATGTGAAAATAAGAGTTGATACAACCATCAACGGTGTTTCCATAAACCAGGATCTTACGGCAACCATTGCATCGTTCATTGGTTTCAACAGTTATATCAAAACGTTTACAGTAAAAACACAAAGTATACCGGTAAATGGTAACCGCACCCAGGGTTTCTGGGGTTTCGAAACAAGTGTTCCTGTGCTGGGAACAAATATTCCTGTTGCACAAAGCGGTCAGGCACCTGCCGGAGCAACAACAGTTGTAAATCCATTGTTCAATACATCACCCATTCCTGCAGGAAGTTGTGTGGTAACAGCAGCGTTTGCCAATGGCAAACTGAAGATCACCGGAAATGAAACAAAAGATATTGTGGTGGAATGCAGTTTCAGCATCAACAAGAGCGTGGAATGGAAAGACCTGAACCCAAATGGTAAATGGGAGCCGTTGAAAGGCGAAACCCTGGTTGATATGGGTATACGTGGATTGATCCCCACCATTAAATAAAAGCACTTAAAACCTGTTCACAACAGAAGCTATCTTCAAATAAAAATTGCATCTTGCAGTACTTATTTCAAGCAAAAATCAGACAGATGAAAAAGAATCAACTCTATGCTTTAACACTTCTCTTTGCAATCATTTCTTTTGGGCTTAGCTCCTGTTCAAAAGAAAAATCATTCAGCAGTGGCGGAAGCGGTGGAACCGGCGGAACAGGTGGAGGAGGCGGCACAGGAGGAAGCAGCAGCTACTTTATGAAATTTAAAATTAACGGTGTACAAAAAGAATTTAACGCTAATACATTTGCTGTTTTTAGTTCAATTGATATCGTTGGCACAACTATTTACACTGCATCGATCCAGGGCACATTCAGCACGTCTAGTTCAACTACAAACCTGATGGGTATTAACATAAATGATATTACCCCGATTGTTGCCAATAAAGATTATTCAGATGCTACAGTTGGCCAAACCATACAAGGTGCGCTTTTGTATTTTGATGCTACAGGCGAACAGTATAGTACTTTACTGGTACCAACCGATGTAAACCTCAAGATCCGCATTACGGAACTGACAAGTACGGTTGTAGCAGGAACCTTTAGTGGAAAAATGCAGGCAATGACAGGTACAACGGTTTTAAATGTAACGGAAGGAAGTTTCAGGATCAAACGATAATAAATTGTTACTCACGCCTCAGCAATCCTTGCTGCAGCCCAACTACTTTATAACTATCAACGGGTGGTATTTCTTTTGAAGTACCACCCGTTTTTGCAATTGGTTTTGCTGCGTAAGTAGTAAATGAAACCATCAAGCCGTCAGCGGTTAATTCATACTTGCTGACAATCGTGCTGCCTGATACGGCAAAGACAGAACTAAACGTATTACCGATAAAATATCCATCCAGCACAATTGTATTTCGTTCATCGATTTGCCAATGACCTTTTGTTGTATCGACCGGCATTAATATGTACGGACGATTGTCTTTCTGCTCATCACCATAAATTATCTGCCAGGTATAACGACCACTGTCAACAGCTTGAATATTCAAACTCATGGTAAATTGCTGTGGCACTTTTTCTGGCCGATTCCATGTAAGTGTGCCTTTCCAGTTGCCAACAAAAGATTGTGGAAATGAAAGTTGTTGTGCTGATGAAACCAAACAGATCAGCAGCAATGCATGTACAATCAAGAGTTTCCTCATACGGTTACTTCTTTCAATACACCCAACTCTTTCCCCACTTTTGTAAACGCCGCAATGGCTTTGTCTAAATGCTGTTGATCATGCGCTGCACTTAATTGTACACGTATGCGTGCCTGGCCTTTTGGTACAACCGGGAAGAAAAATCCGATCACATAAATTCCTTCCTTCAACAATTTGGCCGCAAAATCCTGCGCCACCACTGCATCGTATAACATGATGGGAACAATCGGATGGTCACCCGGTTTAATATCAAAACCGGCAGCGGTCATTTTACTACGGAAGTATTTTGTATTGGCTTCGAGTTTATCACGCAGTTCAGTTGTTTCGCTTAACAGATCCATTACGGCAATGGATGCACCCACAATACTTGGGGCCAATGTATTACTGAAAAGATAGGGGCGTGAACGTTGACGCAACATTTCGATCACTTCTTTACGACCACTGGTGAAACCGCCACTGGCGCCGCCGAGTGCTTTACCTAGTGTACCTGTAATGATATCGATCTTACCCATCACTCCGCGGTATTCATGAGTGCCACGACCGGTCTTTCCGAGAAAGCCGCTTGAATGACATTCATCGACCATGATCGCTGCATCATATTTTTCTGCGAGTTCAACAATTTTATCGAGCTGGGCAATGGTGCCATCCATACTGAAACTTCCATCAGTAACAATCACACGGTTACGGGCACCCGCTGCTTCCTGCAGTTTGGCTTCAAGATCGGCCATGTTGTTATGCTCATAACGGAAACGCTGAGCTTTACACAAACGCACCCCGTCAATAATGCTGGCATGGTTCAACGCATCGCTGATGATGGCATCCTGTTCGCCAAACAAGGGCTCAAATACACCCCCGTTGGCATCAAAAGCCGCGGCATATAAAATGGTATCTTCTGTACCGAGGAATTTCGAAATTTTCTTTTCCAGTTCTTTATGAATATCCTGCGTTCCGCAAATAAAACGTACGCTGCTCATCCCAAAGCCACGGAGGTCGATGTATTTTTTTGCCGCCTCAATCACTTTCGGATGCGACGACAAGCCGAGATAATTATTGGCACAGAAATTCAATACAACCTTCCCGTTGACCATGATCTCAGGACCTTGGGCGCTCTCAATGATGCGCTCGGTTTTAAAAAGCCCGTTGGTCTTGATCTCATCCAATTCATTTGCAATGCGTTGCACTAACTTCTCATTCATAACAATAGGTTTAAACGACAAAAATAAGAGGATTCAGAGGTTCTTTTATGCGTAACCGATTGCATGTTCAAGAAATTCACACAAATATGTGGTACAACTGTAACATTTTCCTTCTACCTTCGTCTTATCCTTCAAACAGGTGTTTATGAAAAAGCAAATCATCCTTCTTGGTGCTGTGGTATTAGTTACCGTTTCTGCATGGGCATTGCTTACCATCACACCTGCCAAAAAATCTTCTGCTTCATCTCCCAAATGCAGCAAAACCTGCCAGGAAAAACCGGCGCCAAACACGGCACCGCAAACCGGCTTCTTCATTTTCGATTCTTTTTCAGGTACGCTCTAAAAATATTTTTATTTTCCTGTAACTTTTATTTTCGGTGTCCGTATTACTGATAGTTAAATTTATCATCACGGATCACTAACTGATTTATGACCGCCAGAGAATATAATGAATGTGTGACCCGGTATGCCGACAACGTATACCGTTTTATCCTCAAGAATTTGGGGCACGAAGAAGATGCACGGGATGTTGTGCAGAGTGCTTTCGAAAAATTGTGGGTGAATAAAGACAATGTAGACAATGAGCGCAGCAAATCATACCTGTTTACCATTGCCTACAACCAGATGATCGATCACATTCGCAAACACAAACGGGTGAGCCTGCGAGATGAATTTGCAGAAGAAGTGAGAATACAGGAAAGGCCGCAACATAATATGAAGAAAGTGTTGGAAGAGGCACTGGCCCGGTTGAGTGAAACAGCAAGAAGCCTGGTTTTATTAAAAGATTACGAAGGATACAGTTACGACGAGATTGGTGAAATAACGGGATTGAACGAAAGCCAGGTGAAAGTTTATTTGCACAGAGCAAGATTACAGTTGAAGAATTATTTAGTGAGTATTGAGAATGTAATGTAGGATATAGATCATAGTTGATAGTTCATGGCAAAATGCTTTGAAATGAACCATGAACAATGAACCATTAACTTGAATAACAATGAACATTAACCGCCATAATTACGAAGAGTTTTTCCTCCTGTATGTCGACAACGAGTTGACAGCCGGGCAGCGGAAAATTGTGGAAGCATTTGTGGCATCTAATCCCGACTTACAGGAAGAATTTGATTTGATCCAGCAGTCTACTTTTACAGATGATGTAAAACTGGATTCAATATTCATCAATTCTTTATTGAAACCGGTTGATGAAGAAAGCAACATCAGCGAAGAGCAATTGTTACTTTATATTGATGATGAATTAAGAGCTGATGAAAAAGCACAAGTTGAAAAAGAACTTGTAGCTAACACAACACTTCAGAAAGAATTACAGTGGCTTCGTCGCAGCCAGTTAACAGCTGACACTTCTATTGTATTCCCCGATAAATCTTTACTGTATAAACAAGCTGAACCTGCACATGTATTCTCGATGAGCATAACAGCCAGGAGATGGAGCGCTGCAGCGGCAGTTGTTGTATTGCTGGGCAGTGCCATGTGGCTGATGTTGGATAAAACGAAAACAACAGATAAACCGGAATCTATTGCTGTTATTGATCAACAACAACCGGTAAAGAAAAATACAGAAGAAACAAACAGGCCGTCTTCCGTAAAAGATTTAGTGAAAGAGACACTGGATGAACAAACCAGCGAGTTTAATCAATCTACAGCATCTACTGAATCAACAGAAAAAACAAAAACATCTACAACTGGCAATGTTTCTGCGCCTACAGTTAATACAACTGGAAAAACAGAAACAACAATTACTACGCCTGTTGTTGAAAAACCAATAGATATTGTGAAGACTGATGTAACTGAAAAAATAGTTGAAAATAAAATTGATGCCCCCAGTAACATTTCTAAAACTTCAACCGTACAACCTATAGCAAACAACATCAGCTATGCTGCTTACAACAACGATGTTGCCGACGAAGAAGAGGACGGACTCCTTAACGAAGAAAGGCAACGCAGAAGTGGAATAGCAGGGTTGATAAAAAAAGCAAAACGGACGCTTGAACGTAAAACCGGTATTCAATCAAGTTCTTCCGAAGTACGCTTTGCAGTGTTTGCAGTAAACACCCAATAACAAAAACTTTAAACGGAAATTTTTATGAAGCAGTTTTTATTCTCATTGCTTGGTCTAGTACTATGCCTCGGCCTCAATGCACAAAGCGACACCACAAAACCACAAAGTGCCGATACCATTAAAGTCGGCAACATGATCATCATCAAAAAACATGATGGCAAAGAAAAGAAAGCAGAAAAAGATGAAAATGACGATGACGACGATGATGACGGCGTATCGGTTGAAATCAAAAAACGTAAAGAGTATAAAAAATCAAACATCAGTACAAACTGGCTTATTCTTGATCTTGGTTTCTCTAACGTAAATGATCAAACAAATTATGCATCACCTGAAGCACAGGCATTTTTCCCAACAGGAACAAAAGACCAAATGGGTCTGCGTAACGGTCGCTCTATTAATGTAAACGTTTGGTTCTTTATGCAACGTGTAAACCTGATCAAACACGTAGTAAACCTGAAATATGGTTTAGGTGTAGAGATGAATAATTACAGTTTCGAAAAAAGCATTCGTTACAATACCGAACCCGTTACAAATATTACCATCGACAATTTCAAATACAGAAAAAATAAACTGGCAGCTGATTATTTAACTGTGCCTGTTATGCTCGATTTCAACTTTGCTCCCAAGCGTAAAAAAGGTTATGGCTTCAGTGCCGGTGTAAGCGCAGGTTACATGTATGCAGCCCGCCAGAAAATGAAGAGTGAACAAAACGGTAAAGAAAAAGTAAGAAGCGATTTCAACCTTGAACCATGGAAGCTTTCTGCAATTGGTGAATTGAACCTGGGTGCGGTTCGCTTATACGGAAGCTACGCACTCAACAACTTACATAAAAACGGACTGGAACAAACGCCTTACAACTTTGGTATAAGATTCAGCAGCTGGTAATACAGCTCACGCTGTATTCTCTGGCTAACCGCTTCTCTTTTGAGGAGCGGTTTTTTTATGGGTGGCTTACCCGATTTGATTAAACACTTCTATAACTTGATAATTTCTTTACTTTGTCGAAATTTAAAAAACGAACTATGGGTTATAAAGTGATCGATATTGAAGGCATTGGTCCAAACTATGCAGCACGATTGGAAACCATGGCCATTTTTACAACAGACGATCTGTTGGCACAAGGCGGAACAAAAAAAGGACGGGTAGCGATCAATGAAATAACTGAGATCCCTGAAAACCTGATCCTCACCTGGGTGAACCATGCCGATCTCCACCGCATTAATGGTGTTGCCGGACAAACAGCGGAGTTACTGGAAGCTGCAGGAGTTGATACCGTGAAAGAACTTGCTACACGCAATGCAGAAAACCTGCATGCAAAGATGGTAGAGACAAATGAAAAGTTTGGTTTGACCGGCAAAGTTCCTTCAGCAGAAAAACTGGCAGCCATGATTGCCGAAGCAAAAACACTGGAGCCAAAAGTTTTTCACTAAGCATTCTTACGAATAAAAAATAAAGCCGCCTCATTTACAGGGCGGCTTTATTGTATAGCTTCAAACAAGGTTATCCACCACTTCTTCATAAAGGGATTGTTAATTAAATTCACACCCATACTATAGCATAATTATTGCCCGTTAATTCTGTACTGTTGAAATGAGTTATAAAAAATTAATGAGCAATTTCTGCATTAAAGCGAGATTAATTTTTAATGACGAATAACAACTGACAATTAAAAACAGAAAAGATTCAGTTGAAAACAACGTGAAAATGAAGAACCGGTCAACCCCACTTATTCTTTGTTGTGTGCTGATGCTGATGTTATCCGGGTTTAGTTTTTTCAGCCGGAGTAAAACAGCACTTCATAAACCAGCTGTAAAAAAATCAGCTTACTACAAAGTAGTTATTGATAAAAGCAACTACGAGTTGAAAGTGTATGATGAAGAAGGATGGTTGTTTACTTATCCTGTGGTATTTGGTTCAAGCGAACTGACTGATAAAATGATGGAGGGTGATCGTCGGACTCCGGAAGGAACCTATCGAATCATTGCCAAGAAGCTTCACGCAGAATGGGGTCATTTTTTATTGCTCGACTATCCCACACAAAGTGACATAGAAAAATTCAACGCCCGTAAATCGCAGGGCGTTATTCCAGCCAATGCAAGACCTGGTGGAGGTATTGGCATACATGCCACCCGGCGTAACGAAGATCGTTTTGTAGATTACTATTACAATTGGACGCTCGGCTGTATTTCCACAAAACGTGAGTACGCTAAAGAACTATACACACTCCTTCCCGTTGGCACTGAAGTGACCATACTTCGTTAAAATACCGTCTCAAGGGTATAAGATCAAAAAGAAGTAAGGCTTTTATTTGGTTTCAAATTCCACAACATGAAACCAAGACATTTTTTATTGTTTTTCCTTTTTACAGTTAACCAGGTAGTTGCTCAACGATTAACTAAAGAAGCTAATTATGAAATAAGCGGCAAAGCAAACAGAGGCTATATGTACGAGCCGGTAATTGACGAATCTAATAACAAGCTATCGCTCACATTTGTTACAAAAGCAACAAATAAAAAGGCAAAGTTTGAAACTTACAATTTTGATCTGGACTTTACTTTTAAAAGTAAAGAAGACAGTGAAGTACCCATGGAAAAAGTAAAAGGATACCGGGCAGATAAAGGAGATGAATGGGAACAGGAGGCTGTAACTGTTGAGAAAAATTTTATGGGTACGCTTATTTTACGACGCAAAACTTATAAATATAAATGGAACTGGTTTTGGGGCGGTTACGATCGCAAAGTAACATCAGGTGAAAAACTTAAACCTAAAACAGATGATGGCGGCAAACTTCAGTATATAACACATGCTGAGCAACCTAACGGCGACATCATGATTATTGCAACAGATAAAGGTAAAGGGCTTGGTAATATGTTAACAATGACAACGGAGTTTCATATACTTCGATATGATCATGAATTAAATAAACTGAGTGATGAAGAATTTAAATTTGATTTTCCACAAACGCTGGTAGCTGCAAATACAGATGATGCTGATGAAGATGAAGAAAATACCGAACAGAAAGAATTGATTATGGTATTTGCCCCAATGGGCGGAAAAGGTTTTAAATCTGTGGCCGACCCTGATGCAAAAAATTATTCGTTTGCCAGAATCAGTACTGATGGAAAGTTAAAGGAGCGCATACCTTTTAAAAGTAAGACAGGTATTTTTAATGGGGATATGTTAATTGAAACAAACGACGGTGTATATATTGTTGGTGCTACTGGTGATGAGGATAGCCAGAAAGACTATTTCAATGAAAAATTTGCCGCACCTTTTGGAATGCGAGACGAGGAAATAGAAAAATTTAAAGCGAAGGGGTTTCAAATTGTAAAAATTGCAAATGGCAAAGCTGTATATACCACTTTAAATACATTGGATGACTTTGACAAAAAATCACAATCCCCTCCATCGCAAAAAAGAAAACCCGAATATACTGGTCGTAAGTTTAAAGTATCAACTGTAAAAGCAATGCCCAATGGCGACCTAATGATTGCAGGCCAGAAATATTCTAAATCAAAAGGCGGTGTCCTTGGTGGAAATAAATTTTTAGGCACAATAACAGGAACCGGCGGTGGTGGAGCTGCACAGGGAGGGCTGCAATATGAAGATATTATTATGATGCATTTTGCGAATGATGGAATATTAAGAGCAGCTTATGGTGTTCGCCGTGAAGAGAATGATAAAGATGCCAAATCATCTGCCAACAATCAATTATTATGGGTAGGGCCCGATGGTAAGTTATACTGGACTATTATGGAAATGAAAGGCTGGAGACAAGAAAAAGAGCTTGGTGAAAGTAAGTACAAGTTCCTCTTATATCCCAATGTAGCAATTGTTGATGTGCTTAATGCAAAGATTGGTGACTTTGTACAGTTCGGGCAGGGTAAAACAGATTACTATGTAAACAATAAATATCCCATGATGCCGCTAAAAGGTAACTCCCAAATCTTCTTCTTTGGAGAAAATAAAAGTGGAAAAACATTATGGTTTGCGAAAATGCCGCTGGAATAAAATAATTCAGCGACTTAATAAACTTACACGGATCGATACCCAAAATCCACTTGTAAGAAAAAGCCCCGATCGTAGGTGTCGGGGCTTCTCTTTTTTATAACTTTCCGTTTTTTATTTCGTCTACTACTCCGGGATCAAGTAAGGTGGATGTATCACCAAGATTACTCAGATCATTCTCAGCGATCTTTCTTAAAATGCGTCGCATGATCTTACCGCTTCTTGTTTTGGGTAAGCCACTTACAAACTGAATCTTATCGGGCTTGGCAATAGGACCGATGATGCGGGTAACTGTTTGCAGAATATCTTTTCGTGTAAGCTCTTCATCGCCATGCATGTGTCCGTAAACAACGTACGCATAAACGCCCTGTCCTTTTACATCATGCGGATAACCAACTACTGCACTTTCCACCACACCTGCATGCATATTCAATGCGTTCTCAATTTCAGCAGTACCTAATCGATGACCGCTTACATTCAACACATCATCTACCCTTCCGGTGATGCGATAGAAACCATTTTCATCTTTCAATGCACCATCACCCGTGAAATATAAATTTTCATACGTTGCAAAATAATTTGTGCGGCAACGTTCATGATCACCATAAGTTGTACGAAGTATTGCAGGCCATGGTGCTTTAATACAAAGGTTTCCTTTCAAATAGCCATGCTCATCCTTCTCTGTTACTTCTTTTCCATTCTCATCTACCAATATTGGTTGCACTCCGGGCATAGGCAATGTTGCCCAACTTGGTTTTGCCGGTGTAACACCTGCCATGTTTGAAATTAAACAACCACCCGTTTCTGTTTGCCACCATGTATCAACAATGGGACATTTGCCTTTGCCAATATGTTCATCATACCAATGCCATGCTTCTTCGTTAATAGGTTCACCAACAGTACCCAGTATTTTTAATGAGGAAAGATCTTTTCCTTTCAACGGATCTAAACCAAAGCCCATCAAACTGCGGATGGCTGTTGGTGCAGTGTAAAGAATATTTACTTTATGCTTATCAACAATATCCCAAAAACGTCCGGCATCCGGCCATGTAGGAATACCTTCAAACATCAATGAAGTTGCACCTGCGCTTAATGGACCATATAAAATATAGCTGTGCCCGGTGATCCAGCCAATATCAGCTGTGCAAAAATGCACATCGCCTTTTTTATATTGGAATGTATTCACGAATGTGTAATTGGTCCAGATCATATAACCGGCACTGCTGTGCACCACACCTTTTGGTTTTCCTGTTGAACCACTTGTGTATAATATGAACAAGGGATCTTCTGCATCCATTTCTTCTGCAGGAAAACTTACCACACCATTTTTCTCTACCTGGTGTTCTGCAAATTCCATTTCATCTTCCCACCATACATCTCTTCCTTTCAACATGGAAACGGGTGTGCGTGTGCGTGTATAAACGATAACTTTCTTTACTGTTCTGTTACCGATCAATGCATCATCGATCACACTCTTCAATGGAATATCCTTATTGCCACGGTAAGCACCATCGCAGGTAACAATAAATTCTGCCTGTGCATCATACAAACGATCGGCAATGCTTTGTGCACTAAAGCCACCAAAGATCACACTATGAATAGCACCAATACGTGCACAACCTAACACTGCATAAGCCAACTCAGGCACCATGCCCATATAAATACAAACACGGTCGCCTTTTTTTACACCGTTGTTGATAAGAACCTGGGCAAACTGACAAACACGTTTGTGCAAACGATTGTAGGTTACTACACGCACACGTTCTTCCGGGTTATTAGGCTCCCAGATAATGGCTGGTTTATCGCCCAATGTTTCCAAATGACGATCGATACAATTTTCAGTGATGTTAAGTTTTGCACCTTTGAACCACTCAACTTTTGGTTCTTTGAAATTCCATTCAAGAACCTTGTCCCATTTTTTACGAAAATGAAAATGTTCAGCTATTGAACCCCAGAATTCTTCAGGCTGTTCAACACTTTTTTGATAAGCTTCTCTGTACTCTTCGTAAGATTTGATCTGGTAAGGATATGACATCATTCGTTCTTTGGGCCGTAAATATAAAAATATTGCAGCCTTATGCAGCGAATTTTATTCTGCATCGGTCTTTTTATTGAAAGAAAACAGACAATACCCTATTGATCTGTTCGATGTCTGTTCATATGGTTGGTTTTTTATGAAAGCCCTTGTTGTTTAGCAAGGGCTTTTTGTTTGTACTGAATGAATGTTTACATTTAAGCTTCTTAAGTAACCGATGTACAACCTGAAGCCATTTTATTTTTTAATAGCGATTGTTAGTTTATGCATATCGACAGTTCAATCGTATGCGCAGTGCTCAAGCAATGTATTGTTTTATGAAAATTTTGGCGGCAGCATCAGCTCTCCATTAACCGGATCAAGACTTCCTGCCGGAGTTACTACTTATTCATTTGATTCGCTTGGTTTTATTGATGATGGCCAATATGGTATACGTAAAACAACTGCAGATATTGCTACTGGTCAGCGCCAGTTCAATGTATGGCATATAGGTAATGATCGTTCCGGTGGCAATATGATGATTGTGAATGCTGATTACACTGCAGGAAAGTTTTACGAAACAACGGTCAGCAATCTCTGCTCCGGTTCTCTATTGTATTTCTCTGCATGGTTGGCCAATCTTATTCCTGCAGGAAGTACCAACCCGCTTGACCCGATATTGCGTTTTGAAATTGCAAGTGCTACTACAGGTGCTGTATTATCAAGTTTTCTAACGCCATCAATTCCACGCTTCAGTTCACTTACATGGACACAGTATGGATTTAATTTCTCATTGCCCGCCGGAGAAACAGCGGTCATACTTCGGATCTTTAATAACCAGGTTGGCGGTTTAGGTAACGATCTTGCGCTTGATGATATTGAGTTTACACTTTGTGGTGCCAGCATTGCTCCTGTTGTTAATGGAACCATGCTCAATACGAACGATGCTTGTGTTGGCAGCAACATCAGCATTAGTGGAAATGTAACAGCAGTATCTTATACCAATCCTGCTTACCAATGGCAATTTAATAATGGAAGTGGTTGGGTGAATATTCCAACTGCTACTACTCCTGACTTAACCATCAATAATATTCAGAAAGCAGATAGTGGTAATTATCGTTTGCTGGCAGCAGAAGCAGCGAATATCAATTCAACAAATTGCCGTTCAATTTCTCCAAGTATTCCGATTCACGTTTTTGCACCAGTAACGCCTATGTTGCAAAGCAACCTGCCGGTATGTGAAACGAAAGATGTTTTACTTGTAGTGCCAGTTGATGCAATCGCTTATATCTGGACCGCTAATGGCTCACCGCTGAACATGAGTAACGACACCTTGCGCATACGGAATGCAACCGCAAGTAACAATGGAATGTATCATGTGCGGCTAATCACCAAAGGTGGTTGTTCAAGTATGGATTCAATTGCTGTTGTAGTTCAATCAAATCCCTTGCTACGCCTTCTTCCTTTTGACACATTGCTATGCGATACACAAACATTAGATATAGATGCTCAACAACCAACTGCTGCAACATATTTGTGGAACGATGGAACAACATCAGCACAACGAACACTTACAACTGCAGGCATCTATTCACTACTTACAAGCGATGGCTTGTGCGACCGCACAGATAGTTTTACCATCACAAGAAATTATACACCTACTGTTCAGCTTATCAGCGATACGACGCTTTGTGTAAATGAACCCTTGTTGTTGAATGCTACACATCCATTAGCTGAATATTATTTGTGGAGCACAAATGAAACAGACAGCAGCATTGTTGTTACGTTTCCCGGCACATATTCTGTTACTGTTGGTAATGGTTGTGGAATTGCTGTTGATGATGTTACAATTGATTATAAAGATTGTGCGGATATTATCTTTGTACCAAACGCCTTTACACCAAATGACGACAGATTGAATGATGTACTTTATGCAAAGGCTTATTTCCGTATTGAATCTTTTGATTTTAAAATTTACAACCGCTGGGGCCAGCAGATCTTCTCAACCAACTCAATATTTAACGGTTGGGATGGCCGCATGAAAAATAGCAAAGCACCACCCGGTCTGTACACCTGGACGGTTAACTACAAACGCAACGGAAAATCGTATACACAAAAAGGAACGGTATTGCTAATCCCCTGATGATGTCCTGCATTTCATGTGTTAATTTTCATTTTTTTTTGGCCACTTAGTATATCCACAAAAATTATTATCGCTTTTGGTCAAAATAGCTCAATAATTTTTATAGATATTTCATCTATTTTTGAACCAAACACAGCACATGTCAATTGAGGTCAATAACCTGGTGAAACTTTATGGTGAGCAAAAAGCGGTGAACAATATTTCCTTTAAAGTAAATAAAGGAGAGATCGTTGGTTTCCTTGGGCCGAATGGCGCAGGTAAAAGCACCACCATGAAAATGATCACCGGTTACCTGCAACCAACAAGTGGTACTGCTGTAGTGTGTGATATAAAGGTGAACGATAATCCTATCGGCAGCAAACAAAAGATCGGTTATTTGCCGGAGAGCAATGCGTTGTATTATGACATGTATGTGAAAGAATATTTAGCTTTTGTTGCTGAAGTGCATCAAATACAAAATCCAAAGAACAAAATCCAAACAACAATTGAGCAGGTTGGGTTAACACCTGAAGCACATAAAAAGATAGGTCAGCTATCAAAAGGTTATAAGCAGCGTGTTGGCTTGGCGGCTGCACTCATTCATGATCCTGAAGTGTTGATCTTAGATGAACCAACAAGCGGACTTGACCCCAACCAGATCATTGAGATAAGAGATGTGATCAAACAACTTGGATTGAACAAAACAGTTTTATTCTCCTCACACATCTTACAGGAAGTGCAAGCCATTTGCGACCGTGTGATCATTATCAACAAAGGAACCATTGTTGCAGATGATCAGTTATCTAATCTGTTAAAGAAAGTTCATGCTGGTGAAGTAATACTTGAATTAAAAGAAGAAGTAGATGAATCGCTCTTTAATTCAATTCAAAATTGTATTCGCATAAACAACACTACCTGGAAATTTAAAACAGATAATCCTGATGCAGTAAAGAAACAATTGCTGCAATTATCGATCGAAAAAAATCTCAATGTGCTTTCGTTGAAGAGTGATGAGAATTCACTGGAAGATGTGTTCAGGAGTTTGACGAATTAATGTTTTCTTCTCAACCTCCCCGCTCCCTTCACCAATATCCATCCAACTAAAATAAGCATCAACACTGCTATTAAAACTGGTGCAATAAAACTCAATGCTGTTCCGCCAATAGCAGCTGCATTCTCACCTGTTGATACAATAACGTTTCCGGTTCCTGCAGTTGTCTTACTCGAAAATAATCGCAGCAAGCCAATACCTGCATGCACGGCTCCTGCTGCTCCGCCACCTGCAATAATGGCCATGATCCATTTCAACAACGGACTGAATTCTGCAATGGGTAAAAACGATGCAGCCAATACAGTTCCTGCTGCAACAGCTAATGGTGTGGCAATAGCATCCAGCAGGTTATCAACAAAAGGAATATAATAGGCGCCGATTTCAAGAATGGCTGCTGTTCCAAAACAAATCAAAGCAGGCAGGCTGCCCATCCATTGCATATCTGCTGGCAATACAAACCACTGCTGGTATGCTGCAAAACTGGCTCCAAGCATGGGCACAAATACCCGGAAACCACAGCAGGCACTGAGGGCAATGCCCATTGCAATGGAAGTAAGTATCGCTGTGTCCATACAATCGTTTGTTGTACTTAAAAATAATCAATTTCACTGCCTTTTATCCTTTGTTGCTGCCTTTGAATGTCTTTTCTTTGCAGCGCAAACAAAAAGTCAGAAAAGAGAGAAGTTAGAAAGTCCGAAAGAACAACTCTGCTGATCTCCATCTTCGGAACGAACACTCTTCCGGTATTTTCTCTTCACGACTTCCGGACTATAACATTAACTACAAACTGAATTTTATGAGCTTTATCGCAGACATTCATGCAAGACAAATTCTCGACAGCCGTGGCAACCCTACAGTTGAAGTAGACGTGATAACAGATAATGGTATAATTGGCCGTGCTGCCGTACCAAGTGGTGCAAGTACAGGTAAACACGAAGCCGTTGAATTACGTGATGGCGATAAAAGCAAATACCTTGGTCGTGGTGTGTTGAAAGCTGTACAAAATGTAAATGATGTGATTGCTGATCAGCTGATCGGTATTGATGTTACACGCCAGGCTTACATCGACAATCTTCTTATTAAAATTGATGGCACAGAAAATAAAGGTTCGCTTGGTGCAAATGCAATGCTTGCAGTAAGTATGGCTGTGGCAAAAGCAGCTGCTGAAGAAAGCGGTTTGCCTTTGTTCCGTTACCTCGGTGGTGTAAACAGTACAGTGATCCCTGTTCCGATGATGAATATCATGAACGGTGGTGCACATGCTGATAACAAAATTGATTTCCAGGAATTCATGGTGATTCCTTTTGGTGCTCCTTCTTTCAGTGAAGGTTTACGTTGGGGTGTGGAGATTTTCCATCACCTTAAAGCAGTATTAAAGAAAAAAGGCTTCAGCACGAACGTTGGTGATGAGGGTGGTTTTGCTCCTGAAATTCAAAGCAACGAAGAAGCAATTGAAACTGTATTGGAAGCCATCACTGCTGCAGGATACAAACCAGGCGAGCAGGTTGGTATTGCAATGGATGCTGCATCAAGTGAAATGTATGATGAAGCAACCAACACCTATAAATTCTACAAGAGCAACCCGGGCAAAGTGATCAGCAGCGATGAAATGGTTGCTTACTGGACCGAGTGGGTAAATAAATATCCAATTATTTCTATTGAAGATGGTATGGCTGAAGATGATTGGGCAGGTTGGAAAAAATTAACTGAAAGCCTTGGCAAAAGATGCCAGTTGGTGGGCGATGATCTCTTTGTTACAAACGTAAAACGTTTAAAAGAAGGCATTGATAAAGGCATCAGCAACAGCATCCTGATTAAAGTAAACCAGATCGGTACTGTTACTGAAACGATCAATGCGGTGCAAATGGCACAGAACGCAGGCTTCACAACTGTAATGAGTCATAGAAGCGGTGAAACAGAAGATACAACCATTGCTGATCTGGCTGTTGCATTGAATTGCGGACAAATTAAAACAGGTTCTGCTTCACGTACCGATCGTATGGCGAAGTACAACCAGCTTATCCGCATTGAAGAAATGCTGGGCGAGAATGCAATTTATCCGGGAGGAAAGATTAAATTTGGTAAATAGCAAATAGTTAATGGTTCATAGTTCATGGGCATTAACTGTGAACTATGAACCATTTTTATTTTGATCGCATATGAAAATTCTGAATAATATTCCACCCATATTGAAAAACAAATATGTTTTAACCATTATTGGTTTTGCGGTATGGATGTTATTTGTTGACCGGAATGATTTTATTACCCAGATCAGCCGGTTTAAGAAACTCACCGAACTAAAGAGCAGCAGCACCTATTACGATCAGAAGATAGAAACGGCCAAAACAGAGCTGGAAAAGCGCAAAAACGACCCTTCAGCTTACGAGCGCCTGGCCCGTGAGAACTACTATATGAAGCGTGATAATGAGGACATTTTCCTCTTTAACGAATAAAAATACCGACCCCGTACAATACAAGTTTACCAACAGCGTTTAATAGCAAAGCAGATCCTTTGAGAAGCCCCTACGCAACAAAAAACAGGATTGCTTATGACACATAAATTTACGCCGGAAGACTTGTTACAATATCTCTACAAAGAAACGACCCCAGCCGAGAATGCCGCCATCGAACAAGCGTTGGCCGAAGATTGGACCCTGAGAGAAAAATTCGAGGTGATCAAAAAAGCAGCTCAACGACTTACGAAATTTAAATTTTCTCCCAGAACAGAAACCGTTCTGTCTGTGCTGAAATATGCGAATAAAGATCTGGCAGCTTCCGATATTTCATCTTCAAACTGATCTTTCCCTAATTTCGCCGTCATTCCCAATTCAGAATGACAACAAAAGAGCGTTACCAATCGGTTATTGATTATTTTTCTGTGCATGCCCCCGATGCCGAAACAGAATTACTGTACGACAATCCTTTTCAGTTACTGGTAGCCGTTATCCTGAGTGCCCAATGCACCGACAAACGGGTGAACCTGACCACTCCTTCCATCTTTGAGAAATATCCTGATGCTGAAAGCATGAGCAAGGCTACATTTGATGAATTATTTCCACTGATCAAAAGCATTTCTTATCCCAACAATAAAACCAAACATTTAATTGGCATGGCACAAAAACTCGTTAACGAGTTTAACAGCGAAGTGCCATTAACTGTTGATGAGTTGGTAAAGCTGCCGGGGGTTGGACGTAAAACTGCCAACGTTATTACATCAGTTGTGGATGAACAGCCCAACATGGCTGTTGATACACATGTGTTTCGTGTTAGTAAACGAATTGGATTAGTGAAACAAACAGCCACTACTCCTTTAGCCGTTGAAAAAGAATTGATCAAACATTTTCCAACAGAACTTATTCATAAAGCACATCACTGGCTCATTTTACATGGGCGCTATATCTGTGTTGCACGCACACCAAAATGCAGGGAATGTGGATTGCAGCATTGCTGTAAGTATTTTGAGAAGAATAATTAGCTTTTGTAAGAAAAATTCATATTGCAATGAATAAACAACATCGCAAAGAAATAATTCTCTTTTATGGTTATACAATAGTGGGCTTAGTTTGTTACGCCCTCTATACATATGTGCTCTATATTGTATACCTGAATTTATTTCATAGCCTGTATCCTGAAACGCTTATTCCATATCTTATAATTCCAACATCCCTGCTACTACTTATCTCAGGCGTATTTTTTTTCTCATTTTTCAGAGGCAACAGTAAGCTGTTACGTTTCCATGTTTATACTCATTTTGTCATTCCCATTTTATGGTTTGTTCCTTGGCCAAATTCAGAAACTATTTTCACAATTTGGTGCGCTTTTATGCTTTCCGGCATTGCTGTTTACATCCTGAGCATCCGCTTAACTAAGCAGCTTTCTAAAACTAAATTTGAAAAAAAGAAGTAAATAAGAAATCTATTATTTCGGAAAATGTGCAATTAATTCCACTTCCAGTTTTGCATCGGGCATAAATAACCGAACGATCTGCACCCAGGTTGCAGCAGGAAAATCGCCTTTGTAAAATTGTTTGCGTACATAGTTGAATTGTTTCATCGCTTCAATATCGGTGGTATAAAGATTTTCCTTTACGACATGCTGAAAGGTTAAGCCATATTGTTTGAGTGAACGTTCTAAACCTGCATATACCTGCTTTACTCCTTTTTCATTAAGCTCAGTAGTTACTGTACCGGAAATGTATAATACATCGCCCACCTTCAATGCCTGCGCATAACCAGCCGACGTATTCTGTTTGTTTGGATTACCCCAATGCCATTTTTCTTTTTCGATAGGTGCTTTTGTTTGTTGAGCAGTTGCTGCAAATGAAATAAGAAGGAATGTAGTGATGAATATGTTCCTGTTCATGATCATAAGATTTGAACGTAAGATAATTTCAGCTTCTTATAATGAAAACAAAAAATCCATCAACGGGTATTGATGGATTTAATTATGTTGAACGCTGGCAGTAATTTACAAATACTTTCCGATCTCTTCAATCAATTCACCTTTGGTGATCGGTACACCTTTGATCTTGTTGTAAGCTTTCGCATCAACAAAATACAGATCACGGATAATACGTATCAACTGACCATTGTTGATCTCGGGCACCAACACGGTATCATAACTCTTCAGGATGTCACCCAGATTCTTGGGGAAAGGACGAATGTAACGGAGATGAGCATGCGCCACAGATTTACCCTGCGCCTGCAATTCAGCACAAGCACTTTTGATTGCGCCATAAGTACTACCCCATCCAAGCACTAATACTTTACCTGTTGCTGCTCCGCTGTCTAATTTCTGTTCAGGAATATAATCAGCAATTTTATCAACTTTGGCCTGTCTTGTTTTCACCATGTGCTGGTGGTTATCGGCATCGTAACTGATGTTACCGGTAATATCCTGTTTTTCTAACCCACCTATACGATGTTCCAATCCCGGTGTGCCGGGGATAGCCCAGGGGCGAGCCAGCTTTTCATCTCGTTTGTACGGTTGTAATTTTTCTTCACCCTCGTCAAGTCCCTTTTTAAAGTTCACTTTTATTTCAGGAAGATCAGCACTCTTCGGGAACCTCCATGGTTCAGCACCATTGGCAATGTAACCATCGCTCAGGAACATAACCGGTGTCATGTGTTGCACAGCAATGCGTGCAGCTTCATACACCGCATCAAAACAATCTGCAGGTGTTGATGCTGAAATGATCGGCATCGGGCACTCACCATTACGGCCATAATAAGCCTGCATCAGATCACTCTGTTCTGTCTTGGTAGGTAAACCCGTTGAAGGTCCACCACGCTGAATATTGATAATAAGCAACGGAATTTCCAGCATCACAGCCAAACCCATTGCTTCTCCTTTTAAGGCAATACCGGGACCACTGCTTGTAGTAACAGCCAATGAACCGCCATAAGCAGCACCAATGGATGATGTGATAGCTGCAATTTCATCTTCGGCCTGGAATGTTTTTACGCCGAAGGCTTTGTACTTGCTGAGATCGTGTAAAATATCTGAAGCAGGTGTAATTGGATATGAGCCAAGGAATAATTGAAGCCCACTCTTTTGCGAAGCGGCAATCAAACCATAACTCACAGCCTGGTTACCCATAATGGAACGGTATAATCCGGGCTCCATTTTGGCTTTCTCTACTTTATAAGTTGTGGTAAATGTTTCTGTGGTATCGCCGTAGTTATAACCGGCTTTCATTACCCTGATATTACTTTCAAGAATATCAGGCTTCTTACCAAATTTCTCTGTGAGGAAGTTGATGGTACTTTCCATATCACGGTTATACATCCAGTACAAAAAGCCCAATACAAACATATTCTTTGCACGGTCTTTTTCCTTCATACCCATCGTGATATCACTCAACGCCTCTCTCGTCATCTTGGTAACATCCATCTTGATCACTTCGTAGTTTGATAAACTATCGTTTTCAAGAGGATTAACACCTTCGGGGTAATTGGCAAGACGAAGATTCTTCGCATCAAAACCATCCGTATTGATAATGATCTTTCCGCCCTTCTTAATGGCTTTCAGGTTGGCTTTTAATGCAGCAGCATTCATAGCCACCAGTACATCACAATCATCACCCGGAGTGTACACACTATCACTACTGAAACGCAACTGGTAACCACTCACGCCGGCAAGCGTTCCTTGCGGAGCACGGATCTCAGCCGGGAAATCGGGGAACGTGGCAAGATCGATTCCCATGAGGGCCGTATTGTTGGTAAACTGGCTGCCGGTCAATTGCATACCATCACCACTATCGCCGGCAAACTTGATGACTACATCGTTTAATAATTCCTGAGTTCTTGTCATAGCAACGCAAAGTTAGGTGTGCTCAATCTATGAAAAAATTCAATCTAAAATATTCCTGCCGTTTTTTTCAGTCGAAAACAGGTAGAAAATTTTATTTCAACAGAATTTCTGCCGGATGGCAGTTGAAACCCTGCTGAATATCATTGTTAAAGGAGGAGAAAATGAAGAAGCGTTTGCAGACTGTCCAATCATCCTGAAAATTATTTGCCTGTTGATCGCTATTTTGACTTATTGATTGCAACAGCTATTTTAAACACTCGCATGGAATCATTATTGACAGCAGCGAGTACTATTTTTTCTCCATTTGATAAACGAATGAGCGCCATGTCCTTTACATCGCCATTCAAAATAAAACCACTGGTTGCCGGGGGAACTGATGTGAACGATTTATTGCTGCCGCCACGAAGAAAACAACCATAAGATGCATCATATCTTCCCGTCATTACTTCGGCCTGGTATTCATTACCTGCCAGTAACAGGTCTTTAAACCCATCGTTATCCAGGTCGTCGCAGATAATTGTATTAACGGGTGAAAATTGTGCTTCTACCGGCAACGCATGCTTGATGAATTTGCCGTTGCCCGTATTTTCAAAATAGCAGGTTCTTGTTTCATCACAACGAAATTCTAAAATTTTTTCGGGAGCTTTTCCTTTGAAAATATCCTGGTAGCTGGCATGTGCATAATCCTCATTCAATAGAAATTGTTTTTTTATGGCTGGTACCCGTTCAGCAAAGCGGCCTCTGCTGATGGCGGGATAAGAACGTTTAATACCATCTCCGTCTTTTATGTAATAGAATAAAAACGGGTCGATACTTCCGTTACCGTCCAAATCAGTTACGAATAATTGCATCGGCTCCTGCAGGCTAACCTTGTATTCACAATTCAACCCAAGGTTACCTGCTACCAGGTCAACATCGCCATCATTATCGATATCGGTAGCATTTAAACTACGCCACATGCCATTCATTTGAGTAAGCCCGTTAGCCGCTGTTACATCAATAAAACGTCCACGATCATTTTTAAAAAAATGTAACGACATCCAATCTCCCGCAATGATAAGATCTGTTTGATGATCATTATCAAAATCTGTCCATACTGCTGCAGTAATCATTCCGGGTGTTTGCAAGGCCGGACAAACCTTTGCAGTAACATCACTGAACACGCCTTTGTTATTGTGCAATAAAAAACTTCTTGGAGCTATGGGATAATTTTTTGAAACCCTGCCACCAATAAATAGATCGGGATAGCCATCGTTATCGAAATCACCTGCGCTTACAGAGCCGGCAATGGTTCTTACCGAATCAGGAATAGCATCAGGTTGCAGTTTAAAATTACCTTTGCCATCATTGTTATACATACGGGGTTTATAATAAATTGAATTTTCTTCATATTGCATACCCCCGCAGGTAACAAGCAAGTCGCTATCACCATCTTTGTCAGCATCAAACAAAATGCAATCCTGATCTTCTTCAAACTTAATGCTGTCGGTAAGATTTATTGAAGTGAATATTGATCCGGTATTTTGTGTGAAAATTCTTCCGGAGAAATTAAATGCCCCACCAATAAAAAAATCCGTTGTACCATCATTATTGATATCGCCGGTAGTTATAAACGGTCCCATTTGAGAATATTTCTGCGGCAATAATTGTTGACTGGCATAATCGTTATAGATATTGTCGGTGTGTTTATACAACAACCCATTGTACCCGGTTATATCAGAAAAAAGAAACGGAGAACTAACAACAATAGCAACAGGATCAATACCGGCGTTTTTCCATGCAAGTGACAAGCTGGTATCAGCCTTTACATTTTTTAACAGCTGTTTCTTTCCATCGGGCCACACAACAACTAACGAATCTGCATGATCATCCTGATCTAATCCAAAAACAAGTTGCTGATCTACCGATGAGAAGTATCCACGGACAGGATTTTGTTCCTGCAGTTGTACCTTGCCGTTATTGTAGACAAATATCTTTGCACCAAACCCTCTCCTGTTCAGACTGTCTCCAATCAGTTGCAGACTTAAAAAATGAGAAGTAGTGGCTTTGTTTTTTTGATTGGTATTGTTGAGTAAAACAAATGCCGGTTTATTAATATTATTTACAACCAGATCAAGATCGCCATCATTATCCAAATCAACATAAGCTGCACCATTAGACATAGAGGGTTCATCAACACCTCCGTTTTTTGATTCATCTGAAAATGTGAGGTCTTTATTATTGATGTATAAATAATTGGGGAGATTCACATTTTTTAATGAAGCCAGTTTTTTTCTGATCGTATTTTGCTTCTCTTCTTTTGTTAAGTTATTATTGAAAATATTATTACTGAACTCCACGAAATCGGCATCAATAAAATCCCTTCCTATGCCATTGGTGACATGCATATCCTTCCAGCCATCATTATTAAAATCAGCCATCAAGACACTCCAGCTCCAGTCGGTAGCATGTATGCCGCTTAATCGTCCTATTTCACTAAAAAAAGGGATACTGGTATTTCCTGTTTTTAAAGTACCATTATTCAACTGCAGCATATTACGCATAAATTCCGGCTCATAACCCATTGCTCTTTCCGATTCATACCGGTCATAATTCATAAAAGAGACGGAAGTCTTTTTTCGTTTATTCGTTTCCGGTAGCATATCAAGCGTAATGATATCCGTTAAGGTGTCATTATTAATATCTGCAACATCAGCACCCATGCTGGAGTAAGACTGGTGCTGAATGGCTTTGTCAATACAATTGGTAAAGGTACCATTGTGGTTATTCAACCATAATTCATCATTGGATATAAAATCATTCGCTACATAAATATCCGGCCAGCCATCATTGTTAAAATCACTGACTGATACGCCCAGCCCATAGCCATCTTCTTTAATACCGGCCGCCATTGACACATCTGTATAAACAGGATGCCCTGTATTTGCACTATCACCATCATTGCGGTAGAGCTTATCATTAGCAGGTGAATAGCCGCTTTTGTCACGTGGCAAAATGTTGTTGGAATTATTGGCGGATAATAAATAATTGGCAAGGTACATATCCAGATCGCCGTCTTTGTCATAATCAAAAAACACAGCCTGTGTGGAATTGCCTGTATTTGCCAATCCGTATGCTTCAGCTTCTTCTTTAAAACTGAGATCGTGTTGGTTGATGAATAAAAGATTTTTTGAACGGGTCACCAGATCCTTACCAAATACGCAAACATATATATCATCATAGCCATCCTGGTTAATATCAACAATGCTTACGCCTGTACACCAAACATTGGTACCAATACCTGCTTTCTCTGTGATATCATCAAATTGATTATTGCCTTTGTTAATATACAAACGGCTGCTTACCTGGTTACCACTAAAAAAAATATCCTTTTGCCCGTCATTATTAAAATCGCCAATGCCCACACCTCCACCCATATAACCAAACTCGTTGATAAAAGAATACGAAGAATCGTTGTCGTGGATATCATTACTAAAATGTATACCAGATGCTGTTGCCGGCAATTGCGTAAACAACGTATCTTTTTGTTGACGATTACACGACAGCAATAAAATGATGCCGGTAAAAACAACAAACTGTTTATAGTAATTGAAAAGCTTGCTCATGCTGGTTACAAGTTATCGTTTAAAACATTCAGGGCTATTGATCAGCAAAAAAATAGAGGCTATTGGAATAGCCTCTATCTAAATTATACTACTCCATTTATTTTATCATTGGATTAGTTGAAGTTTCAATTGCAGGAATCGGGAACATATCTACCTGGCCCGGTACAGGATCAGGTTTCAACGAAGGGAAATAACCTTTTTTCCTCCAACGCAAAACATCAATACTGGCCACTTCTTCGCCACCTAATTCAACTGCCCTTTCATGCATGACTGCTTTCAATGCATCGTTTTTGGTTACCGGTGCAACAGGAGGCATCGCAACACCCGGGCGACTGCGTACTTCGTTGATGTAAAGAGCTGCCTGTGCAGGTGTTCCTACTTCTGCTTCACATTCAGCTAACATCAGCAATACATCTGCATAACGAATTACACGTTGATTAATACCACCGGGATGGAATCCGGAGTTTACATATTCATAAATACTATACTTGCGGAAAAACCGCTTAATGTTTACGCCATTCTTTGTGCTCTTTGCAATGTTCATTGCAGCAGCAGTAAGTTGAAGTGGTGTAACTGATGGGTTATTGATATTGTCAACAGCACCGGGAGCTGTTAAGATATTATCACCTTCTTCGTAAATAGTGAATTTATATCTTGGATCATTTGGTTCAAATTCATTTAAAAATTTGTCTGAAGGAATAACATTACCCCAGGTAATTCCGTACTCTTGATTTCGTACAGTACTCAATGGGCTTGTAGAACCTTCGCCAATATAACCCCAGTTAAAATTGTTATCACCTTTATCAACAAACACTACTTCAAAAATAGATTCAGCATTAAATTCATGACCTGTTGTAATTGTTACACCGCCATCACTCTTTATATCGCCGTCAAAATTCCACAGGTAATTAGGAACCAGCGAATATTTGCCATATACTTTAAGCAAAGCAGTTTTGGCAGCAGCATAATCACCTTTTTGCATCAGCACTCTGCCCAATAAAGAATTAGCTGCTCCACTTGTAGCCCGGCCATTATCAGATGAGCCATAGCTTGCCGGCAATGCTGCAGAAGCTTCAGTAAGATCCCTAATAATAAAAGCATAAATATCGGCAACAGGCGATTTGCCTTTGAAACCTGTAGCAGAACTAACAGGCTCTGTATATAACGGAACTTCTCCCCATTGTGATACCAATTCAAAATAAGCCCAGCCTCTTAAAAATTTCGCTTCACCAACCACACGGTCTCTCAATGCTGTGTTATCAGTTATTGCAGGACCTTTCGCAATTACAAGGTTTGCCCTGTTGATCATTTGGTAACAGCCACTCCATACATTTGACATTACAGCGTTTGATGTAGCAGGTGATGGTTGCTTTAACAATTCAGCTCTTGGTGCTTCCAACTGATCTCCACCAGACCAACATTCGCCGCCTCTCATATCATGTGTAAAAAACCATTCCCGGCCAACCAGCTGTGCAGATCTTAAAGTTGAGTAAACAGCATTTACACCGTTCTGCAGCTCACCTGCTGTTTTAAAATAACTTTCCGTTGTTGGGTTATTTTCATCCAACACCTCCAGTTTTTTGTCGCAGCCCAGCATACTTACAATTGCCAGTGATGCTGCTATTATTGATTTTATATTTTGTTTCATAATACTATTATTGTTTTATAAAATAAACCTGGGATGTACCATTAAAAGCTTGCCTGAATTCCTGCCTGGAAAGACTTAGGCTGTGGATACACAGCAAAGTCGATACCATTGGTTAATGATGAACCGGGAGTTCTGTTACCTACTTCCGGATCGTATCCCGTATATTTTGTAAACGTGAGAATATTTTGTGCCGACACATAAATACGTAAGCTCTTCACTGTTCCTCTTGTATGTGTTCCTAAAAAATTTGCAGGTACAGTATAACCTATCATTATATTTTTCAGGCGTAAAAATGAACCATCTTCAAGGAACCTGGTAGATGGACGGGCATTCCTGTTAGGATCAGATGAAATAGCACGGGGGATGTTTGTATTTGTGTTTGTTGGTGTCCATGCATTCAATACCTGTGTTCCTGCATTAAAGAAACGAACCATGCCTTCGGTAATAACCCTGGTAGCATTGTAGATCTTATTACCCTGAACTCCCTGGAAGAACAGTGATGCATCAAAATTTTTGTAATTGCCTCCAAGATTAAATGCATAAGTGACCTTTGGAATAAAACTGCCCAGAAACTGGCGGTCATTGTTGTCAATTTTTCCATCACCGTTAAGATCTTTAAACTTAAGATCACCGGGAGCTGTAGCAGCTGTTTGTGTAGCATGTTTGGTAACTTCTTCAGCACTCTGAAAAATACCTTCAACCACCCAACCATAGAAACCCTGAACAGAATATCCCGGAGTAGTGTTGGTTATGTTATCGCCACCAAAATCTGCATCATTGCCACGCTCAATTTTTGTAACGCCTTCAGCTAACCTGGTTACCTGGTTGGTAACAAAGCTCATGTTTGTACTTGCGTACCATTTAAAAGCACCTTCTCTTTTATTATAACCTAATTGAAATTCAAATCCGTTATTATTCATTGCACCAACATTTTGGAATACCGTGCCGTTGATGTATCCAAAAGAAGGAGGAATCGGTACTTGCAAAATCAGGTTATCCGTTTTTCTCTGATAATACTCGGCCGATAAGGTGATTTTATTTTTAAATAATCCAAGGTCCAGACCGAAGTTTATCTGTTTTGTTTTTTCCCATTCCAGATCCTGGTTGCCCAATCCGGGAATATTAGAACCCGGACCTCCGGTTATTGAATTACCAAAAGGGTATGATGAACTATTGGCAAGTACACTAACTAACCAAGGTGTGTTACCCAATACCAATCCGTTAAGACCGGTAATTCCATAACCAACTCTTACTTTCAATTCTGAAACTTGGGGAATGTTCCTCATAAAATCCTCCTGGTCAACTCTCCAGCCAACAGAAGCTGATGGGAATGTTGCCCATTTTTTTCCCGGAGCCCATACAGAAAGTCCATCACGTCTTACAGCTACACTTAAGATGTACTTGCTCTGATAATCATAATTCAAACGTCCAAGGAAGGATAACAACGTATTTTCTCCAACCAGCGTTTGTGCAGAAATATTCGTTGCATTATTTAATGTACGCAATTCGTTTGAAGGCTGATTACCACTTGCGTTTTCCTGTTTTGTTTTCTGATCCTGTTGCTCATAAACAGCAATCACATTGAGATGATGGTTGCCAAAAGTTTTGTCGAACGTAAGTTGCTCTGTAAATAATTTTACTGTAGAAACATTACGGTTATTGGTAATAGTTGCCTGCGTTGCGCTTGAACCGGCAACTGCGCCATTGTCATTAAAAATAGGCGCAAAACGGTAATCTAAACCAGTTGCATAGTCAATACCAAACGTAGATTTAAATTTCAGCCAGCTGGTTAAATTAGCTTCGAGAAAAGCAGTACCAAAAATCTTTACTGTTGATCTTGTGCCCCGATTTTTTAATGCTGCATCTTCTACCGGGTTAGTTGGATCACCACCATCTTTAGTAGCATCTACACCTCTGAAGCCACCGTTTGATGTTGGATCATAAACAGGTATATGCGGCATCATTCTTATCACGTTTACCAAATTGGTTCTTGAGCCGGTTTCATTGTTATCATAGTCCTGGGTACCGGATGCTATGTACAGGTTTTCACCGAAAGTGAAAACTTTGCTTATGATATGATCTGAGTTAATACGAAAATTATAACGACGATAAGCTACACTTGGTGCAATACCTTGCTGATCGGTATAACCGGCAGAAGCATGAAATCGTGATACGTCATTACCACCACTTAAACCTACATTGTGCTGATTCATGGGGCCTTTCTTAAAATAAGCATCCTGCCAATCGGTATTGGTTTGGCCATACGTTTGTGTTGCCCCCGGATAAATGGGTTGATTTATTTGGGGTTCCGTAAGCCTGGGCACCTGGCTGCCTCTGTAGGCAAGCGCATATTTCATAAACTGTTCTGTGTTCAGGAGCGAAAGGCGTTTTGTTACTTCCTGTGTACCAAAATAGGAATCAAGCGTAACACTCATTTTGCCATCTCTCCTACCTTTTTTTGTATTGATGATGATCACACCGCTGGTAGCTCTTGAGCCATAAATAGCAGCAGCAGATGCATCTTTCAATACGTCTACCGATTCAATATCTTTCACGTCAATTGCAGCAAGGTTTCCGGTAGGAAAGCCATCTACAACATACAAAGGATCTGAAGCAAAACTGATTGAGCTGATACCCCTGATACGCACAATTGGTTCGGTACCCGGACTTCCGTTATTTGTTACCTGCAAACCAGCAACACGGCCCTGCAACGCCTGCGAAATGGTTAATGCCGGCAGCTCATTCAGCGTTTTACTGTTTACAGTTGAAACGGCACCTGTTACCAATGTTCTTTTCTGCGTACCATAACCGATTACCACCACTTCATTTAATGCTTTATTTGACAAAGACATCACTACTCTTACTGTGGTTTTGCCCTCTATGCTTACTTCCTGGGTAACCATACCAATAAACGACAATACCAGTACTTTGGCGTTGTCCTCTACTTCAATGGAGAACGAACCATTGTTATCCGTTGTAGTTGCTTTGTCTGATCCCTTTACCTGAACCGTTACACCAGCAAGTGGTTCTGATCCTTCACCGGTTACAGTACCTGTGATTGTGCGAACGACTATGTTGTTTTCAAACTGGTCTTTTTTCTCGGAAATAATGAAAACGCCTGAAGTTTCGTCAAACCGGTATTTAAGTTTGGTTTGATGCAGCACAGCATCCATTACCTGTGATAATGGTGTTTCTTTTGCCTTTACAGTTACAATTCTTCCCGGTGGAATAATGTCATTGGAAAATGTAAACCTGTAGCTGGTTTCTTTTTCAATTGCTTTAAAAAATGTGGTCATTTTTACCCCGTTCAGCGAAAGGGTAACTTTCACATCCTGGGAGAACCCTCCTGCATGTACCATCAGGCTACATACAAACAGAAAAATCGCAGTCAGTTTCATAATTTTAAGCAGCTTCGTTAAAGATGGATTTGGCATACTCCACCTGCAAGGATGATTTTTTTTCATACCTTTATTTTGGTTTTAATTTAAAAAATAGAAACTCTTTTATTTTAAAAGCGTTTCAAAGTTTTGATACAGGTAGAATGCTGCAACATTCTCCTGTATTTTTATTTTGACAGATTTATGGTTAATGTTTCTCCGTGTTCGATCGTATAATTAAAATGTTTTGATTCTTTTAAGTAATCAAGTACCGTATTCAGATCCTCCTTTTCGTATGTTCCGGTAAACCGGTAGTGGCAAATGGCAGTGTCCTTAAAATTAATTTTCGCACCGTACCACCTTTCCAATAAGATAGCGATGTTGTGAAATTCTTCATCATCAAACATCAATTTGTTTTCTTTCCATGCTATTTCTTTAATATCGCCGGTACTGGTAACCACCAGTTTTTTGGGCAGGCTGTCTGTTAAATGAGTGTCTTTGTTTGCCTTGGTTAAATTGCTGTTGACAGCGTTGGTATTCCCATTTTGCCATTCTATTTTTTGATTGGGATAAAGCAACATCTTAAGGTTATTATTTTCTTTAAGTGTTACTTCCACCAATCCACTTATTAAAGATGTTTCAGTGTTTTTTTCATTCAGGTAGGCCTTTACGTTAAATGCGGTACCCAGTGCTTTTACATCCATTGCAGGAGTATGCACAATAAATGGCCGGGTGATATCATGCTTCACTTCAAAAAAAGCTTCTCCTTCCAGGTAAACATCCCGTGTAGTTGTGCCATAGTTTTCATTGATCTTGATATTGCTTCCTGCATTTAATGTAACAACAGAGCCATCGGGTAATTGAATATTCTTTCTCTCGCCATAAACTGCTGCATAGGTTTTACGATTATCTCTGCCTCCAACAAAATAATTGATCGTAACAAACAGGCCTGCTACAATGATAGCCGCAGCAGTAATTTTAAGCAATAGAGGCAAAACCTTTCCTCGCTTTTCTTTTTCAAATTTCTCCATCTGAACAACCGGGGTACTCTCTTTCTGCTCAAGGCTGTTTTCTAAACGTGCGGTCTGCTCATCAAGATCAGCCAGCGCCAACGCATTGAACAGTTGAACATATTGTTCCTTAGCATCTTCAATCAATAAAGCCCTGTCGGGGTTCTTCTTTATATAATTCTCCCAAACAGCAATATCATCAGGTGAAATCCTTTTGCAATAGTTAATAAAAGATTCGTCAGAAAGTAGTTCTTCAATGGTCATCTTATCATCGTTCATAATGTAGTATTAGTATATCTGTAACAAAGCAGAGTAAGCTGCAGACATTTTTTACCCGTTATTTGAAAAGATTTTTAAAAAAGGCCAGTCTTAATACTTTTGGGTCATAGCAATAGTGGCAGCAGATGCCAAAACATTGAGCAATAAGAGGAGTGCAGCACTTCGAGAATGCTGGTTTTTGACTATATCCAACTTGAGCTTCTTTAATCCCTCATGAATTTTATTATAAACCGTGCGATGAGATAAGCCGGTTCTTTGTACAATTTCCTGGTAGCTAAGTCCTTCGTAAAACTTAAGTATTATCAGTTCTTTTTGACGATTCGGCAGTTCATTGATGCGATCCATCAACAGTTTAAACAAATGGCTTTGTTCGTCTTTGCGGATCAATTTTTCCTCGGGGTTAGGCTGCGGATCATCGGGGTAACTGCTCCATACCACTTCTAACAATCCCGACTGTTTGCTTTTTTTCCAGTCTGCAGTAAGTTTTCTTAAAAATGAAGTAATCAGGTAAGACCTCACATCCCTTGCATCCTGTATTGTTTCCCTTTTTTCCCACAGGTATAAAAACAATTGCTGTATGATGTCTTTCACCAAATGGGCATCCTTCATTTCCTTCACTCCAATAAATAAAAGTGTATGGTAGTACTTTTTATATAAGGCTAAAAACATTTCCTTATTACCCTGTTTCAGCCCTTGCCACAAGTTGTTATCATTATCCATAAGCAATCGTAACGAACGTTGGTGAATACTCTCTTGTAATAGTACTACGTGTTTCCAATTACAAAGTAAAGTAGAACATATTTTTCAATTTGAAAAAAACTGTCGTTAAGGATTCTTGAGGTAGATATAATTTATACCGGCAGATAAAAACAAAAAATGCAAACAGCTGCTACATCAATACGTCATTTAATACTTCGTGTTTTCTTATAATAGCTATGCCAAACCAGCCGGATTCAATCGTTAAAAAATTTAACCCGTTTTTTCTTCTTATGATTTTTTTCATAGGTCAGCTAATCATAAAATTGTATATTCCGAACGTTCGGGTCACTGACCCATTGATCGTTTCAGATCACTGCTTTCGCAGACATAACAAGAACCTTTAAAACAACAGCGCATGACCCAAAGCAGTCAACAAACTATCGACAAACGTCCCCTTACAAATTATGAAAGGGCAAAGGCTTACCGGCAACGAAAGATCAGTTTTCAATCTTTACTAAAGGATATTTTCCTGATGACGATAGGCATCTGCTCTGCAGCATTTGCATTAAAAAGTTTTCTTTTGCCCAGTAATTTTATTGATGGTGGTGCAACCGGTATTGCACTGTTACTGGGCGAAATAACCAACTTGCAATTCCCCGTTTTATTGCTGCTGGTAAATGCCCCGTTTGTTTTTTTTGGCTATCATACCTTGGGCCGTACGTTCTTTATTAAAACAACATTAGCCATTATTGGCCTTGCCTTAGCAACAGCATTCATCAGCTTTCCACATGTAACCAACGATAAGTTACTTGTTGCAAGTTTTGGCGGTTTCTTCCTGGGCGCAGGCATTGGTTTTGCCATCAGGGGCGGATCAGTGATTGATGGAACCGAAGTGCTGGCTTTGTTTTTAAGCAAGAAAGTTGGTGGCTCTGTAGGTGATATTATTTTAATGATCAATGTTGTTGTATTTTCTGTTGCCGCTTATATTTTGTCGATCGATACAGCTTTGTATGCGTTGATCACTTACCTGGCTGCAGCAAAAACAGTTGATTTTGTGGTAGAAGGTATTGAAGAGTACACCGGTGTTACAATTGTATCATCTCACTCAGATGAGATCAATGCAATGATCACACAACAACTGGGCAGAGGTGTTACCAATTATAAAGGCAAAGGTGGTTTTGGAACACAAGGGCACAGCAAAGAGAAAGATATTCTGTACACTGTAGTTACCCGTCTTGAGATCAGCAGTTTAAAAACGGAAGTTCACAAAATAGATCCTTATGCATTTATGGTGATGAATAGTATTAAAGATGTAAAAGGAGGATTGATCAAGAAAAGAAGACTAAAAGGTAACTGATAAAAGAATGTCTAAATGTCAACAACGCATCAACTGGACTGATAATTGATATACTACACTTAAACTTACAACTATGGTTAACCCCAAACACATCGCAACTTTCCTGCTGGGTGCAGCAGCCGGCTATGCCTTGTTCAAGTACAACAGCATGACTGATGAAGAAAAAGAAAAAATGTATGACGATCTGAAAGAGAAAGCAAATAAGCTGAAAGATGAGGCAGAAAAATCGTTCAACAAAGCCGGTGATTATTTTGAAGAGCTGAAAACAAAAGGCTCTGAGAATATGAAAGACTATATGAGCGAGGCGGAGAACATTTTTAATGACGTATTTAAGAAGAAACCGACGGAAGGCAACAGCAGTACTGGCAATGTTTAAAAAATCAGTTTTTTGAATGCCATAAGACTTAGTTAAGCCTTATGGCATTTCTATGCAATACCAAATTATCTATTAACTTTAGTGTTCTAAATTTTATGCCCATGTCATTATTTAAATCAGGTAATCCTACTCTTAGTGAAAAACATTTCGACCAAACCGGATCAGCTTATTCCGGCGATACCATGACCGTTCGTGGTACCATGAACAAATTTGGCTTTTTAATGATCATGGTAATGGCCGGTGCAGCTTTTGCATGGCAGTGGTTTGATGCAGGTAAAAGCATTTTCCCGTTAATGATCGGTGGTGCGTTGGGTGGGCTTGTAATTGCTCTTGTTATCACCTTTAAAAAACAATGGAGTGGTTATCTTGCTCCAGCTTATGCCATTGTTGAAGGTTTGTTTGTTGGTGGTATCTCCGCATATTTCAACTATATCTTCCAGGAAAAATACCCGGGCATTGTTACACATGCAGTGTTACTCACTTTTGCGGTAGCAGCAAGTATGTACCTGCTTTACACTTTACGCATTATTAAAGTAACAGAACGCTTACGTTCTATTCTGTTTGTTGCCACAGCAAGTATTGCTGTTTTTTACCTGCTCACGTGGGTTCTCAGTTTCTTCGGAATTAATTTTGGGTTCATGTCTGCCAACAACGGATCAATGTTCAGCATTATCTTTTCACTGGCAGTGATTGGCATTGCAGCATTTAATCTGTTGCTTGATTTTGATATGATCGAGAAAGGAAGTGAAATGGGTGCACCGAAATATATGGAATGGTATGGCGCATTTGGTTTACTGGTAACCTTGGTTTGGTTATACCTCGAAATTCTTCGTCTCTTATCGAAACTCAACAGCCGTAAATAATCATTACGTTTTTTCATAAAAGAATCCCTGCGCCTTGCGTGGGGATTTTTTTGTTGTGTACATCCTCTCCTTATCTCTCAAAAAGTTTTTCCTATCTTCCTTTTCTTAAATCAACTGCCGTATGTCTGATCAAAAGTTTCAACCCTTTGTTCCTGATGACAGCAAGATGGCCGAATTCACTGTTAAAAGTGTTTTGATTGGCGCTGCATTCGGAATCATCTTTGGTGCATCCACAGTTTATCTCGCATTGAAAGCCGGTTTAACGGTAAGCGCATCTATCCCAATTGCTGTACTTGCAATTGCGTTGGGAAAGCTCTTTCTTAAAACCACTATTCTCGAAAACAACATCATTCAAACAACAGGAAGTGCAGGTGAAAGTATAGCTGCCGGTGTTGTGTTTACGTTGCCGGGATTTCTCTTTTTATCGTCACCCGACAGTAGCAAGTATTTTAGTTATTTCACTATCATGACTCTCGCAATTTTAGGAGGGATGCTTGGCACCCTTATGATGATTCCCCTAAGAAGATCATTGATTGTTAAAGAACATGAAACATTACCCTATCCGGAAGGGACTGCCTGTGCAAGTGTTTTAAAAGCAGGTGAAAAAGGAGGAGACCTTGCAAGAACTGCATTTCTTGGAATGGGTGTTGCAGTTGTTTATGCAATTCTTCAAAAGTTATTTCATGTCATTGCTGAAGCACCTACCTATGTAACACATCTAAAAAACAAATATCTTCCTTCAGCAAGAGTGAATGGCGAAATAACTCCTGAATATCTCGGCGTTGGCTATATCATTGGCCCTAAAATTTCAGGAATACTTGTTGCAGGAGGTGTATTAAGTGCATTCGTCCTCACTCCGTTACTGGCTACTCTTGTTCCTGCAGATGCCACCTATAATCAACTTGTAAAACTTGGTTTAAATCCTGATAAATATGGTTGGAATTCAACAACACATGAATTTGGTAACAATGCCGAAGCAATTTACAGGGCTTTCATTAGGGTAATTGGTGCAGGTGCGGTAGCAGCAGGTGGATTTATCACACTTATTAAAACAATTCCAACAATCATCTCTTCATTTAAAGAAAGTGTCGGCGCTGTTAAAAACAAGGATGTTACTGTAGCTGTAAAAAGAACGGAAAGAGACCTTAACCTTAAAATTGTTTTGTTTGGCAGTATTGGACTGATTCTAATTATGTCACTCCTTTCCATCATTCCAGGAGGGAACGTTGGCAGCAGACTCTTGTTAGGATTGCTTGTAATAATCTTCGGTGCTTTTTTTGTTACTGTCTCTTCAAGAATTGTTGGCTTGATAGGAAGTAGTAACAACCCAATTAGTGGTATGACGATTGCCACTATCATGTCGACTTGCCTTGTTTTTCTCGCAGTGGGATGGAGCGGCCAAGCTTATGAGGCAATGGCTTTGGTGGTTGGCGGTATGATATGTATTGCCGCTGCAAATGCGGGCGCTACATCACAAGATTTGAAAACAGGATTTTTAGTTGGAGCTACTCCCCGAAATCAGCAAATTGCTCTTTTTATTGGTGCAATTGTTTCTTCAATCGTCATTGGCTGGACTGTAAAAATTCTTGATACTCCAACTGCAGAATTAGCTGCAAAGGGCGTACAACATGCTATTGGTGAGGTTTATGCTGCGCCGCAGGCAAATTTAATGGCAGTAATTATTAAAGGCATACAATCAAACAATCTTGACTGGCAGTATGTAATGGTAGGTGTTTTTATTGCGGTTGTATTAGAGTTATGTGGCGTAAAGGCTTTGAGTTTTGCAGTAGGTACATATCTTCCGCTTGCTACGACTTTACCCATCTTTATTGGTGGTTTTATAAGGGGTATAGTTGACAGACAAGCTAAAAAAGAAAATGGATCACAGGAAGACGATGACCTTAGTAAAGGAAATCTCTTTGCCACTGGCTTAGTCGCAGGTGGAGCATTGTTTGGTGTGTTAGCTGCAATCCTTACTGTTTTCTGGGAAGATGGAATGAAAGCAATTAATTTTGAAGAAAAACTCAGTCACAACCTTGGCGAAAGTATTTATATGCTCATGGGTGTATTATTTTTTGCAATCATGGCATTCATTCTTTACAGAATAGGAAGTAAAAAAGAGAAAATATTGAAAGAGTAATTAATGAGAATATAGCTATTCCCCAGTGGGAAAAAACAAAAGCCTCCTGTACGGAGGCTTTATGTTTTAAAACTACAACTATGCGAACGGGTTAGTAAGTACAAGATTTAATCAGATCAATCCAAAGAAAGAAGCAGCTGCTTTTGCAGGACGAAGAATAAAGAACTCCTGTGCAGGTCTTGCTGCAACCTCTTCATACAACTCAGTGTATTTATTGGTGATATTGGTGATGCTGTATTTGTAACGCATCTTCCAGCCGTTGTTCACTAATTGATCACGGTATTGTTCGTTCTCAATGACGTTTAAAATACCACGGCGGATATCAAGAATGTTATAAGGATTTACTTTGCAGGCTGCATCGTCTGAAATTTCATCCATCGGCGAAATGCGGCTTGTCACCAACGGACGACCAACTGCACATGCTTCAAGGATGGGTAAACCAAAACCTTCATAAGTTGAAGCAAACACAACCATATCGCACAACTCATACTGATGTTTCAATTGATCGAACGAAAGATTAGTATGTGTTTTAAAATCGATTTTATTTTCCTGGAGAATGAGTTGTGTTTCCACATCCAAACTGCCAATGATATGCAATTCACAATTCACACCTTTTAATGCTTTCGCCAGGTTGTGAATGTTCTTGTTTTCTTTTGTTCCTATCTGAAGAATACGTGGCTTTTGTGCATTGAATTTCTTTGGTGTAAACTCAAAACGTGGATCAAAAAAATTGGGAACCACCTTCACCTTATTGGCATTTACACCAGTTAAGTTGATGAGTTCACGCTTTGTTTTTTCGCTGATCACTGTAATGGTGTTGGCACGCCACATTGGTAATTGATACCAAAAGAATTTAAACAGCCAGTATTTAAAATTGGTCTTGCCGTACTTTGTTAAGAACACACAGTCGTGAATCGTCAACACAGTATTACGCTTTTTCATACCAAGTGATACATAATGAATATCACCCGTGATGTGATTGATCTGCGATTGGCTGCTGCGTGATTTGAAAATATTTGCGAAGATGTTGCGGATAGATGGCACCTCAACTTTGTTAGCTTTAATGCCGGTTGTTTCTGCAACCTGGGCCTGCACATTATCGAATAATGATTCGATACTGAATGCATGAAGCCTTTTTTTACGGAAGAAGTAAGATACTTCCATAGGAATTGGACGATGTTTGGTTTCTCAAATAATTGGACAATACAAATATAGACGGCATGTGCGCCTTAAACAATAGGAGTTTTCACCTAATAATCAGACAGTAATTTTACGAGATGCAGGGTGGGCCACACTTAATGTGTTGCACACCCGTTCTCCGTTATCAAATGAAATCCAATGGTTTAATGGACTGTTTTAAGATTGCATCGGCATCTGCGCCCATCCATTTGTTGAGAACAGTTGCGTACACCTGCTTGAAATCGAGTTGGAATTTTACGTCGCCGTCATCAAGGTTTGTTAGATCCGGCAATGGGTTATAAATACCTTGCTTTTTTAAACCACCGCCGATAAAGAACATATTGTTTGCTTTACCGTGATCGGTACCGTTGCTTGCATTTTGTGCCACTCTTCTTCCAAACTCAGAGAATGTAAACAACAACACATCATCAAAACGGTTATTTGCTTTCAGGTCTTTCACAAATGCTTTCACTGCATCATTCAACTCTGTAAACAAACGCTTCTGCTGACCTTCCTGGTTGATATGTGTATCAAAACTTCCGAGTGAAATGTAATACACTTTTGTATTGATCTCACTAAAAATCAGTGATGCAATTGTTTTTAATCCTTTACCCAAATCAGAGTTGGGATAGGTTTCTGCTGATGGCCGTTGCTTGCTTTGTTTGAAAATATAATCGGCACTTGAAATGGTTTCAGCCATTGTCTTGTATAGATAATCAACCGGTCGCTCATGTTCCTGTTGATGCTGCTTCATTATTTCTTTGAAGTAACGCTCCTGGCTCGTAGTGTACAAACGCCGTGGATCTTCAACGGCTATGCCTTTAATATCATTGCCTTTCAACGCAAGACTTAACACATCATCGATCTCTAATGCCTGTGTTGGTTTATCGCAACCTTTGCATTGGTCATCTAAATATCTGCCAACCCAACCGGTGTTCCAGTAATCACGACTGTCGCTTGCTGTGTGCCAGATATCCATACTGCGGAAATGACTTTTATCAGGATTGGGATAACCCACGCTGTTGAAAATACCCATGCTGCCCTCATCATACAAGTCTTTAAACGCAGTAAGTGATGGATGCAGACCTGCTTCATCTGTTAACGATAATGCTGCATTGCGTTGAATACCTAAACGTGGACGGTTGCGGTAATACAAATCGTTTCGATAAGGAATCACTGTATTCAAACCGTCATTGCCTCCGCTCAATTGAATGATGACGGTGACTTTATTTCCCGGAGGAACAAGCTTACCCGACTCAAATGCTTTTAAAAACTGCGGCATCAACATAGATGCTGTAGCAAGTGATCCTATCTGAAGAAATTCTTTACGTTGTATAAACATGAGGCCGGTTTTAGATTTTAGAATGACGATTGCAGATTTAAAATCCAACATCTGCAATCCGACATCAGAAATTGTTTAGCACATTTGGTATTCCGGTGTACACATCAACTGAATGATCGCTGTTTGAATATAGCGTTCACGTGATGAGGCATCTACAAATTTTTCAACAGTTGCTTTGTTCATTTTGCTGCTGTCGGTTTGCCAAACAAGTGATGCAATATTGCTGAGCAATTGTTCCCGAGATGTTTTTTCTAACTGCTTTAATGCAGGTTCCCATTTAATTGTTGTTTGCACTACTCTGCCCGGCATTTTTCCTGCACGGCCCATTTCCTGGTCGTCATCACTTTTTGCTTTGAATTGAAATGCTTCTTTTGTAGCCATCAATTGTGGAATACGCATGCGGAACATGAGTGATGAACTATCGATCCAGTTGAAACCACCGGGCCAGCCGGCAACGTTGGGCGGATAGAATAAAATTTGTCCCAGTACTTTTTGCAGGAACAATTGCGCATCCTCATTTTCAATCTGCATTGGCAAAGAACGACGAATACCCACCAGCAGATCAACAGGCGATTTTACTCTTGAACCAATATTTTTTTCCTCGTAAAACCAATCGCTCGTGAAAATATCTTTCAATATTGTTTTGATCTCGTAACCCGATTTGTAAAACCGATCGGCCAGCCATGTTACTTTTTCCCGGTCAACTTCTTCATTCACAAAAAACTTATACATCTTGTTAGCAATGTAGGTAGCTGTTTGTTTTTGTTCGAGCAACAGATCAAGAATATCATCACCATCAAAATTGCCTGTGCGGCCTAATACCGTCTTTGTGCCATCATCATGCTGATTAGCCCTGAAAATAAATTCACCATCTAATTTAAACTGCCAGCCTGTAAATGCACGTGCTGCTTCTTTAATATCTTTTTCGGTATAGTTTCCACGCCCCATGGTGAACAACTCCATCACTTCACGTGCAAAGTTTTCGTTGGGCTTTTGTTTGCGGTTCTGCTGATTATTAAGAAAAGCAAGCATGGCCGCACTGCGACTTACTTCTTTCAGCAATGTGCCGAAATTACCTAGTGCATTAGCACGAATGACACGTAACAATTCCTGTTGATAAAGTGAATTAAGATTCCTGCATGCAAAATGACCATGCCAGAAGAATGCCAGCTTTTCACGGAGTTGTTGCTCACTGTTTACCATTTCATCCAGCCATTCAAGATTAAGATTACGGATATCCTCTCTTGATTTTTTTTGCATTTGCTGTCGCTGCTCCTGCGTCATTTCTGTACGCCTGATACCATCAACCCCATTCATCAAACCATCAACAAAATTATTGGCGACTTTTATCGGCATAGGTTCTTTTCGTGATGCCTTTTCCAATGCCTCATATAATTTAACAGGAGAAGTTTTATTGAGATCGTTCCATTGCTCAACTGCGGGACCAAAACCTGCCCGCCATAACAAATGCTGATTTTTTAACTGTACTGATACGGCCATATAAAAATTATTGGATTAGGACTTGCTGAAATTCTGATAGTTTAATGATAAAACGAAAGAAATGAAAAAATCGTTTGTCGACGGCTTCTTCGTAAATTGAGGACATGAGGATTGGCCCATATAAATACCTTAGCCCCTTCATCTTATTTTTGGCAGCCTGGCTTGCATTTACCAACAAGGGCTCCGTCACTTTTTTACCTGTAATCTATGCCTTTGTATTTATTCCATTAATTGAGTTATTGATACGGCCCGATGTGAGCAACCTTTCTGCTGCAGAAGAAGAAATGGCGAAGGCAGATAAAACCTACGACTATATTCTCTACCTCATTCTGCCTTTGCAATATGTTTTGCTCCTTACCTTTTTATTCTCCTTGCAACAGGACGATCTCAGCACAGTTGATAAAGCAGGTCGTATCATCAGCATGGGTTTGCTTTGCGGCGTGTTTGGTATTAATGTGGCGCATGAACTGGGACATCGGGTAAACAAGACGGAGCAACTGATGGCAAAGGCATTATTGCTTACATCGCTTTACACGCATTTCTTTATAGAGCATAATAAAGGACATCATAAAAATGTAGCAACCCACGAAGATCCGTCCAGTGCAAGATATAATGAGAGTGTGTTTGCGTTTTACCCACGTACCTTATTGTTTACCTACTTAAGTGCATGGAAAATTGCCAACCAAGATGTTCAGAAAAAAGGAAAAGCAATTTTCAGCTTACAGAATGAAATGCTGCAACTGCAATTAGTTCAACTTTCATTTGTAATAACCATTCTTGCTGTATTCGGTTGGAAGATATTGGGGGCTTACTTAATTGCTGCTTTGATTGGGATGTTGCTGCTGGAATGTGTAAACTATATTGAGCATTATGGGTTAAGCCGCAAACAAACAGCCAGCGGACAATATGAACGCACCATGCCACATCATAGCTGGAACAGTAACCATGTTGTTGGACGATTGATGTTGTTTGAATTGAGCAGGCATAGCGATCATCATTATCTTGCCAGCAGAAAATACCAGGTATTACGTCATCATGATCATTCCATGCAAATGCCAACAGGTTACCCCGGCATGATGATACTGGCGCATATTCCTCCGCTATGGTTTTATATCATGAACAAACGCATAAAAAAAGAGGCACCGGTTGCGATGCCCCTTACAGGATAAATAGGCGTTCTTGTAATACGTTTATTTGATGATCCAGCGGGCACCAATGCCAATATTGTTGAGATACCCAAGGCCAAGGCTTGTGCCAAATGATACCCCTCGTGAAAACGATTTGCTATCGTTAGACTCTTGCTCAATATAATTGTATGATAAGGCTGCAAAATCAGCAAAGCGCAACTCTAAAAGAAAACGATCATTCCATTTGTAAGCAAGACCTGGGTAAACACCTATGGTGACATTGTAACGATCGTCATTTACCTTATTTGTTGCTGAACGGAATAATTGCCTGTTGTAGTTAAATGATGCTTGCGCTTCGCCGAATACAAAAAAGTTTTTTCCTAACGGTTTGTATTTCCGCATAAAGTATCCAAGGCCTGCATTAAAACTTTCTGAAAATTGGTCTGAAGCGAAAGGAATGTTGGTTCTGCTTTTCAATTTGCCATAACCCGCAGTTAATGTAAAACCGTTGAGCCTGTTTTCCGACTTTGCTTTGGCAAGAGACACAGACGCACCTAACATAAACCCCTTGTTGATTGTTTCTGATAATGGATATAAAGTATTGCTGTGTGCATTTTCAACATTGATCCCAAACCCAAAGACTTTGTTTCCTTTTTGAAACTGGGCTTTGGCATTAATGATCAGCAAAGAGGCAATTGCAAGTGTAAAAAATTTTTTCATGGCAGTTAAATTGATTTGCAGCAATGATAAAGCATGAAATTGACCCTAACTGCTAATGAAATGTTTCTTATAATAACTTTAAGAACTTCAGTTTTTCGTAGTTATACGGTCTATTTCTCAGTTATTCATCATTTAGCGCATTTATTAGCCCGTTTGCAGCAACGTTTCAAAAATTAATCTGCCGGCACTAACAGCTGTCAGTTAAAAAATTATAAATTCACCAGTCACTTTTTTTCACCTAAACCTAAACAACAACAAATGAAGAAAGTATCGGTATTGGCAGCAGCATCGCTGTTATTGTTTTTTGGATGTAGTAAATCTGTATCTGAGAAAGAAAACATTGAAGAAGAAGTTGAACAATCGTTGGCCGAAGGTCGTCGCTGTGCCAGTTACGAAGTGTTACAGGCTAAATTGAAAGAAGATCCTTCGCTCCAAAAAAGAATGGATGAAATTGAAGCCTTTACTGCCCGTTATGCGGCCCAAAACATAAATGGTAAACTGGAAGCAGACGGCGTAACTATGACCATCCCTGTTTATGTAAATGTTCTTTACAGAACGTCAGCTGAAAATATTTCTGATGCACAAATTGCATCTCAAATTGCTGTATTGAATGAGGATTTTGCAGGCTCAAACAGCGACGTCAATCTTACAAATACATATCAAACTGTAAAAGCAGGTACAACCAATATTAAGTTTGTTCTGGCCGGAGTTACCCGCAAACAAACTACAGTTACTTCATGGAGCACCAACGATGCAATGAAGAAAAGTTCACAAGGTGGTATCGATCCGACAAATCCAACTGCTGCCCTGAACATGTGGAGCTGTAACCTGGGTAGCTATTTGGGTTACGCACAGTTCCCGGGCGGCTCATCTGCTACAGACGGAGTTGTGGTTTTGTACAGCGCATTCGGCAGCAGAGCAAAAGAACCTTCCGGTACTTATATAAATACGTATGATCTTGGAAGAACTGCTACACACGAAGTGGGCCATTGGTTAAATCTGCGTCATATCTGGGGCGACAGAAGATGCGGTGATGATTTTGTTGCTGATACACCGGGGCATGATGGTGCAAACTATGGCTGCCCTGCTGCAAACACAACCAGCAAATGCAGTGGCAGACCAATTGAAATGACCATGAACTATATGGATTATACAGACGATCGTTGTATGTACATGTTTACCGCAGGTCAGGAAACACGTATGCGTGCAACATTTGCAACTAATGGTCCAAGGGCAGGTTTGCGTCCTTAATGGCAATTCGTAATCAACATGAGAAAGAAAAGCCCCTTGCAGTTTCTGCAAGGGGCTTTTCTTTTAGAATACCGATCCTGTTTTAGTTCAGCATATCCGCTCCAAAATATGGCTGCAGTACTTCGGGTATTTTAATCCCATTTTCTGTTTGATTATTCTCCAGCAGAGAAGCAAGAATTCTTGGCAAAGCCAATGAACTTCCGTTCAATGAATGAACCAATTGCATTTTACCATGCTCATCTTTAAAACGAACCTTCATGCGGTTGGTCTGGTAATTTTCAAAGTTGCTTACACTGCTGCATTCTAACCATTTCTTTTGTGCTGCACTCCAAACTTCAAAATCGTACGTAAGAGCAGAAGTAAAACCCATATCACCACCGCACAAACGGAGGATGCGGTATTTCAAGCCGAGATTCTGTAACAGCTTCTCAACATGTGCTACCATTTCATCCAACACCTCATAACTTTTATCAGGATGTACTAATTGAATGATCTCTACTTTATCGAACTGGTGTACACGATTCAACCCACGAACATCCGCACCAAAACTACCTGCCTCTCTGCGGAAACAAGGCGTGTACGCCGTCATCTTGATTGGCAATTCAGATTCCTTTACGATCTCATCACGATAAATATTTGTAACAGGTACTTCAGCAGTTGGGATCATGTAAAAATTATCTTCCTGCATGTGATACATCTGCCCTTCTTTATCGGGCAGTTGACCGGTACCGTAAGCAGATGCTTCATTCACCATGTAAGGTGGAATGTATTCGGTATAACCTGCCGCAGTATTGTAATCAAGAAAATAACTGATGAGTGCACGCTGCAACTTTGCACCTTTTCCTTTGTACACAGGAAATCCTCTGCCTGTGATCTTTACACCTAATTCAAAGTTTACAATATCGTATTGTTCAATCAACTCCCAATGCGGTTTTGCATCAGCATGCAGCACAGGTTCATTCCCGCCTTCTTTTACATTCACATTATCTTCTGCTGATTTACCAACGGGTACTAATGAAGACGGAAGATTTGGCAGACGCACCAACAACTCATTCAGCTTTTGTTCAACTGATGCGAGTTCTTCAGCAATTTGTTTGGATGATTCTTTATACTGTGTTACTTCAGTTTTCTTTTGCTCGGCTTCTGCTTTTTGTCCCTTGCCCATGAGCATACCAATTTCTTTGGAAGCAGCATTTACTTTTGCAGCCAGGTCATCATTCTCCAACTGTTTTTTACGACGCTGTTCATCTAATGCAATAATTTCATCAACCAATTCAAGGTTGGTAAAGTTTTTCACGGCTAAGCGCTCTTTCACCAATTCCCTGTTCTGGCGGATAAATGCCAATTGTAACATAACTCAAAAATTTGCGGCAAAGATAAGGTTGAAGTACGAGGTTAGAAGTAAGAGGCACGAAAACCCCGCCAGCAGCTATAAACTCTGGCAGTTTTTTGCAACTCACCTACTCTTCAGCATTTTTGTAAATACCAGGCTTATGTATCTGCATCCAACGATCTGTAAAAGTGAGTGGTTCAAACCCAAACTGCGCATATAGCCCATGGGCATCACGGGTAGCCAGCATCATTCTTCGTAACCCTTGCAGATCGGGGTGAGCCATGATTTCTTCCATCATCCATTTGCTCAAGCCCTGGCCACGATAGGCTTCATCAATAAACACATCGGCGAGATAAGCAAAGGTTGCTTTATCGGTAATCACTCTTGCAAAACCAATTTGCCTGCCTAAATGAAACACACCAAAAGAAATTGAATTGTCGATCGATCGCTGAACAGTTTCCATCGGAATGTTTTCTGCCCAATACGACTTCGACAGAAAAGCATGAATAAACTCAAGATTAAAAAAACTTGTTTCTGTTGTAATGGCGAAACCTTCCCGTTGCATAGTTATAGAATTTGTTTAGCTTAAATATTTTCCAACAATCGGCACCCTCCTGCCCACACCAAATGCTTTTGGAGAAACACGAATAATGGGACAGAACTGATTGCGTTTATATTCATTCACATTCACCATTTTCAAAATACGATCAACCAACGCTGCATCATAACCCATCGCTTTGATCTCTTTTGGTCCTTGTCGGCGTTCGATATATTGATACAACACTTTATCAAGAATGGAATAATCAGGCAATGAATCCGAATCTTTTTGTCCGGGCCTCAATTCTGCACTTGGTGGTTTGGTAATGATATTTGTTGGAATAATTTCTTCATTCCGGTTGATGTATTTCGCCAGTTCATACACCTGCAATTTGTAACAATCGCCCAGTACACCAATACCCCCGGCCATATCACCGTACAAGGTTCCGTAACCGGTTGCCAGTTCGCTTTTGTTAGAAGTGTTGAGCAGGATGTATCCAAACTTATTGGCAATAGCCATCAATAAATTTCCGCGGCTGCGGCTTTGAATATTTTCTTCTGCCAATGAAAAAGGCAAATCGTTGAAGATGGGTTTCAACTCTGTTAAGAATGCATCGTAAATATTTTTGATCGGCACAATATCATACGGGTTGCCGAGATTTTTACTCAACTGTTCTGCATCGCTTACACTATGATCTGTTGAATACTGTGATGGCAATAAAACAGCCCGTACATTTTCTTTACCCAATGCTGTGCAGGCGAGTGCTAATGTTACAGCACTGTCAATACCTCCGCTGCTTCCGAGAATGGCTTTACTGAAACCCATCTTTTGAAAATAATCCCTGATGCCGAGTACGATGGCATTGTGTATTTCAGCAATGCATAAGGTTTCATCTAAATGCGCTGGGTTAAATTCTTCGTTGGGTAATGTATCAGCAGTTGCAACAACCGGTTCTGCAAATGTGCCGTCATCGTTCAACTCAAAACCCACCAGTTCTTCATCAAACAACGATAAATGTTTGATCATGTTTGCATGCTTATCAAATACCAGCGAGCCTCCATCAAAAACAATTTCTGTTTGACTGCCGACACAATTGCAATACAGCATCGGCAGTTTGTACTTCTGTACATTCAGTTTTACAATTGCTTTCCTGTCTTCTACATGTGTGTAATCAAATGGCGATGCTGAAATATTCAACATCACATCCGGTTGATATTTCATCAATTCATCCATTGGACAAATGCGGTACAAAGGATTATCGCCGAGGTTCCAGATATCTTCACAAATAGTGATCGCTAATTTCTTTCCTTTAAACTCCACAATATTCCAATCGTAGGCCGGTTCAAAATAACGGTACTCATCAAACACATCGTAATTTGGTAAACAGGTTTTATGAACAACTGCCTTCACTTCTTTTTCGTACAGGAAGTAAGCCGCATTGTGCAGGTCTTTCCCTTCAACACGTTTGTTATGATCGGGTGCACCAATGATCACTGCAATGCTATCGGCATGTTGCCTGATCTTGTCAATAGCTTCATTACATTTATTGAGAAAGTCGTTGAACTCTAAAAAATCCCTTGGCGGGTAGCCACACACACTCAACTCACTAAAGAGAATCAACTCACCGCCCTGTGCTTTTGCCGCTTCTATTGCCTCAATAATCTTTTGGGTGTTGCTTTCGAAATTGCCAATATGATAATTTTGCTGCGCAAGAAATATTTTCATTCGCCTGTTTATTATTGATTTTTTTGCCGACTGGTATTCGTTGTAAAAATTATCTTCGCTTACGGTAAAGTTGCTTAATAATTTTTACAACTCATTTCATTCGCCAAATTTCACGAATTTCAGCCACAGAACCGCACAACAATCATATGAAATAACCATAAAAATGACCAATCTAACATATATCCAAAGAGATAATAATTTTTATGGTTATACTATTTGGCCAAAAAGCAATAACAATTAACACATGAATATTCCGTTAGTGAACAGCATGAAAAATCTCATCCCCGTTTTCTTCATTGTAACATTTATTGCGTGTAGCGATCAAACCCATGTCCCGGATGTTTCGGGCATCAAGGTTGATCTGAAAGTTGAGCGCTTTGAGCAAGACTTTTTTGGCATTGACAGTAACGCCACTAAACAGGGGCTGTCGCAACTGCAGCAGAAATATCCGACGTTTTTACCATTGTTCATCAATCATGTACTGGGTCTTGGTCCGGTGGTTGACAGTAACAGTCTTGCATTTGAAGGAAGCAAACGCTTTCTGCATCTCAACAAACCTGTCTACGATGCTTCACAAAAGTTGTATAAGAATTTCAGCAGCACTGCGGAAGAACTCACAAATGGGTTTCGGTATGTGAAGCATTATTTCCCCTCATATCAAATTCCAACGATCATTACAACTGTGGGACCAATGGATGCATTGGCACCAATGAGTAACAATGAGCCCAGCCCCAATTATCTGGGAGAAAATTTTCTGGCGATTGGTTTGCAGTTCTATTTAGGAAAAGATTATTCGATTTACAACGACCTTGGTTATATCAGCAGCATTGCACCGCAATACCGCAGCCGTCGGTTCAGCAAAGAGTTTATAGCAACTGATGTGTTTACATTGGTGATCGATGATCTGTATCCCGACAGCAGTAATCGCTATCCGTTGATTGAACGTTTTGTGGAGAAGGGAAAACGCTTGTACCTGTTGAATCAATTTCTGCCGAACAGTAACGACTCGTTGTTGATCGGGTATACCGGTAAGCAACTCAATTGGTGTAAAGACAATGAACGCAGTATTTATAATTTCTTTATTCAACAAAATCTGTTGTACGAAATTGATCCGGCACGTGTGCAGAATTTTATTACAGACGGACCAACAACACAGGGAATGCCTGAACAAAGTCCGGGTAATATCGGTGCATTTCTCGGTTGGGAAATTGTAAAGTCTTACATGAAGAAAAAACCTGAAGTAACGTTACAGCAGTTGATGAAAACATCAAACAAGACCATTTTTAATGAATCTGATTACAAGCCGCATTAAGCTGTTTGCGGCGGTTGGCCCATTTGTTTCATCATCTTAAAGTGAGAAACAATCGCAGCCCTCATCGTTTTAATTGAATTGTAAGGCAGTTTATATTCCTTACACTTCTGTTCTACAATTTTACTAATGGCAGGGTAATGAATATGACTGATACGTGGAAACAAATGATGCTCCACCTGGTAGTTCAAACCACCTGCAAACCATGATACAATTTTATTACGGGGAGCAAAGTTTGAAGTTGTCTTTATTTGGTGTACGGCCCATTCGTTTTCAATAAGCAGAGCTTCGTTAGGTCCTGCATATTCAAATTCTGTTTCTTCCACCACATGTGCCAGTTGAAACACGATCGCCAAAACAAAACCCAGCACGATTTCCATTACCAAATAACCAACCAACCACGGCACAAAACCAACCACCATAATTGGTAAAGCGATATAGAAAAATGCATACAAGAGTTTACTCACCCAAAAAACAATATGATCACTTGTCGTCATTTTCTGCATGGGTGTATTGTTCACTTTCTTTTTGAAGTATTTATCAAAATCAAGATAGGCAGCCCATGCCAACGAAGAAATAGCGTAGAGAAACACAACATAAATATGTTGATACTTGTGTGCCGGTTTCCATACCTGCGATTGACATTGACGCATTAAAGGACTTCGTGCAATGTCATCATCCACCCCATCCACGTTTGTGTACGTGTGATGAATGATGTTATGTTTGAACTTCCAGATAAATGCATTTCCACCCAATGCATTGATGGTATAACCCAATAAATTGTTTACCCATTTTTTGCTGCTGTAACTGCCGTGATTGGCATCGTGCATTACATTAAAGCCGATGCTTGCAAATACAATTCCCAACACCGCACATAACGTTAATGACAACCATACCGGCATAGATACAGTTAATAACAATATATAAATGAGTAGTGCTGCGGGGATTAAAACAATTGTTTTAAGATAAAGTTTGAAATTGCCCGTTTTCCGTGTGTTTGTTTGCGAAAAATAATTCTCTACTGCTTGTTTGAGATCAGAAAAGAAAACCGAGTTCCTGTTGTTGAAAGTAACTTTTGCCATTGAAAAAAGCTGCTTTATAGTACTAAAAATACAGCACACGAAGATACATTAAAAAAACAAGGAAATATTTTTGTGGAAGGCTCTTGTCAGGCTTATACTGTTAAAGTAAACAGTTAATTATTCTTGAATGGTGCAATCATCTCAAACATAGGAATGTTTACCTTGAATTGCTTTTTGGTATGCAGGTTTTCCATGCTGTAATTGCCTTCCATTTTACCCATTTCGGTTTTAAGGTTGCAGCCACTCACATATTGGTACTGATCACCGGGAAGTATTACAGGCTGCACACCCACTACTCCTTCACCATCAATTTCTTTGTACGAGCCATTGCTGTCGAAAATGTTCCAGTGACGTTGGAGAAGTTTTACCGGGAAAGTATTATTGTTTTCGATGGTAATACGATAGGCAAACATAAATTCAGCAGCAACCGGATCGCTGTAATCAGGTTGGTAGTATGTTTCCACACTTACCTTAACGCCTTCTGAAATTTTGAAAACCATGTATTAATTTGCTATAAAAATAATCGAATTTTAGGGAACTACCGCCATTGAGATGAAGAATGGCTTAAAAACAACTATCATCTACATGCCAAAAACAACACATAAATATACGAACGGAGAAGTAACCATTGTTTGGAAACCGGATACTTGTATTCATTCAACTCTTTGCTGGAAGGGATTGAAGGAGGTATTTGATCCTAAGAAACGGCCCTGGATCGAGCCAAATGGAGCAACAACCGAACAAATTATTGAGCAAGTGCGTAAATGCCCAAGCGGTGCACTAACTTATTATATGAATGATGCGGAAGATGCAGGATAAGATTGATGACTATTTATCGAACCACCATCCCATATTGGTTTTGCTCAACAGCCAGGTAACAGACATACCCGCAACTAATACGGAGGAAACTACCATTAAAATAATGGCCCGCTTTTTCTTGCGTCGGCGGCTTGTTGATCCGGAAGCATCATAAAACAGAAAGAAACTCCAGATCAGGGCTCCAAAAGCCAGGAAAAAGAAAAACTTGAATAGTTCAAGCCTTGCTGTGTATGCGCCTAAAAGAATGATTGACATCACGGGTTAGATGGTTTGGTTGACTTATCGTGTTGTTGTAAAAATAAATAAATCCATGCTTGCAGCAGTAGAAAACGTTAGCCGGCCTTTTTTGTTTTGCTGTAGCCATTCTTGAGCAAGTATTGAACTACTTTATCCCGGTGGTCACCCTGCACAATAATTTCACCATCCTTTACTGATCCACCACTACCGCACTGGTTCTTTAATAGTTTACCCAGCTTTTCAGCATCTTCGTCTGTTCCAACAAAACCATCAACCAACGTTACTGTTTTGCCTGCCCTGTGTTTTGTTTCCAGTTTTACACGCAGATTTTGCTGAGCAGGTGGCAGCGTTTCTTTTGCCTGTTGTTCCTCATCTTCAAAACGGAAATTGGGATCGGTGCTAAAAACGAAACCGCCTTTATCGGGTTTAAATTTCTTACTCATGATTTTTCGTTTACTGTTCAACAACTGCCTTTAGACTCAGATCAAGACTGCGTGCCTGGTGAATGAGTGCGCCTACACTCACGTAATCAACATCTGATGCTGCATACGTTTGAATGTTTGAAAGATTTATTCCGCCGCTTGCTTCTGTTTCAATTTGTTCACCTATCAACGCAACGGCCTCTTTTAGCTGTTCCGGTGTAAAGTTATCTAACATTATGCGGTTCACTTTACCTGTTGCCAGTACTTTTTTCACGTCATCCAGGTTTCTTGTTTCCACTTCAATTTTTAAACCCGGTTTTACCTGTTGCACATAGTTGTATGCTTTTTCAATAGCTACTTCTATACCACCACAATAATCAATGTGATTATCCTTCAGCATAATCATATCATACAACGCAAACCGATGGTTATGTCCACCACCAATTGCTACCGCTTCTTTTTCAAGTAAGCGGAAATTTGGTGTTGTTTTTCGTGTATCGAGAATACGTGTTTTGTAACCAACTAGTTTATCAGAGTATGTTTTGGTGAGTGTTGCAATGCCGCTCATCCGTTGCATACAATTCAACACAAGACGTTCGCATTGGAGAATTGTATGAACAGTTGCTTCCACTTCAAAAGCTGTTTCGCCAAACTCCATCGTATCACCATCTTTTTTGTAAGCTCGAAAAACAATATCCGGTTGCTGAAAACGAAATATTGTTTCAGCCACTTTCATACCGGCAAGTACACCGGCTTCTTTTATTTTCAAAACGGCTTTTCCTTTTGCTTCAGGTGAAATACAACTTAGTGTTGAATGATCTCCTTCACCAATATCCTCTTTTAATGCCGAAGCAATGAGCTGTTGCAACAGTTCATCATAGTTTGCTACCATAACGCAAACGTACAGGAAATTTTTGTTCACTGTTATGTACGAAAAAGCCCTCCGTCAATCGGAGGGCTCATCGTTCTTATCTTTCCCGTTTGCCTGATTATTTTTGCTCAAACTCCACACCTTGAATCAACTGCTTATCACCTTTGGTACGCATATAAACAGTGGTGCGGTACGTACCTCCTGCTGTTGTTAAGGTACCAATGATAAAGTTTGATGAAGGATTGCTGCCTGAGTGTTGCACTTCAAAATTCTTCACCTTATTCAGGTTAAAGAAATCTTTAATCACAAGTTCGGCTTGTCCTTTACTGAAAGCGTTGCTTTTGCCCGGCACAGTTACATCAATTGTGTTATCGAAATACTTCGACATTTTTTCAACGTTACCCGTTTTAAGGGCAGCAACAATATCATCCTTCTGTGTAAAGGAAACTGTTAACACAGCCAGGAACATCAGGATGGTTATTTGTAAAAAGTAATATTTTTTCATTTAGTCAGGTTTGATTCATTTATTACGAAAAACATGCCATAAAACCACTTAACAGACGTATAAAGGTAATGATCGGTTGCCTGTGTTCGTAAACGAATGATTTTGACCCAAATAAAGTAATTTTGGCCGTATGACAAAGAAAAAAGCAATCCTTGTAATAATGGATGGATGGGGCCTCGGGCAGGTACCCGCCGCAGATGCAATCCAAAACGCCAATGTGCCGTTTGTTAGTAGTCTTTACAGCCAATATCCCAATACTACCCTGGTTACCTGTGGTGAAGCCGTTGGTTTACCCGATGGACAGATGGGTAACAGCGAAGTAGGTCACCTGAATCTTGGAGCAGGCCGGATCGTTTACCAGGAACTTCAGCGTATTCATGTTGCCGTTCGCAGTGGTGAGTTTGCCGGTAACAAGACCCTCAACAACAGCATTGATTATGCCATCAACAATAAAAAAGCACTTCATATAATCGGGCTGGTGAGTGATGGTGGTGTGCATTCGCATACAAGTCATCTGAAAGCTATCACCACTTTGTGTAAAGAGAAAGGTTTCAGCAATGTGTTCATTCATGCATTTACTGATGGTCGTGATACAGATCCCAAAAGCGGATTAGCTTATTTAACCGATGTGCAGCAGCATCTTACTGCCACTACCGGTGTTATAGCGTCTGTTACCGGTCGTTACTATGCAATGGACCGAGACAAACGTTGGGAGCGTGTGAAACTGGCTTACGATGCATTAGTAAATGGCGTTGGTGAAAAAACAACAGATGTGTTGAAGGCTGTAGCTGCTTCTTACGAAAGCGGAGTAACAGATGAGTTTATGAAACCTATTATCAATTCCAATGCTCCCGACTCCAATATCAAAGATGGCGATGCTGTGATCTGTTTCAACTTCCGTACCGATCGTTGCAGAGAAATAACACAGGTGTTAACACAAATTGATATGCCTGAGTTTAACATGAAGAAACTCGATCTTCATTATACCACCATGACGGAGTATGATAAAACATACAAGAACGTTCATGTGATATTTGAAACGGATAATCTCAGCAAAACATTAGGTGAAGTATTAGAAGAACATGAACGCACACAGATACGTATTGCCGAAACAGAAAAATATCCGCATGTAAGTTTCTTCTTTAGTGGAGGAAGAGAAAAACCGTTTGAAGGTGAAAAACGCATCATGATTCAATCACCAAAAGTGGCTACTTATGATCTGCAACCCGAGATGAGTGCAGTTGAAGTAACGGATGCCATTGTTCCGGAGATTGAAGATGAAACTGCCGATTTTATTTGTCTGAATTATGCCAATGCTGATATGGTTGGGCATACTGGTATTTTTCCTGCAGCAATAAAAGCAGTTGAAACAGTTGATGCTTGTGTGAAGCGTGTGGTAACTGCAGCGTTGAATCACGGCTATACTGTTTTTCTTACAGCCGATCATGGTAATGCTGATTATATGATCAATGAAGATGGCACCCCTAACACAGCACATACACTTAATCCTGTTCCTTTGTTTGTGATCGACCGTTCATGGAAAGGAACCGTGAAAGCCGGGAAATTGGGAGATATTGCACCATCCATTCTTACAATGATGGGCTTGCCGGTGCCAAAAGAAATGACCGGTGATGTATTGATCGATCAATAA
>NZ_DATGWT010000022.1:0-303259 GCF_035299325.1 Lacibacter sp. | reverse complement strand
GTACGAATTTCCGGAAGCGATGTCAAGTATCGGCCAAACCGGCTGTTGCTGTCTGTTGCATTGGGAGTTGCATAAATGTTGTAGCAATAGTTAATGCAACAAAAGAAACTGCAAAAGAAATAGCCCGAAGCTGCAAGTTGTATCTAATTCTGTCGTCTGTAATTGGTAATTTTCAAATCTTCATTAACTATTAAAACAACTTGTCATGAAAATTTTATTCAGCCTCTTATTTATTGTGGGATGCGTTACCGCCAGCTTTGCACAAACCGGAATTGATGGTAACTGGAAAGGAAGCCGTGAAACTCCAAATGGTGTCATTGAAATTACCTACACATTTAAAGTGGAAGGAAACGTATTGAAGGGTACCTGGAAAACACAGTTTGGCGAACGTGAACTGGAAGAAGGAAAAGTGGATGGAAAGAAGTTCAGTTTCAGCGTTTCAATCAATGACCGTAAAATGGAGAGTACCGGTGAACTGGTTAATGAGAATGAAATTGTGTTGAAAAGTACAAGAGGAGAGATGAAGCTTGCAAGAGTGAAACCTTAAGTTTGCCTGAATTGATCAGATTTTTTTGAAGGCGGGCTTTGAATCAGGCCCGCTTTTCTTATGCATTGGAGTAAGGCTGATGTCAGGACGTTGTAACGACATCAGGCATCTATATCATTAAACCTGTATCATCAATCAACACTACTTCGTCTTCTTCATCGTCCGGATGTTCCAATAGTCGTTTAAATTCGTAACTCCCAAAATGGCAAAAGCATAAATGCCCACATAGGTAAACACTGTTTTGGTTTTACTCTTTTCTACTGCAGGGTCCTACAAATCATAAGCTTTGATGGCGATCCATATAAAACACCCAATTCCAAATAACAATTTAAATGAAGGAGTTCGCATAGTTGGTAAATTCAGGTTGTAGGTAACGTTCAGGTATTGCCGAAGGCGGGATATTTTATAACGTCCAGCCTGGTAACTAAAGTTAAATAGAATTACTACAGCTCAATCACCCAAAATGACCGAGCGAAGCCGGTCACCCTGAAGCCGAAGCTGATAAGCGAAACAAATGTTCATGTTTATTACTTCAGCCCCGCTTTTGGCAATACTTTGTTACAGGCAGTTGTCAGCTTACAATACTGAATAAGGTCTTTACTAAAGTCCACTTGCCATTGTCATTTTTATAAAGTCTTATGGATTCTTCCGCACAAAGATTTCCGCAGTAATAGTCATAATAAAGAACACAATACTTTTTGTCCTTTGAAAAGTATGGATAAGAAAATCGATAATGTACTGGCACGAAATCCGTCTTTTGATAAAAGCTTTGAATGTAAGAATTGCTGACGAGTCTTGCACTATCAAAGACGGTGGTTGTCCATACAGATGTTGGCGTATTGTCAAACTGCTTTGCAATAAAGTCAATGTCGTGCTTAGACAAAGCTTTTTGATGGGATGCCGTACGAATAAAGAGATCCTTCCATTTTACCTGTACTGTGTCAACAAGTAGGAACTCTCTCTTGGTTAAAGAACTGTCATCGAGTTGTGCGAAAAATGATTTCAGTTCTGTAATGTCTGGTTGATATATCTTGTCAGCATGAGAACAAGATAAAAAAGCGAGAAAAACAAATGCAGGGAAGAGTCGTGTCATAAGTCTGAGATGCAATAGCAGCCTGTGTCCATAAAATTGCCTGTAACACATAAATATACGCAACCCGAACTATTTCCAAAATATCTAAGTTTTTGATTTTCATGGGTTGCTTTATGCGCTTTTTAGATTGTGGGTTGCACAATTGCTTTAAGGTATTATTTTTTGCGAAAGTATATTACATGAAAAAAGGACTCCTAAAAAAGAAGTCCTTCTCTATTTACTTTTCGAATGCCTGCTTTATTGTTGCTGCTCTTTACCCCGGCGATGTTTCCACCAACGTATTAAATTATCTGCACCCATTACGCCAAACGCAAATATGCCAACATAGATAAATACTTTCTGCTTGTTGGTCATCACCTCGGCAGGATCGAATAGTTGGGATAATTTGAAACCGATCCATACAAAACAGAGCAGTCCAAAAATGAGCCGATATAGTTGTGTTTTATTCATGCATCGGTTGGTTTGCAAAAAATCAATTACTTGAAAAAACTGCTTCCTCTGCCACCGTTACTTCACTGTAGTCTTTCACCACATTGTACAAGGTATCACGCTCAACCGGTTTGCGGTTTACTTGTTTAATGAGCGCAACCAATTGTTCCGTGGTCATGGTAGGCATCTGTTCTTCACTACCTGCCATGCTGTAAATTTTTGTAGTATCGTCAATAGTGCCGTCTATGTCATTCACACCAAAGCTCAACGTCATTTGTGCATTGTGGCGACCAAGCATGGGCCAGTATGCTTTAATGTGCGGAAAGTTATCAAGGAACAAACGTGCAATGGCATACATCTTCATGTCTTCCACAACGGTGCTTTCAGCAACATTGCTCATGTCGTTATCCTGGTTGCGGAACTTCAAAGGAATGAATGTCTGAAAGCCCTTTGTTTCATCCTGCAGGTTTCTTAAACGGCTCATGTGATCAACACGATGCCAGTATTGTTCAATATGTCCGTACAACATGGTTGCGTTGCTGTGCAGTCCGAGTTTATGTGCAGTGGCATGAATATTCAACCAGCCATCTCCATCTACTTTATCGGCACAAATCTTTTCACGGATCTCCGGATGAAAAATTTCAGCACCACCACCGGGAATAGAATCCAATCCATGACTGATCAAAATTTTCAATCCTTCTTCCGCACTCACTTTTGCTTTACGGAACATGTAATCGTATTCAACAGCGGTAAAAGCTTTGATGTGCAGACCGGGGCGATGATCTTTAATTGCCTTCAACAGATCAGCAAAAAACTGCAGATCCATTTTCGGGTGCACGCCACCCACAATATGCACTTCAGTAACAGGAACGCCGTCATATTTTTTCACCATATGCAACATCTGGTCAATACTCAGTTCCCAACCTTCATCACGCTTTGCATAAAGTTTGGAGTAAGAACAGAAATTACAGCTGAACACACACACATTGGTAGGTTCAATATGAAAGTTGCGGTTGAAGTAAGTGGTATCGCCATGCATGCGCTCACGCACAAAATTTGCCAGAGCGCCTAAAAACGGCAGACTTGCTTTTTCGAACAGCAGCACCGCATCTTCTTCACTGATGCGTTGTTTATTATAAATTTTATCGGCTATCTGTTGCAGATCTTCACTGATGCGGTTGCCTTTCAGTATTGCTTCAATTCCTGTTTGCATAATGTTTCTTTGTTTGATGTTGTTGCCAATGTTGGTCGCTGACCAACATTCTATAAAATAAAACAGCGCAACTTTTGGCAAAGTTACGCTGCGATCGGTTTCAAAACGAAATGAGTTATCTGCTATCGAACAGGTTAATTATTGACCTTGATCACCCGGAATGTATCGGTATTCCGTGAACGATAAACGATTTGCACGGTATAGATGCCGCTGCTCATACTGCCGAGATCAATTTCCTGGTAGCCGGGAGTAGGGATGGAGCCGGGTCTGCCGAGAGCAATGCGCTTCTGCCACACTAACTGACCAACCTGGTTGTACACGTTAATATATTCAATGTTGGCGGGAGGATCGTAATACTGCAATGAGAATCGTTCCCTGAATGGATTGGGGGTAATCATTACACCTTTTGCTTTCAGGTTAGGATTTACATCACGCACCACAATGTTGATATCGTCAATATATAAATTGTTCTCGTAGTTGGTGGTGTTGCGGAATACCACCTGCATATAGGGCGCAGTTGCACCGGAGAAGTCGCCAAGAAAAACACTGTCTCTTCGCCATTCATTGGCATCCGGTATGAAAGCTTCTTCAATGGCAACGTTGCCTGTGGTGATCAGGTCTCGCCCCCATTTTTTATAAACGGAGCGGAGTGTTTGTCCGCAATCATCTGTTACAAATATTTCCAGTGTGTCGGTTGGCACATCTGTCTGGAATGGATTGGTGAACATAGCTGCAGCCACCTGGAAGGTGAGGAATGCAGAGTCTTTTCCCCGCACTTCAAGTAAGGGAGAATGCATGAAATCCTGGTTGCCGTTTACATCATAATCAAAATTGTTGATGAACATCGATGCACTGCCTGTTTTAGCAGCGGCGGTGGTGCGTTCCCATGTAATACTGTTATCGGGGTTCATGCGTTGCCACAAAGAAGGAGGGAAGGTTGTTGATTCAAACCCTTCGGTTAATGGTAACGTACCAACAGGAAATACAACACCATCAATGCGTCCGGTATCGTTTGTTAACCGTTGATCGGCATTTCCATTTGGGTTTGATGTGTACACAATGAGATTCGCATTGGTGCCGGGATTTAATGTCATTGGGTTCAACGTAACATCAACCGATGCAAGTGATGCGAGGTTACCTGTCCAGTTTGTAACAACAGGTGTGCCTGTACCAAATCTTGCTGTTATAGTAAGGTTGGTGATATTATCTGTTCCTGCATTGCGGATGGTTACTACAGGACGATACGTATTACTGCAGGTATAAATGAAATTACTTCCGTTGCTGCAAGGCCCGAGTGCTGCATCAATAAACTTTACAAATTTTGCATCACGGTTAAATGTTGCTACAGGTGTACATCCGTTTGAAGAGGCTAATGACTGCATCCACGGAACTGTTGCAAGTGTTGCTTCCATTCGAAGTTGTTGCTGTGTTGTGTACATCACCATTGCACGGTCATCAACATAATCCATATAATTCATCCACATGATGCCCGGAGCTGTTGTTTGGCATGCATCGAGAATTACACTGTCGGCAGCAGGCGCACCAAATGTGCAGTCGAACTGCGAAGGTGTATCGGCAATACCATCATCATCACTGCAACTTTGTGCACCGTCGCAATTGTTGGGTCCCCAGATATGTTCAAGATCAAAAAAGTGACCGATTTCGTGTGTGGCAGTACGGCCCTGGTTATAAGGTGCCACCGCAGTTCCGTTTTTGCCAAATGCCTGGTAATTGTTTACAAAGCCACGTTCATTTAAAGGAACATCAGGCAAGGGTAATGAAGCATAGTAAGCATAACCCAAAAAACCGTCAGGCATTTCACAAACCCAGATGTTTAAATATCTGGACGCATCCCATGCGTCGCTGCCACCTTCACAGGTAAACTTCACAGGATCTGCTTCACCGGGGTCAGATAAAGTTGTAGAAGCAACACGAACAATGCCATTTGTTGCTTCGCCCTGCGGATCTCTTTTCGCTAAACAAAAACGGAGATTGCCTTTGCCAAAACGTGATTTGAATGCAGCAGGTATGCGCACAGAATCAGCGTTAAGACCTCCATAGTCTGCATTCAACACATCTATTTGCGATTGTATCTGAGCGTCTGTTACAAGGCTTGGGTTTGCCAAGATCACATGCACCACCACGGGAATTGTGATGATGGCATTTGTACGTAACAGCTGATTGAATTGATTGAGTTGATCGTAACGGGCAACCACGTTTTGCCTGTTGTTTAACATCCGGGTCTTTAGCTTTGGATCTTTTTTTACCGCTTCGTCAAAAAGAGTTTGTGTGCCACAGCGTTGAAAGCTATTGATACGTTTGGTAGCTGTTGTTTTTTGTTTTTGTGCCGATGTGTATAAACAGCAGGTGCTTATCAATAAAAGGAAGAGAACCGGTTTGATCAACTTCATACAGGATGTTATACTGTGAATGTACGAAGTAGCGCTCAAAATGGTTGCTTCTGTCAAACACAGATTTTAACCGTTTGTGTAAACGTGAAACACTTTGCCGGGCTGTTTTAACAATGGTTCAGATGTTACAAAAACCGTTATCTTTCAAGCTAAATACAAACGTTTAATCAAAACAGTTGTTGATGAATCTTAAATCACGCCTTACGATTTTAAGTTTTTTACAGTTTTTTATCTGGGGTATCTGGCTTATTTCATTGGGGGGCTATATGTTCGCCAATTTTAATAACCCTATTGATCCTAATCTGGGTTCTAAAGTAGGCAACACATACGGTACCATGGGCTGGGCATCGCTGTTTATGCCTGCGTTAATTGGAATTATTGCTGATAAGTATATCCGTGCCGAGATCATGTTGGGCATCAGTCATATTATCGCAGGCCTTGGATTATATTATGCCAGCACGGTTACCAATGCCGGAGATATGTATTGGGCTATCTTCTTTGTAAGTTGTTTTTATATGCCAACTATCGGTTTGAGCAATTCTGTTTCTTACTCATTACTCAGTAGGCAAAACCTCGACATTCAAAAATCATTTGCACCCATTCGTGTGTGGGGCACCGTTGGTTTTATTGTGGCAGAGTGGGCAGTTGACCTGTTGGGCTGGACGCAAAACAACAATCAATTTTATTTTGCAGCGGTGGCAGGTATCATTACAGGTTTGTATTGTTTTACACTGCCACGAATTGAAATAAGTACATCAACTGAAAAGAAATCGTTTGCTACACGTTTGGGTTTAGATGCATTTCAATTATTCAAAAGCCCGATGATGACGAAGTTCTTTTTATTCGCCATGTTTTTGGGTGCTGCATTGCAGATCACAAACATGTTTGGTAATCCTTTCCTTGGCGATTTTGGAAAGACACCGGAGTATGCAGAAAGCTTTGCTGTAAAACATAGTAATATTCTGATATCACTTTCCCAGATATCAGAAACACTGTTTATTCTTGCTATACCGTTTTTCCTGAAGCGTTTTGGCATTAAGCAAGTAATGTTAATCAGTATGGTCGCATGGGTGCTACGCTTTGCATTGTTTGGGTTAGGCAATCCGGGTTCAGGACTTTCGTTGCTTATTCTGTCGATGATCGTTTATGGAATGGCCTTCGACTTCTTTAATATATCCGGTTCTCTCTTTGTTGACAGGGAAGCAAAGCCGGGCATCAGGGCAAGTGCACAAGGTTTGTTTATGTTGATGACAAACGGACTTGGTGCTATCCTTGGTGGACTTTTTGCGGGACAGGTTGTTGATTATTTTACTGATGCTGCAGGTATAAAAGACTGGCCAAACATCTGGTATAGTTTTGCGGCTTATTCACTTGTAATTGCGATACTGTTCTTTGTTACCTTCAAATACAAGCATGATCCCAATTCAATAAGTTCTGTAGAGCATTAAAAGAAAAGCCTCCGTTTATAACGGAGGCTTTTCTTTTCGATGACTGTTCATCTGCAAGGTGACTGCACAACAACTTATCCCTTCTTCACCTCTTTCGCCCATGCATCTTTCAATGTAACGGTGCGGTTGAAGATGAATTTATCGGCTGTTGAATCTTTATCTAAACAATAATATCCTTTGCGTAAAAATTGAAAACGATCAGTGAGTGTTGCTGTTTGAATAGCAGGTTCAGCATAACCTTTCACCACCGTTAGTGAATTAGGGTTGATGTATTCTTTAAAGTCACCCTCTTCGCTTGCAGGATTTTCAACTCTGAATAACCGATCATATTCTCTCACTTCCACTTCCACAGCATCGGCAGCGTTTACCCAATGCAGAGTTCCTTTTACACTGATGCCGCTTGTATCACTTCCGCTTTTACTTTCAGGAATATAACTGCAATGAATAGCTGCTATTGATCCATCTTCATTCTTCACTACTTCATCACACTTGATGATGTAAGCACTTTTCAAACGCACCATTTGCCCGGGAGCAAGACGGAAATATTTCTTTGGTGCCACCTCCATAAAGTCATCTGCTTCGATCAATATTTCACGGCTGAATGGTAATGATCGTGTACCTGTTGTTGTGTCTTCAGGATTATTTTCTGAATGAAGTGTTTCTGTTTGTCCTTCAGGATAATTTGTGATGATCACTTTGATCGGATTGAACACCACCATTCTGCGGAAGGCAATTTTATTCAAATGTTCACGCACACAAAACTCAAGTAAACTGAATTCGATGAGGTTATCACGTTTTGCCACACCCACACGTTCTGCAAAATCACGAATGCTTTCAGGTGTGTAACCTCTGCGGCGTAAACCACTGATGGTGGGCATGCGTGGATCATCCCAACCGGTTACATGTTTGTCGTTTACCAGTTGTAATAATTTGCGTTTGCTCATCACCGTATAGTTCAGGTTGAGCCTTGCAAATTCATATTGCTTTGATGGGAATATTTCTAGTTTTTCAATACACCAATCATACAACGGACGATGAGGAATAAATTCCAATGTGCAGATGGAGTGAGTGATCTTTTCAATGGAATCACTTTGTCCGTGTGCAAAATCATACATAGGGTAAATGCACCATGCATCACCTGTGCGGTGATGATGTGCGTGTTTGATGCGATAAAGGAGCGGATCACGCAGGTGCATATTAGGTGATGTCATATCGATCTTTGCACGTAATACTTTTTCGCCGTCTTTGTATTTGCCTGCACGCATGTCTGCAAACAGTTGAAGATTTTCTTCTACACTGCGTTCGCTGTATTGGTTGCGAACACCCGGTTGAGTAGGCGTGCCCTTTTGTTTGGCTATCTCTTCGCTGCTGCTGTCATCAACATAAGCTAATCCTTTTTCGATCAGCTTTACAGCAAAGCCATACAACTGCTCAAAATAATCAGACGCATAAAATTCATTGGCCCAGGTAAAGCCCAGCCATTTGATATCTTCTTTAATGCTGTCAACATATTCTGTGTCTTCAGTTACCGGGTTGGTATCATCGAAACGCAGATTGGTTTTGCCACCATATTTGATGCCCAATCCAAAGTTGAGACAGATGCTTTTTGAGTGACCGATATGCAGGTATCCATTTGGCTCCGGAGGGAAACGGGTAAGAATAGATTCATACTTCCCGCTTTTCAGGTCTTCTTCAATGATCTCTTCAATAAAATTCAGGCTTTTTTCTTCGCTCATGCTTTCTTCAATTGAGGTGCAAAAATAAGGTTTCTAAGGCAGCCGGTAGATATAAGTAAATAGCCGATAGTCAGTTGCCGGGTGTCTTGGGCTTCTAACTATTGGCTATCGGCTATTGACTTTATTATTGAAGCACCTGCAAGCTCTTTCTAATGATCTCAACACATTCATGAATCTGTTCTTCTGTAATCACCAATGGTGGAGCAAAACGGATTTTATCACCATGTGTAGGTTTTGCCAGTAAACCATTTTCTTTCATTTCCATACAAAGATCCCATGCTGCTTCGGGGTTGCTGTGTTTGATCACAATGGCATTCAATAAACCTTTACCACGAACCAAACTGATGAAAGGAGAATTAAGTTTTTCAATTTCATCTCTCAATAATTGTCCGAGTTGTTCTGCACGTTCTGCCAGCTTTTCATCTTTCAATACTTGCAAAGAAGTAATGGCGACAGCGCATGCCAACGGATTACCACCGTATGTACTTCCATGTTCACCGGGTTTGATCGTCATCATGATCTGATCATCGGCCAACACTGCACTTACGGGCAACACGCCACCACTGAGTGCTTTACCAAGAATCAAAATATCAGGACGAACATTTTCATGATCGCAAGCCAGCATTTTTCCTGTGCGACAAAGACCGGTTTGTATTTCATCGCCAATAAACAACACATTTGCTTCTACACAATATTTTTTTGCCGTTGACAAGTAACCTTCCGTTGGTACAACCACACCAGCTTCACCCTGGATGGGTTCCACTAAAAAGCCACACACATTTTTATCATGTAATGCTTCGTGCAAAGCTTCCAGATCATTGTAAGGAATTACATGAAAGCCCGGCATGTAAGGTCCAAAGTTTGTGTAGGATGAAGGATCGGTACTGAATGAGATCACCGTACTTGTTCGTCCATGAAAGTTGTGTGCACATACAATGATCTTCGCCCTGTTTTCTTCAACGCCTTTTACTTCATAACCCCAGCGACGTGCTAACTTAATAGCAGTTTCCACAGCTTCCACACCGGTGTTCATGGGCAACACTTTATCGTAACCGAAATACTGCGTGATGTATTCTTCATACTCACCCAATAAATTATTATGAAATGCACGTGAGGTAAGTGTGAGTTTTTGTGCCTGCTCAATCAATGATGCAATAATGCGTGGATGACAATGTCCCTGGTTAACTGCAGAGTATCCACTCAGGAAATCATAGTAACGTTTGTCATCTACATCCCACATAAAAACACCTTCGCCACGTTTTAATACCACGGGCAATGGATGATAATTGTGAGCACCGTATTGTTCTTCCTTATCAATAAAATATTGTGTATTGGCAGATGTTGCTGCAACAGAAGTATGCATAGCGAGAAAATTAAAAATGAAGAATTGAAAATGAAAAATGCAAAAGAGTGATCAGCATGGCTGATCAGAAACAGTGCTGCACAACTTAGTGGTTGAGCAGATCGAGATTTTGCTGGAGAAAGGAATGTTGCTGTTTCATTGCCTTACAAAAATACTGGCTTACTTTCATAAAATAAAATCTGAGTTATGGGCTACACTGTTCCGGCGCAAACCCGCATTGGTCATGTGCATTTAAAAGTTTCGGATATAGAACGTTCATTAGCTTTTTACCACGAACTGCTTGGTTTTGAAATCATACAACGTTATGGTTCGCAGGCTGTGTTTATTTCAGCAGGTGGTTATCATCATCATATTGGTTTGAATACCTGGCACAGCAAAGGAGCAGGCCCCGCACCGGTGAATGTGCCGGGTTTATTTCATACAGCCATTCTTTACCCCACACGAAAAGACCTCGCTGTTATTTTGAAACGTTTGTTGGAAGCAAAATATCCATTAACAGGAGCATCGGATCATGGTGTGAGTGAAGCACTGTACTTAGATGATCCTGATGGAAATGGCGTTGAGCTTTATTGGGATAAACCAAAAGAGCAATGGCCGTTGGATGCAAATGGTGAATTACAAATGGTGAGCGATCGGTTGGATTTGGCGGAGTTGTTGAGAGAAGCGGAGTAAATTCTGTTAAGGGTTATAAGTTAAATGTTATGAGTATGAAACTCCGACAGCGGCTGTTCAAAGTTTTTATTAAATTAATTTGTATAGATAGCTCTCTGGGAATTTTAATTGTGGCATTTCTTTAAATATCCCAAACACCGTACTTCCACTTCCCGTCATACTTGCATACACTGCACCTGCATCATACAGTTGTTGTTTGATGGTTGCAATCTCCGGATGGGCTTTACTTACCGCTTCTTCAAAATCATTGATGAGTTGTTCTTTCCAGGTTTCAATGGGCTGTTGAATAATTGCTTTCAGATCAGGACGAGCTGAACCGTTAATATTCAATTGCGCAAAAGCCCACCCTGTATTTACATGTATTCCAGGATTTACAACTGCAAAATGATAAGCTGATAAATCAAGCTCAACTGCTTCTAACTTTTCACCTCTGCCCGTTGCATAACAAGGTTTATTTACAATGAAGAACGGACAATCACTTCCCAATTGCAATGCATAATCAATCAACTGTTGTGTGGACAAACCCAACTGAAATTTATCATTCAATAACTTCAAAGCAAACGCACCATCAGCACTGCCGCCACCTAAGCCTGCACCCATTGGAATGGCTTTGTGTAAATGCATTTGAACGGGTGGGAGAGAAGGGAAATCTTTTTTGAGTAATTGGTAAGCTTTGATGCAGAGATTGTTTGCTTCGTCGCCTGCGATGGTTAAACCGGTGGATGAGAAAGAAATGTGAGTGGTGAGTGGTGAGTTGTGAGTGTCGTCCGTCGTCTGTCGTCCGTCGTCTCTCTTCACTACTTCCAATGCATCTCTCAACTGCACCGGATAAAAAACCGTTTCCAGGTTATGATAGCCATCTTCCCGTTTATTGAGAATATGTAATCCGAGATTGATCTTACAATTGGGGAAAACGATCATTCGGGAATGAAAAATGAGAAATGAAAAATATTAAATGAAAAAGTAAATGATGCTTTGCAGCATCATCAATTATTTCTTCCTGTTCGACAGCTCATCACGAATAGCAATGGCTCTGATATAGTCTTCCTGCTCCAGTACATCATTGAGCAGGGTTTGCAGTTCTTCGATGCTTAATGCTTTCAGGTCTTCTTTTTCTTCACCGCTGCTGCTCACCTGTGAGCTGCTTACTGCCACTTCTTCTTTTTTCTTCTCTTCATCTTCCATTAAAATACCTGCGCTTTCCAGAATATTCTCGTAGGTATAAATGGGGCAACCGAAGCGTACAGCAAGTGCAAGTGCATCGCTGGTGCGGCTGTCGATCTCCACCGTATCATGGTCAGTAGAGCAAAGCAGTTTGGAGTAGAAGATACCTTCTTGCAGATCGTTGATCACAATTTCATGCAGCTCCACATTAAAGGCCATCATGAAATTCTTCATCAGGTCATGGGTGAGGGGGCGACTGGGTTGCATCCGTTCAAGTGCCACTGCGATGGCCTGTGCTTCAAAACCGCCAATAACGATCGGTAACCGACGCATTCCGTTTACTTCACCTAACACGACGGCATAACTATGCGTTTGGGTGATGCTGTGCGAAAGGGCAACTATTTCCAGTTCTATCTTTTTCATAACCTGTCGGCAAATTTAAGGGCTTTGATTTGAATAAATACTATAAAAGCCGATAGCCTTTAGCCGATATTCGTCAGTAAAATTCTAACAACTTTCAACCAAAGGCTATCGATTAAAGACTATCCACTATCGGCTGACTTAAGCTACTCCTTTGAGTTTCTTTACTTCCTGTATCATTTTCGGGATCACATCAAACGCATCGCCCACAATACCGTAATCAGCAGCTTTAAAGAAAGGTGCTTCGGGGTCTTTGTTGATCACCACAATTACTTTGCTTCGGTTTACACCGGCCAGGTGTTGAATAGCACCACTGATGCCAACGGCCAGGTATAAATTCGGAGCAATGGAACCGCCCGTTTGTCCAACATGCTCATGATGCGGACGCCAATGTGCATCGGCCACTGCACGGCTGCAGGCGGTAGCTGCACCCAGCAAACCAGCCAGTTCTTCCATCATGCCCCAATTCTCCGGTCCTTTTAAACCACGACCACCGCTCACCACCAGCTCAGCTTCACTTAACGGAACCTGTCCGGTTACCTTATTCGTTGCTGTTACTTTTACTTTTGCTGCATCAACCGTTACATTTGAAGCAACTACTTCTGCAATGCCTTCACCGGCTTCAGTTTTATATGAGTTGGGACTTATCGAAAGAATTTTTACCGGAGTGTTCACAGCGATGTGCGCAAATGCTTTTCCGCTGAACACGCCTTTCTTAGCCACAAAGCCATTGCTTGTATCAGGCAAACCAACTGCACCGGCTACCAAACCAGCTTTTAATCTGGCACTCAGTCGGGGAGAAACAGCTTTACCCGTTACGTTATGGGACAGAACGATCACCGTTGCTCCTGCAGCAGTTGCCACATCAGCAATTGCTTTGGCATATACCTGTGCATCTACATGATTTAATGTATCGTTGGCAACATGATGAATTTTTGAAACACCATACTTCCCTAAACCGGCCACATCATCCGCCACAGTTCCTAACAATACGCCTTCAGCACTTGTGCCGAGTTGTTTGGCTAAATGTGCACCATAGGTTAATGCTTCAAACGAAGATTTTTTTACATGACCTTCGGCAGAGTCGATGAATATTAAAACAGACATATCGATATTTTAGTTGTTAGATTTAAGATTTTAGATTGATGATGTGCAGCATTCTGAAATCTGCGATCGCCAATCTGCAATTAGATTACTTTGGCTTCTTCGTGAAGTAACCTAACCAGTTCTCCCACATTCTCCGGATCAACCAGTTTTACACCGGCTTTTGCAGGAGGTAATTCAAATGAAGCAACTGATGTGAGTGCATCTACAGCAACCGGTTCAACTGCTTTCAAGGGTTTTGTACGTGCACCCATAATTCCTTTCATGTTGGGGATACGTTGCTCGGCCATTCCTTTCTGACAACTAACAACAACGGGCAGACTAACCTCGCAGGTTTCTTCGCCACCTTCAATTTCACGATCGATGGTTGCAACAGTGCCATTCAATTCAAACTTGGTAGCAAGCGAAACATATGGTTGATCGAGTAACTCAGCAACCATACCACCAATAGAAGAACCATTGTAATCGATGGTTTCTTTTCCGGTGAAAACGAGGTCATATGCACCTTGTTTTGCGATCTCTGCAATTTGTGCAGCAATGTAAAAACTGTCATGGCTATCGGCATTTACACGAATGGCTTCATCGCCACCCAATGCCAATGCTTTGCGGATGATGGGATCTGCATCAGCCGGTCCAACAGTTACAAGATGAATAACGGTAGAAGGATCTTTTTCTTTCAGTTCAATGGCACGTACCAAAGCATACCATTCGTCGTACGGATTAATGATCCACTGCACGCCATCCTGCGCAAACTTTGTGTTGTTATCGGTGAAGGCTATTTTTGCCGTGGTATCAGGCGTTTTACTGATACAAACTAAAATCTTCATGCAAGCAAATTTTGTATGAGGTTAAAAATAGTTGTTTATGCAACTATACAAAGATAAAGCTTTGTGCTTCACGGCAGCAATATTGTAGCAAAAAATATTTACAGTTATGGAGAGAATTGAACAGTTGAAGAAATTTCTGGAAGCAAATGCCACCGATAGTTTTCTGAAACATGCATTGGCGCTGGAACATGTAAAGCTGGGCGATGATGAAACAGCAAAGCAATTGTTTGAAGAGTTGTTGGAAGCAGAGCCGGGTTATGTGGGTTCCTATTACCATCTCGGTAAATTATTTGAGCGGATTGGCGATAACGACAAGGCCATTGAATGGTACCAGAAAGGAATGGAAGTAGCAAAGGCGAAAGGAGAGCAGCATGCATTGGGAGAATTGAGAGGAGCTTTTGAGGAATTGACGTTTTAGGATTTTTTGTTTCCGGCTGCTGTTCCTTGATTAATCTTTTGTTGCGTCGCACACTTGTACTACTTTGCTCACTTCATCTGTGATTGATACTACATGAATTTACTTTTCCGTTTTCAACAATACATTCAGCAACTCCATCTTTTTCAGCCAAAAGATCAACTACTGCTGGCCGTTAGCGGCGGAGTCGATAGCATTGTTTTGGTTGATCTCTGCCACAAAGCCGGCTACCGATTCAGTATTGCTCATTGCAATTTTCAATTGAGAGGAGAGGAGAGTGATACAGATGAAACATTTGTACAATCGCTGGGCGAAAAATATCATGTAGAAGTACTGGTGAAAAAATTTGATACGGAGCAATATGCAGCGACAAATAAATTATCGATCCAGGAAGCTGCAAGAGCGTTGCGATATACTTGGTTTGAGGAGATGGTCAATCGTCAGTCATCAGTCGTGAATCGTGAAGCGTCAATCGCAGACGCATCCACTCACGACTCACCACTCACCACTCACGTTCCCACGCATCTTCTCACCGCCCATCATGCCGACGACAATATCGAAACCCTTCTGATGAATTTCTTCCGTGGTACAGGTTTGCATGGGCTCACAGGTATTCCTGTTGGAAACGGACATATAAAGCGCCCTTTGTTATCATTCAGCAAACAGGAGTTGTTGGATTATGCTACAGAACATGGTTTGCAGTTCAGGGAAGATTCATCCAATCAATCATCGAAGTACACACGCAATTTTTTCCGGAATGAAATTATTCCTGCCATTGAAAACGTATATCCGCAAGTAAAAACAAATCTCACGGATAACATCAACCGCTTTCTGGAAATTGAACAACTCTATAAACTCTCAACACAAGTCATCATTAAAAAACTGTGCAGAGTAAAGGGCAATGAAGTTCATATTCCTGTAAAGCAATTGCTGCAGTACAAGAACAAGGCATTGATCTACGAGATCATTCATCCTTATGGCTTTTCTGAAAAGCAAATTGATGAAGTTTTGAAATTAGCAGAGAGTGATTCAGGCAAGTACATTGATTCCCCTGCATTTCATTACCGTATCATCAAACACCGGCATTGGTTTATTATCTCGCCAGTTCAATCAGTGGAATCGGCAACGATTATTATTGAAGAAAAAGACGCTGAGGTTTTGTTTGAAGAAGGGCGCTTGACATTCAGGAAAATCGATGTTTCAAAAGTTGAGCTTACTTCACCCAATAACATTGCAATGCTCGATGCAAAAGAAATCGGCTTCCCCTTGTTGCTGCGCAAATGGAAAACAGGTGATTACTTCTATCCACTTGGTATGAAGAAGAAAAAGAAAGTAGCCCGTTTCCTCATTGATGCTAAACTTTCCAAAACCCAAAAAGAAAAAGTTTGGGTGCTGGAAAGTAATAAAAAGATCATCTGGGTGGTCGGCCATCGAATTGATGACCGGTTCAAATTAATTTCTTCAACCAAAAATGTATTGCAGATAAGTTATACTGCTTAAATGAAACTACCTTATCACATTGAGAAGTTCGGATGCATTAACTGATCAAGGAATTGATTAATAATGTCGGGCTCCATAAATAAAGTAAACACAACACCCCAGGCTGCTCCCCATAAATGCGCACTATGATTTACATTGTCGCCACCTTTGCGATCCATGTAAATAGAGTAACCAACATATAGGGCAGCAAAAATAATTGCAGGAACCGGCAGGAAGAAAACATAGATCGTTTGCCAAGGGGCCAACAATATGAACGAAAATAAAACAGCTGTAACTGCACCCGATGCACCAAGACTACGATAACTGTAATTGTTACGATGTTTGATGTAGGATGGTATCTCAGATACAATGATGCCTGCAATATAAAAAAGCAAGTAGCCTGTTTTTCCAATTCGGGGAATGAAAAGGTATTCTTCAACCAATCGGCCAAAGAAATACAAGGTAATCATGTTAAATGCCAGATGCGGAATATCAGCATGTATTAAACCTGAGGTAACAAAACGATAGAATTGTTTTTTCTCCTGTATCATCGGAGGCCAGAAAATAAGGTCGTTGATGATCTTTTCACTGCTGAATGCTGTAAATGAAATAATGACAGTAATAATAATAATGACGACCGTAATTGTAAACTCCATGCTGTATGTTGTTTATTTTCAAAGCTAAATAGAAAAGGCGAATAGACAATCCGCAATTGACAATAGGCAATAAGCAACAGGCAAGTTGCAATACTTCGGGGTGCAATCGTACTTCAAACTTCGTCCCTCGTACTTAACTATGATGGTACTTTTCGTTCCTGTTTATACTGCATGCCCTGTACACCTGTTCAGCAAGTATCAACCGCACTAACTGGTGAGGAAATACCAATGGCGAGAGACTCCATTTGTAATTCGCTCTTTTCATCACCGCTTCATCAATGCCATAGGCGCCACCAATTAAAAACACAAGGTTCTTTACACTTTCATTGCCACGCTTCATAATAAATTCTGCCAGGCCTTCACTGCTGATCTGCTTACCACGTTCATCTAATGCAACGAGGTAATCGTCTTTCTGTAACCAACCGAGAATAATTTCTCCTTCTTTCTTTTTCAGATCAGCTTCGCTCAACATCCCTGAATTTTTTGGCACAGGAATAATGGTCCATTCAACCGGGTAGTAATTAGAGATGCGTTTTGTGAAATCTTCCACACCTGCTTTTACATACGGTTCATGTGCTTTCCCAATACTCCAGAAACGGATCTTCATATGTTCACTTACTAAAAGGTGATTAAGCTATTCGGCGGTAAATTTCGGAAGAACAGAATTGATGGCTTACTTTTTCTTTACACAAAAGAAAACCGGCTGCATTACTGCAACCGGTTTATGAAAAGTCAGGAAAAATAATATTATTGTCCGATAGCATAATCCTTACGGAATGCTTCGAGTGTTTTCTTATACAATTCCAATTCAGGATTTAACTGGGCAGCTTTCTGATAGTAACCATATGCATCGGAATAAAAGCGTGCAGACTCAAGCAGGAAGCCGATCCTGAAGTTTTCTTCAGCAGGCGTTTCTGCACCTTTTTCTGCATTGCGTAATTGTGCTACTAATTTTTCGAATGAAGCTTTATCCCAAACATAAATCACTTTACGTTTTTCAGGATCTTCATTCTTCACATTTACCTGCCAGTAGTAAGGTGTTCCTTTTTTCAGTTTCGATGCGAAATCTGAAATAGGTACAGTTGTTTTCTTAACAACCTTTTGGAAGATGGGTTTTGTTGCTTCAGCTTCATTATAAATGTCGAATGTAAATTCATCGGCATCAGAATAGCATTTCCATGAAACAGGAAACTCACCTGAGTAATAATTAATGGTATCAAGCCTTGAATCGATCCAGATGCTGATATTGGCACGGCTCACCGCACCTACATTGTTCATGTAGCTTTTGCGGTTTTTCTCCGGGCTTCCTTTGGGTGTGGTAAGCTGGTTCCAGATAAATTTCAGGTAGTTTGATGTGATGGAACTTTTGTTTGCCAGGCATGAGTCTTTAAACTGGTCCATGGTATAAGTTCCGGGTTTTGTAATGGAAAACAAACTGCTTTCATTACAAATAATACTGATCAATGAGTTGGCGCCAACAGTAAGTTTTGATTTGTCACCGAGCAGTTTCCCGATCTGTGCTTTGGTGCCTTTACTGTTTTCAACAACAGAAACAGAACCCTTTACAGAGTAAATGAGAAATGAATTTGCTTTTTGCGCCTGGGTTGTAACACTACAAATAGTGAGCAACAGGAGAATGTGGATGTGCTTCATGTTATTAATGTGATTTTGAATGAAAACTGGTTTGAAAACCAAATTTTGTATGTAGCCATACGGCAAGCGCTTCGTAGAAATAGATTATATCGATTGCCAAGATAATCACAATCAGCGATATTTTGGTATCAATTTTAATACTGAACCAGTCGAAACACATGATGCCAACGTAAACCGACAGGATAGCAAAGAATATTTGTGCAAGTTTGGCCACCAGGTGAAACCAGATATGTTCTTCAATATAATAGCGCATGAAAAGTGCCACATGCAGCCAGGCAATCAGGATAGTAATGACCCAAAAGATGCCTGAGGGTATGTCCCTGATATATTTTCCATCGAGTACCATTGAGATGATATTCGCATGGATAACGATCCCGTTCATATCAGGTGTAGATTTGCCGGCAAATTGTTTATTGAGTGGTGTAAACTTCTTGTCTTCAATATTAAACGGATCAGGATTGATGAATCCCATCAATACAATTTTGTCTTTAAAAAGCTCCGGAGCAATATTATCTTCCAACAGGTCCTGACCATCGACCAGCATGTACTGTTCAAGGTTTCGGCTGTAGTGAATTACCTCGTATTCTCTTTTGCGGTTTTTTAATTGCAAAAAAGCAGCACTATCGGCTTTTGCAATAATGGCAGCAGGAAATCCATTATAAGTTTTATCATTAGCTTTTTCAAACGGAGAGAAGTTGCGGATGGTGCCACCTTCTTCTCCAATAAAATTAACATAGCCCCGGTTTGTTGTATAGATACCAAAGTATCCCACATCTTCCGGGATCGCTTTATTTTTCCAATTGATTTTTGATGCAATTACAAGGTTGGGTGTGCTCCCGATGATGTGCCTGAGCAGGGAATCGTTTTGTGGATCTCTTGGACCGTCAAACGTTACATCAAGCCCCATAACTTTTGGTTTTGCCATCCTCAGCTTTTCGATCATCAATGCCAAACCCATCCTGTCTGCATTGCCGATATTCAGGATTACGATCCTGTTATCAATTGGTGTATTCTTATTTTTATTAAGTACCGAATAAGAGATGTCGTTGAAGTCAAGATCCTTTAAAGCCGTTTTAAAAGGGTTGAGGATACTTGTGTTTAATGGTAAAAGTGAAAACAGACCGATAACGATAAACACGGAAAAAGTGGACAGGATGGTATCCCGCTTAAAAAGATAACGCAGGTAAAAATGATAAAGCCATTGATAGGCTCTTTTGATAAACGATGTTGATTTTTTGCCGGTTGGTGGTTTTTGGGGCGAGTGCATTTAGTTTGATACTTGTCTTCTTAAATCTGTTTACCTACTTTCGCCTTCGAATATATGCGAAATTGTAAAGCCTTGCTTATTCTGTGCGTTGCATTTTTTACACTTCACACAGAATTGTTATTAGCTCAGACCCCTGTTACAGCACCTGTGGGTGATACAAGTACCACACCAGTAACAGGGCAGAGTTATGCCATGATACTTGGCATTTCTACCTACCAACATATCCGGCCTTTATCTTATGCTGACAGTGATGCAAGTTTGTTTCGTGATTATTTAAGATCGGCCGGTGCAGGAAGTATTCCGGATGACCGCATGCTTTTTTTGGTGAACGAACAAGCAACATCTGCTAATTTCTGGGTAAAGGGAATGGCCTGGTTGCGACAGAAGAATTTAAAGGCAGGCGATCGCTTATACATTTATCTCGCCGGGCATGGTGATGCCATTAACCAGGATGAATATTTCTTTCTCACCTACGATTGTAACCCCGCCGGTGATAAGAACAATTACATTGTAACCGGCAGTATACAGTTGTACAACTTAAAAAGCCGTATTGCCGAATTGAGTCGTAAGAATGTAGAGATCTATCTGATCATGGATGCCTGCCGCACCAACGAATTGCCCGGTGGTCAGGATGGACAACAGATCTTGAACTCGGCCATTTCAGAACGTAAATCCGGTGAAGTGATCATGTTGGCTACAGGTGCCGGACAGGAATCGATGGAAGATGCTACTATCGGTACCGGACATGGGCTTTTCACCTATTACCTTGTTGATGGGTTGAGTGGATTGGCAGATGGTTACGAAGGAAAGGACGGTATCATTACCCTGGTTGAACTGCGTTCTTATGTTTTATCGAAAGTGCCGGTTGTTGCTGAAAAGAAATACAAACGCAAGCAGGAGCCTTTTATTTGTTGCGATGATGCAGGTAGAAAACATGTAGCCAATGTTGACAGTGCTTATTTGCTGCAATGGGAGAAGAGCAAAAATCTCAATGGCATGACAGAAGGTGAAGGTGTAAACGATATGGTAAGAAATGCCAGGGGAAGAGGGGCAACACTTGCCGATACAAATATTATTCGCATCTACAGCCAGTTTAGCCAATCGATCAAAAACAATAAACTCACCGGGGACAGTTCGGCTAACTTTTACTTTGACCAGTTACAGAAATTTTTTCCTGATGATGTGTTGACGATTGATGCAAAGCAAACACTGGCGGCTGAGTTCATCAACTTTGCGCAACGAAAGATCAATTTATACCTGAGTGGGAAAGATGCTGCCGGTATTCAGCAAATAAGAACACAGCTGGATGATAATGACCGGAGCGAAGAAATTCAATCGGGGATTGAACGTCTTGAATATATTGCCGGGCTTGATTTTGAAAAAGTGGCCATGATGATGAAAAAGGCAATTGATCTTGTTGAGCCTACTGAACAGGCGTTGATCACATCATTGAAAGGGAAATTATATTTCTTCCAGGCAAGAAGTTATTTTGATGGTAAGAATAATGTTACCAACATGCAGGCTGCAAGAGATCTTATCTACCAGGCTTATGCACTGGATAGCAATGCTGCCTATGTTCTTCACACAATTGCATCGTTACAGTTACAGTTAAAAAAACCTGATAGTGCTGTTTACTACAGTTTAAAAGCGATCAGTAAAGCACCGAAATGGCGCTATCCCTATACAACAGCAGCATTTGCTTATACACAAATGAAGCGTTTTGATCTTGCCCGTACTTTTTATGAAAAGGCCATTTCAGTTGACCCGAAAAATGCAGATGCTTATGTTGATCTCGGCTACTTCGAATTTCAACAACGCAGGGTAGAGAAAGCAGAAAACTGGTACCGAAAAGGCTTGCAGCTCGATCCTTCAAATGTTTCGGCACTTAATAACCTTGGCTGGTTAATGAAGGATAAAGGAAAGTATAAAGAGGCCATTGAGTTTTTTAACCAGACTGTTCGCAAAGATTCCTCTTTCGTGTATGCTTACAACGGATTGGCAAGAGTATATGGTGCTATGAAGCGTTACGATTCTGCACGTATCTTTTACCTGCGCAGTGTAAATTATTATCCTGACAAGGCTTATGTGTACGAGTTGCTCGGTAACTTCTTTAAAGAGATCAATCTTGTTGATTCAGCTTTGAATTACTATCACAGCTCCATAAAACTCGATTCGAACTATACCCAACCATATCTTGACCTTGCAAGGTTGCATGAGCAAGGACGACGTCCTGATTCTGCTGCTATTTACCTGCAGAAGATCATCCGCATGAATCCTAAATCGAAAAATGCATACATCAGTCTTGCAACCTTCTACCAGAATTCAAGAATGTATGATTCAGCCAATGTTTATTTTAATAAAGCCATTGATGTGGATGCAGGTGATGCAGGTACGTATAATTCAATTGGTGTTTATTACTACCGGAAGAATCAAACAGATTCAGCAAGGAAATATTTCCTCACCGCAATTAAATACGATACACTTAATTCATCGTTATACAGCAATCTTGCTGCTGTGTATGAACGTACACGCCAATACGATTCGGCTTTACTTTGTTTGAACAGGGCGCTTGCATTAAGTCCCGGCAATGCACAGATCTATAACAGCATTGCATTGTTGTATAAAAAACAGGATAAGCCTGAACTTGCTCTTGAAAATTACAGGCAGGCTTATCAGTTCAATAATGAAAACCTGTCTGTGTTGATTGATATGGCTGACCTGTTCAGGGATATGAGTGAGCCTGATTCATCCATCAGGTATTTGCATGAAGCCATCAGGTTGCGACCAGAGATTGCTGATTTGTATAACAGTGTGGGTGTGGTTTATCTGCGTTACAAACAATATGATTCAGCTAAAGTGTATTTATTGAGAGCTGTTGAGTTAGATAAAACATTATTCAGAGCTTACAATAATCTCGGCAACCTGTTTTATGTTCAGCAACAGTTTGATGAGGCTTTACCGTATTATGAAATGGCATTAAAGATCGATTCTGTTTATGAGAATCCTCTTTTGTTCATTGGCCTCATACATGTTAATACCGGTAAGTACGACAAGGCTGTTCCTTACCTCGAACGTTTGGTGAAAGCAAATTCAAAAAGTGGTTCAGGGTTCTATTATCTTGCTGTTTCTTACGCCGCATTAAAGAATGATGCAAAAGCAATTTCAACACTTGAGAATGCCTTAAAGCTTAAATACGGTGAAGGTGGAGAAGTGTGGAGCCAGAAAGAATTTGCTACCATCCGCAATACGGCTGCGTTTAAAGCTTTGATGTCAAAATATTTCCCGGGCGAGAAATTCTGATCAAATTTATACAGGGTTGCTAACCTTACAATCTAAACGAAAAATTTAAGCAGGTTTTATACAAGGTTGGCAACCCTTACGAAACTGTTTTATGTAAACGGCTGGCCAAAACATTCTCTGTTATCCGAATAGTTGTAAATTTCAGCATAACTAAAATTGCTATGAGATTAATTACAACTGTGGTTGCATTTGTTTGCATGTTTTCTGCCGTTACCGCACAGGTAGCAAAAGCCCCCATTAAAAGCGAAGGTGAATCTTATCCTCAACTGATACTTCGGGGTGTTACAATGATCAATGGAACAGGTGCGCCGCCTATGGGGCCTGTTGATATTGTGATCGAGAAAAACAAAATTGTACAGATTGCTAATGTTGGTTATCCCGGTGTTGCAATCAATAATGACCGTCGTCCTAAATTAAAAGAAGGCGGCAAGGAGTTGAATCTTGAAGGTCATTATGTATTGCCGGGCTTCATTGATATGCATGGGCATATTGGAGGCTCCGGTCAAGGTGCCAATGCTGAATATGTGTTTAAGCTGTGGATGGCACATGGCATCACCACTGTTCGTGACCCTTCCTGTGGTAACGGTCTCGATTGGGTTCTGGAAGAAAAGAAGCTGAGTGCTGCAAATAAAATAACAGCTCCACGCATTTTTGCATACACAGCTTTTGGCCAGGGAAGCAAGCAACCGATCTCCACACCTGAGCAAGCTATTGCATGGGTTCGGGAAAATGCACAGAAAGGTGCAGATGGAATTAAATTTTTTGGAGCTGCTCCCGATATTATGGATGCGGCTATCCGTGAAAATAAAAAACTCGGTTTACGCAGTTGTTGTCATCATGCTCAAATGGATGTGGCACGATGGAACGTGGTGAACTCTGCGAAAGCAGGTATGACTTCAATGGAGCATTGGTATGGTTTGCCTGAGGCATTGTTTACACAACAAACCATTCAGCAATATCCACTCTCGTATAACTACAGCAATGAACAACATCGTTTTGAAGAAGCGGGTAAGTTATGGAAACAGGCAGCTGCACCTTACAGCGATCATTGGAATAAAGTGATGAATGAATTGCTGGCACTTGATTTTACACTCGATCCCACCTTCAATATTTATGAAGCCAATCGTGATCTGCAACGTGTAAGAAGAGCGGAGTGGCACGAAGATTACACCTTGCCATCGCTCTGGAAATTTTATGAACCAAGTCGTGTTTCGCATGGCAGTTACTGGCATAGCTGGGGCACAGAGCAGGAAGTGCAATGGAAAGAAAATTATCGTTTGTGGATGACGTTCATCAATGAATATAAAAACCGTGGCGGCCGTGTAACAACAGGCAGCGATAACGGATTCATTTATCAAACCTATGGTTTTGGTTATATCCGTGAGCTGGAACTGATGCGTGAAGCAGGTTTTCATCCATTAGAAGTCATTCGCTCTGCCACATTATATGGGGCACAGGCTTTGGGTATGGAAAAAGAGATCGGCAGTATTGAAACAGACAAGCTGGCTGATCTTGTTGTGATTGACGTAAACCCGTTGGAAAATCTTCAACTGTTATACGGTACAGGAGCTGTTCAGCTAAATGCAGAAAACAAAGTGATACGTGCAGGCGGTGTAAAATTTACCATCAAAGATGGTATTGTGTATGATTCAAAGAAACTGCTGGCCGATGTAAAACAAATGGTGCTTGATGAAAAGAAAAAAACAGGTTGGCAATTGAAACAACCCGGCATGGAATAATTTTTTTTGAAGCCGAACCATGCATCGGTTTAAGTTGTATTAGTATTTAAAATTATCTGTTTATGAAAGGAAAATTCACCTTCGCACTTGCGCTGTTGCTCTTTGTTTCCGCAGCAGGTTTTGCGCAACTCCCCAAAGTTTCAGGCGGTGGCAGTATCGGCAACCTGGTTACACAATTCACCAATTCCATTAAACCGGCTTCATTTCTCAGTTCGTGGACGGGTGCCAAAGGAAATTTCCTGAGCACTGCCGGTAAAGTAAAAGACGCCGTTGGCGTTGGTAAATCCATTGCCTCTTTAGCCGGGTTTATAAAGCCGGAGATGTTTAAACAGGGGTTTAACGTGCAAAACCTCATCAGCACGGCAAATACGGTAAAGACCATGAGTGCGGCAACCGGCTTGTTGAAAAATTTAGAGGGAGGTTTAAAGCCGGAAGCGTTCATGAGCGGATGGGCAGGCAAACGAACCGGCTGGTTGAATGCCCTGAATCTCATTAAATAAGTGATTAATACTTAATTAATTAAATAAGAACCGCCCAAAGCGGTTCTTTTTATTTAAAAGGGGTTGCTGGCACAATCTTTGGCGAAGGAGGGTAGAACAAATATTTTTTTATGAGAAAGACTACTAAGATCGTTTATTACCTACTGACAGTAAGTATTGTACTGGCAGCATGTAAAGGAATGACAAAAACGCAAAAAGGTGCCATTATAGGTACAACGGGCGGAGCAGCTGTTGGTGCCGTTATTGGCCGAGCATCGGGTAATACAGCATTAGGAACAATTATCGGCGCTGCGGTTGGCGGAACGGCCGGCGTGCTTATTGGTAAGAAAATGGATAAGCAGGCAGAAGAAATTAAAAAGCAGGTGCCAAACGCAAAAGTGGAGCGTGTAGGCGAGGGAATCAATATTGAATTCGAAAGCAAAGTATTGTTCGATTACGATCAATCAGGATTAAAAACAGAAGCAAAAACAAGTTTGAATGAATTTGTAACCATTCTGAAAAAGTTTCCGGATACCAATATCGAAATTCAGGGACACACAGATAATAAAGGATCTGATGCCTACAATGATGCATTGTCGCAACGTCGTGCAAATGCAGTGATGGTTTATCTTATCGACAGAGGTATTGCCAACTCACGCATGAATCCAAGGGCTATGGGCGAAAATCATCCCAAATACACAAACGAAACAGAAGAAGGAAGAGCGCAAAACAGGAGAGTAGAGTTCCTGATTACAGCGAATGAAAAAATGAAATCAGACGCCAAGAAAGAAGCAGGCAGCGGACAGTAATTAAATCGAGATAACCATTTATAAAAACTAAACTCATCATTACATGAAAAAGATCTTTTTTTCAACAGCACTGATTTTATCAGGTGCATTTATAACAGCGAAGGCGCAGTCAACAACAACTTCCTCAGGTATCAGTTTCGGTATAAGAGCAGGCGTGAATCTGCAGAATATTAATGGTAAGAATGCTAATGGCGACAAACTGGAGAACAAACTTCTTCCACGTTTCCAGGGTGGTGTTACGGCGGATATTCCATTAGCCGATCAGTTCTACATTCAACCTGGGATATTGTATTCTGGTAAAGGAGCAAAACTATTAGACACCGATATCAAAACATCCATTTCTTATATTGATGTTCCGGTGACATTTTTATTTAAGCCAATGCTTGGTACGGGACATATGTTATTAGGTGTTGGACCCTATGTTGGTTTTGCTATTGCCGGTAAGGTAAGCGATGATAACGGCAATGAAGAAAAAATCAAATTTGAAAATGAGGTTACGCAGGCTCAGTACGATGCTGATTTGTATGCACGTCGTTTAGATGCAGGTGCCAATTTATTGGTGGGTTATGAAATGAGCAGCAAGTTCAGTATCCAGTTAAATGCGCAACTGGGTTTGGCAAAGATCAATCCTGAAATTACAGGCGCAAGTGGTGACAAAACTGCAAGCCGAAATACAGGCTTTGGTTTGTCGCTTGGTTACAGATTCTAAATTATATTAATTGTACTACTATTAAATCCCCCGTTTACGGGGGATTTTTATTTTTCTGAAGAGAAGCAGATAAAGATTTCAAATTTCAAACCAACCGTCTTATATTTGCAGCCCGTTAAACGGAATGGCTGCGTAGCTCAACTGAATAGAGCATCTGACTACGGATCAGAAGGTTTCAGGTTTGAATCCTGACGCGGTCACAATCGAAGGGAGATTATTAAGTTAATCTCCCTTTTTCGTGTCCTAACTTTTCTAAGAGAATCAATTGCATGATTATCAGTCAGTTGTAGCCAAAGTGTGATTTGAGGAAAACATATACTTAGTTACTTTATATCGATATAATGACGCTTTCCTGAAATTCTACTTCAATTCGACGTATCTGATTTACCCAAATTTTCAAGATTTGCAAACAATTTGCAAACACGAAAAATCACAGATCAATTTGCTGCTTATTTAATGCAAAAGCATTGAGATTATGATGTTAAAGAACTTCATATAAAAGTACATAATATCTCAAATAGGTAGTAAAAGGTAGCTAATTCAAAAGCCGGACTATTTCTACCCGGCTTTTTATAATTTTTACCCTAATTGCTGTTTTATATGAAACAGTTTGGAGCCAACCCTTAATTGCCTCATCTTTTTTTCTTTGATGTAATTAAGAACTTCTTTCTTGTCAAAATAGATTTTTCCTCTTTGTGGGTGCGAAGGAAGTCCTCTCTTTATCCAGTCATTAAGTGTGACGAGCGATATACGAAGAAATTTTGCTATCTCTTTCCTGTTAAGCAGCCCCTCCTCGTTTTCTTTATCTGCTGAGAATTGTTGTAAATGTTCCTGCATGCATTCACGCACTGCATCTTTTATCCACTTTTTAAAGTCATTCTCAGTAGGAATAAAAAAATGTTCCATACATAAAAAAAATATTCTCGGTTATCAATTTACTTTAGTTGAACCTCGCTTTTTCTGTAGTGATTTTTCGAGGGTTCATAGCTGATGTAGCCATAAGCTTTTAAATCATTCATACACTTGTTATAGGTTTGCCTGGAGTTTATTTTTGCTGTCGACATAATTTCGGATCGACTGATATAGAATGTGTTTTTGCCTCCTTTTAAATTCCATTGTTGTAACAAAGCCATATAAACGCTGATATGTGTCGCCCCAATTCTTACATCGTAAACAACGGCCTCATAAAATCTTACAAATGGAGAAGCTAATTCCATCATTATTCCAGTTTAGCTTTTGAATTTTTAAATCTGTTCGAACTGTTGCCTTTTCCTTTTTTAACCATACCTATGTCCGAAGATCCCGCAGCTTTGGCGCCAGCATCAATATCATCCGTTTTTTTCTGTTCCTTTCTTTGCGACTGAATTAGTTTCTCAAGTAATTTATTCTTTAAAAAGCGATAGGCTTCATCTGCTGAAATGATTGGTTGCCCCTCAGAACAATAAAATCGCTGACTTAATTCTGTTCTGTCTTTTGCCGGCGTTAAGTTTCCCATTAACTCACTGTATGGGATGAGTGACCAGTATTTCTGTTTTAATTGAATGGCTGTCGATTTTCCATGCTCAGATAATGCAAGAGTTGATAACTCACGTAGCACAAGCTCTATTCGTTGTTCGTTTTCAAACGGTGTCTTCTCATCTGGGTTGAATGATTTTTTTGCTGTAAAATCAAATGCAGTTTTCCAGTTAATGTTGTTCATATTTTCATCTAATGCGACAACATCCACACCATCGATAGCTTGATTGGAAAGTGCTAATTCTTTTTGAAGAATAGCATCATAATACTGGAGTACGTATTCTTTCTTTTTATCTTGTTCGAAGTATAAATTGAAAATTACCAGTTCATTCTCTTTCGATATTTTTTCGCATATGGTAAAGTTTTTGGGAATAAAACATACCCTTTTAATCAGATCGTGTTCCATGTTATCAAACCCAATTGCTTTTAACTGGTCAGATAATGCCGATATATTCTGAATATTCATTGTGCCTTTTTAATTTTACAAAAAGGATCAGGAGTATTTATGATACTCCTAATCCTTTGCCTTTACTTTCCCTTTTTTTGGGAAGCAGTGATTTCTCCGTTTTCTTTTCTTTTTCAACCTTAGGACTCTGTTCCGTTTTCAACTCTTTTTTTTTATCATCGGCAACTGACTTCTCTGCTGCCTGACCTGCCGGTAACGCTTTGTAATGATCGAGTGATTCACGGGCTACCATTTTCAGGTTGCCATCGTATAGTGTTACTTTTTTGAACTGGGGATCAGCTTCTAGAAACATGCGTTGACTGTTGCCATCTTTTTCGATGGTAACTGCCTGCACATTTCCTTTTTCAAGAGATTGGTAAAGCGCCTTTGCTTTTTCAGGATCGTTTAATTCTGCCACTGCGTATTTTGATACAGCAGTCTTCAGATCGTAGCCATAGTTTTCATGATACTGCTTTACTTCAAAATTGTTGTGCTTGTCTTTGTTTTCAAAGTCCAGTTGCAGCCAGGCTTTGTAAGGTTGACCTTCTTTGTTAAGGAGTTCTTTGTGTACAGCTCTGCCATCAAGCAGGTTAAATGCTTCTTTTGCAGTAACACCTTTGCCTTTGTTTAAATAAAAGGTTTGATTGACTTCATCACCATTGCTGCGATGCAGGGTGGCTTGGTAATTGTTGAAGAAATACATGTCGGTTGATTCAGACTTGCGGAAGTGCAGTGAAGCTTCAAAGCCTTTGTTACCGATTTCATTGAAGAACTCCAGTTTGAATTCCGGCTTTCCTTCCTGTAATTTTTTTTCGAGATCTGCTTTGAGCGTTTCTCCAAAGCCCATGTATTTGAGATTATCACTCAGATACTGAAGATTTTCCTGATTCATTTTTTCTGATTTTAATTGTTTTGAAAAATGTGTTGTTTCGAAATGATCAATCAACGCATCGGCAAATGCATTCCCTTCGTGGTTGTATAACCCGTTTTGATCCGGATCATTGACTTGCGATTGATTGAATTGTTCTCCATAGGGGATTTTTGCAAGCAGGTCAGGGAGGGAGTTGAAGTGAATCACATGGAACCTGTCATGATCGCTGATATTATCGGCAGCAAAACTGTTGGCTTCGTTGCGGGATGCGAAAAAATAAATATCCGATTGGTCAATAAAATACAGACTGTTATTATAGACCATGTATTGTTTTCCTGCACGAAGTGCAAGTTCAGCGAGTGCTAGCACTTCATCAGAAAGCGGGTGTTCGTTTTTCATGTTATGCATTTACAACCGGATTAACCATCATTGATCCGTATTACAGGTTCCTGCTCTCAGAAGCCAGCTGTCTGATCGTTGCTGTCAATTCTTTGTTCCGGCAGCATGATGGATTGCATGAGTTTTCTGTTATTGATTCTTAGTTGCAAATGACGTCCGCCGTTTTTCTCCATACACTGCAATAGCATTTTTTTGTTGTCGGGTATTGTAAATTTCTGAACCGCTATCACCATTGTATGGGAACTCATCGCTTTTATGACAACGGGCATATTCTGCATTAGTAAAGGTGTTTGTTCCTGTTCCTGCACAGCTGTGCGCTTTGCTTTTTTGTTATCACGGATAAACAGACGTATCAGTTCGGGTTCATAATCCAGCGGGCTTTGATTGCTTAAATGAACCTGAAAGTAAAGCACATCGTTCTGTACATAAATACCTGTTACTTCGGCCGACATATTCAACTCATGGTCACGGATACCTCTCATCGTCCTTGGATTATCAAGCAGTGCGATTGCATTGTTGTTCAGCTGGTTTTCTTTTTTTGCAGCAATTTGGTACAGCTGTTCCTTCGGTTGTGCTGTATATCTGACCGAAAAAGAATATACACTGCCATCTGCAGTAACCACACTTAAATTTGTTTCATTGAAATTTTTAGATGCGGCTTTTACAAGCAGCACATGCGGCGCATCTTTCACTGCTTGTACCAGAATGGCTTTTGCACCCCTGTCTACATGTAAAATCGGATTGGAAAAAACCAAGCTGCTTGTTTTGTCCGTGCTAATGCTTATGGTTGTTTGTGCAATGGAAAGATGCATGCTGCTGCACAACAGCACACCGAAAATGAATTGTTTCATAGATTAATTGTTTATAGATGATTGTTGTTCCCGTTTTTTATCACGCAGCAAAATCCGGTGGCCTTCTTTTACGACAACTTTTATCTGTTTTGCTTTTCGGCCAAGCAGTTGTTTGAGTGTGTTCACTCCGGCTGTTGCTGCCTGAGCACGTAAAGAGGGATCAAGGGTTATCAGATCCATTTGTTGTAAACTGCTTTGTGCGGACTCTTTGGCAACATCCCGGCTGATCGCCCCTGGTATATAGATACCCGCAATGCCATCCATATCAAAGACCTCTAGCTCTACCGGAAAAATCTGTTTGCCTGAAAGCAGACTGTTAATGTTAATCTCAAGCCGTTCATCATTAAGCGATACTTTACCATTGAGTTTTGTTCCTTTTGGAATGAGAGAGCCATTGATGTAGATGTCAGTTGCTATCCGTAGTTGTATAATGGAGCCATTAACCAGTGTTTGAGTGGAATGAACAACAGCTTCAAAGGCACTTAAAGGTTCTTGTGTTTTTTCCTGATCATCTATCCCAAAGAAACCGACTTGAAACTGCTCCGGGGTTGTCGTACTGTCAAGTAAACTTGTTGCTGTTGTTTTTGTAGTTGATGTTACCGGAAAGACCGTGTTTCTTTGTTTGATTGATTGCTCTCTTAGTTTTTCTTTCACTCGTTCGGGGTGCTGGATATCCAGTATTTTTTCTAATGTTCCTTGTATGGATTGTAGTTCCTGGTTGTCTTGATTCGTGTTTTGGATTTGTTGCATGATCGTGTTCAGGCGGTCAACTTCGGAAGCGAAAACCTCATCTTTTTTTTCAGAACTCATATTCGTGATGTTTTTATCCGGTGACGGTGTTTCCTGTAACTGCTGCTGTAGTAAAGCCAGTTTTTGCATTAATTCATCTTCGGTATTTGTTGTTCCCTTTGCATGAGGGGTATTATTCAACTGGTAATTATATTTGCCGGCAGTTTGTTGACTTAGTATTTTTAGTTCATTGAAATTTGCCGCATTTGTGTCAAGTCGTTGGCGGTAAGATGGATCTGTCCGCATCCATTCTTCTAATGCAAGTGAATCTTTATCTGCCTGCTCATAAAAACGCAGTTTGTCGGTCGGGTCTTCTTCTTTGAGTTTTGAATCCGGAAGATTAAGGAGCAAACCGGTTGATGTTGGTTCTGTTTCATTAGTCATTCCCTGTCCGCCACCCAATGCCCAGAACGCAAGGCTGATAAAGGGCAAGCAAATGAATGGCAGCATTACCAGCATGTTTCGTTTACGCTTAAATGCCACAGAATGCTGTATCGGTTTGTTTCTTTCAGCAGACACTTGCGGTACTGCTGTTGTTTCATCACTTTTCATACGCTTCATGTTTTATTGTGAATAATATAGTTGAGTAAGCATCCTGACAGAGTCAATCAAACCCGGCCGGGATTGCAGGATGCTGTCGTATTGTGTTGGTTGATTTGTTTTGATACTGTCAAAATAGAGGAGAAACGCCTGGAGTTTTTCTGCTGTAATTGTATCAACAGATGTCAACGGCATTACTGTTTTTGATTCATTTTGTTTAATATTTTCCGGTTGTTGAATAGAAGAAGGCTTGGATAATTGAATACTTTTATTGGGTTGCAGGAACGCAATTCCGGTGAGATACAAACTGTATGAACCTGTTGCTGTCAATACAGCAACAAAGACAATCTTCGACAAACGTGTTCCGATCTTTTGAAACAATGCAGTCATTAGTTTCACGAATTGCTCTTGCATTCGTTTGATCGATCCTGCAATTACCGAGGCCATACGATCAGTAGGATTGCTCTCGATTCGTTTTAATTTATGCGATCGTTTCATTCGCAACATGGTTAGCGGTTTTGCGTTTGAATATCTTGATTCGAAATCGTCCGCCATTTTTCAATCAGAAATCCATGCGGGTTATGATCTGAGCGTGCAACACTGCGCAGGTAACCTTCTGTGATAAGCAAGCGTGTAACAATACTTGCCGGTCGTATGATGCGTTGCTTACCGGTATAGCGGAAATAAAACGGGTATTGATTGATATTGACTTCAATACTGTCTGCTTCGATTTCCTGGCTGATATTGCCGGAGATCACACTTGCGAAATAGCCGTTTTCTTTCAGGTTGTCATATTGTTCTTTTGCAGAACGGTCAGCTAGATACAATGCTTTTGAAATATGCTGCTGAATTACTTTGTCATCAGGATCGAGCGAGAAAAAATAATGATGAAACATTTTCACATGATCTTTCGCTTCAACAGGAATATTTTCTTTGCGTTCCGCAGCAAAAGCCTCAATGGCCTTTCCGTTTGCGAGGATAAAAATTCGTTGTTGCGACTGCTGGCTTGCCTGGTAGCTTTTGGCAACTACAAATACACAAAGCAGGAGCGTGCCTGTAATGAACACAACCGATACAAGCCGTATATAACGGAAAGCGGTATCTATATTTTTCATTTTCTGAAACATCTTTCACACTGGTTTCATGTTCACAATTTGTTTCACTTTGTCCGGCTGTTTATACTCGCAACATGCCTTTATGTCTGACCACTTAATTTATCCCGTTGGTAACTGTTGCCTGACCCTGCTGCATTGTCTTTGAAATAGCCATTGGAAAGACCTGCATCAGACATGGAATTGGTCAGTTTATTATGCACACTTCCCAATACATCTTTGGACATGGCAGCACTGGTTGCGGCAACGGCCATTGTGGAACTGCTCATCATCATGGTTACTTTATTGAGCAACGTGTTGCCGCCTCCGGCATTAACAATATAATTTGCCACAGATGGTACGGTAAAGTAGCCGATGATTCCGATGATGAGAAAGATCAGGTAGGCCGTGTCCGTAGAACTGAAAAATGTATCACCTGTAGAATTGATCTGCTGCAGATCTACTTTTAACATGTTCTCCTGAATTTTACCAATGATGCCCCCGAAAATGTTGGCAACCGGTAGCCACAGAAAAATATTCAGATAGCGTGCAATCCACACCGTTAGTGTGTGTTGAAAGCCATCAAAAACAGCAATGCCAAAAACCAATGGTCCGAGTATAGCCAGCACAATCATGTAAAATGTCCGGATGGTATTGATGCAAAGTGCAGCTGCTTCAAACAAAATCTGTAACACTTCTGCCATTAGTTGCTTAATAGAATTGCGGAATTGATAGGAGAATTTAGCAGCAGCAAATTTCACATCATTGCCTATTGATTCAAACCAATCTTCTGTTTGGTCTTTATAGTAATATTTATACCAGCGATCCCGGTCACCAAGACCTGCGGGGCCGACATACATCTGCCAGTAATCCGTTTGTTTGATGGCCTGTTCTTTCATGATCAGTAGTTGTGCAATGGCCTTATCTGAATTCTTTACCATCGCTGCTGTAGCTGTAACAGTAGGTTTCATCACGCCGTTGATCATGGCGATCACGGATGGAAAAATTAGGATGGCAAAGCCAAGAACAAAAGGACGGAAGAGCGGATAAAAGTCTACCGGCTCTGAACGGGCAATATGTCCCCATACTCTGGAAGCAATATACCAGGTGGCAGCAAATCCTGCAATCCCTCTTCCCACGCCAATGAGTTGACTGCAAAGTGGTATCATTTCATTATAGAGTTGTTCCAGCACAGATTGAAGACTGCGGATACTGCCGGCCACTGAACTCTGTGCGCTACTCAGAAAGGGTAGAAACAGAGCGGAGAGTATCATCATAGATCTTACACATAAATTCATAGACACAATTTTGGAAATGAATAATTCTGTTTCCTAACGCTGGTGCAGTAGCTTCATCCGATCAATTTGCAGTTGTTCTGATTTTCGCTGCAATGACAACAGTTTTGTGCTGTTACTGAATTCACGGACAAAACCGTATTGCGATTCCACTGATCTGAAAATACGGTCTATAACCTGTAAACGTTCATCATCACTCATGCGGAGTTTACCGGCAGTAATAACCAATAACAGTTCTTCTACATGTTGCTGGGTTTGGCGGATCAGGTTATCATATACGCCCGTTAGGTAGTTTAATTCTTCAGCAGTAAACTGTTTATCTGATTGAAATTGCTGTAACACTTTTTTGCTCTCATTGACAATGCGCAATTGGTAGTCGATGATATCAGCGATCCGTTTATATTTTTTTACTGCGGGGCTTACATCGGCCAGTCCATCCAGAAAAGTTTTGTGCAAATTGAAGTTGCTTTCAGAAATATCTTTTACAGCATTGTAACCTTTGGTGAGCAGTTTAAATGCATCATACATGTTTTGCAGGATTTTTCTGAATTGCGTCAGTTTTTCCAGATTCAATATCAGTTGTTGTATTTCGGCCGCCTGTGCTTTGCTTTGATAACTCAGGGCGCATAAGAGAATCAGCAGGATGATCTTTTTCATTACAGATTATTTAATAGTTTGGAATGATCTACAGAGCGTTGCTGTTGGACACGGCTCTGTGAAAGGAGCGTAAGCTGTTCGCCAAATGAACGAACGGTTATATCGAGCCTCACTGTCTGTTGTTGTATTGACAAGATGCGATTGATACGTTCATCTTCTTTTAACTCCAGTTCGCCAGCCGTAATCAGTTGTATAAAATCATCCGCTACCAGTTTACATTCATCGATGAAGCTCTGAAGTGTTTTAAAGCAAAAGCTTTCTTCTTCCTTTGTCAATGTTTTTAATTGAGATAACCGTCGGGCTAATTGCTGGCAATCAAGCAGGAGGGTTGCCTGTATAATTGCTGTGTTGTAAATCGCTGCCGTTTTTTTCGCTGCCGGAGAAATCTGTTGCAGCTTATTAAATTGCAACTGATGCAGATTGAAATCACCATTCTTGATCCGGTTCACCGTTTGTAAACCCGAATGGACAATCTGGTAGCCTTTTTTCAGGTGGGTTAAAAATGTTTTCAGTGCAACAATTTGCTCAATCATTTCTTTCGGTGGCTGGCTGGTTTGTGCCATTACCCGATAGAATAGCAGGGATTGAATAAGTACAACTAATATCAATCTTTTCATGTTACATGCGTTTTTAGTTGCTGGAATCAATTAGTTTAAGGGCAATGAATAAAGCTTGCGTACATGATCAATCTCGCCTTTTTCCAAACCACGCTGAATGGCGATAATTTTATTTTGATTGTTGAAGTTTTTGAGATCTGTGTATTGTTCATCTACTGCCGTACCGACCGCCTGAATCATTTCCAGGCGCATGCCATCACTGATTTGTGTTTCAAAGGAAGTGATCACCATGGTTAACTGATCAATGTGTTGAATGCTTTGCTCCAGTATTCCTGAATAAACAGCAAACATGTATTGGAGTTCCTCTTTGCTGAAATGCTTATCCTGTTGAAACAACACCCATGCCTGTTTGTATTCTTTGACCAGGCTGATCTGTCGGTCCACAATGTCTTTGACTGTTTTCAGGGTGAGGATGGCTGTTTTTACTTTCCATAGTTCTTCGAAATAGTCTTCGTATTGCTTACGTTGCTTTTCCACCCAGTCTCTGATCTCGTTAAGTTTGAGTTCAGACAATTTGTTTTCAACAGTTTTCTGCGCATTCTGCAGCCAGATGGTTTTGTTTTGAAGTCGTTGAACCTGCAGATCGATTTCTTTGATGACTTTAATCACAGCTTCTTTAATGAGTTGAAGAATGGGATCGGCTGCCTTTGCTTGCTGAACAGGTGCCAACAGACAAAAAGCAATAAGTGAAAAGCTGATAAAGATGTTTTTCATGATGACTTATTTTATTTTTTGAAAGACTGATATGCCGTAGTACAATACTTTTTTCCTCTCATCGAACGAATAGATCCTCAAGTTGCGTTGGTTCTGTAACAATTTTTTCGACGAATTATACATGCCCAGATCTTTGATTACTTTGTATTCGGGCTCCTGTGGCACGCCATCCAGTATCCGGTCATAACGCCATCGCTGTTCAATCACAAAACTGTTGACCTCACTGTGATGTACTTTAATTGTGATGGTGTCATTAATTTGTCCAAACTCTCTTAATTCACTTCGGACATAAGTACCCGGCAGAAAGACAAGTGTTTTGTCAGTTTTAAGATTTGAACAACTGCTTAGCAGCATTGCAACAAATAAATAGTAGAGCAATTTTTGTTTCATAGAAAGCTGTTTACGATTGATTGAATGCATCTGCTAATTCCTGTATCGCCCGTTCCAGGTTGCCTCCATGTTTGCGTGCGCATGCCTGCACCTTCATTTTTTCTTTTTCCTCCGTGGTATAAGCCAGGTATTCTTCTGGCGACACTTCTGTTCGGTAAACCTTACTCACAACCCCACCGAGCGAAATAAAAACTTCTTTATACTTTAATAAAGGATCATTGGCTTTGTTGATGGAAAGAATCAATGCCTTTTCTTTCTCCGTTAATCCAAGCAGTTCCTGTATCTGGTCAAACTTGTTTTGATACTTGCTTTGATCAAGTAATATTTTGCAGTCACTGTTATTAATGATGGCTTGTTTGACAACAGGGGAAGAGATGATGTCTTCTACTTCTTGTGTCACCACGATCGCTTCGCCATAAAACTTACGCACCGTTTTAAACAGGTATTTGATATATTCAGCCATTCCTTCTTTTGCAATCGCTTTCCATGCTTCTTCGATCAGGATTATTTTTCTGATACCTTTCAGTTTGCGCATTTTTGAAATAAATACTTCCATTATAATGATGGTTACAACCGGAAACAGGATGGGATGGTCTTTGATATTGTCCAGCTCAAATACAATAAAGCGTTGCTGTAACAGGTCCAGATTTTCGGTTGCATTCAGCAGGTAGTCAAACTCACCACCCTTATAATAAGGACGGAGAACATAGAGAAAATTGGATACATCAAAATCTTTGTCCTGTACATTATCGTTTTTTAGTACAGTTACAAATTCATCTTTTAAGAATTCATAAAAACTGTTGAAACAAGGGAAGATGGTTGTATCCGTTTTTATCCGGTCAAAGTATAGTTGTAATGCGTTGGAAAGGGCTACATATTCACTCCGCTTGAAGGTTTCAGTGTCTTTTTTCCATAGTGCCAGCAACAGCGTTTTAATACTTTCTTTCTTCTCCGTATCCAGTACATCTTCATCAGTTATATAAAACGGGTTGAAGCGGATCGGATTTTTTTCAGAGTAAGTGAAGTAGTAGCCCTTTACCAGGTCGCATAATCCTTTATAGGAATGACCAACATCTACCAGTACAATATGTGTTCCCTGTTCGTAATAAGATCGGAGCATGTGATTGGTGAAAAATGATTTGCCGCTTCCCGATGGGCCAAGAATAAATTTATTCCGGTTGGTGCAGATGCCTTTGTTCATCGGTTCGTCCGAGAGGTCAACATGAATGGGTCTGCCTGTTAAGCGGTCACCCAAGCGGATTCCAATCGGGCTGAGGGAAGAGCGGTAATTGGTTTCAAGATTCAAAAAACAACAGGCCTGTGGAGAGAAGGTGTCAAAGGTTTCATTCATCGGGAAATCAGCTGCATTTCCGGGGATACCTGCCCAAAAGATCTGTGCCGCACCCTCTGTTTCAAGTTTTGGTTTGGCATCCATTTGCGTAAGTGCTGAAGAACATAAATTCCTGAGGTGTTTAATCTGCGAAGCTTCCGTTGTCCAGCTGAGTAGATTAAAATGCGCTTTCACTGGTAAGCGTTGTTCACTGATCGCTTCATTCAGAAATGCATCGGTTGATTCCTTTGCGATTGCATTTTCTCGACTGTAAGCAGCAAGAGATTGCAGCCTCAGTTTTTTACTTTCTAGTTGTTGAAACAATTTCTGCGAGTCGTTAATAAACACATACTGACTGAAGAGATGATTACAGGAAAGCAACTGACCAACCGGAGAAGCAAAGCCTACACTGAATTTTGTTTTATCAGTAGAGTATTTATCATAGTTGATGCGGGAACCGCACATGGCCGGTACAAATTCAGCATCAGCCATGGTAAAAAGCTGGCAATGAAATTCGCCAATCTTCCATTCCGGTTTAAATTCAATATCACGTACAACCGCATCATTTTGTCCAAGATTCACGTAATGCAGCACAAGATCAGCAAGGGTCTCATTGTGTAAGCGTTCTAATTGCACAAATCCACTGTCAGTAAGTATTTTCTGGAACTGACCTGTAAGATTGAGAAACTCATGCAGGAATTTTGTGTCCAGTGTTTCTTCCGGAACAATATGTTTTCGGAGTAAAGTGGAGAACAGGGAAGAAGCAGTTTTTCGTTTACTTGCTTTTCGGGTGAGTAATATAAAAGCTTTGTGATCTAGATAGGGACGTTCGTCGAAAAAGCGGTTGCTGCTGCGGGACAAAAAACTTTCCTGATCTGTTTTGTAATCCGGTTGAAAGCCTGCTTCGGTAAACCAATCCTGTTTGCAAAGAATACTGTTAACGGGCAGTACTTTGATGGCCTTGATCCATGCATGATGAAAAGCTTCATATTCATCATTACTCAAGGTGAATAGTTCCGGTAGTGAGATTTGATAGCCAATGGTAATATCGCCATACTTAGAAAGGATGGCATCATGCTCAATGGCATACACTGGTAATATGTCAGAGAGTTTTCGCATGGAGTAATTGCTGTTTGAGTTGAACTAATGAATTATTTTTAATCACTGCAGGTATGGAACGGTTGGCAATTTTTTTCATCATCCCATATTCGCCATACGTTCTACTGAGTTTATAGATATGCATGAATAGAATAGAACCGAGTATGACTGTTACCGGTAAGCAAACCAGTAAGCCAAAACCACAGAGATAAAGAATGGCAAATAAGATGAGCAGGCAAACCAATCCGCCGCCGAGATACCAGATATACTGCGCCTTCAGTCCCTTAAACTCTATGGACTTGTTGATGTTTTTATTGATTGAATAAACACTGTTATGCATGGCCAAATTTTTAAAGGCTGATTTTTTTAATTTTCTTTTTTTCGGTTTCTTTTTTCAGTAACGGAATCTTCTGTTCCGGTTTTCCATTTATGCTGATAACCTTTGCATCTTCCTGCTTTTCTATTGCAGAGACTTCCTGGCCGGAAGTGGTTAAGTTTTTTTGAATCTTGATTGTGATCTCCCTTTCGAGTCGTTGTACCTCCAGCTTGAGTGTACTGAGTTCCTTTTCCTGTTCAAAGGGTTTGGTTCGAAGTCGTTCCAGTTGTGGAATGTTTTTATCTAACTCTTGTAATTGCTTGTTGTATTTATCTGTTAATGTATCCACCCGGTCAATGGCGTTGAGAAAATAACGGGCTGCCAGTTTGGGATTATCAATATTGATATGCCCTTGGTTCCAGTTGTATTTAATATTGGTTTCCTGGCGCGTGGCATAAAACACATTGGAGTAAGTATATTGAAACAGACCGTTTTCTTCGAATGCTTCTTTTTGTCTGCGGATATAAAGTTCAAAACCATAGAGTGAACCGATGCGCTCTTCATCAGTTGATGGATCTGCTGGTTTCCACGTAGTGTAGAGATCGATGAGGTGTCGTCCTTTCATTTCAGGGTCGTTGATGCTTTTTCCTTCCAACAGTAAAGGATTGGATTTTGTGCCATCTTTCTCAAATAGTAAAACCTTGTGGTAGTATGCTGCATCTGTTGCAAGTTTTGCAGCAATATGCAGGACATTGCTTTTTTCTTCCTGTAACTGATCCAGTTTGAATCCTGCATTAATTTGTTCTTTGTGATGCGCATGACGTAGGCTTTCCAGCACCGCTATCTTTTTTTCAAGTTTTGATTTTTCCAGTAGTGTCGTGTCGCCGGAAAGAATAGCGATGTATTCTGAAAAGTTCATTCCGCTTTTTTCATCCATGGCCCCTTCATCTATGGTCCGCACGTTCAACTCTGCATTTTTAATTTGGCTGATAAACGTCTGCTTATTTTTCAGCAGGTTGAATTTGTAATTATCCAGCGACTTCTCCACCGCATAGATATAGCTCTGCACTTTATTCTCGTTATGCGTTTTTGCAATGATGTTTCCTTGTCTTGCACCTCTGCCATTGCGTTGTTCCAGTTCGGATGGTTTCCAGGGAATATCCAGGTGATGCATGGCCACTACACGTTGCTGTACGTTTAATCCGGTGCCTGCTTTCTCTGTACTGCCGATCAGAATACGGATATCACCACTGTTCATTTTACGAAACAACTCCGGTCTTCGGCTATCGCTCCAGTCATGAATAAAACTGATATGATCGCCGGCTACCTGATGATCTCGTACCAATTTTTCCTTTAGTGCATGATAGATATTAAATGCATCCGGTTTGGGTGTGCCGATATCACTGAATACAATCTGCGTAGCTTTTATGGAACTTGTTTGATGATATATAGCCGCCAGTTTTCTGGCGCATACATTCACTTTGTTATCTGGATGATCACTATAGACTCGGTCATTGATGAGCCGCATATCTACCGCCATTTTTTTTGCATAGTTGGTGGCAAGCAGCATGCGGCCTTTGTCTTCTTCGTCTGTCAGTTTTGCTCTTCCAATGAGCGTTCCATCACCGGTTTTGGCGAACTGCATTAACTGTTGAATGAAGACACGTTGTTCAGGAGTAGGAGCGATGTTCACAAGCTGTTCATCCAGTTCCGGTTTATCTAACTGAATATGTTTGGCTGTTTTGTAATCGGTAACCTCGTTATAGAATATCGCCAGCTCCGGAACTTTGATAAAATGACGAAACCGTTCTTTGGCTATAATTTCATTGGTAACCGAGAATTCAAAGTCAACTGTTTTGCGTGCAAACACCGCCGCCCAGGCATCAAAGTTTTCAATCTGCTGCCGCTTCATTTCATTCGGTCGCAGGTATTTAAACAGCAGATACATTTCAGTGAGGCTGTTGGAAATAGGAGTGCCGGATAAAAACGTTACACAAAGATCACGCTCTTGTTTTTGTTGTAATGTGCGGACAGCAAAAAGCATATTGAGTGCTTTCTGACTTCCTTCTTTGTTTCCCAAACCTGCAACCCGATCATGTCTTGTCGTGAAAGTGAGGTTTTTGAATTTATGAGATTCATCAACAAACAAATGATCAACACCCAGTTCCGCAAAGCTGATGCCTGTATCTTTTTTTTCTTCAATGGCCTGTTCAACAGCTTTTAGTTTTACACTCAGATTGGTTTTGCGGATTTCCAAACCTTTGAGCATGCTTCTGGAAATTTCTCCGCCGGTTTCTTTTAAGGTTGCCAGGTCTTTTTGAATATTATCCAGCTCTGATTGAAAGATCTGCCGCATGATCTCCGGGCTTTGGGGAATCTTTGCAAACTGGTCATGGGTTATAATAATACAATCCCACTGATTGTTTTTGATTTCATGAAAGAGCCGCAGCCGTTTGGAAGGAGTAAAGTCCTGTTCGCCCGGTGCAAGTATCCGTGCTTTAGGATAGGCTTTTTTAAAGGTTTCAGTAATCTGCCGCACATTGGCTTTTAGTGCAAGAATCATAGGTTTGTTGGCAATCTTCAAACGCTTTAACTCATGCGAAGCAACCACCATAGTCAATGTTTTACCAAGACCTACTTCATGATCAATGAGTGCACCACGATTTTGGATGATCCGCCATACAGAATTCTTCTGTGAACTGTAGAGATCATCAATACCAAGTTTTGCTTTATTGAGTGAAGGGAATTGCAGATGTGAACCATCATACTCCCGCAACTGATAACAATTGAACAGGTTGTTATACCGTTCCTCCAATGCCTGTTTTTCTTCTGCTGATTGATCTTGTAACCAAACTGTAAAACCATTTCGGATCGATTCGATTTTCTGGTGTGCCAGTTGAATGGCTTCATTATCGGGAACACGGATCATTTTATCACCTAAGTCAACGTTATATGTATAAAAAGGTGTCGTGTTTTCCAATGCATGTTCAAAGAGGGTAGAAGCATAGGTTGTTTTACCGCTTTTGGTAGTCACAGCATACTCCTGGTTTGTTTTTGCATTGCCGCCATTTGTATTGACTTTAAATGTGTCAACCGAAGGAAAATAGTTTACAGTAACTGGAAGCTCCAGTACACTGGATGTATAGCGTTCATACAGTTCTGTTGGTAACCAGCGTTCACCCAGGTTAAAATCAAGTAATTCAAACGGTATCCGTTCGGGTTGGACTTTTTCTAGAGCAGTGAGACTTGTGCTGATGTAAGTGTTTTCCGGATGCTGTTCAGCAATTGATTTTATTTGCCGTAGTTTATCAACCACATTGCCACTGAGTAAAGCGTCGACTGTTTCCCACTGATGGACAATGGGATTGAAATATATTTTCTGAGTAAGTGCTTCAATGCTTTCTGTTTCTGTACTGTCTGTTGCTGCTGCAATAAATTCAAGATCTACACATCCTTTATCACTTAAGCATTTAGCAAGTGCTTCGTGCGGGTTATCAGTACGATACACTTCCTGCGGTACAATGAATGATTGGGTGAGTATATCTGATTTTATAAAGCGGTCGCCATCCTTTCGTTCCAGGGAGGAAAGCATCGTTAATCCAAATGCATCATCTTTTAAAATACGCTGACGATTAGCAGAAGAATTTAATAAGCCCCAGCTGCGTACAAGCCGGTCGTATTGATCACTTAATTCAATACACTGTTGTTCCTTTTCTGTAAGTGAAAGTGCATCGCTATGCATGAGGCTGAGATAGCCATCACGTAGTGCGCTGTATTGAATAAAGAAGGCCAGATCTTTATTGCTTTGAACGGATGGAATAAAAACCGCATGCTGGTTGTCGGATACTGAAAAGCTTGCATACCCAACTTGTTCGTTGTGCACCAGTAGTGTACCTTCTTTGTAAAATGGGTTTAACGAAGTCAGTTCGGTCAGTGCGTCTGCTTTCGAAAATGAAACATGAAAGGCCTGCTCACCATGATTGCGGAATGCATGGTCATAAACTGCAAGTGTAACCGGTAGATTTTTTAATTCGTGTTGCATCGCTGCCGCACTCATCCAGTTAACCGGGAACTGTAATTCTTTTGTATTGGAATATAGTTTATAGACATATTGTTTGAAGGCATGTGATCTTGCTGTAAGCAATACAATGGTTTCATGCGTAGATGTATCTTCCGGTTTGATGATATTGATGATGGAAGCGGTTTTGCTATCGACCACAGTTTTATCCAGGTTGTTGATATAGGCTGATGCTCTGTTCCCATTCGATGAAATATGCTGATCAAACAAGCCCAGTTGAAAAGAACCTGTATCTGTTTTGTTTTCGGGAGGAGGGAGTAGTGTAAGTTTTGGCTTTACTTCAATAGCTTGTTCGGTTTTTTGTTCGAATTTTTTTTTCTGGAAACGTTTTTCAAGATCTATTGAGAGAATGGCTACAAACTGTTCTTTAATATCACTGACTTCTCCTGTTTGCACAAGTTCTTGATGCGCCTGACCGTATTGATTTTTACCTGCTCGTTGTTGATTGCCGAGCAGTAAGGAAGAGTGAAGACTGAGGTACTGATTAGTAGTAAATGTTCCGAACTGATTATTTTGTTCGATTGTTTTACAGAGTAACTGTTCTTCCTCCGAAAAACTTTGCTTGCTGTTGTTTTTCTGCACAACCAATAAATGCGTCGGTGCTTCTGTATTAGCAGTAACCTTCATCAGGTTGTCGGGCATTCTGCAAACGCTGATAAAATCTGCATGCTGAAACAGATGTTCCCTCGCAGCCTGGTTGGAAGGATTGTTTAAATAGGCATCAGTCGTAAGAAAGGCCAATAGCCCACCGTCTCTTAGTTTTTCTAATCCTTTTGCAAAAAAATAAGTGTGGATTTTATTCTTCAGTTCAGCTTCCTTGATCGAACGGTCATGCACTTTGAAATTGCCAAAAGGAATATTACTGCAGATCAGATCAAAGCGGTTGTTTTCTTTGTCACTGGTTTCTTCAAAACCTTTGATCTGCACATCAACAGGAACGGATGCATCCTGTTGTAAGGCAGCTAATATTTTACCGGTCAGCAAATCTTTTTCAATTGCAGTGACAGACTGAATGGAAGGAAAGGTTTCGATTGCGCTTCTTATAAAAATACCATGACCACTACTGGGTTCATAAAAATTTTCAATGTTAATACCCGTTTCTTTTAGAGCCTTGAAAAGCGTGTCCGGTACAAAGTCCGGTGTATAAAACGAAGTGAGAATACTGTTGCGTAACGATTCAATACATGATTGATACTCTTCTTCAGATAATTTATCCCGCAATAGTTGATGCAGTTCCATGACCTGCGGATACAAACGCTGATCTTCTTTAGATGCGTGCAGCTCTTTCCACTGCTGCAACTTTCCTTCCGGAAACAGGATCGCTTTGATGCCACCAAAACCGCTGTATAGTTTGAGGGCGTCTCTATCCAGAACAGACAGTGCTGTTCCTGGCTGCCAGTTAAGTGCAATCCTTATTGCGGCCAGATTATGCGTTAAATGTTGTTGACTGTTGTACTGCATTGCTTCCTTGTTCTTGTGCACGATTTAAATAGTCACTGATAGCTCCGATGAAAGCATAGCGGATGAAAGGATCATCTTGCGTTGTCAATGAAAAATTCAGTTTCTCGAAAACAGGTTTACAATGTTGAATCAGGTTGATGCATTCATAAGGTAGCAGACCGGAGTTGAGCAGTTGTTCATGTTGCTCTTCAAATTCAGTGCTGAGTAGTTCGGTGATATAATCAAAGCGGGAAGCTGGCAACGCAGCAATCAGTTCCATTAAACATTGTTCCAGTATATCATCCGGCTGCAATTGGTTTGCTGAAAGTTTTTCAAGTAATGGTTTGAGAGGACTGAGTTCCTGCTCGATCGATTCTTTCAATACCCCCGCCATCTGCCGTTCCATGACCAGCTCGGGGTGATGATTTTTGAGATAATCGTGATATAATATGGAGAGATGCTGCAACATCATTTTTGTTTATACAGCAAAGAAGGAACGCAGCACTGTGGCTACAATAACAAGGAACACACAACTGCCAAACCAGGCGGATGCAACTTTGCCGGTGTCATGATCGCCACTGTTCCACTTCTGATAAACTTTGATAGCGCCAATTAGACCTACGATTGCACCCACGGCATACATCAGGTTTACACCGGAGGCAAAGTAGCTTCGCACTTTTGTATTGGCTTCGTTAATACCTGCATTACCATCCTGTGCCCAGCCAACAACAATACACAAGAGGATTGTAAAGAGTGTTAACAGTAACTCTTTGATGAGGTGATTTTTTGGTGAATGTTTTTTCTTCATAGTAGCAAATTTTTCATTGTTAAAAAATGAATGCTTCGCTGCTGCTAGTCTCTACGCACTTGGTTCTCCTGCACTTGCGCAGCGAAGCATTTCATTATTATCCAAACCACAACTGCTCAACATCGTTTTCTGTGAGAAGCCCTGGAAAATAAGTATTGGCTTCTGAATATATAAAGCGACTCAGATCCTGCCGTTGTTGAATGGACGGGGGGGGATATTTGCGGATGACGGCATTCAGTGAGTCGCTCAATAAAGTAGATGAAGTTGTTTCGGGACTGTTGGCAAAGAGTGCAGTGATTTCTGCTTTTAATGCAGCAATGAAGGCTTGTTCAGTAACAGCAATGTTGCCTGCTGAAATTTCAGTTGTGCTATTTGTTATAAACTGATGCTTGAGATCAGCGGCCTGTAATTGTTTATAGCCGGATGTCTGCCGATGAACACCTGCAAGTGCCAGCAGTTCCCATTTGTAATACCGGACGGCGATGAATGTGTAGTAAGCAAACAGGATAGTGATTGTGAAGATGAAATAATCGTTCCAACTGTACGAGGTGAACATAGTGAACTGTTTTTATTTTGAATGATTAGCAGAACAAAGATGTGATAGAAAAAAAGCGGTTTTTCACACCGTGATCAGTAGTTGGGAAAGTTTTTTTGAATGATTTTTTTGCAGCTTATACAGTAGTATTGTAAGTGTTCGTTGTCTTGTGACAGATGTTACACAGATTGATTACTGAGAGTTATTCAATTGCGTTTCTCTTATTCTTTTATTTATGCCGATTCTATAGGCTAAAAAAAATGGTTTGAAAATAAAAGGAATGAGGCATTTCTCTTGTGAACAGAAATGGCGGTTGTATATTTTAGGATTAAGCAAGTAGGTAATCCATGCCTTCCAATATAGAGGAGATACGTTGAGAACTGTGCGATTCAATCCACTCTTCAATGTATTTTTCGTTGCGGAGCGATTCAAATGTTGACATCAAATAACTGTTCAACGGACCTTTGGTATTTTTTAGCTCTTCCCAGATTGTAGATCTGTTCTCCAGTACAAAAATGATGTCTTCAAAATCACTGCTCAGTCGACCATCATTATTTCCCCTGTTTTTAAAAGCTTCCAGTTTGGTTGCAATAAAAATGGGGGCTGTAAATATGTTTACACTGTGCATTTCATCAATGGAATAATTGACTGCTGATTGAAACCCTTCTTTATACCATTGGTTTGAAAAACCGAGAATGGTTTCATCGGTTGGCATTACATCAACGATGAGCCCATCCATTAAAAACCTGCCAACAAAGCCAGCATTTACATCGTGGCTGAAACCAATGCTGCGTAACTGTTCTTCCAGTTCTGCATAGGCTTTACGGGAACTTATTTCAACCAGTACATCTACATCGTCGGTAGGGCGGGATTCTTCTGTTTCCCTGTCGGCATAAAGTGAAACGGTTGCTCCGCCTACAAATACGACGTTCTCTTTTAAGTTCCCCAAAGCATTGCTTACGGCTTTAATACGGGTTATATTGATAGTATGTTTCATTGAAAAGATTGGTTTGATATTGTTGTATGGCATGATTGCGATAATGCCGGAAATTCATGTAAAGATGGGAGATAGCAATAAACCCTTATATATATTCTATAAGATCAGTTTACGGAGCTCTTTTACCGCAATGTCCATTTCCCTTACACGCCCCACCCGTATGACATCAATCAGAGCAAGCATTTGATAAAGCAGTTCATCCCTTAAACATGCTTCTGCCTGGCCTTTGTAGAGTGGATCAATTGCCAACCCTCTGACATTCCCATTCTGTAGGGGCCATACGTACATCATTTCACTTTTAAAATATTGTTGCATGAATGGATGCGAATGTGCAGTGTAAATGCCGTTTACCATGCTACCGGGAGCGGCCGGAAAAACATAATGCAGTCCATATTGCAAAAACTCCATGAGTGAATTTCGGTGTACAGTTTTTTTCTTTTCAGCCTCCAGCAAACCTGCCATGGCACTGCGGTTCAGCGAATCTGAAACTTCAGATTGGCTGATATCCAACTCATAGGCAAGATCTTTTAGTTGCCAATTCAGCTGGCCTTTTGCAATAATTTTTAAAAGGATAACAATATCCTGCGGGCGCATACCATTGTGTTTTCGCATGGTACAAAATTACAAAGTTTACTTGTAATTCGCAATTCGCAATTTGCGATATTCGTAAATATTAGTAAATCAATGAATTGTACGTTAGAAAATAGATATTGGACTGACTCATCTGATCAGTTCATCTGTTTCATCCATTCTTTTGATAATCTGGTTGGTTAACTGTTCCAAAAACTGTGTACGGCTTCCTTTGCGGATGCGTATTTCTTGGAAGGTGCGATAGTAGTTGCCAAGCTCCACATTAAAGGTTTCCTGGAAATAGGTGGCAATTTGTTTTACATCGGCAGAGCCGTTGTTGAAAACACCGGTGCTTTGCAAAGCATATAACAGTTCAATGAGTGATGTTTTAGAACCGGTCCATGTGAGTACAGGTTTTGCAGAAAAGCGGTTCGTTGATTGAATATGTTGATGAGACTGTTCAATTGCTTTGTTGAGATAGATACGGAGCAGTTCATTGGCAATTAATTTGGCCACTTTAAAATCGTGACTTGTGCTGAATGAAGGATCGGTATTGAAGTAGTGCGGATCAAGTGTGAGATAAAGATCCTGACTGCCACGGAGGAAATATTTTTCATCGAGATAGTTGGCCCCGGTGCGGTAGTATTGGTAAAACTCAAGATTGTTATCGAAGAAATGCGTGAGCTTTTGCATTTCTTTTCGCAAAAATTTTTCTTCTGCTTTTTGCTCACCATTGGGACGCCGTGTTTCAATATTAAATACTTTGAGATGGTAGATGAGCTTACTGTAAAAGCGAGGTTTGATTTCTTTGAAGAAATGGATTTCTTCAGTTGCCGATTCGAATTTAAACCGGCTGATGTGTTCCCTGAGTTTTTCCATAGCGGCCTTGGTGATGTGTATACTTTTTTCTGCCTTGAAGAGCATGCTTTCTTCTTCCTGTTCGATTTGCTCTAACTGTGCAGACATTGCATCATGTAGCTTACTCAGGAATGGCGGCATGTTGATTTTTTTTCCTGTGGCTGTCATCTTTACTAATTTGATTGTTAGTGAAGGACAACGGGATTTAGGGTGTGGGTGTGGTTGCCAAATATCGAGCGATGCGGTCATTAATTCTTATGAAAGCAGGATTGAAATTGATTAAAATGGGAGAGTGGAAGAAAGAGGTACCGTTATATTATTACTCTGATAACAGATTTAAAAAACAGGAAGGGGATTTACTCCAGGACTTAAAACAGAGTACTCTGTTGCTCAAGCGGCGCATCGTTTCCCAATGGCGGAAGATTAGGCCACTTGTAAGGGTGATGTTTTAACAAACCATCGGGACGGGGATTTTGTGAACGGATGGTGTAGACAGGGGTTTCACTAAGACTTTCGGAAGGGATCTGAAAGGCAAGCATTGATTTCATTTCTTCATCCGTTAATGAAGGATCAATCCATTTAACTGCCATTTCAGGTTCCATAAATAAAGGCATGCGGTATTTGTTGTCGCCATCGTTATGAATCATTTGCATCTTTTCATTTGCCGCAGTGGTGATCATTGCATGTGTGCCTAACAACTCGCCTGTTTCAATATTGATGATCTTATTGATTGCTTCAAGGAATTTTGTATCGCCTGTTGCTTTGATGGAAGCAATATCATCGGGTGTGACATCAAGATAATTATACAATGCAGGTATGAGCATTGGTTTTTTTGATGTGAGGCGAATGAAATAGGGGGCCTTGTTTTTCCAACCAATTATTTTGCGATGTTCATAGATGCCATCGGTAACGATTAAGCAACGGTTCTGTTTTATTTTGAACCAGGTTGATTTGGGATTGAAGATGTTTTCAGCACGGGCATTGTACATGTTGTTGCCATACTTGAAAAAATTCAACGGACTTTTCAACATGAATTTTGTGAGTACACCCCAACGCATTAATGTCATGTAAGGAATGTTCTCTGTATTGTTATAAATGATACGGGTGTGTGGCCGTGCATGGGCCTGAATGTGTGCATTGTTGTCGAACTTTAAATTGATCTGCGGATCGATTTTTAAGTGAGGCAGGTAATCGAACAGAGAATCTTCTGTAATGTCGATACGAAATGAAATGTCAAGACACATGATTAACTATTTTCTAAGTCTTCAAATTTGAATTTTATCTCATCGCCCTGATAAGATATTCTTGTGTACAGTTCTCCTAATTGAAAATACAAAAAAGGCGTGATTGTTACTTTTCCTTTGAGATCCCAATCTGTATTCCGGTGCAGGTATCGTTTGGTGTTTTCTTTAAATAGTGTTGTGATCTTTTTTTCGATGCCTGGTATCATAATGCGGGAGTAAATCTTATATCCTGCCGGTTGATCAGCTGCCGTGTACAATTTTTCCAAATGTTCTTTTATACGTGCATCATAGTGAAACCGGTTTGCATCATGCCGAATTGCATTGTAATGACGTTCTGCTTCGGCAGGGTTGTGGTAGTGTGAAATGAGAAAGCTTCCTTTATACTCTGCATCATCTTTGGGTATGCCTCTTGGGTATGTAGATCGAACAAAGTGTACTACTTCCTTGCTGACCATTGAATCGAGCAATTCTCTTGTAAAAGGATAGCAGGGGTTAAACATTGCAAAGAGTTGTTCAGTTAATGTTTAAATACTTGTGATATAAGTCTGCCGGAACTTCTATTAAGAACCTTATTGCATCAACACCCACTGCCATTTCTTTTACTTCATCACTTTCAATGGGGTTAATGAGTTGATCAGCTTCTTCAAACTTTAGCCGAACATCATCCGGCTTTAACGGGAGCAAAAGATAGTCGTCGGTGTTTTGGCCGGGAACATTGTTTGCAGAAAATTCACCAATCGAAAAGATATGTGAGTAGCCCTCTTGAGTAAGAAAAAGAACAAGTTCTTCGGATAACTCTGCCGTTACTATTTGTTTACTCATATTTTAATTGTGAGTACCTGATCAATATTGGTTGTATAACAAGGAGAAAGACTTTCCTGTTTTAAACGCCATTGCCGTGCATAACCTTGTATTGCAAATCTAACCAAATCCTTTCCGAAACGGGTGTTGACCTTATCAAGTATTTTCATGAGGCCGGCTTCTTTTTTGCGATCTGTTTTATCGAATAATGACTGCTGAACTTCTGTTTCAGGAACAATGTCCATTACAATGACGCCTGCTTTTTTGAAGTTATAACCGGGTTTATAAATGATGTCGAGACCTTTTAATGCATGACGGATAATTTCGCTTGTGCTGTTTGTTGCAACAGGTATTTTCAATGTGATATTACGTGCATACTGTTTATCCTGTGTACGATGGACATTTGTTTGAATGAGTACATGTATTAAACCTGCACAACTGTTTTGTTTCCTGAGTTTCGCAGCGCAAGAAGAGGCATAGTTTGCCACTGCTTCCTGCATATCTTTTTTTTCAGAAAGCAATTTTCCAAATGACCTTGCTGTGCAGATCCCTTTTTTGGGTTTGATCATATCTTCCCATTCAATGGAAGGAATGCCATTTAATTCATTGAGCATTCGTTCGCCAACAACCGTCATATTTGTACGGACCCAATCAGGATTCAGTTGATTGACGAAGTCGGCAGCGGTGGTGATGCCCATCCATTTTAATTTACGACCGTGTTGTGCACCGATGCCCCACACATCGCCAATTTCTGTAAAGTTCAAAACTTCATTGATCTTTTCTTTTGTATCAAGACAGTAAACGCCTTTATGCCGTTGTGTTTTTTTTGCATAGCGATTAGCCATTTTAGCTAATGTTTTTGTTGGCGCAATACCCACCGTTACCGGTATGCCGATGTGTTGCCGGATGGTTTGACGTATTGTGGAGCCATAGGTAAACAGATCGGTGTGGAACATATCTGATACATCGAGAAAGGCTTCATCAATGGAATAACATTCAATGCGTGGAGTGAACGTACCAAGCAAACGCAGCACTCTTTCACTCAGATTGCCATAGAGCGTGTAGTTTGATGAAAATACATTCACGTTATTCTTTGAAAGTAATTCCTGCATCATAAAGGCAGGTGCGCCCATTTCAATTCCGATTTGTTTTGCTTCTTCACTCCGGGCAATAACGCAGCCATCATTGTTGCTTAACACAACAACAGGTTTGTTTTCCAACCAGGGTTGAAAGATCCTTTCGCAGGAAGCATAGAAGTTATTACAATCGACCAGGGCAATCATATATTAAACTGAAGATTTAAGCGGATCGATAATAATTTTTGTTACGGTGCCCCATACGATGAAATCCATGTCTTCTGTTATGACAATGGGATTATACTTTGGGTTTGCCGGCATTAAGCGAATGCCACTGCTGTTCTTTACAAAACGTTTTACCGTGAACTCACTGTTAACTACAGCGACAACGATGTTGCCGTTGGCCGGTTTAATGGAACGATCGACAACGAGCCATGACTGATCGGGAATATGTGCATCGATCATTGAATTACCATCGACCTTAATGACGAAGGTTGATGATGGACGGGGACGTAAGAGGTGATTGAAATCGATCTCTTCTTCCCGATAATCAGCCGCAGGAGAAGGGAAGCCTGCGGGCACACTAACATCGTACATGCGAAGGGTGACACAGTCGGGATCAGTAAGCCGGTATATGGTTAAACCTTTGGGGGCAGGGGTATGTTTCAGTGCTTGCATAGCTAAATATTTTAGCAATTTTAGTTAAATTTGATGACTCCCGGTATATTTTTGTTGCTGACAAGTATTGAACCATCAAAATGAATCTGTTATGCCCTGGTACCGAGTGATTGTTTATCTTAAAAGTGGAGTGATGCGCCGAGGATTGCGCCAAAATGAAAGCTGGAATATAGATGCCATGTATAGCATGTATTTAAAAAAGGCAAATGATTATTATGGTAGTTCGAAGGTGAAAACTGTTGATGTGGTGATGGTGCCGAAGAACAGTGATGAGGTGAAACGATTACGAAAATGACGTATTTTAAGAGAAATCATTTGTTATGGCAGACTATTTTTCAGCCCTGCTTGATACGACTTTTACAGATGCCGCTGCTACGCATGCATTATTTGTGGAAGCGATTGTGGATGATGAATCGGACTATACCGGCCGGTACCGGGTGACGATTGATGGCAGTATTGTTACGGAGTTGACCTGGCTTGCCAATGATACATGGGAAGAGACCGGTAAAGGTGCCACTGAGCGTGCAAAGTTGATCGGCGAGATGATTGCGGGTAATGAAGAATGAGATTATATCCCATTCTGTTAACGAGTGTGTTTCAACTCATTCATCGAATAGATTTAATTTTTTCAGACGGGAAATGATTCCGCCTCTTGTGCGACCGAAGTGATGAGCTAAATCGCTGATGGAATAATCATCTTCAAATAATGATTTTAATTCTTCATCTAATTGAGGTGTCCATGGATTGTAGGCGCCTTTATGAATTTCTCTTTTTTCTGCAAGGGTATATGCTTTCTTTTTTATTTCGATGCCTGATGGTTTACGACCTGCAGTTGGAACAGCTGATCTGGATTTAAAAAAGTCTTTTAACGTGTTTTTGGGTGATGCATCATTTTCTTTTACAATAACAATAGAAGGTGAAGCCGGGAAATTGGTTGGTATTAAGTTTTGCGGAATGTAGAGTTTGTTTTTTGTACGTGTGATGGCTACATACAGCAGATTGATTTCTTCATTTGTTTTGGACACATCAATCGGTTCCTGGTCTTTTTTTAGTTCGTTTTTGATGCGTTCGACTTTTTCTGCTGTGATGAAATCATTCACGAGGTGAACAGCATCGTATTCCATTCCTTTTGCCCGGTGTACTGTAGAGAAGATCATTCGGGCCTTGTGACGGTCCTCATCTTTTACCTGCAGTTTCTTTAAACGGTTGATGAGATCGGGGATTTCGTTTTCATATTCTTTTACGATTTCCAGCATCATTTTAAGCTGACCATCTTCAGTAGATTCAATGTATTCTTCAAGCTCATCAATGTCTTTCATTGAACTGATGAGTTTGTCACGGATGAGATCGTGCTTTTGGTTATAGAGGTTCAGTACATCGTAAAGTGATGCTCCATCATCGGCATAAGTATAAGAGTTGATGTTTCCTTCGAAGTGTATATGGTTGACTTTTGGATTTTCTGTTATGTAATTAATTGCATTGAGCAATAACCCGAGATTTGAACGGGCGATGGTAGCTGAAGAATTTACAGCTGTGGTATTGCCTTTGCCGGTAATGTTGACGGGGTTGTAATCGACCAGGTTTTTCTTGAGTTCCAGAATTTGGGCAGCAAGGTTTGCAATATCCCGACTGAACCGGAAGCTTGCCGAAAGATGGAGTATGTTGAAGTTTACTTTGCTTAAGGAGTTAACGGCATGGCGCCAACCGTAGATCTGCTGATGGGTATCACCCACAATTACTTTTACTGCATTTTGTTTGAGAAATATATCGAGCATTGCTTCTGAAGCATCCTGACCTTCATCGAAGAGAATATAGTTATAGTTGAGAACAGGATTTGAGAGCTGGAATTTTTTGAGATAAAAATCATGTATGATTTCAATCTCTGCCCGATCCATTTTTGCCAAGAGAAGGCGTGTGCCCTCTACGATTTGCGGATAGAAGGTTTGAACAACAATTTTTGCTTTTGGATCAGTAATGGTATCGATATAGTTGAGCTGCTGTACTTTTTGTTTGTTGCTGTTGCAGAAGAAGGTAATGAATTTGTTGATGTGATTGGCGATGATGTGCTCTGTGTGTTTTTTTTCATTGCCGGTTAACTGAAGCAGCTCAACAATTTCTGTTGTTTTATATCCATTAGACTTTATTGTATAGGAAGAACCCCTGCAAATATGATTGAAGGCAAGTGAATGGGCTGTTTCTACTTTTACATTGTGTAAACCTTTCTCTGCAAACTTTCGTTGTGCTTCCAGTTTTACTGATTTGTTGAATGCGAGGTAGAGAATTTTTGAACCGGCAGGACGGGAGGCAGCATATTCTATAACTGTTGTTGTTTTACCTGAACCGGCAACTGCGTTGATAACGATATTGCTGTTTGTGGTGATGATGCCTTCCTGTTCGCTTGTTAAACTATGCGGAGTTTTGGTATGGTGATTTTCCATGGAATACGATTACTTGCCGCGAAGGTATGAATGGAATGGTTTCGTTCATTCCACAACGACGAGTTCCTCAACCAGCAGCTGTTTGCCAACTTCGTTATTCTGTTGAGGTACTAAAAACAGATACCTTACAATTTATCTTTTGCATGTTTCCAAATGAAGTTTTATGTGATGAACCTGTTGCTGAACAGCGTTCTGCTTATTTTATTTTTTCACTTTCCATGAATGCTTCGGGAATGGGATTGCTGCGTATAACCGGGATGTGTGGTTTTTTGAACAGCTTGTTGTCCCATACCAAATTCCCGTCTTTATCAACAGGTATGCTGATTGGTGGTTCCCGTTTGCCCATGTACAGATCTATTACACCGGGGTGTTGAAAACAGATGTAGCTGCTTTTTTTGAGTTTCGATTTACTAAACAATGAACGCATACGCAAGATAGCAGTGCTACCCTTAACAGCAATTGATTCCACTAAAGCAGGTTTGGTGCTGCTATCGGTGAACACGTATTCGCCATCATAGTAATGAGAAGTTGAACAGCTGTAATGCAGGAATGAAATAGGCATGATTACGATAATAAGGTAGTGGAATTTCATTTGCGTTTTTTTGGTTAAGCGATTTGTGCAGTTTGGTATGCTGCAGATTAAATTTACTATCCGTTTTGAAATGAGGAGAGGGTGTTTTCACCGGATTATAAAGGGGCATGCATAGTTTTTTACCTAACGGATGCGCAGGCCGCAGATGAACAGAAAGGAATGCAGATAATTGATTGTTGGGTGGTATGAACGCTGTCGAATTTATACGCCTGATACGCTTTATGTACGCTTTATCTATGCTTTATGTACGCTTTATCTATGGAGCGTTGTCTAGTCTGTGTAGTCCTACAATAGCTATAGAGGTGAGGGGGTGTAAGGTAAAGCAGACAATATTTCACCTTTTCGACATATTCTGACTTTTTTTCATAAGACAGAAAGATGCTCAAAAGAGACAAAATGGCTTAACGTGGTAATACTCGAATATTTACTTAGTAAATTTACGGTATTATTAAAACGACTAGGCTGACCTTTTTATATGTAATTCATTGAAAATAAATTACTTGAATGGCTATTTGCCTATTTTTAAGCAAGATGTGGAGTACTTTTGACACCCCCTTTGGCACAATATATGACTAAAAAAACCGATGCTTATCAGAGCACCGGTATTAATCCCTTTGAGGGGGACTGGTTTGGAGACCGCAAAAATAAGGGCAAAGTTTATACCGAAAACTTCCACTTATCATTAAAATTCACCCTCTAAGACTGATTGTACAGAGTCTGCTGGCATCACTTTTTCTAATTTTTAAATCAAAACTAAATGCAGCAAAATTCTGTAAAGTACTACCCTGTGGGTAATGGTGATCAGTCGTTGATTACATTAAAAGACAAGACAACAATCTTAACCGATTGTAACATCAGACAAGGCTCAAAAGATGGTTCAGATCCGGCAATGTTTGATGTTAAAAAAGATCTCCTCCAATCTATTCAAACTGATGGAGGTGTTCCGTTTGTTGATGTGTTTATTTTGACACATGGTGATAAGGATCATTGTCGTGGGTTCAGGGATAATTTTTATCGAGGTGATCCAACAAAGTATGCAGATAAGGATCGTAAGGCGGGATTAATCAGAATGGATGAGATGTGGTTCTCGCCAATGGTTGCAGTGGAAAACACTAATGAAGAAGAAACAGCACATCAAGAAGAAGCTGAAAGAAGAATAGATTTACATCTTAAAAATGATCCTCAGAAAGACTTACCCGGTAACCGAATCAGGATCATTGGATACGATCCGGAGAATCGTGACTACAGTGCACTGGCGCATTTACGTTATGTTCCGGGGAGTGTAGTAACACTATTCAACAACAAGCAACAGGAAACATTTTCGGTATTCATTCATTCTCCTTTTAAAGAGCAACTTGCCTCTGCTGATCCAGATGATAAAAACACAGCAAGCATTGTATTTCAGGCAAGGTTTAAAGAGTATTCGTTCAGTACAGAATTTTCAAATCTTTTTATGTTTGGTGGTGATGCTGATTATATTGCGTGGGATGTTATTCTGCAACGTACAGTGCGGTATGAAAATGATGTTAAACAAAAAGCTTTAGACTGGGATATATTTCTTGCGCCACATCATTGCTCATGGACTTTCTTTAATGAAAGCAGTAACAAAGATGAAGTGCAGGATAGTTCTATTGAAGTATTGCGTTACAGACGAACAGGTGGGAAAGTTATTGCTTCGAGTAAAGTGATTATTGATAATGATGATAATCCGCCTTGCTATAAAGCAAAGAAAGAGTATCTAAAGCATCTTGATTCAGGGAAAGATTTTCTTAATACCGATACATATCCAAAGGAAAGCGAGCCAGTGCCAATTGTTTTCGTTACGACTGCAAATGGGCCTGTTCTGTCTCCGACGACTGTAGTAAAAACAGCTTCCGGGGCTGCAGGAGGAGCAGGAGCTGCATCAACCATTATTAAACAAGGATAATTGTATCATCTATGTTATACAGCGAAAGTTTTCAAGAATACAGCGGGCAATTGCCCGCTGTTATTGAATCTGCAATTGAGGAAACAAAAGAACATCTTTCAATTGCTGATGTGCGTATTCTCAAATACAGTGAAATATCAATAGTTATTCCGCTTTCATTAAAAGTTAATTTGCCACCGAGTGGAGCAGTTGGAGGAATTGACATACGTGAAGAGGAAAGGGTGCTGTTAAAAATAAATCTTAACGAGTATCCACATTTTGCACCTACTGTACATCCTGACAGAAAAGATTTTCCCAGCAGTTTTTTACCGCATATGTATGTTCAATCCAGTGATGATATAAGTGGTGCATTTTGTTTAGTGAGAAATGACTTTAATGAATGGTTCGGGAATGCCAGAGTTTCTGATGTGCTTGGAGTTGCTGAGCAATGGCTTTTTAAAGCTGCATCAGGCATGTTAGCAACTGATGGAGAAGAGTTTGATCCTTTACGATTAGAAGGATACAAAGGGTATCATTTTTATAAATATGATATGTTAGCGGAAGTAGTTTCAAACAATCAATTTTATAATGATGTTTTACCTTTTGCGTTACTGGTAAGCTCTGTCGATCGTTCGGGAGAAGACCCTGTGTGGAGAACGCTTGCTACTGTAACGGAAAGGACAATTGAAAAATTTCAAGAACTCATAGGGAAGTTTAATGAAGGCAATTCAGGTCGGGATATTAGCTGTCTTTTTTCAATTTTAGTGTGGGATGAAGCAGCCCGAGTTGACGATCAATATGCAACAGCTTTACCCCAGAATTATGGCGAGTTAAGATCTTATTTTGAAGAAAATGGTATTGAAATCGATGAAATTTTAAGGTTATTTACGAGTGCTGGTTTTAACTATCTAAAAGAAGTGCCGATTGTTCATGCAATAAGACGTTCAAAAAAAATGGTGGGTTATGAAGGCGAATATGAAATTTTAAATTTTATTGTTGATGTTGCAGAGAATAGAGATGGCCTTCCATCTGATGATGCGGTAGTTAAATTTTATTCGCATATAGAACCATTCAGCAAAGAATTAGCACACAAGCTAACAGGAGAGATCCGTAAAAGTAAAACATTATATATAGGAGGCGGATCATTGGGTTCGAAAATTATGATGCATGATGTCAGAAGTGGAAAATCTGATGCCGGAGTTGTTGATCATGATAAGTTTTTACAACATAATCTTGTGAGACATGTATTATTTAGTCAGCATATAGGTAAGAATAAGGCTGAAGCATTAATCGGAGAAGCAGATAAGATGTATAAACTTGACCTACCCAGTAATTTTAAAAGTTACCCCATAAGAGTACATCAAGTAACAAACGATGAAATTTCCAGATACGACGATATTGTTGATACAACTGCAAGTTTTGTTGTTGAGAACTGGTTGACTCAAGGGAAAGATTTAGATGCTGTAAAAATCAGCAGATGTGAACTTGCGGATAGCGGCAGATTAGGATTATTATATGCCGAAGGTGAAAGCCGGAATCCCAGAATTGATGATCTCATTAATCTTACTTATTACAAAGCAAAAGAAAATGCTGTAATAAGAAGATGGCGGAGAAACGACAGTATGGCTGAGGTAATGAATTTGAATGTTGGACTTGGTTGCAGCTCAACAACAACAGTTTTATCAGACGATGTTATTTCGCTGCATGCAGCTATTTTTTCAAAAGTTTTATATAGCCAACGGGAAAGAACTGAGAAAGATAATGGAGGATTATTGTATAGAAGTATAATGGATGATACCGACATTCCTTCCATGAGATCTGAGTATGAGTATGTAAAACCATTTGAAGTGCTTGAATGTGGAAACGGCAGTGGATGGCAACTGAGGATGGTTAGTGGAACAAGTGACAAATTACTCGGGCTTTGCAAGGGCAGAAAAAAAATTGAAACCGGAGGAGTGCTTGTTGGTATTGCCAATTATAAAACAAAAACAATTCATGTTTTTGAAATTGTAGTAGAACCTCAAGATAGCAAAGGGACCAATGTTAGTTTTATACGGGGAATTAAAGGATTACCAGAAAATATTGACCGCATAAAGGAAGTGACCGGTGGGGTAATTGGTTATGTGGGGGAATGGCATACACATCCAATGGATCTAGAAAGTTTAAGCGGAGTTGACACCGGAACTATTGAAAAGCTGAAAGTCATCAACAGAAAAGTTCCCATTCCTACGCTTGCGGTGATTGTTACAAATACTAAGGTGTTGCCATTCGTTTTTGAATAAAAAGGTGTTTTCCCCCTTGCACAGGTGCAAATTAATATTCATCTTAACGGTGTATTCAAAACCACTAAAAACTTATGAGTGCAAAAGCTCAACGTGTTGGTGTTGCATTATCCGGAGGCGGTTACCGTGCTGCTGCTTTTCATCTTGGTACATTACATAAACTTCAACAGTTGGGAGTGCTTGAGAAGGTTGATGTGTTGTCGACTATCTCAGGCGGTTCCATTACCGGAGCAGCCTGGTGTTTGTATAAAGGTGAATATGAAGGTTTCCATGAAGAAATGAAAGTGAAACTTGAAACAAAAGGTGTAATACGGAAGGTACTCCTGTCGTGGGAATGTATCAGGACTGTGTTGCTCCTATTGTTATTTGTTGTTGGTAGTATCTTTTTGAGTTTTACATCGTATGCTCCTTTTTCATTAGTTGCTCTTGTATTGTTTATTGTTATACTTTATTTATTTCAGTTCCGGATATTTCCGGTGAGTCAGGTGATTGAAAGGGTTTATGATGAATACTTCTTCAACAAAAAAACATTAAAGGATCTGAAACCAAAGCCGGTTATTGCGATTGGCTCTTCCAATCTGCATACAGGAAGGCCGTTTACTTTTTCTCAAAACAAAATGTCGGACTCGAGTTATGTTTTCAGAGAAGAGTTTGACCCGCCAATACATTTCAAACATGAAGATTTCCCGGTTGCCAGGGCTGTAATGGCATCTTCCAGCGTGCCGTTTGCTTTTACTCCTATTGCTATTGATAAAAAGTTTTATCAACATGCAGATGACTATGACCGAATAAGACCCGTATTAGTGGATGGAGGTGTGTATGATAACCAAGGGATACAGAAGATTACGCAACAGAATAGTACTTATGAATGTGATGTTGTTATTGTTTCTGATGCCGGTGGAAACTTTATTGCTGATAAAAAATACCCGAATGCTGTTGTTTTATTACTGCGCACCGTAAACCTGTTTATGTACCGGATCAAAACAACCCAGATGATTCATCATGTTTACCGCAATACGCAACTTGAGAAAAGGGCGATTGCTTATTTTTCTTTAGGATGGGAGATTGAAAGGTGTATACCGGGGTTTGTGAATAACATGATTGCCGGAACAGTTCCTGAAGAAGTAACCGCATCTCATGAATTTGCTAAAGACTGGATTGCTAACCCTACAATGTTCAGGAAAGAAATAAGTGATCATCTTGCAAACCGTGTTGATTATAAAACAATCAAGGAAAGAGGTTTGACGAAAGATGAATGGGATTATGCCAGGAGCACGGGTACGAATCTTACTAAATTTAATCCGAAGCGAATAGATTGTTTAATACGACATGCTGAAAACCTGACTGAATTACAAGTGAAATTATATTGTCCCACTTTAATCAATTAACAACCATGGAACGTAGTAACGGAAATATACCGAATGTGCCTGCTTACAGAAAGTTACGGGCTTATGCATTTGACCCATCGCTGTCTCTTATTACAGAAACGGCACAGGTTAATAATATAACCTATAAGGTTGAATGGGAGAAACTGGAGACTAATCCGGACAATTTATTGCGAACCGTTCCTGTGGGTGAATATATTGAAATCATCGATTATGACCCGGCATCCGGATGCTTTTATCCGCCGGTGGATCTTGAAGACAAGTTTGTATTAGCAAAAGATGGACTGGACCCGAGTGTGAGTGATCCGCAATTTCATCAGCAAATGGTGTATGCTGTTTTAATGACAACGATCAAAAATTTTGAAAAGTCAATGGGACGAAAGATTCAATGGGCGGACCAGGATATTCCGTTAGCTACTAATGCATCTAAGTTTAATGGATCAAAATTCGTTAGACGTTTAAGAGTATATCCACATGCGTTGCGGCAAGCCAATGCTTATTATAATCCTTTGAAAAAGGCTTTACTGTTTGGCTATTTTCCTGCACAGCCAGCGAATTTGAAACTGCATTTACCCGGTGGTACAGTTTTTACTTGTCTTAGCCATGATATTATTGCACATGAAGTAACACATGCTTTACTGGATGGCATGCACAGACGATACATTGAACCAACACATCCTGATACCAGGGCATTTCATGAGGCGTTTGCTGACATTGTTGCGCTGTTTCAGCATTTTACTTTTCCTGATGTATTGAAACATCAGATAGCCAAAACAAGGGGAGATCTTGCAGCACAAAACCTTCTCGGTCAATTAGCACAAGAGTTTGGCAAAGCGATGGGACATTATGGTAGTTTACGGGATGCCATCGGGCATACTGATGAATCGACAGGAGAATGGGTGCCACATAAACCAGATCCAACGGAATATGCAACGAAAATGGAGTTTCATGCAAGGGGTTCAATTTTGGTGGCGGCTGTGTTTGAAGCGTTTCTTACTATTTATAAACGAAGGATACGAAAGCTGATTCGAGTTGCAACCGGTGGAAGCGGTGTATTGCCTGATGGAGATCTTCATCCTGATCTGGTTGATATGATGTCGGAAATTGCTTCTGAAACAGCACAAAGGATGTTGAAGATATGCGTGCGGTCATTAGATTATTGCCCACCCGTGGATATTACATTCGGTGATTATTTGCGAGCTATGATTACTGCCGATGTTGATATGGTTGCAGATGATGAGAAAAACTATCGTGTGGCTTTTATTGAAGCTTTTCAAAAGAGAGGGATATTCCCTTCGGATGTGAAAACAATGTCGGTTGAAGCATTGATTTACGAACAATATCCCAATTTAAAGTTAGAGGACAGCAATGAAAAGATATTTGTCAATTTTTTGAGAGATTTTAAAAATGCACTCGCTTATGAAACGGACCGTGAAGAGGTTCGAACTATTACAAAAGAATTTATAACCGGCAGCAACGTAAATCGAATGGGGTTGCACGAACGTATAAACGAAAAATTTATACAGTCGGAAGCCGGTGGTCGATTTGCAGAACTAGGTGGCTTATTGTTTCCTGGAAATGAAGCAGCCTGTAAGAAAAATGGTTTTGAGTACTCGAAATTTTCTTATACAGCAAAATACAGAATCGATAATCTTTGGCTGGCGAGCCGAATAACTCCAGATGATAAAATCGTAAATCATGTTGTGCTTTCAATAACCCAACGCAGAGGGATAAGATGCAGTATTAATGATGATGGTGTATTTACCCTGAACGGATACTTTGAGCCGAAGGGACCAATGCCGGCTGATGGTTTTGTATTCAGGGGAGGTTGTACATTGATCTTTGATCTTGATACGATGCAACTCAAATATGCTATCAAAAAGGATATTGATGATAAGACAAGAATGGAACAGCAGTACCGTTACCAGTGTGGTTTACTTCAGAACGAAGACAGTACTTATTTTGATGAAAATACTTTAGCAGGGATCTCGGGACCCTTTGCATTTATGCATTCATTTCCACATCAACATTAACACGATATGAAAAATATAAACTCCATAAAAGTAAGAATGTACCGACATGGTTTTGGTGATTGTTTTCTTTTGCGTTTTTATGCAGGACGGGCTGTGCAATTTAAAATGCTTATTGATTGCGGACTAAAGCTGAACGACAAAGTGGAAGGCGTGACATTAGCAAACGTAGCCGCAGATATACGAAAGCTTGTGTTGGAAAAAAAAGGCAGCAAGATGGTTCCCAAAATAAATGTATTAGTTGCAACCCATGAGCATCATGATCATGTATCGGGGTTTCATCCGTCGCTTGCATTATTTGATAAGTTTGAATTTGATGAAATATGGATGGCGTGGACAGAGAACCCTGAAGATGATGAGGCAAAGCAATTGAATGCTTATTTGCGCATGGGCCTGGCAGCTTTAACTAAGGCTGTAGAGAAACTGAAAAAAGCAAAAAAGGCAAAAAAGGATGCAGGATTTTATGCATCCATGTATCGTGGTGATGCGCTTCTTAAAATGCGGGATAAATTTGAAAATACGGTTAATGAATTAGCAGAGTTTTACGGTAAAACTTCCATCACTAAAAAATCAACCAGCGGTATAAGCTATAAAGATATTTATGCGGTTAGTGTTGATACATTAACAGCATTTGATCATATTAAGAATAAACTGGCGAAGGGAAAATCCGGAATTAAATATTTTGAACCGGGAAAGCTGATTGAAAAGATTGCGCAAATACCCGGGATACGTATGTATGTGCTTGGGCCCCCAAGAGGAAAAGCATTGAATAAAGAAACACCATCAAAAGGGAAGAATAAGGAAGTTTATTTCAGTCAATCGAACAGTTCTATTATGGGTTTTGTAAAGGGGGTGTTATACTCAGAGGGGTATAAAATTGGCGTTGATGACGGACGACCTTTCAGCAATACAGTTGTGAAAAGTGCAGAAGAAGCAAAGAAAGACAGTTGGTTAAAGAATATTTATTTCAATAAAGAGCATGCATGGAGAGAGATTGAGGATGACTGGCTTGATATGGCCGGATCACTTGCGTTACAAATGGACGGCGATACGAATAATACGAGTCTTGTATTAGCCATAGAGATGATTGAAAGTGAGAAAGTGTTGTTATTTCCGGGAGATGCGCAGGTTGGTAACTGGCTGAGCTGGCATGATCATGAGTGGGAAATAATGCGGAATAACAAAAAGGAGAACGTGAATGCAACGGTACTTTTAAACAATACCGTACTGTATAAGGTTGGGCACCATGCAAGCCATAACGCCACCTTGAAAGAACAGGGCTTAGAACTCATGACGCATGAAGAGCTGGTTGCTCTGGTACCGGAAAAGGAAAAGCAATATAACGGAATACCTTATAAACCGTTGCTTAAAAAGCTGGGAGAGAAAACAAAGGGGAGGGTTATTGTATCGGCAGACAAAAACTATCCTGCGGAAAAAGTGAAGAGTAAAAAGCCCGATGGATTGACACCTGCTGAGTGGGCTGATTTTAAAAAGAACCTTGCAGTGGAAAAAATATTTATTGAATATACTGTGAAGGGGTAGTGAGAATTAATGCACCACTTGATCGTGTTTTGAATTATATGGTTTTGCTTTTTAGTGCTTAACTGAATACAAGAATTGTCAGCAAAGCATGCTTATGCGTGTGGCAGGCATAAGCGTGTGAATCATTTGGGTGTTTTCAAGCGGGTTCATATAAAAACGGGTGTTTTACCTGTTTATTTTTTATTGCTTCTTCCTTATATTGCAGCTTAACCCATATAACCATTGAACCAAAACCCTGAACAACTTGCCCGTGATAACATCGATCAGCAACTCCGTGCTGTGGGCTGGGTTATTCAAAACAAATCTCAAATTAATCTTAGTGCAGCAACTGGTGTGGCTGTAAGGGAATATCAAACTGATATTGGCCCGGCTGATTATTTGCTCTTTTCTTATTGGATGCCAGCCACAGCAACCAGTAAAAAAATATGCTGTTGTATATTTGGCTATCAACTTCACTTATCAACACTTACCAATAGATTGCAGAATAATGGCCGACGATAAAAAACAACAACTCGAACAACAACTCTGGAAAATAGCCGATACCCTTCGTGGCAAAATGGATGCTGATGATTTCAGGGATTATATACTGGGCTTTATCTTTTACAAATACCTGAGCGAGAAAATGGAGGCTTACGCCAATACCGTTTTAAAGCCCGATAATGTAACGTATGACGCAATAGAAAAACACAAAGATAAAAAAGCATTACTGGCTGCCGTGAAAGAAGAAGCACTGGATAAACTCGGCTACTTCTTACAGCCATCTGAACTATTCAGTGAACTGGCCCGCCGTGGAAATGCCGAAGGCAAAAGCAAATTTATTTTAGATGATCTTTCTAAAGTACTTAGCTCGATTGAGCAAAGCACCATGGGCAGCGAAAGCGAAGAAGACTTTGGCAACCTGTTTGAAGACCTGGATTTAACCAGCAGCAAACTCGGTAAAACCGAAACTGCGAAAAATGAACTCATTGTAAAAGTACTTTCTCATTTAAACGAAATTGATTTCGATTTAAAAAATACCGAAAGCGATGTATTAGGTGATGCTTATGAATACCTGATTGGTAAGTTTGCCGCCGGTGCCGGTAAAAAAGCAGGGGAGTTTTATACACCACAACCAGTAAGCAGTGTATTGGCCCGTTTGGTAACCATTGGTAAAACGAAATTAAAATCTGTGTACGATCCCACCTGTGGCTCCGGTTCTTTATTGCTGCGGGTGGCCAAAGAAGTAAAAGAAGTTGCCGCTTTTTACGGACAGGAAAGTAACCCCACTACTTACAACCTGTGCCGCATGAATATGATCATGCACGATGTACACTACAAAAAGTTTGACATTAAAAATGAAGATACCCTGGAGCGGCCGCAGCATATTGACCAGCGCTTTGAAGCCATTGTAGCCAACCCGCCTTTTAGTTCAGAATGGAGCGCAAGCCCCCTGTTTATGAGCGATGACCGTTATGCGCCTTATGGCCGATTAGCCCCCAAAGGCACAGCCGACTTTGCTTTTGTGCAACACATGATACATCAGTTGGCCGATAACGGCACCATGGCCTGTGTATTGCCGCACGGTGTTTTGTTCAGAGGCGGTGCCGAAGGGCATATACGGGAGTATTTAATAAAAGACCGGAATTACTTAGATGCTGTAATTGGTTTGCCTGCCAATATCTTTTACGGCACAAGCATACCTACCTGCATCTTGGTATTGAAGAAAAAACGGGAACACAGCGACAATGTATTGTTTATTGATGCCAGCCAGCATTTTGAAAAAGTAAAAACGCAAAATGTATTGCGGCCTGCTGACGTTGATAAGATTATTAAGGCTTATATAACACGGAAGGACGAAGACAAATACAGCCATGTGGCACCAATAAGCGAAATTGCTGAAAACGATTATAACCTGAACATACCCCGTTATGTAGATACGTTTGAAGAGGAAGAAGCTGTGAACTTAAAAGAGGTTTCTACGGCATTAAAGAACCTGGAAAAGGAAATACAAAGCACTGATGCCAGTATTGCAGCTTATTGTAAAGAATTAGGAATTAATACACCGTTTTAATTATGGAAGCAACTAAAGTTTTACAGAAGCAAAAATTACTTGTTCCTAAATTGAGGTTTAAAGGGTTTGATGGAGAATGGAGTAAAAAACAATTGAATAGCATTGTTGAAAAAGTCAACAGTGGCAAGACTCCTTTGGGAGGAAATTCGGTTTATGTTGAAGAAGGTATATTGTTTATTAGAAGTCAAAATGTATTAGACAGTAAGTTGTCATACGAAAACTCAACTTTTATTACCAAAGAAATCAACGATACTATGAAGAATAGTATTGTCAAGCCAAATGATATTTTATTAAATATTACCGGAGCTTCTTTAGGAAGAAGTTGTGTTGTCCCTAAAGAATTTACAGTTGGAAATGTCAATCAACACGTTTGCATTATCCGTTTAACAAAAGAAAATGAGCCTTATTTTCTTCAACCGATTTTTGAATCTAAAAAGGGTCAAAATATATTTAGTAGTCTTCAAACAGGAAGTGGACGGGAAGGGTTAAATTTTCAAAGCATTAAAAAAATTATCTTATCAATTCCAACCCTCACCGAACAACAAAAAATCGCATCCTTCTTATCAGCTGTAGATGAAAAGATACAGCAGCTTACTCGTAAAAAAGGATTGCTGGAGCAATACAAAAAAGGAGTGATGCAACAACTCTTCTCGGGCAAATTGAAGTTTAAAGATGAGAATGGAAAGGCGTTTCCTGAGTGGGAAGAAAAAAGATTGGGAGATGTTTCAGTTTTTTTAGACGGAAGACGTAAACCAATTAAAAGTCAAGATCGTGCACAAATGAAAGGCGAGTTTCCGTATTACGGAGCTTCAGGCATAATTGACTATGTAAATCAATATCTATTTGATGAAGAAATAATTTTACTTGGTGAAGATGGTGAAAATATAGTTTCAAGAAATCTTCCACTAGCATTTAAAGTATCAGGGAAATGTTGGGTAAACAATCACGCCCATGTAATTAAACCAAATCAAGGAACAGATATAGATTTCCTAACTTATAGTTTAGAGAGAGTTAACTATGTAATCTATAATACTGGTACCGCACAGCCAAAATTAAACCAAGAGGTTTGTAGAAATATTCCCTTATCTATGCCGTCTTTTGACGAACAAAAAAAGATTGCCAATTATTTATCCAACATCGATAACAAAATAGAAAGCGTAAATAAACAAATAGCCCAAACCCAAACCTTTAAAAAGGGCTTGTTGCAGCAAATGTTTGTATGAGTCATCAAAGCGAAGCCATACTTGAAAGTAATTTAATCAGGCAACTTGTTAGCTTAGGTTATGCGTCTGTAAAGATTCATGATGGCGATGCTTTTGTTTCCAATCTTAAAACTCAATTAGAAGTATTTAATACAACCACCTTTAGCGCCAGAGAATTTGATGCCATTTTAAATCATTTAGCCAAAGGCGGTGTATTTGAAAAAGCCAAAACATTAAGAGATCGTTTTGTGTTGAATAAAGAAGACGGCACTTCCTTTTATGTTCGTTTCTTTAATAACGAAGACTGGAGCCAAAACAATTACCAGGTAACTAACCAGGTGCAGGTGAAGGGTTCTTTTATGAACCGGTACGATGTTACCATTATGGTAAACGGATTGCCGCTGGTACAAATAGAACTTAAACGTGCCGGGCTGGAAATTAAAGAAGCTTTCAACCAGATCAACCGTTACCAGCGTCATTCTTTCTGGAGCAATCATGGTTTGTTTCAGTATGTGCAGTTGTTTATCATCAGCAATGGCGTAAATACAAAGTATTTAGCCAATAACAGGCTGCAATCGGTTAAGCAAACTTTTTATTGGGCAGATGTCAACAATAAAAATGTAACCGGACTTACTGAGTTTGCCGATGCTTTTTTGAATACTGATCATTTAGGTAAGATGATTTCGCATTACGTTGTAATGAACGAAACCTTTAAGAACATGATGGTGTTGCGGCCTTACCAGTATTTTGCAACGGAGGCCATCATCAACCAGGTTAAAACCGGCAATGATAACGGCTACATTTGGCATACGACGGGTTCGGGTAAAACACTCACTTCTTTTAAGGCCAGCCAGATTATTATGGAATTGCCGGATGTTTACAAAGTGGTGTTTGTGGTAGATCGAAAAGACCTCGATTACCAAACCATGCAGGAGTTTAATGCTTTTAAAAAAGACAGTGTTGATGTTACGGATAATACCGCTTCGCTTGTAAAGCAACTGACTGATACTACCAAACTGGTGCTTACCACTATTCAGAAACTGAACAATGCCATCAGCAAACATCATTACGAAACCAAACTGGGTCATTTAAAAGATAAAAAGCTTGTTTTCATTTTTGATGAGTGCCATCGCTCGCAATTTGGTGAAACGCACGACAGGATCATTAACTATTTTACAAAGGCACAATTATTTGGCTTTACGGGTACACCCATTTTTGCAGCCAACGCCAGTAAAAATGAATTGGGCAAACGTACTACCAAAGATTTGTTTGGCAGCTGCCTGCATAAATACGTGATTACGGATGCTATCCGTGATCAGAATGTGTTGCGTTTTGGAATTGAGTACGTTGGTAAATACAAACAAAAAGGCAATACGTTTATTGATATTGAAGTAGAAGACATTGATAAAGCAGAAGTATTTAATGATGAAAAGCGGTTAGCTAAAATTGCCGATTATATTATTACTTATCATGGCCAGAAAACATTTAATAAAGATTACTCGGCCATATTTGCGGTGAGCAGTATTGCCAATGCCATCAAGTATTACGACATCTTACAAAAGAAAAAGGAAGCCGGAGGACATGATTTGCGTATTGCCACCATTTTTACTTACGGCGCCAATGAAGAAGATGAGGATGCACAGGATTACTTACCGGGTGATGAAGAAGAACTAAACATGGCTGCAGATTCCAAAGTGGCTTATCTGTCAAGCCATACCAGGGATAAATTAGAAACCTGTATTGCCGATTACAACAACATGTATGGCACCAGTTTTTCAACCAAGGATAGCCAGGCGTTTGAAAATTATTTTAAAGACATCAGTAAAAGATTAAAGGAACGGGAAAAAGAAACTGCTAAAGAAGAAGATAGGCTGGATATTTTACTGGTTGTTAGTATGTTTCTTACCGGGTTTGATGCCAAGAAGGTAAACACGCTTTATGTAGATAGGAACATGAAGCATCATAGCATTATACAAGCCTATTCAAGAACCAACCGTATTTTAGGCGAACAAAAATCGCAGGGTAATATTTTATGCTTTCGCAATTTAAAAAAAGCAACCGATGATGCCATTACCCTTTTCAGCAATAAAGAAGCCATAGAAGAAGTTATTTTGCCGCCTTACCCTGTGATTGCTGCAAAATTTGAGGAAGCGTTAAAAGTACTCCTTACCATTACACCAACATACCAAAGTGTTGATGACCTGGAAACGGAAGAAGATGAATTGGCATTCGTTCAAGCCTTCAGAGCTTTGTTACGGGCAAAAAATGTATTAGAGTCTTACACCGATTTTAGCTGGGAAGGTTTGGGAATAGATGAACAAACATTTGAAAACTACAAAAGCAAATATCTGGATCTATACCAAAAAGTAAAAAGTGAACATCAAAAAGAAAAAACATCCATTCTTGATGATATTGATTTTGAGCTGGAACTTATTCACAGGGATTTAATTAATGTAGCTTATATCATCAAACTATTAGCAAAACTAAAAAACGCAAAAGCCAGCGAAGCACAACAGCAGAAAAAAGCCATCATGGATTTGTTGGGTGGCGATATTGGATTAAGAAGCAAAAGTGAATTGATCGAAAAATTTATCCTGGAGAATTTACCGCTAATTGATAATGCTGACAACATACAGGATGAATTTGAAAAATACTGGCAGGAACAAAAGGTATTGGCTTTAGAGAAGTTGTGCAATGAAGAACAGTTGGATAAAGAACAGTTTAAAGCCTTGATAGAGGCCTATATTTTCAGCGGGCAAGACCCTTTACGGGATGATGTGTTTAAATGTTTAGGAAACAGGCCCAGCATATTGCAGGCTCGTGCAATCGGTGAACGAATTAATTTTAAAATGAAGGAGTTTGTGGAGGTGTTTGAGATGGGGATGGTGGGGTAGAAAAGAACAAAGTGCCCTGTGACAAATATATAAGGTTTATTCGACGGCTTGGGGGCTGGTGTAACCAACGCCGGCAGTTAGATATATTAAACCCAGCTCCATTGCATGAGCCCCAGGATTGACGGGATTTTTACAACCAAACCTATTTTAAAAGCATTCAACCATACTTTTTTTTAATTGTTTCAATAACATGAAAACGGGCAAAGCTTATACAATTCAGAAGTTTGGAGCAGGCTATATGCATTATATTGAGTTAAACAGTGAGGATGTTAAGCGACTGACGGCCGGTGGTAATAAAAGAGTTGTTTGCAGGATTAACAATAAACTGGAACTACATGCTGCTGTTATGAAAACGAAGGAGGGGATGTATTATGTGATGATTGGGGCAAAATATTTAAAGCAATTAAATTTAACGATGAACAGTAAAGTAACGGTGGCAATTGAAATTGACAAGTCGGAATTACAGATCAACATTCCTGAAGAATTTGCGGAAGTAATGGCAACCGATAGCAGGGCAAAAGAAGTTTTTGACAGTTTGACCGCCGGAAATAAACGAGGATTGATTGCCTTGGTGAATATGGTGAAATCAAGTGATAAAAAAATTGAGCGTGCATTATTAATTGCTGAAAAATTGAAAGCAGGCATTACGTCTCCTCAAAAAGTTATGGCACGAAAAACCTGATAATAAAATTTCAGTATTTTCATCGGTCGGGGTAACCGACAGCTGAATTTGAATTTATAGATCCGAGCTCTACTGCATGAGATGTTGGGTGGACAGGAAAAGCAATTATAATGGGGTTGAACAGGAAGTAAATTAGACTGCACAGGGGCTGATGAAACTGACTTTGTGATTCAGGATATTCAAATAATAGATATTGAGGTTAGCCGTAATGGACTTCAATATCCCTCTTTGCAAACAAGAACTTAATTAAAACAAAGTTAGAAATCAGCTAAAACGAATTCCGCTTTTTGTTGAAGTAATTGTGTTGGCAACTTTGTAACCATGCTTTTTAAAATGTTTTGTTATTGCTAACGTGTCTGTAATGATGTTTCCAGTAGTTGCCGGGAATTGTTTGCAAACATCGTCATTAATTAATTCATTCTTATTTGTAACGATGCTATTAACCTTATACATTGAAAACTTAGTGGTCTCGTCTTGTGTTTGGATACACAGCTCAACAACTTGTTTTGTCTTTTTATGAACGAAATGTAAAATCATTTTATTTCGGTATTAGTAAATCTTAAAAAGGTAACATGTCGGAATCATTATCAACCGGCTTATTGGCTTTCTCAAACGACACAAATTCCATTTGATCTAGTTGCGAAACAATGTAAGCAATAAAAGATTCTGCAGTATCTAGAAGGCGATTAAGAACATCAACACTGTTCAAATAAAAAGGAGAGGGCGTGCGTTGTTCATTGACGTTTCCATATTGACGTATAATTTTTAGTATTTCAGGCTGGGCTTTATCTTTATCAATTTGAGAATTACTGTGCACAATACAATTTCTAAGCTTTTGAAAAATGGTAATCTCATGCCATTGTTTTTCTACGTATTCAAATTCAATATCCGTCATTTTTGAGAGAAACATTCGTGCACTGCCAGAAATGTTTTTATGTGAGAAATCGTTAATTGTAAAAGCAAATCCGGTTTGTTTTACAATTGTGTCGCAAATTTCAATCAAGATACTTTCAAGCCAGGAATAGAGCGAAACGATTGTGGAATGGTAATAATAGGAGGAAAGGTGAAGTTCATCTTCAAAATAAATTTGCTCAATTATTGAGCTATGTTCAGCAGATTCTTTGAGTTCCTCATTTTTCAGTATTGCAAAAGTAGCCTTCTGTTCTTTTAGTTTCTCAAAGTTAAAGTGAATATAGTCACGGAAATAGGAAGGCTCAATTCTTTGTCTTGTTTTAATGCTTGTTAAATCGATCTTCATGTTTTCTAGTATCAGTCAGCGTATTTTTTGATATCAATCTTTCCATTTTATCCTTGTTTATACTCCTTTTCTTCTAAACTCTGTTACCGTAGCAGGCTTGTAGCGTTCGCAATAAATATCCAACCCAAATCGTAAAATCAGCGCTGCCGCTGAGACCCCCAGCATAGAAAAGCCAATGCCATAGCCTGCCAAGGCTGCTGCTATTGCTCCACTTATATATTTCTTGTCTGTAGTTAAACCCACAGCGTTAGTGTACCAACCTTTATATACTTCACTTGTTGGGTCGCAAAGCGATTTATATACTACTCGCTTAAATGATTTGAACATTGTGCGGCCAGCTTCTTCGTCCTTAATCACATCTTCAGGAGGAGGTAATAGCTTTTGTTCTTTATAAGAGAGTTGCTTTTTCGAAAATTCATCTATTTCATAAAGCAAATCTTTTGTTAGCTTAGGTAATACTTTGCCAATTGCAGCATAGATTTCTCCTTCTGTCAAAGTATTCGAAGATTGCAAAGCCTGTGAGTGAAACGAATCAAGGTTATACTGTTGCTTTGTATCGGATCTAAGTGAAGCTAACACACATTCTTCATCAAATCTCTCTATAATCTCTTTATTAAATTTATTCCGAGTGGATTCGGTCTTTATTACGTTCTGGCTTTGCAACACTTCTCGTATATGTGGTTTGGCTTTTGCAATGTGGTTTTTACGTAAGTATGAAATAGCTAAAAGTGCTGTTGCCTCCAAATACAATCTGGTGTTTGTTTTAACAAGCTTTCGGTTTGACAAAAATCCGTCTATAGCAAAATCATAAAAGCCTTCCTCAAGCGCTAATTCAAAAAATTGATTTTTCAGCTCCGCAAGCTTAGTGTGTTTGCTTAAATCCCTTAGTACTACTTGCAAATCCCTTAAAACGGCTTTGGCATCTTCAAAGTTTTGAGCTGCAATTGCTTTTCTATACTGAGGCATAAGTCTTTCCATTCTTTGACTTAATGCTTCTTTCTGCAATATGGATATGCGAGGTTCTTTGGAGCGAGGGGGAGGGTTACCATTCGCTTTCTGCATCATTTCATTCATAATCTCATTTATCTTCTTGGGCTGAGTCATATTATGTCATTTAATGTGCCTAAACTTTGTTGTCTTGAAGAATTTCGTAAAAGTTTTTGATAAACAAGTTTGCTTCATTCTCTATCTCGGCCAAATAATTCTGAAAATAACTTTCAGTCACAACGTCAATTAAAATTGTGTGCGGGATGTCATCGAAATAGTTAAATTCAAAAAGCTTTCTTTGTAACCGTGTTAACACTATTTCACTTCCAACTTCTTCTGCATCATATATATCCCCTTGAATTACAAGAACAGGATAAAGCATTTGGTAATAAAATTCTTTGAATTGAATATCAGCTCTGAAATCTTCGGTACTCTTAAGTCTTTCGTTCGCAAAATGAAAAAGTTTTACAAATGTTTCATAAAGACCATCAGGATGCGAGGCCATCCAATCATTCTTCCCACCTTTTTTCTGGGTAAAGGAGCAATACTGAGTAGATATGTTCTTAGAATTATAATGAAACTCTTCATTTTGTATAAAGAATTCTAAATAGCCATGAAGAATATCACTGTCTACATTTGAATTCAATTTTGTGATAAAGTATTTGTATTTATCGTAGCAGGTAAATGTATTTTTTTGGTTTTTTTTGAGAAAGACAATGGGTTGGGCGATATTTTGACATTCGATTACAAGACACATATTTGCTTGTATAAACTTGATGGTGTCAGAAAAATTTATCGCTTTATTAATACGCTTGCTGGATGCATATATGTCTATTTCCCTTGATTTTCCTGTGAATTTATCCTTGTACACCTCATTGGGAAAAACAAAGAAATCTTGCTCAGAGATTAGTGTAATGAGCCTATTTTCTAACAGGTATCCTGAATTTGAAAGTGCAATTTTGATCTGATTTTCTGAGATTTGTTGTGTGTATTCCATGTGAATTGGTCGCTCAAAACTATTATTGATTTTGTAATATACGTAAACCTTATTTTGTGGAAATACATTTTGAAGCTTCTATATTCTGCTTTTGAAAATGCAAAAATAGTTAGCGCCTGAAAATTCACGTATAAAGTTAATCAGCTACATAGTTGCAACTTTGCTTAACCGCCTAATTCATTTTCAAAAAACAGTCCGTCTGCCCAATTAAAAATCTTGTGCGATTCTCTAATTCCTCCACAGCATTCACTTTCGAAACATATGGTTGCGAGTTCACTATTTTTCAATAAATCTAGCATAAATTCATAGGCGCTGTGGTAATGATGGTATGTATTGGGACAGTATTCTGTAAGTTTTAATTGAAGTACTTCTTCCGGAATGGCAATTGTCCTACCTAATATTTTCGTTGAAAAGCAATCCAGATCAATATCCAATATGTATTTTTTACGATTTGGATGGAATTGAAATTTGCCATTATTTAAATTCCATCCGAAGTCATTCCACAATGGTTGAAAGGTTTTGTCTGGCAGATAGTTAAGTGCGCCTTGAAAACCCAAGGCGCCCCATACAGGCCCAATATTGTACATGAATTTTTTTCCGAATTTTTGAGTATCGTATTGGTTTCTCAGTCCAAGCGAACTTTGTTCAGAATTAAATAGAAAAACATTGTTTATTAACCCTAATTCCATTCCTGCTTTTACCCAATCATCGTCTAAAGTACTTAAGTGATACTCTACAATTTCATTTAGTTTTTCTTGGCTTGGCTTCTTCAAGAAGCTAAATATTTTTTTAAGAGCAGTTGGGCTTGGATTAAGATAATCATCATGGTAATCGAACATCACAATATCAAAAGAGTCTTGGAGCTTTTCTTGTTCTTTTAAGAAATATAAAACACTCAGAATTGTTCGATGATCTTCATATATAACAGCATCCTTGATTGAATTTGATTTGTAAATGATGTTACTTCTATTTGAAATACTCTGAATGCTCATTTTTTGTTATAATATTTTTTTGATAGGCTAGTTTGATTTAGAAATCCATCGACTTTACGTATTACTAATGTTAAAGTTGAATTCGGATTAGTCTGTTAGCGTAAAATAAAAATGAGCCATATTTCTATGGCTCATTGGACAGACCTAAGGAATCGAACCCTACCACTCCCTAAGCTAGAAAAGTTATGGGTCGCATCTGCAATCAATTTCAAGCCGAACCAAGTCTGTCGAGAGGAATGGTCTGCCCGCCAACAAGAAACACCAAGCATGCTAAAGTTTTTAAACACCATGAAATAATCAAGTGAATGCCGATCTTACAAATTATACTCTTCATACTTTTAAATTTAAGATTATCAAATAAAATTTCTGACAGAAGTACAACCGCAATTTCATGCAGATGCAACGAATCCAAAGAGCTTAACCAACTAAGACGTTAAAAATATGTCCAAAATTACATTTTTATACAATCGGTTTTGCTTCTAATACTGACATTGGTAGAAGTCGTAACTATTTGTATCATCTTTACGTTCAGCAATTTTCAGGTTGTGTTCCCAAATGAAGTGTGATTGTTTGAGAACGACAGATGTATTAAATTTATGGTTTGCCATAAATGGTGATTTTGTGGAAAGCCTTGTTTAGGTAACAAAATGCAAAGAGCGTTAGGAGTAATCGTTAGGAGTTTGCCTATGAATTATTTTAACACCAGCAACATTAATTCAGACACAAAAATAAAGGTATAAGCAAGTTTATCTACTCGTTACTATTCTGTATTGTTTTGTTAATCATGCTCAACCTTTAACGAATTCTCTCTTAAAATAATTCGCCAAGTATCCCCTATATCATCTATTTTAATTCTGCAGGAAATTATACCTTTCTTGTATTTAATTTCACTTAGTTCGTAGTTCATGCTTTTTATTAACTTCTCGATTGATTTATCTCTTTTTTTAGGGCTTTTGCTGATATATGGGGCTGTCATGTAAAGCTGATCTGTATGGGTGAGATAAACTCCGAGCATTTGCGGATCGGGTAAGCCGTCTGCTTTATTCCAGGGTGTGAGTTTCGAAACAGGATTTGGATGTAGTAACTCTTGAAAAATACGCTCATGATAGCCGTTTCCTGAGCCATGGTGCGAAATTTTAAATAAGCTCGCTTTTTTCCCGTTGCCAACTACAAGACTGTTGTCAAGAATATTTAGCCATCCCTCTTTATTATTTGAAGAAACTTCCAAGTCGGCCCCCAGTAATGCAGCATGTTCACCAATCTTAACATAAATGGCTACAGACCTTGCATTTGGTGTTTGGCGAATGGCTTTGATATTTGGATTAATACCTGGAATTAACTGTGCAAGTTCATTATCAAAAGCCTCCATTGTAAATTCTGATGGTGAAAGTGCGTATACATGACAATTTCCCTGATTGTAAAGAATTTTATTTTCAAGAGCGGTAATTGCTCTGCCCGATCTTTTTGCAAGCTCAGTTAATGAATCAACAAATTCCAGTGATGATGAATTCAGGCGATCGTAGTTTGACTTTTGATAGTCAGATGAAACAAAGTATAAAAATTTCTCTCTGTCATGTGCCCGTGAAAAACAAAACTGTGCATTTATACATTCTTTGATTACCTGTGAAATGCCTCTGATATGATCGTTATGCCAATGTGTACATATTACAAGCACAACCTTATCTAAATTTGCGCCAATACTTTTCAGGTATTGGAGGCTGGCGGGGTAGTTGTTGCCCGGTTCAACACAACTATCAATGATAATCCAGTCTTCATTATTTAAAAAGAGGAGAATCGACTCTCCATATCCACCAGTACCAATTAATGTAATTTCAGCTTCGCCATATAAAGGTGCATTCATACCAGCCAGATTAATCCCAAATCAATGAATTTTTTAACTCAGAAACACGATCGAGAATTTCGTCATAATCTGCCTGGTTAAAGGCCGGTATTCTTCTGAATCTGATAATTGATTTTTTGCTGATCTGTCCATTTTCATGTGAGTAACCAATGCTCCAATAAAATGCCGCTCCCTTTTGGAGCAACTCTACATCTTCATCTGATACTTCTTCGAGATCAAATTCGGCCAACTCGTTTGTTCCGCCTGCTGTGAGGTCTTGCAATACTGCGGAAAAACTTGCATCGTTTATACTTGTAACGTGCCCGAGCCAGCGTTGTGTTTTCGAAAAATAGTTGTCGTACATACTTGACTGGCGGTATAATATGGCCTGGGGAATGCGTTCAAAATCTGAATTAACAACATTCGAATCCCTTCCAATGCTCCATGGTGTTAAAGGAGGGCAATGATCTTCATCATTGTAAGCCTTTACGAACTCGTCAATTTGCTCAATTTCTGTAATACCTTTTGAGGTAGCTTTTGACCAGCCATCAGTGAGATTAAAAAAAGTGCTCATGGTTAAAAGTTTAGCTTTGTTCGAATGTTTTCAATTATTTCGTTAGCCCTGTCTGAAGAATATTTCCAGTTTTTTTCCAGAATGTCAAGAATTTCTCCGTTACGGCCAGTTTGTCCCTGGCCTAACTCGTAATGGTCATTCATTTTAATTTCAACACCATATTTTATATTCAGTTCCTGTTTTGGTGGTTCAATAATTACCACATACATACCCGGATACTGATCTTTGCGCTTATGTTCAATAATCTGTAAATGAAATAAACGAGGATCGTCCAAACTTTCTTCCCAAAGGTTAAGATTAACTAGTTTGTTACCTATTTCATAATGATGATCTTCATCCCGAAGAACAAAGCTTTTACTATGATTAATACCCATCATAGAGATGGGGGTTTCTGTAAGAAGTTTGAAAATACCCGCCACAAGATCTCTTAAAGGCTCGAAATAGGGTAGTTGGGTGGTTCTAATTTCAAAACGGTCTTTTTTTACTTCTATAAACGCCCAATCCAATTCAAAACGTACAATCTCTTTATGAATAATCTGAACTTTCGCTTTTTCGGCCTCTTTTTCCCGGATTAATTTTTTGCTGGCCAGCCAGAACGGCTGTATAATAATTGGGTTGAAATTCCCAATAAGTACAACACTTAATTGGTAAACTTGCAGGCGATCATCGAGCATGCTTGTACAGGTTTTTTAAATAACGTCTTTTAAAAATTCCAATTGCTGAACATAGAGCTATCGGTCCAGAAACGCATAGTTTGTTTCGTCCGAATTGTGATTTTGGTCTTAAAAGTACCTATTTGTGTGCAAAATAACTATATAATTCAATTGTAATCAAACAAACATGCAAAGTAACGGCCGGATTCAATTATTTTGAAAACGCTCGATTTACTTAACATAATTTTTTCTTTCAGCTGTTTTAAGCCCATGTTCCCAAATGGCTTCCAATTACTCTATTACATTACAGCGATTGAATTATAGAGTGTCATTGACGAGTTTTATCACAACAATGTTTATTTGGATAGCTTAATATAGAATTATTTGTAAACTGAACCTACTCCAAATTGTATTTTAGAAGGTTAAGAAGTCATCACATGGATGATTTTGATTTGCTTTTCGGTCTGATTCTTTTGTTTTGAATTGTCATCTCAGCTAATTCCTTTTCAGTAATACCATCGTAAATAGAATAGAATTCCTGATTTGATAATCCTAAGCCATCAATAATAGACATGATGGTTGTATGTTGAGGATCTTTCTTACCCGAAGTAATTTTTTGAATAATTGAATATTCAACATCACATGCGGCTGCAAGTTTTCTTAAACTAACTACAAGGTCAGGGTTGTTCCTGGCTTTGTTTTTAGAGATTATTTTATTTATACAAATGCCAAGTTTGTATTTCGCTTCTTGTTTTTGCTTTGAATCCATCAAAGTGTAAAGTCGAAGCATTTGGTATTTTTATTGACGTTCGTACGAGCGTCATGTTATAAAATTCCATATCTTTATTTTGCGAACCTTCATATCGAATCATCTTATTTGAAGCTTTTCGCTTTTGAGTCTCGTTCTGAAATCTAGGAAATTTCGAATGCCACGAGATGATAAGCAAGAGCTCACGTTTAGGCGTGGGCTCACTTATTCGTGGCATGGCTTCCTAGAGCCTCAGAACGGTAAGTTGAGACCTGCGCCTTTTAAATTACTGCTGTCCTTCTTACCTGGCTCGCATAAAACCGTTAACCATATTGGTTGTACTTAACGTTTTAGCATGATGGGCATATGCCGGGAAAACAACCTGTAACAATAATACCTGATGAAGTGCGGGCCGCACCTGCCTTTCAGTTGTACCTGCAACTGTACAGGGAGCAGCATGCAAGCCTGGTGGCACGTGCGGTTAATGCAGGTGTTACAAGAGGCATGGCAGCAGGTTTGGTAAACGACCTGTTTGTGTGGCTGCAGGTGCAGCCCGGATTGCTGGCTGAAAAAGAAAAAGCAGCAACCTATCTTACCACTACACTTGATGAACTGGTAACAGATGTGCTGCGTTACCAACTACATGTTACAGCAGATGCAAAAGCCCTGAAACCCCGTTACCTTTCTTTTCATGCGCTTGCAGCCAAACACCCGGAACATTTTACTGCTGCTGTTAACAAACTTCCTTTTCCTTATTGTGAAATTGCCTGTCTTTACCTGCAGGGACTTTCTGAAAAAGAAATTGCCAGCCGGGTAAACATTGCCTACAGTATAGTAAAACGCCGCTTAAGTTTCAGCCTCTATTTACTGAAGACACAGTTTGCCAAAAAACCAAAGGCACCCGTGTAACAGTTGTTACGATACAAGCAAACCCTCTATTGTTAACAACTAAACCTTCCTGTAATGAAACGATTTTCATTATGGCTGGGGATGCTTTTGCCTGCGCTTTTTGGAAGCGGGCAAGAGATTACCCCTTTGCAGCCATTATCGATTGGTGATGCGGTGCCCAAACTGGCATTGCTGAACCTGATGAACAGCCCCGTTTTTAAATCCAACCTAACGAATTACAACAACAAACTTTTGATCATTGATTTTTGGGCCACCTATTGCAGCCCCTGTATACCCGGTTTGTATAAACTGGATAGTATGCAGCAACTGTTTAAAGACGATGTGCAGGTGCTGGCCGTAACCTACCAGCCTAAAAAAACAGTGGACCAGTTTTTAAAACGACGCAAATGGAATATTGTGTTTGCAGCTGAGGATACCTTGCTCAAACAACTGTTTCCCTACCATTCGATGCCGCATACGGTGTGGATACAGAACGGCATTGTAAAAGCATTTACAAGCAGCTCGCAGGTAACGGCCAACAACATACGCCGTTTACTGGAGACGGGAACTGCCGATGTGGACATGAAACTGGATGATGTTTCATTTAACAACCAATGGCCGCTGTTTGTAAAAGGGAATGGGGGTGATGGCAGCCAACAGTTGTACCGTTCGATGTTTGCCCCTTATATGCCGGGGTTGCGGCTGTCGTTAACAGCAGAACGTAAAGGCAACGGGCAGGTGAGCCGCATCAGCATGATTAATGTGCCGCTGCTTACGCTGTTTAAAGAAGCCTGGGCTATGCAATACCCGTGGCTGAAGTATGATAACCGATTGCTGGTGGAGGTAAAAGACAGCACGGTACTTTTTTACAACAAACATTCAGGCATTAGTAAAGAAGAGTGGAGCAGGCGCAACAGTTATTGTTACACACTGGATGTGCCGCAAGGATTTAAGGGTAACCTGCCTGTTATGATGCAGGAGGAACTGAACCGTTTTTTTGGCGGCACTATTGGGTTAACAGCTGCATTGGTAAAACAAAAACGCCGCTGCCTGGTATTACGCTGTTTTGATAAGGCTTTAAGTGAAGCGGCAGCAACTGACAAAGCCAATAGTTCGCTTACAGCAGATAGTTACCTTATTACAAACCTGCCCTTTGCGCATTTCTACAGTGGTATGCTGGTGCAGCACCGCAACAGTGCTTTGCCTGTGATTGATGCAACCGGAATAACAGGGCATGTGCGTATGGAGCTGCCGGCTAATTTCAGAGATGTTGCGGCTATGCAAAAAGCACTGGCGAAATACGGCCTTACACTTTGCGAAGAAGATTCAGAAACAGAAGTACTGCTGATAAAGCAGCAGTAAATGCTATTTGATTTTTTTAATCACTTAAACCAACGAAGCATGAGAACATATTTGCACTATAAACGGAAGGTTTTTTCTATTTGTTTTTACAAAACAATTTTTGCTTTAGCATTGATTGTTTGTTGCCTGTTAACAGGTGCGGCACAACAACCTAGTACAGGCCTGTTGAAGGCAAAGCTGATTGATGCACAAACGGGAACAGCCATATCCTTTGCAACCGTGACCGCCAAACTGGCTAAGCTTAGTGCCGTAACCAATGAACAGGGCTTTTTTTCATTGCGGCTTTCTTTTGCTGCCGATACACTTGCAGTTACACACACGGCATATGAAACTTTGGAAATAGCTGTGGAAGCCTTGCGTGAAAATGCAGTTGTGGAGATGCAAAAGAAAACCATATCGCTGCAGGAAGTAGTGGTGAATACCGGTTACCAGGTGCTGCCAAAGGAACGGGCAACGGGTTCGTTTGCAAGGATTGACAACGCCTTGTTTAACCGCCAGGTTTCAACCGATATTATGAGCCGGCTGGAGGGGCTTAGCACCAGTTTATTGTTTGACAGAAGAGCCAACCCCAACAGCTCATCGGGCGAGTTAACCATTCGGGGTGCCAGCACTATTATGGCAATTCCGAGCCCATTGATTGTGGTTGACAATTTCCCCTACGAAGGGGATATCAGTACCATTAACCCGAATGATGTGGAAAGCATTACGTTGCTGAAAGATGCAGCTGCTGCATCGATCTGGGGCGCAAGGGCCGGTAATGGTGTAATTGTGGTGACCACTAAACGTGGAAGGCTGCGGCAACCGATGCGGGTAACATACAATCAGAATGTAACGGCAGCGCAAAAGCCGGATGTGTTTTACAATCCTGATTTTTTAAACGCTGCTGATTTTATTGAGGTAGAGAAATTTTTATTTGGCCAGAACTATTATGCTGCTGATGAAACCTCGCCTTTAAAACCGGTGCTTTCACCAGTGGTGGAATTGTTGATTCAGCAACGTGATGGTACGATTACACAGGCAGAAGCAGATGCAAAGATCAATGCACTGAAGATGCAGGATGTACGGAATGATTTTGCACGGTTCCTGTACCAGCCCGCAGTGAATTCGCAATTGAACATCAACGTAAGTGGTGGAGGTAATAAGCACCATGCTTATTTATCGGCCGGGTATGATGCGAACCGTGAAACGCTAAAAGGAAATAAGTACAACCGCTTTACACTGAACAGTGCCAACAGTTATTTTCCTGCCAAAGGACTGGAGTTATCGGGTGCGGTTGTTTATACACAAACCCTGCAAGACAACAACGGGCTATCACCACACCTGATCCGCACAAGTCCATCGAAGTTGCTGTATCCTTATGCTTCGTTTACGGATGCGAATGGCGAGCCTGCTGCACTGACGCATTATTATCGTGCATCGTTTGTTGCAGAAGCTCCTGCTAACGGATTGCTGAACTGGGCGTATAAACCTTTACAGGAACTGGAGGAAAATGAATACCATGTACGCCAGCATGATGTACGCTTACAGGCGGGTTTGAAATATGCATTTGCAGGTATGTTTTCGGTTGATCTTAAATACCAATATCAACGGCTGGGTACACGCACCCAATTATTGTATGGTGAAGAATCGTTTTATACAAGGGATCTGATCAATCAATATACCTATACCGGTACAGGCGGAACATTGGTGAGGCCAGTGCCGCCTGGAGCAATTGTAGTACGTGAAAACGATGAAGTACAGGCACAGGCCGGCAGGGCGCAACTGAATTTCAACCACAACCGGAAAGAACACCGTGTGCATGCCATTGCCGGGATGGAAGTAAGGGAAACAAAAACACTTGGGGATAATTATATGCTCTATGGTTTTGACCGTGAATCGCAAACAGCTGCACGGATGGATTATGTTTCTTTTTTTACAGCGCAGCCATCGGGGTACAGTGATGTTTTATTAAATGGTATCAGTAACAGTTCACTGCTGGATCGTAATGTATCTTTTTTCTCCAACGCTGCTTATACGTTCCGTAACCGTTACACGGTATCGGCAAGTGCACGAACCGATGGATCGAACCTGTATGGTGTGAAAACAAACCAGCAGTTTGTTCCCCTATGGTCGGCAGGTGCATCGTGGCTGTTAAGTGATGAAGCCTTTTACAAGATCAGCTGGTTGCCTTATTTGAAATTGCGGGCTACCTATGGCTTTGCGGGAAACAGTTATAAAAACGCCAGTGCTTATGTAACCGCAGCTTACAGAACCGATAACCTTGCAGGAGGAATATCTGCCACCATACAAAACCCTCCCAATCCCTTTTTACGTTGGGAAAAGGTGGCAACGTTTAATGCGGGAGTGGATTTTGAAACAAAAAACAAACGTATATCCGGCTCACTGGAATATTTTGAAAAACATTCGACTGATCTTATCAGTAACCTGCCGCTTGACCCCACTACAGGTTTTTTTGTTGCCAGCCGTTACAGCTATGTAGGCAACGGAGCATCGATGCAGGGCAGGGGGGTGGATATGGAAATCAATACCATCAATACCACAGGCCTATTACAATGGCATACAACGTTGCTGTTCAGTTATGCCAATAACCGTGTAACCTACTATCCTTTTACACAGACACCGAATTCTTATTTTGGAAGAGGAGTGCCGCTTGAAGGTAAACCACTGAATGGTATGTACAGTTACCCGTGGGCGGGACTGAATCCTCAAAACGGCGATCCGCAGTTTATACTCAATGGAGTAAAAACAATGAATTATGATTCTGTGGCAACAAACCTGCGGATTGAAGATTTGCTTTTTCATGGGTCGGCCATACCCACCTTTTTTGGTGCGGTGCGTAATACGTTGCAATGGAAAGGGTTTTCTTTAAGTGCAAATGTGATTTACAGGTTGGGCTATTACTTCAAACGTAGTTCGATTGATTACAAAGGACTGTATGGTGGGTGGCAGGGACATGCAGATTTTGCACGCCGATGGAAACAACCGGGTGATGAACAGTTTACACAGGTACCTTCTATGCCTGCTACAACTGTGTTTTCTTCCAACAGGGATAACCACTATCTCAACTCAAGTGCACTTGTTGAAAAAGGCGATCATATACGCCTACAGGATATTAACCTGAGCTATACGTTACTGGGGAAACAAGCAGGAGCGAAGTGGCTGCAGGAAGTACAGGTTTATTCGCTGCTCAGCAATGTTGGTATTCTGTGGCGGGCCAATAAAGCCGGGCTTGATCCGGATTATAATGGTGCCACTGCCTACTATCCTCCTTTACGAACCATTTCAGTGGGTGTAAAATGCATTTTTTAAAAAACCAAAAACAGACAGCAATGAAAACAATATTTTTTTTGGTGATGACAGGACTAATTTTTCTTACATCCTGTACAAAAGATTTTCTGGATGATAAACCGGACGAGAGCCGTGTGGTACCAAACCGGTTCAAAGATTTTCAGGCATTGCTTGATAATTCACAAGTGATGAATACGAGGCATCCTTCTATTGGTCAGCTGGGAGCAGATGAATTTTATATAACGTATGACCGTTGGATTTCTTACAGCATTACCCGTTACCGGAATGCTTACCGTTGGGCTCAGGATATGTATGAAGGTGATCAACGGGTAATAGAATGGGATTATCCATATCAACAGGTGTTTTATGCAAACCTTGTATTAGATGGAATTGCCGAATATGGTAATACAGAAAATAATATCTGGAAAGAGCTGAAGGGAGCAGCCTTGTTTTACCGCAGTTATGGTTATTATCAACTGGCGCAATTGTTTTGCAAACCGTATGTAAAAGCAACGGCTGAAACCGACCTTGGTATACCACTACGTTCAGGTTCTGATGTGACCGAGCCGGTGGTTCGATCTACTGTGGCAGCAACCTACCATCAGATGCTGACTGATTTTACTGAAGCTGTGAACCTTTTGCCGGAAACACAAACAAGTAAATTACGACCAGTAAAAGCAGCGGCGCATGGTATGCTGGCAAGAGTTTATTTGTTAATGGGTGAGTTTGATCAAGCGAACCTATCAGCCAAAGCTGCGCTTGCTTTACATAGTACGCTACTTGATTACAATACACTGAGTAGTTCAGCCTCCTTTCCACTTTCAAGGTTTAATGCAGAAGTGCTTTTTCACAGCGTGATGCTGAGTGATGCGAGTGCCAGCAGGATCAGTATTGATTCCAATTTGTATGCATCTTATGCTGTAACAGACAAACGACGTAGTGCTTTTTTCCGGGTGAATACCGGACGTTTGATTTTTCGTGGCAGTTACGATGGTTCGGCGATTTACTTCAATGGACTTGCTACAGATGAATTAATGCTGATGGCAGCAGAGTGTGAAGCGAGGTTGGGAGAGAAGCAGGCTGCGTTGGATTATCTCAATCAACTGCTCGTGAAACGTTACCAGACAGGGAGCTTTGTGCCGCTTGCAGCGGCAACAGCAGAGGAGGCGCTGCAATTGGTATTGCAGGAACGAAGAAAAGAATTGACATTTCGTGGCCTGCGATGGAGTGATCTGCGAAGGTTGAATACGCAGGGTAGCAGTATTACACTTACACGAAACATGAATGGAGAAATTGTTACGCTGTCACCCAACAGCCCGTTGTATGTATTGCCGATACCTGATATTGTGATACGGCTGAGTGGTATTGCACAGAATGAGCGATAAGTGAACATCCGTACCTATGAATGTAAAAGGGAGGCTATGATAGCCTCCCTTTGTTTTCTTATTTCACTTCTTCTTTGAAAGCCTCATCCTGGAAGTTTTCCTCTTCCAGTTCCAGCACTGTTCTTGCTGAACCGGAGCCGGTTGTTTGTGATTCATCGTATGCTTTTGCGCAGAGATCACCACTAGGTTCCGGACAAACCATGGAAGGATCGGTACCAATGACTGTGGTAGGATCGCCATTTGCATCTACATTAAACCAATAGATAGTGTTTGTTTTTGCTTTCACTTCTTTTTGTGCAGGTTTATTAAATGCATACAATACACCTGTAGCAAAAATCATTGCCAGTACTGCAAATAACAGCTTGTGTTGTTTCATGTTGTGTTTTGCCTTTGCATTGAAAGGCAGGAAAGTTTAAATTGAATGTTGTGGCCTACTCTGTTCACAGGTTTTCGGCTGCTCCTGTTTGTTGCAACAAAAAATGTATGGAAAGTATCCTGCTATTTATTTGAATACGCAGAACAAAAATGAATACGTTCTGCAGCAATCAGTTACGGAATGGGGAAGATGTTTTATGAATACAGGAGTAATTAAGAGCGCTTGCATTTTCGTATATCCATGGGCGTTAGGTTATAGTGACGTTTAAAAGCTGCGGTGAAATTGGGCGGATCATTATAGCCGCTCATATACGCTATGTCGGCAACGGGGATGATGGTTTCTTCGAGCAGGATTTTTGCCTTTTCCATTCGTACCTGTTGCAGGTAATCAAACACAGAGCATCCATAGAGTTGCCGGAAACCTTTCTTCAATTTAAAATCATTGATATTTACTTTTCTTGCAAGTGCAATGACTGACTCATATTCTTCCGGCGAATTGAGCATGAGCATTCTTGCTTCTTCAATACGTTCTTTATCATAAGCGGTTAAGGGAATTGTTTTCTCCATTTTATGTTGCTCTGCTTTATCAACAGCAAGGATGAGCAATTCAATGACCTTTGCTTCAAGAAAACTTTTACGTACGGAACCACTGTAATTATTTTGCAGTATTTGTTTTACGCCGGTCAACATGTCGGGTGTGGCCAGTTGATTACTGATGCAGAGAGTAGTGGGGCGGTTACACAGTACCTGGTTGACAAAAGAAGAAAGACGGGGATAGGGTTCAGCAATGTGTTCAAGATAGCTTAGATCATAATGTATATCAAATGTGATATAATCCTTATTACCATGAAACCGGATATTGTTATGGACAAAAGGAATATAGCTCATGTTATAATGCCCCTGCAGTAATTGTTGCTCTCCCAATCCTTCGAGGGTATAATGAAAATCATTTTTGAGTGAGAATTGTAATTCAAGCAGTGATTGATTGCCTGTGGCAATAAAACCTGCATCCTCTTTCATGAGGTAATGGCTGGTCCATATCGAGAATCCTCCTTCATTCAGTTCGTGAAAAAGCATATGCCCGAAAGAGCCTGTTGCCGTAACTGTATTTGCAAGTTTTGGCTGAAACTTTTTTAATTCATTCGGTAACCCGTTTAAATACGAAATGACACGCTGTTCAGCGGAGGTGATGATGATTTCCATAAGCTCCCATTTTCATTAGTTAGTATCCAAAAATCATAGGTGATTGATCAACGAATCTTATTGTTTTACAATGTGGGAGAACATGCAACAGCAGTTTGGCCATTGTGTGTATGGGTGTTTGAATCTAAAGTTAAAAACATTTTTTGAAGTTTATAACAGCTTACATCTGACTCCCTGTGTGATGTGCATTTTTGTTACGTGTGATTTCTGATGCTAAATAACAACTATGAATAAACAACCTTTCATTATTCCTGAACTGCAGGAAGAAGAACTTTTTCATTATTTGAAGAAGCGGACAGAAACTTTGTTCGGAAGAACGTTTGATTCCTCTTTATCAGTAATTGAATTACGTTCACTCGATCTGCAAAAGGATTTGCCAACGATTTACAATTGGGTACATCAACCTTATGCAAAGAAATTCTGGCAAATGAATATTGGCCTGGCAGAGTTGGAAGCATTTTACCTCAGCGTTTTAAAACGTGCAGACACCCATTCCATCGTGGCCAGTTACAACAATCAATTGGTTGCCCAAATTGATCTGTATCATGCGCCGTTTGATGAAGTTGGAAAATGTTATCCTGCAACTATGAATGACTATGGACTTCATTTTATTATGGCACCAGTGAGCGAACGTATTCCCTCATTTTCTACCATTGTTTTTTCTGCAGCAGTTGAATTCCTGTTTGGATTCAGTTGCGTACATCGTGTGGTGGGTGAACCTGACAGTTGTAACGTAAAGGCAAATGAATTGGTACAACGTGCAGGGTTCAGGTTTCAACAACAAATTGTACTCCCCGATAAGGTAGCCAACCTTTATTTCTGTGATCATTCAAGTTTTATTCTTCCTTATTAAACAGTTGTTATATGCGGATTGATGCAATTGATATAGCCAGAGGCTATACCGTGCTAATTATGCCGATGGTTCATGTGTTTGTTGTATTTGGTAATACTGACACGCTGCATTCATTGGCGGCTATTGTAATGTCAATTTTTGCGGAAGAAACAGGTGCGCCGCTTTTTATGTTTTTAATGGGGCTTAGTGCCGGGTTGAACAGGGACATATCTCCCCGTATACTTTTTAAGAGAAGTTTGGTGTTGATGGCACTTGCATTTGTGTTGAATTTCTTAAAGTTTGTTTTGCCGTTTTTGCCCGGACTTTTTCCGGTTTCTTTATTAATTGATTTGGGTATATCAGATACAGGAACAGCGGTGATTGAGTTGTTGTTGATCGGGGATATTCTTCATCTTGCTTCGTTGAGTTTTTTTGTTTTTGGCATAAGTAGTTTATTTCGCAGGTATCAATGGATGTTTGAATTTTTAGTATTACTGGCGTTGTTAATCTGTGTTTCGTATGCGTGGTCGATCGAGGACAGTTTTGGAATTGCTGCCTGGATTGCAGGTGAACTACCTGACGCTTATTTTCCGTTGTTACCATGGCTGTTTTATCCCCTTGCCGGTAAACTTGTTTCGTTTGTACTCATAAAATTTACCCGGCCTTTTTGGATTTATAGTTTGGCAGGTGTTGTATTGCTTTGCATTTCTTCTTTTCATTTTTTGCCACATGAGAATTTGTACAATTACTACAAGCCGGGTGTGGCCGGACTGCTTTACTATACCGGGTGTATATTGATTTGGTTAATGGTGTGTGATTGTTTTTCGAAAGTGAAATTATTTCATGGCCTTAAAGAAAACCTGCGTTTTCTGAGCAGGCATATTACGATGGTATACTTTATTCAATGGTTGCTGATCATGTGGAGTGTTGCATTGATTGGCTATCGGCAACAGGGTTTGTGGAGTACACTGTTGATTGCATTGCTGATCACAACAGCAACAATGTTAGGTACCAAATTATGCGAAAAGATAGTAACGAAAATAATTTAATCTATGAATGACGTGTATGATTTGATTGGGATCGGTATTGGTCCGTTTAACCTGGGATTAGCTGCCCTTGCTGAGCCGATTCCCGGGTTATGTACAGTTTTTTTAGAACAGAAAAAGCAATTCAGCTGGCATGAAGGACTGATGATTGAAGGTGCTACGTTGCAGGTGCCGTTTTATGCAGATCTTGTTACGTTGGCTGATCCCTGCAGTGTGTATAGTTTTTTGAATTTTTTAAAAGCGAAGAACCGGATGTTTCGTTTTGCTTGTAATGAGAATTATTATATCGAACGCAGGGAGTATCAGCAATACTGCAGATGGGTAGCTTCAATGCTGGGTAGTCTCAATTTTGATCAGGCTGTAAAACAGATACAGTACAATGAGCGGGACAACCGTTATGAAGTGCTGGCGGAATCATCAACAGGGGAGATTAGTATTTATTATGGAAAACATCTGGTGATAGGGATTGGTACGGTGCCCTCTGTTCCTGCATGTGCTGCCCATGTTTGTAGTAACTCCAGCATGTTTCATTCATCCCAATATCTGCAACACAAAACTGTATTAATGAATAAAAACAAAATCACGGTTGTTGGGTCAGGCCAGAGTGCCGCAGAGATTTTTTATGATCTGTTAAAAGTTAAACCTGCCTATCAATTCAGCCTTGATTGGTTTACACATTCTGCCGGATTTTACCAGATGGAAACATCGAAACTGGTTTGTGAATTTACCTCACCTGATTACATCAATTATTTTTACCAGTTGGAACCGGAGAGAAAGACAGAGCTGCTGAAACAACAGGATCATTTGTACAAAGGAATTAATCGTGAGTTGATTGAGGCGATCTATCGGGAGTTATATGCACAATCCATTGAATCATCAGATTCATCAGTTCGTTTAATACCGGCAACGCAGTTAACAGGTATTGAACAAAAGGGTGAAAGTGCATTTCAATTGAGTTGGTTACAGACCCAACAGCAAAAATGTTTTCAATCCGAAACAGAGGCCCTTATTCTTGCAACCGGTTATCAAAACCAAGTGCCTGCATTTATGGACGGTATAAAAGACAGAATTTATTGGACAGGCAGTGGCCGTTACCAGGTGAAGAGAAATTATTCAATTGATGTAAATGGATCAGAGATATTTGTGCAGAATGCAGAATTATTATCGCATGGATTTTCTGCACCTGATCTTGGGTTGGGGCCTTACAGGAATATGATGATCATCAATACCATCTTAGGAGATGACTACTTTAAGGTTGAAAAGGAAACAGTATTCCAGCGTTTCACTTTTGATGTATGACTAAAAAATACAATTATCATTTCTGTGTGCATGAAAAAAGATTTTTTATTGACGTAAACGATTATAAAGAATCGGTAGTTAATCATTTGCCTGCATTTATACCAATCATAACTTTTAGTCGAATGTTTTTATAATCGCATTGCATTGAAAGTTGATCGGTGATTGTACATTGCATTTTTTTTGTTTTCGGCAGTTTGTATGTTTGCAATTGCAGACAATTGGGGGAGTGAATTTATAAATATCGGGAATGCAGGACACATCAACGCAGCTTCGGGTCACACAAAATGGGACAAAGGACTGAGCATACTAAATAAAATTGGTTAACAAAATGTACAGCAGCCAACAGGTTTGATGCCAGCAGGCCAAGCGTAACACGTTTTTCATTGTATGAGCATAGCCCAGTAGCACATGTGGCCGGGCATAGTACGTAACGTTAATTTATTACTTCAACTTTATCAGGTGCAAGGCAAGCATTGATGTTTGCTGCTATACTGACGAGCTTTTGAAGTAAAAAAATGATTACTATATTTGCCAACCAAAAAGTAATCGGTAAGCATGTAAAAAATAGTTTCTTTCAAACAATTAAAGACAGTGAACCACAAAGTGGTTTGCCATTTCCTTCCTCTTTAAACGAAAGAAGTTATGCTTATTTTACAGAACATTTCTTATGCCCATTCCAATAAAAATCTGTTGTTTGACAATATTAACCTGACAGTAAACCCTCACGAAAAAACAGCGTTAATTGGCAACAATGGTTCAGGAAAATCTACTTTACTGAAACTTATTGCAAGGGAGTTACAACCATTGAAGGGCCAATTATTTGTAAATACGGCGCCTTATTATGTTCCTCAAATTTTTGGGCAATTCAATCATTTGACGATTGGACAAGCATTGAACGTTGAAAACAAGCTCACAGCTTTACAGGAAATTCTTAACGGTAATGTAAGCGATGAAAACTATACAACACTTGACGATGACTGGACGATTGAAGAGCGCTGCAACAACGCATTGAACTATTGGCAATTAACTAATCTGGATCTGTCGCAAAAAATGGAAACATTGAGCGGAGGGCAAAAAACAAAAGTGTTTCTTGCAGGCATTTCCATTCACCAACCGGAATTGGTATTGCTGGACGAACCAAGTAATCATTTAGATGTGGCGGGAAGGCAGCTTTTGTACGATTTTATACAATCGACACAATGCACTTTAATGATTGTGAGCCACGACAGAAAGCTGTTGAACCTTTTGGGCAAGGTGGCTGAATTAAGCAAACGTGGTATAACAATTTATGGCGGCAATTATGAATTTTATACCGAACAAAAAGAAACAGAAGCAAACGCTTTAAATCAGGATTTGCAGAGCAAGGAAAAAGCATTGCGAAAAGCCAAAGAAAAGGAACGGGAGACGTTGGAACGGCAACAAAAATTAAACAGCAGGGGAAAAAGCAAACAGGAAAAAGCAGGTGTTGCCCGAATAATGATGAACACTTTGCGAAACAATGCAGAAAACAGCACTTCAAAAATGAAAGGCGTACACGCTGAAAAAATTGAAGGCATTAAAGAAGAGTTACAAGAGTTGCGTTCGGCTTTACCCGGCATTGATAAAATGAAATTTGGTTTCGATAATTCCGATTTACACAGAGGGAAAATTCTATTGAAGGCCGATGGAATTAATTACAGCTATAACCATCATCCATTGTGGAAAGACCCTTTGACTTTTCAGATTACAAGTGGTGAACGCCTTGCACTGAAAGGCATGAACGGCTCGGGCAAAACCACTTTAATTAAGCTGATTTTAGGAAATGCAGAACCGCAAACCGGAACAATTTACCGGGCAGTCAGCAGAGCAGTTTACATTGACCAGGATTATTCGTTGATTGATAACCAACTCATGGTATATGAACAGGCTCAGCAATTTAACATGCAAACATTGCAGGAACATGAAATAAAGATCCGGCTTAATCGATTTTTATTTACCAAAGACGATTGGGACAAACCTTGCAGTGTATTGAGTGGAGGAGAAAAAATGCGTTTAATTCTTTGTTGTCTTACCATTGGTACTCAATCGCCGGACATGATCATTTTAGACGAACCAACCAACAATCTAGATATTCAAAACATAGAAATATTGACAGCAGCCATTAACGAATATCAGGGAACATTAATTATTGTATCACACGATGAAACGTTTTTGGAGCAGACAAACATCGAGCAAACCATTCAACTCTGAGAGAACCAATGCCCTCAGGTATTGGCGGCAACCTTACAGAATTTCCGGACAGGCTGAAAAGCTAACTGCCAATGTTGTTGAAGGAGTGGTTCGGTTTGGTGACGTTTATTGACTCTGTTATATTCGTGGTACGGAAGTGCAGCTGATTGAATTAGCTGACCAACCCGGCAAAGAAACGTGTACAGGTATTTTCGAATTCAACAAGTTAAAAAGAAGAACAAACTACAAACAAGGTGATTGTAATATGACACTCAACATTGAGCAGAATGGAATTAAATATGAGACCTATACAATAGATAAAGACATTGAAGCTTATGTAAAGAGCATGTGGAGTTTTGAAGCAACACCCAATGACGGCGACTACTTTATATACAGAACCTATGCCTCAATTTGCCCGACCCTGTTTTTTGTTGTAAATGGAAAGGTTGAGCCAGTTGGCCAGTCAATAACAGAAAATTTATTGTTGGTTGGACAAACTAACAGATGGTTTCGTTACAAAGCCAGTAATGATTTTAAAGTTTTTGGAATTACTTTTTATCCCTTTGCCTTACCGGTCTTATTTAACATTTCAGCCGACAAGATTACAAATCAACATCTTGATCGGCATGCTATTAGTGAGTTCAAAACAATGGCTGAATTTTGTAGACAAACAGTACAATGTGAATACAATACTGGAATAATAAACTCCCTCATTAAAAACAGTGTAAGCAGATGCACTTTTAAAAACGAGATAATTTTGAACTTCATTTTTCAAATTGCTTCCGGACAGAGTGAAATGCAAAGGATTACAGAGAAGCAGGTGTTTATGTCTCAACGGAACTTTGAAAGAAAGTTTAAATACTTTGCCGGATTTACTCCCAAATCGTTTGCAAACCTTTTGCGTATAATCAGTTCTTTACAAGCAGTTTCGTGGGAGAACAAAAAGTTAGTTGATGTTTCTTATGAACAGGAGTATTTTGACCAATCTCATTTCTCAAATGAATTTAAGCGACACATTGGATTTCAGCCGAAAGTTTTTGCTAAACGCAGTATGGAAGAAGATTACGTATGGAAGAATTTTGTCGATTTTTTCCAATTTTTATCTATATGCCCTCCCGTTCTTTGCAGAAACAAACATTAATTCTATTGTATGGAAAACAATCAAATGACCATTTGTTTATGGTATGATGACCAGGCAGAACAAGCTGCCGATTATTACTGTTCAATTTTCAAAAACAGTTCAATTAGCAGAATCAGCCGTTATGGAAAAGAAGGTTTTGAGTTTCATAAAAAACCGGCAGGTACTGCAATGACCGTTGAGTTTACGATTAATGGGATGAATTTTCAGGCGCTTAATGGCGGACCCCAATTTGTTTTTAATGAAGCAACATCTATTATCGTTTATTGCGATACTCAGGATGAAATTGATTTTTATTGGAATAAATTAACTGAAAGTGGCGAAGAAGGACCCTGTGGCTGGTTGAAAGACAAATTTGGTGTATCGTGGCAGATTGTTCCCTCAATTTTGCCAGTTTATATGGCTGACCAGGACAGCAAAAAATCGCAAAGAGTTGCTGCTGCATATCTGAAAATGAAAAAATTTGACATTGCCACTTTGATAAAAGCTTATGAAGGTTAATACAGTAGGTTGAAAAAGTATTGATACTGTACACAACTTCGATGATGATCTATTGGTGAAGCTAATTGTAATTGTAATTGTTCTTCTGAAAATTAGTGACGATCCGGTACTTGTAAAGAACGTGATTCTTGACGACTCTCAACAGGTTTAGTAACATGACGATACTTGTTTAATGAATAAATACTATTATATTTTTCAGCGGAAATAGTTAAACGCATATGATCTCCTGTTTGTTAATTGGTGCAATATTCCTCCGGGTGTTTCCCTGGAATTCAGTAATCTTGTCTTTGATTTCCTCTGTACATGAAAAGATTTGTATTACTTATAAGTATCCTTTGTTCGCTGCTAAATGAATCGAACGGGCAGGGAAAAATTACCTACGCCGATCCGTCAAAAGAAAAATGGCTGCCACACCAGGCTATCCGTACAATTTACCAGGATGAGACAGGAACAATATGGGTTGGCACTAACGGCGGTGTTTATAAATACAATTTATTTACGGCTGTAAATTATAATCTCACCAAAAAAGCCACCAATCGTTTTTTAAATAATTCAGTGCGTTGTATTAATGGGGATAACAACGGCAATATACTGATAGGCACAGAAAGCGGCCTGGGTATTATGAATCCTGTGGATGGCTCTGTGCAGGTTGTAACAAAAGATGACGAAACAGTAAGTAAAATAATCGTCAGCAAAAAAGGCGTAATCTGGTATTATACAAATTCGGGTAAAATTTACAAGCTCCTTACAGCCCCGGGCCGGTTATACACTCCGGAATTACAGTTTAATGGTTTTGTTAACAGAGCTGCTATACAAAGCATTGCTGTATCAGTAAATGAAAATTTATTGATAGGCACATCAACAGGTTTGTTTGTTTTTGAAAACGCAACCAGGAAAATGCTGCCATTGTCATTTACGCATGCTGTTACTGCATTGTATGCAGCAGGGGATGCTGTTGTTTGGGTTGGCACTTCAGAGAAAGGTATACATAGCATTAAATTAAACAGCACTGAATCTGCTGTAAGTTCTGTGCAGGCATATAAAACTTCGGGTGAGGAGGTTGTAACAGGTAGTTTTATTACTGCTATACGCAGTTATAAAGATAATGCAGTGCTGTATTCAACCCCTTCCGGTATATTTATTTTAGAAAATAAGATTTCAAGGCTGATAAACAGGAACCTGTTGTTTAAAGAATCGCCGGTAACTGATTTGCTGGTAGATAAAACTAATAATATATGGGTTGGCAGCAGGCAGGGCGTATTTAAAATCAGAAGACAGTTTCTTGAAGCAAATTATATAAACCTTTTGCCTGATAAATATTTACCTGATAATTACCTTAATGATATTGTATCAGTTGGGGCAAATCAGTTTTGGCTGCTTAATTCGAAATCGGGTGTGCGACGTTTTAACAGTGAAACCAAAAAACAGGAAATCGTAAAGCTCCCGTTTTCAACTTATATTCTTGCACGGAAAGCATCAAATGGAGATATGTTGATAATAGCAGACGATGAAGTGATTTTAATTCAATCGGCCAGCCTCAATTCAGTTTCTCCGGCATACAAAGTAATTGCAAAGGGACAGGAGTGGATTGATGTAAGTGATATAGCAGAAGTTGCGCCCGGAGAATGGTGGGCTACAAGTTGGGATAAAGGATTGCTGCGCTTAAGTATAAACGGCAGTTCAAAAACAGAAGCTCAATATCATTTACTGCAAAAACAATTTCCTTCGAAAAGCCATCTCTTCAGTATTCTGAAAGATGTGCGTAATGATGTTTGGGTGGGCTCAAGAGGAGATGGTGTGGCAAAAGTAAATCTTGAAACCGGGCAGACCGGCCGTTATAACAAAAAAAATAATGCATCGGACCGCATTATAAAGATTGCTGAAGATAGTAAAGGCAGGGTTTGGGTTGGTACACGTGGCGATGGTTTGTATCTCTATCAGCCGGCATCAGATAATTTTAAAGTATTTGAAGAAAAAGATGGTTTGCCTTCCAACACTGTTTGTGCAATTACAGAAAACAGCAACGGGGAAATATGGGTATCAACACTCAATGGTGTGGCATCCATGCTTGAAACTCAGTTTATTCCTTTTCATAGTTTTGGTGAGGAAGATGGAATTGTAAATTCTGAATTTAATTTTAAAGTTGCCGCTGCAGATGCGAAGGGTTCCGTTTATTTTGGAAATGGCGCAGGTATGTACGAAATTAAAAAACAACTTGCCGGAAATAAACAGGTGATGCCTGTTGTATGGACATCGTTTGACTTGTTGAAGAACGGGAAACCTGAAACAAAGCCTGCTGTGGCAGGAGATATAAAATCAGATTATTATCAGCAATTAATACAAACAAAGACTGTCATCTTAACTCACGCCAAAAACAGTTTTTCCATCGGCTTTGCAGCACTTGATTTTACAACTCCTGAAAAAAACAGGTACGCTTATCGTTTGGCGGGAAAAGATACTGGATGGACCTTGGTACAAGGAGTACGCCAGCAAATACAATATGTTGATTTGCCACCGGGTAATTATACTTTCGAAGTAAAATCTGCAAACCCTTTGGGCGAGTGGGCTGAGCAGGCTCAAACGATAAGCATTGTGGTAAAGCCAGCGTTCTGGACAACCGGTTATGCGTTTTTGATCTATGGATTCCTTTTGCTGGTGGCTGCCATCATCACATTTACATTACGCAAAAGGTGGTATAAGCTTAATCAAATGCTTGAAGAGGAAATTGAAAGCGGCAAAGTTCATAACAGGCAAATGGTATTTTATACTGATCTGTCGCACGAGATCAAGAACAGGTTGTCACTTTTACTTGGCCCGCTTGAGCAGGCATTGCAGGGTAAAAAAGTGAATCCGCAAATATTGAATAACCTGTATGAGCAGGGGCTACGCTTAAAAAAACTTACTGACCAGATAATGGACATTCGTAAGAGTGAGAGTGGTGGGTTTTTGATGAATGTGGCCGAAGAAGATATAAAAACACTTGTAAAACAAATAGTTCATGAGGCGGCGCCACTTGCAGTTGTAAAGAATATCAGTATTTCATTTAAGAGTTTAAAAGAAAATATCAAGGGTTGGTGTGACGAAGAAATTCTTGAAATAGTAGTGATGAACCTGGTAAGCAATGCGATCAAATATTGCAAAGCGAATGGAACTGTAGAAGTGAAAATTGACAGCCAGTACCTGGGCGAAACGGATTTGCCGCAAGGTTTAAGTAAAGAAGGAAACTATTTATGTTTTACCATTACAGATACGGGTGTTGGTATTGCAAAAAATGAAATTGATAAAATTATTGAACCCTTTTACCGTGCAGAAAATGTACGATACAATAAAAAGGAAACACCGGGCACGGGTATCGGGTTGAATTTGGTGGCAAGACTTATCAGCAGACATCACGGGAGCTTAGAGATACGAAGTGAGCTGAATGAGTTTACTTCTATCACCCTTTTTGTTCCTATTGATAAGGGTGCTTACAACATTACTGAATTAAAGCCACACATTGTTCATACACCAATTATCATGTCGGCAGGTAAGCAGGAGCACCAGAATGAACAGGTGTTAATACTCCCTGAAGCAAACTCACCTCAATTACCGGCAACAGCAAACAAAGAATGGAATATTTTAATTGCTGACGATAATGAAGAAGTGCTGAAACTCTTATCAGATACACTTGCGGAGGATTTCTCCGTGTACAAAGCTGAAAATGGAAAACAGGCATTGTCTGTTATTCAGCAAAAGGAAATTAATCTTATTATCAGCGATCTTGATATGCCTGAAATGGATGGTCTTACTTTTTGCCGAACGGTACGGAGTAACGATAAATATAAAAATATTCCCTTCCTGCTTTTAACCGGCCGGAACTCCGAAGAACAAAAACTGGTTGCTTTCCAAAACCAGGTTGATGATTTTATTGAAAAGCCCTTCAGTGCCGATCTCTTAAAATGGAAAGTAAAAAGCTACCTCCGCAACAGTGCTGCCAAAGTGAAACTGAAAACAGTTATGGTAGTGGAACCAAAAGAGGAAATCAAGGAGTCGGCAGAAGATAAATTTATTCAGGATATCATTAACTTAATTGAAAAGCATTTGGACAAGGACTACCTTGATGTTGATTTTCTGGCTGAGAACATGTTCAGCAGCCGGGCAACGTTTTACCGCCGTATGGAACAAATGGTTGGGGAGTCTCCTTCTGTATTTATTCGAAAGTACCGGTTAAAAAAAGCCGCTTTGTTTTTGAAAACGGGCAATTATACGGTAGCAGAAGTGGCCTATAAAACAGGATTCAGTAATCCCAAGTATTTCGGGAAGTGTTTTCAAAAAGAGTTTGGTGTAACTCCGGTCCGGTTTGTAGAAAATGAAACAGATGCATAGAGAACTTTCAATAAAACCGGCAATTATAAACCAATGGTTGTTGTGGTGGCCTCAAATTGACCGGTACTTGTGGATGCAGCCATTTGCGTTTAAAACCCGCTCATAATATTTGCCTCTTGCCCGCCCATATCCCGGTCGAAATTTTTATCAGCCAAAATGATCGCCCAATCAGGAGTGATGTGTGAACGATCATTGCTCCACCCGGCGCCGGACGGTTTGGCAGTATCTTTCTGAGATAGAAGTGAACAATGATACTTACCGGAAACAGAAATAAAAAGAATCCATAAAAACTATCTGACCCATGGTATCTTTTACCAGCTATTGAATCGTCTCTTTTTTTCTTTCTGCTGTTTATTTTGTCTCAAAGTTCAACGTGCAGGTTCATTTCCGTCTCATAAATCTGTTTTGAGATGTTTTTGCCCCCTGTTGAGACGGCTTTTTTTGTACCAGGTTCTACTTTCATGGCACATAACCACCGATTGTGCCAACTAAATTATTCTGCCATAACAGGAACTCTAAACCCAGCTCCGTTGCCAAAACGGATTCCCGGATAGTAAAAAAATCCGGGAAGTTTTTCTATTTCAAAACTAACATCATGAATCAAATTGCTACTGCTTGCAGGCGGGTTTTGCGGCCTGCCCTGTTCATTTTACTGCTGCTGCACATTTCCGTTTTCCTGCACGCCCAAAACGTGCAACGAACCATAACAGGTGTAGTGCGGGATGAAACCAACTCATTTGTGGTGGGTGCTACCATCCAGGTAGAATCAACCGGCCGAAAAGCCGTTGCCAATAATGATGGCGCTTTTTCTATTGTTATACCCACTGGTAAACAAACCCTCATTATTACATCAATTAACCACGATGAACTGAAAATTGTGGTTGCCGAAAATCAAACAGTAATTGACGCACGTCTGCAAAGTAAAGTAACCGCTTTGGAGGATGTTGTGATAGTAGCCTATGGCACCCAAAAGAAAGAAAGTGTGGTAGGAGCCATTGGCCAGATAAAAGGCGAACAGCTAAAGAAAACCGGTGGGGTAAGTACGGTTTCTGAAGCATTGCAGGGGCAATTGCCGGGTTTGACTGCCGTGAACAGTAATGGAAAACCAGGTTCTGATGCAGCTGCTCTTTTTATCAGGGGGATTTCTTCCTTTAATAATACATCGCCATTTGTATTGGTGGATGGTGTTGAACGGAACTTAAATCAAATAGATCCGAATGAAATTGATAAAATATCCGTTTTGAAAGATGCATCTGCCACAGCAGTGTATGGAACCAGAGGAGCGAACGGAGTTATTCTGATCACCACAAAACGTGGACGTATCGGCAAACCTGAATTTTCGTTCAGTGCCAACTTCGGGTTTAAAACGCCTACGATTAAACCTGAGTACTCCGATTATATAACTGCAATGGAGTTGTACAATGAAGCTGCTATTAACGATAAACTTTATGCAAACCTTATTCCTGAATCAACGATCAATGCATGGCGGCAAAACATCGGTAATGCGGGTCCATACAATCAATATTTTCCGCAGGTAGACTGGTGGAATGAAGCTGTACGTGATTATGGAAGTCAAAAGAATTATAACTTAAGTGCCCGGGGTGGTTCACAGTTTATGCGGTATTTTGTTTCGTTTGGATACCTCGATGATGGTGACATTTATAAAACAACAGCAAACGAAGACTTTGATCCGCAGTTCAGAGTACAGCGATATAACTGGAGAACTAATTTTGATTTCGACATTACAAAGTCAACCGTATTCAGCATAAATTTCTCCGGAAATTTCCGTTACCGAAACCAGCCCGGTTACCGTATTGATGGTGGTGGTGAAGATGGTTTTGGACAGGATCAGTTTTTTAACCGCATTTATTCTGCACCACGCAATGCTTTCCCGCTTCGTTACGAAGATGGAACAATAGGGGAATCGGTAGCAGGTGAAAATAATATGTTGCTCAATTTAAATGAAGGCGGGCAGCGTGTTTATAAATACTTCCAGGGTTTTTATGATGCACAACTTACGCAGGATCTCGATTTTATTACTCCCGGTTTAAGTGTGCGTGGAAAAATTTCTTACACATCGGGTTCAACTTATCAAATCAGTACACTGCGCAGTGGTGTTACAGGAAATTTTAGTGCATTGAATGTAATACGGTATAACCGCACATACGATTACGCAAATCCTGTACTGGCGCCCGATGGTAAAACAATTATTTACCCAATGAGCTCGGAGATACGCTACCCAAATGATCAGTCACAGGAACAACCACTGATCTCTTCCGGTGATGCATTCCTGAACTATGAAAAGGATTTGTATTACGAAGCTTCGATTAACTATGCACGAAAATTCAAAAAGCATGACGTTGGTGCCCTTGTTTTATTTAACAGGAGAGAACTGATTGATGCAGGCGCAGGTGCTGCTATTAATATTGGTGAGTATGGCGAAGATTATGTGGGCCGAATTACGTACGGCTATAAATCGAGATACCTTGCCGAAGTAAATGCTTCTTATACCGGCTCTTCAAAATTTTCATCTGATAAAGCTTTTGGTTTCTTTCCATCGGCAGCAGTAGGTTGGGTTATCAGTTCTGAACCCATCTTTAAAAAAATACTGGGCGATAATATTATTAATACACTGAAAGCACGATATAACTGGGGTGTAGTGGGTAGCGACAGAGGTGTTCCCGCAAACCAGTTTATTCAAACATACAGCACCGGCGGAGCCATTCGTTTTGGTGATCAGAATTTAAACTCCTTTGGCCCGCTTTATTACGAAGGACAAACCGCCAATGTAAATAACACTTGGGAAAAAGCAACCAAACAAAATTTAGGTATTGATGCAAGTATGTTCAGAAGCAGGTTAAGAGGTAGTGTTGATTTCTTTAAAGAAGACAGGAAAGATATTCTCATGGAAAGGCTTACTATACCAAGGGCATTTGGAAACTCAGCACCGTTTGCCAACCTGGGTGTTACAAAAAATCATGGTTATGAAATTGAATTGGGTTGGAATGATAAACTTGGCAAAGAGTTTAACTATTATGTAAACGTAAATTATTCATGGTCTGAAAACAGGATTGTATTCAGAGATGATGCACGCCTTACGGCTGAGTATTTAAAACAAGCCAATAAACAAATAGGTTTTCAAACAAGGTATTTAAATGCTGGTTATTACTCTTCACTTGATGATATTTACAACTATCCAACACCGGTTATCAGTGGTTCTCCCGCATTAAGAATTCCCGGCGATTTTATTTATGCCGATTTTAATGGTGATGGTATTGTAGATCAGTTCGATCGTGTGCCAATGCGTTACACTTCAACACCCATGAAAACGCTGGGTGTTAATGCCGGCTTCAGTTATAAATCATGGGCAGTAAACTTTTTACTGTATGCTGCAGGCGATGTGTATCGGGAAATTCCTGATTTATTCCTCTGGGATTTTAATTCAGGTTTTGTGGTTGGTCAATCGAACATTGCCCAACGATGGACAGTACAAACAGCATCAACTGCTGTTAAACCAGCACTGCACATCTCAAACAACGGGCATAACAACCAGGGTTCCACTTATTCTTATGTGGACGCTGCTTATATCCGGTTGAAAAATGCAGAAGTATCCTATACTGTTAATTGGGGATTACTGAAACGCTCAGGTTTTAAATCATTATTGCTATATGTAAATGGTAATAATCTTTTCACTTTATCAAAACTTGATTCTCGTATTGATCCTGAAACATCTGGTGCAAATGTTTACCCAATTGTAAGACGTTTCAATTTTGGATTACGTACAAATTTCTAAACAGAGTAACATGAAAAAAATTATTCCACTTATTATATTCTTAGTTGCACTTGGCTCCTGCAAAAAATATTTAGATAAACGGGATCAGCTTGGTCTTGTGGAGGAAGATGTATTTAGCCGTTATGAAGGTGTGCGAGGTTATCTTGATGCCTGTTATGCAGCATTGCTTGATATACATTCCTGGGAAGGGCAGTTTTTACAAAGAGCAAGTGTAGGTTCATTGAGCGATGAAATGGCCAGTAATTCATCGGCCAACAATGGCATCATGAATATTATTAATCTGGGCGATTGGTTAAACAAACGCACTATTGGAGAAATTGGTTTCGATAGAAGCAATGGTGATGTTGGTACACCAAGAGGTGCCATTATGGATAATGCATTTATGTGTTTGCGTATTTGCAATAAAGTAATTGAAAAAATTGAAACGGTGCCGGGGCTTTCAACCGAACAAAAAAATCAATTGCTTGGGCAAGCTTATTTTTTCAGAGGCTGGTATTACTTCCAGATTATTCAACGTATGGGGGGGATGCCCATTTATGATAAAGTGTATAATGCAAACGACGATTTGGACGTGCCACGTAAAACCTATGCCGAATCAAACGAGTTTGTGATGCAGAATATGGATAAAGCAATTGAGTTTCTTCCTCATCAATGGACTGGTGCCGAAAAAGGCCGCACTACTAAAGCTGCAGCAATGGCTGTAAAAGAAATGGCCATGTTGTATGCTGCAAGTCCGCTGATGCAAAACAATTTAAATTCAATTGTAAACAATGGTTATGGAATACCTGCGGCAGAAAAAGCAGCTGAGTATGCCAATGATCTTATTAAATATTGTGTTGCTAACACGGGAGGTACCAGTTACCGCTTATTAAGTGGTGCCGATTATAAATTTATTTTTTACCATGCGCCAAACACGGTAAGCGACGAATCAATCTGGTACAACTTTAATGGTGCAACAAGAGACCAGACACGTGGATTAAGGTGTTTGTATATCCCACAGTTTCATTCAGGTGGTACTGGTATTGATGCAGCTTCTTTCTGTTCACCCACACAAAATATGGCCGATAAATATGAAGTAATCAATGCTGGCAATGCCTATGCAATTACCGATTCACGTTCAGGTTATAATCCGCAAAAACCATTTTTAAACAGAGATCCCCGTTTTTATAACAATTTTATTGTGCCCGGTGAGCAATGGGGTTCTAACTCAAACAACACACCTGCTTATATGGAATTGTATGTAGGTGGTCGTGATTTATTAAATGCACAGAATAATAATAATGTGCGTAACAGGTTAACCTCTGGCTATGTGTGTAAAAAATTTATTTGGCCTGGTGCCAATTTTGTAAACCTTGAGTATAACAGGTATAGTCTTAACACAATTTACATTCGCCTTGCACAGGTTTATCTTGATTACGCCGAAGCAATGAACGAAGCTTATGGCCCCAATGCCGATCCTAAAGGATATGGCTTAACAGCAGTAGCTGCTGTTAACCTCATTAGAACAAGAGTTGGTATGCCGCCGGTACTAGCTGAGTTTACTGGAAGCAAGGAGTTGTTTCGTGATAAAATAAGAAACGAACGCACAGTTGAATTGATGTTTGAAAACCACCGCTGGCATGATATAAGAAGATGGATGATTGCTGAACAGGTATTGAGCCAACCAATTATGGGTATGCGTGCTACACCACCTGCCAATCACGCAACAGTTACCAACAAAAGCACATTGGTATTTACTTACAACATGGCTTTCCCGCTCACAACTGAGCAACGGGTGTTTCAATTAAAACATTACTGGTATCCGGTTGATCAGAACCAGGTAAACAATCAGTTCAACTTTAAACAAAATCCCGGATGGTAACGTGTTTGTTTTTTAAACTATACCAAAAACTAAACTTATGCTCTTAAAACAGTTTACATACATCATTGCAGCAGCATGTTTTGTAACAGCGTTTCCTCAAACACTGTGTGCACAAAAGAAAAAGCAAAAAGACAAAGCTGAGGTTGTTGTCCAGAACCGTACATACACATCGGTAGTAACAGACGAAAACGGAACAGCAATTAGCAATGCACTTATTATCATTAATGAAGGTGTACAGGAGCTTCGTACAAATAATAAAGGTGCATTTACTTTCCAGTCAAAACCTGGCGCAGCAATTACAATTGAAGCATCGGGTTATGCAACACAAATACTCATTCTTGATGCAAATGATTTGCCTTCTGCCATTACACTGAAGCAAACATTGCTGTTAACATCATCGTCTGATGTTATTCGCCTTCCACTGTCAAACACAACAACTGCAAGAGCGTTTACAGGAGCTAACGGACAGGTTAGCGGTGCTGAACTGAGCAGGTACACCGATCTTTCGTTGCACAATACGTTACAGGGAAGAGTTATGGGGCTTATCGTAAATTCAAACAGTGGCGGGCTTGGTAATAATGTTGCAAGTTTATATGTAAGAGGTTTGCAACGCCAGGATAATAACGGCGCCCTTACATTAGTTGATGGTATTGAACGCCCCGTTAATTTTATTAATCCCGAAGAAATTGCCACTGTGCAGGTATTGAAAGATCCTGTATCAAAAAATATGTATGGGCCACGTGCAGCAAATGGTATTATACTCATTACAACCAAGCGTGGAAAAGATAATACAAAAGTTATTGAGCTTACATCGGAGTACGGTTACAGCACTGCAACACGTTTGCCATCTTACCTCAACAGCTATCAGTATGCAATTTTGTTTAATGAAGCAAGAACAAATGATGGTTTAGCACCTTTTTACAGCCAGGCCGATCTTGATGGATATAAAAACAGCAAAGGGCCAAACGATCAGCTTTATCCCAATGTTGATTATTATAATTATTTCATTAAAAAATCGGCACCCATCAGGCGTGTTACACTTAATTACAGTGGCGGCAACACCACTTCAAATTATGCGTTGGTAATTGGTTATACCGGTGCAGCAGGGTTTGAAAAAATTGGTAAAACACCACAGCAGGATCGTATTAACCTGCGGGGGAATTTAAATTTTAAAGTAAGTAACAACTTTCATGTGTTTGCCGATGCTGCAGGTGTTATTGAAAGCAGGAACTGGAGTGGATGGAACCAGGATCAGGTGTTTGGAGCATTAAGTACACACCGCCCAAATGAATACCCGTTATTAATCACCGACAGTAATTTATTAAAAACAGGTTCGCCACTTGGGCTTGCTTATTTTCCTCCGCTTGGCGGCTCGTTGGTGCGTGCTGAAAATGTATATGGCCAGTTAATGTATGGCGGCTCAACAAAGCATAATTATTTCTACGGGCAAACCAACTTTGGTATGGATCTCGGTTTAAATAAATTAGTGAAAGGTCTGTCGCTTAAATCAGTTTTTCATTTTGATAACTACCAGTTTTTCCAAAGCGGCAGAGACAATGTGCCTGTTACTTATTTGCGCCAGGTATTAAAGAATACAATTGGTGGAGATTCGGTTGTTTATGCAGCGTTGCGCCAGCGTAGCGATCAGTTGAGAGATCAGCGCCAGGGTGAAGACATTAGCAGGGTATATGGCTTAACAGCATCTGTCAATTATAATTATGCTGATGCTGTTTCATCGTTCCGCACTTCGTTAACTTATTTTTATTACAGGGGCGAAGACAGAAACTCATATCAGAACATTGAAAACATCAACACTTATTACAAAGCTTCTTACGGTTACAAAAACAAATTGTATGCAGATGGTATTGTAAGTATGATGGGCAGTAACAAATTCAGCAGTGGCAACAAGCTCATCTTCTCGCCTTCAATTGGAGCTGCATGGATTGTAAGTGAAGAAAATTTCCTTAAAAACACATTGGTTGATTTCCTGAAACTAAAAGCTTCGTTTGGTGTACTAGGTTACGACCGTGCAACTGAGTTTTATCTTTTCCAAAGCAGGTGGCGAGATAACGGGTCCATCAACTTTGGAGAAGTAAATAACACGTTTGGTATTACCCGTTCAACACTTGATCTTGTCGGTAATCCCAGTCTTAAATGGGAAAAATCAACTGAATGGGAAGCAGGGGTTGAAATGTTGATGCTGAACAAAAAACTCAGTGTTGAATTTAATTACTTTAACACACTCCGCAGCGACATTATCTTAAATGCTGCAAGCATTTACTCATCACTCGCAGGCGGTTTTTATCCACGCATCAATCTTGGAAAAATCAGGAATGCAGGTATTGAAGCCCAGGTAGTTTATACAGCAAACGCAGGTAATGTTGGTATTACTACCGGTGTAAATTTTGTGTACAGCAAAAATAAAATTCTTGCCAATAACGATGTACTTGCACTTGATCCAAATTTAAACAGCATAAACAACTCAACTGCTGCCATATATGGTTATGTGGCAAAAGGGTTGTTTACATCACAACAGCAAATTGATAATGCGCCCCGCCAGTTGATTGGCCCCTACACAATTGGTGATATAGCTTATGAAGATTTAAACAAAGACAATATCATTGATGCCCGGGACAGGAAGGTTATTGGCAACAGTTTCCCGCCTGCAACTTTTGGTTTAAATCTTGGCTTTACTTACAAAGCATTTTCATTATCGTTACTCGCAGTAGCACAAACCGGTGCTGATAATATTCTGAACAACAGTTATTACAGGTTCGATGGTACATCAAAGTATTCAAAGGAAGCACTAAGCCGTTACCATCCTGTAACCAATCCTTCAGGCACAATGCCACGCCTTACATCAAATTACAGTGCAAACAACAATGTAACATCTACTTTCTGGTTGCAAAGCAGTAATTTTTTCAGGCTCCGCAATGCAGAACTTGGCTACACAATTATCAATGGCTTGTCTGTTATTAAAGTAATGCGTGCATTTGTAAGAGGCAGTAACCTGTTTGTTCTTTCAAAAAATAAAGAGCTTGATCCTGAAGTGCTCAACGCAGGTATTACAAACTATCCATTCTACCGTACAGTAACAGTTGGTTTATCCTTTAAATTTTAACAAACATGAAGCGTTACACATATCTATATTATCTATTGCTTTCGGTAACTGTTTTGGCAGGTTGTAAAAAAATGCTGGAACCTCGTGTTGATAATACATTTGCTGAAGACATCAACTGGAAGCTGCCAAATAAGGCTGAAGGAGTATTGATTGACATTTATGCCGATATACCGAGCAGGTTTGATTTTTACAACGGCAATAATTTTCTTGATGCAGCAACAGATAATGCTGTTACAAATAATTTTAATTCGGGGATTTACAGGTTAGGTAGTGGTGCCCTGGCAGCCAACGATAATCCGCTTGGCGACTGGACAAACCTGTATAACCAAATAGCAAAAGCGAACCAGTTTATTGAAAAAGGATTAACAGCAAATACAATTTATGATATTGTAAGCACTGCCAACGATTCAATTATTAAACGAAAGTTACGGGGCGAAGCTTATTTTCTGCGTGCATGGAACAGTTTTCAACTGCTGCAGTTATATGGAGGTAAAACAAATGCTGGCGAAGCGCTGGGTTACCCGATTTCAACAAAAGTGTTAACTGATGCTGAAGCAAAAAACTTAAACATTACACGTAACACTTACCAGGAATGTGCTGCACAGATTATGAACGATTGCGATTCGGCTGTTAAATATCTTCCGACCCAGTATGCAGGAACAGATGCCGTGTTTGGCATTCGTAATTTAGGCCGTGCCGATTTGCGTGTTGCTGCTGCATTAAAAGCCAAAACTGCTTTATACGCAGCAAGCCCTGCGTACCAGACTGATGCTGTAACAAAAATTACCGCAATGGGTCAGTTTTCAGTGGTTGATGCTGCAGAGTATAATACTAACTGGATACGTGCCACTGAGTCAGCGAGGCAAGCTATTGTATTAATTGGAAATTTTACCAGCTTAAAACCTGCTGATTTTTCAAACCCTGTTACACCTGCCGATTTTATCTGGCGTCGTTTTCATAATAATAATTTTATGGAGTATGCACAGTATCCTCCGCATGAATATGGCGATGCTGTAACAGGCCCGTCACAAAATTTAGTGGAATCATTTCCGGCGTTGAATGGCTATCCCATTACAGATGCACGTTCAGGTTACAGTGCGCAAAATCCTTATGCAAACAGAGATCCACGTTTAAGTATGAACGTATATTTTAACTCCGCTTTAATTGATGGAAGAGAAGTGCAATTGTTTGATGGTGGGTTAGATGCACGCTCCCGTTACTTTAATGCATCACGAACAGGATACTATCTGAAAAAATGGTTATCGGTGAAAAGCGATTTGCTTAATCCGTTAAACCCGCTTCTTGATTTTCATTATTATGTAATGCTTCGCAAAACAGAGGTCTATCTCAATTTTGCTGAAGCTGCGAATGAAGCGTATGGCCCTAACGTAATTCCTCCGGGCGCATCTTTTTCAGCATCAACTGTTATTAAAAACATACGCAAAGGAGCTGGGCTTACAGCAGCAACATCTGATGCGTATGTAAACGAAGTGGCTGCATTGGGTAAAGATGCTTTCAGAAATCTCATTCAAAATGAACGCAGGCTTGAACTGGCTTTTGAAAATCACCGGTACTTCGATTTACGCCGTTGGGTGCTTCCTTTGAATGCGACAGTTAAAGGTGTTGTGGTGACCAAAACAGGGTCGACATACAGTTATGCTGTGCAAAATGTAGAAGACAGGAAACTTGATATGATCCGTAATTATTATTTGCCTTTACCTTATACAGAGCTTTCAAAAAGCCCTTCACTTGTAAATAATTTTGGCTGGTAACTTAAAAAAATCAACGATGAAAATAATTTATGTAATAGCAGTTGTTTGTATGGTATCCTCCCTCGCTTCGTGCAGGAAGTATGAACCGTATGATACTGATTTTGGAATAACAACATCCTATTTTTCTACGCAAAAGCCTTTGCGGACAATTGTGTCGTATGATAATATGCAGTTTAAAGTAGGCGTGGCTATGGGTGGAGTGAGAGAAAATACAAAAGATCAAACCGTAACATTTGCTGTTGATCCTTCACTGTTAATAACTGTTGCCGGTGCCGGCTCTTTTACACTGATGCCCTCCGCCTATTACACATTGAGTAACAGCAGTACGATTACCATTGCAAAAGGAAGTTTTGTGGGCGATATTACAGTAACCCTTAACCGCTCTTTATTTACAGCCGATGTAAATGCAGTGAACCGTTACTACGCCATTCCTCTCCGCATTGTAAGCTCAACTACTGATTCAGTTTTGAGAGGTAATGCAACAGTGCCTGCAAAAGATTATACCATTTTGGTGGTAAAATACATCAGTGCTTACAGCGGCAGCTATTATCATAAAGGAGTTGAAGAGCGTATTGATGCTTCAGGAAACGTACTGGAGACAAAAACTTACAGCAATGCTGATCTTAGTAAAAACCAGGTGTGGACGTTAAATACAGTTAATGCAAATACTGTAACCACCAATGGCGCCGGTGTGAGCACAACAGGTTTCCTGCAATTATCGCTAAACGGAACAAATGTAACGGTAGCTGCCGGTAATGCAGTTGTTTCATCAGTATCTGGCACAGGTACATTTAATAGTACAAGTAAACAATTTAACCTTGATTATTCATTTAACATCGGTGCAAATAAATTCCGTGTAAAGGATACCTTGATTCAACGTACTCCACCGGAACAGGATCTGCGATTTGAAGAGTGGTAAAAAAATAATAAAAATAGCCGGTTAACGGACGGCAAACATTTTTGGGGTAAGCATAATCAGTAACAACGGCAAAGACCGGTTGAAATATACCGGTCTTATTTTACAATTTCAGTTATGAAGGAAATCGTTTTTTTAGTAAGCATTTTTACAGGTACCTCCGTTTTTGCTCAACCATTTACATTTACTGAGTGGGAGAACCAGACTTTGGTAGAACGAAACAAAGTGAAGCCACATGCAACACTAATTCCATTCAGTGATGAGGCATCTGTAATAGCAGATGATGAATTTAAATCGCCATATTACCAATCACTTAATGGGATTTGGAAATTTAATTATGTTTCAAAGCCAGCTGACCGGCCAATAGGTTTTTTTAATTCAAACTTTGATGATAACAACTGGAAAAATATTACAGTTCCTTCCAATTGGGAGATACAGGGATTTGGTGTGCCTATTTATACCAACTCTATTTATCCGTTTCCTGCCAACCCGCCTTACATTCCGCATGATGATAATCCCGTAGGCAGTTACAGAACGCATTTTGAAATACCGGTTAACTGGACTGCAAAAGAAATTTTTCTGCACTTTGGTTCAATCAGCGGTATGGCCTACATATGGTTAAACGGAAAAGAGGTTGGGTTTACCAAAGCTTCAAAAACACCCGCAGAATTTAACATTACCCCGTTTTTAAAATCCGGAAAAAATATTCTTGCAGTTCAAGTATTTCGTTGGCATGATGGCAGCTATTTGGAAGATCAGGATTTCTGGCGGTTATCGGGAATTGAACGAAATGTTTTTTTACTGGCAAGAAGTAAGACGGCTGTCATTGACTATGAAGTGAACGCCGGCCTTACCAACGACTATAAAGCAGGGACTATTGCACCCTGGTTTGTGTTGAAAGCCGCACAGCCCGGCAGTTATACACTGAATGTTTCCGTAAAAGATGAAGCAGGAAAAATTATTTATACAACAGCGAAAAAAGTAAATGCTGTTACTGGCGAAAATAAAATTGTACTGAAAGATGCTGTCATAAAAAATATTAAGCAGTGGTCGTCAGAGTATCCAAATCTTTATCATTTTATTTTTTCACTGAAAGACGCTGCCGGTAATATTCAGGAATATGCCGGTTGCGAAATTGGCTTCAGACGTGTGGAAATAAAAAAATCCCAGGTGCTTGTAAACGGTGTGCCGATTTATGTAAAAGGGGTTAACCGGCATGAGCACGATGAATATCTCGGTCATGTGCCTACAAAGGAGTTGATGATGAAGGATATTGAATTGTTTAAGCTGTATAATATAAATACAGATCGAACCAGTCATTATCCTAATGATGAATTATGGTATAAACTGTGTAACCGTTATGGCATCTTTCTGATCGATGAAGCCAATATTGAAACACATGGTATGGGTGCCAATTATCAGCAGAAACGTTCGGAATTTAATGAACATCCGGTTAACAGGCCCGATTGGGTTGCGGCACATATGGATCGTATTAACCGCATGGTGGAACGTGATAAAAACCATCCTTCTGTTATCATGTGGAGTATGGGTAACGAATGTGGAAATGGAAAAGTATTTGAAGATGCATACCGCTATATCAAACAAAGAGACCCTTCAAGACCCGTAATGTTTGAGCAGGCAAGTAAAACATGGAATACAGATATCGTTGCACCTATGTACCCACGAATTGACAGTATGAAAAGTTATGCTGCCAGAAAAGGTGCCGATGTTCGTCCGTTCATTATGTGTGAGTACAGCCATGCAATGGGTAACAGCAGCGGCAACTTTGATGAGTATTGGGATATCATGTATTCATCACCACAAATGCAGGGTGGTTGTATCTGGGATTGGGTGGATCAGGGCTTTGCACAAAAGGATGCTTATGGGCGAAAATTTTGGGGTTACGGCGGAGATCTCGGTAGTTACATGTATCGCAATGATGAAAATTTTTGTGCTAACGGGCTAGTAGATGCCAGCCGGAACCCGCACCCCGGTTTGTATGAAGTAAAAAAGTTTTACAGCTATATTTTATTTACAGGGTTTGATGTGAACTCAAAAAAGCTGCATATAAAAAATGTACACGATTTTACTGATTTAAACAGATACGATCTTAAATGGGAGATAACTGAGAATGGACTTGTGATAAAATCAGGGGTGCTAACAGTTAATCTTGCGGCAAGAAAAGAAACCGACATTACACTTGACTATACTAACAGTTTTGATGCTGATAAGGAATATTATCTGAACGTATTTGCTCTTACAAAAAAAGCGCAACCGTTAATTCCTGCAGGTCATGAAGTGGCCAGACAACAGTTTAAGCTGAATGAAAATGTTTATTTCGGCAAAAAGATCTCTAATCATTCAAACGGCAGCATTACACAAGTAAAAGATAACAACCGCATTATTTTAACAAGTGCTGCAATAAAAGCTGAGTTTAATACCCGGAACGGAAATCTTGTCAGTTATACAAAAAACAACAAACCTGTTCTGCAAAAAATGCCGGAACCTTATTTCTGGCGTGCCGTAACAGATAATGATTATGGAAATAGAATGCAGGATTGGGGCGGCGTTTGGCGTAATGCACATTTAAACAAATCATTTAAGCATATTAATATAAAAGAAACAGCAGACAGTGTAGCAGTAACGGTATTATATAAACTGGATTATATCAATGTTGACTATAAAATATGTTACACTTTTCTGAGAGATGGTGCTTTGAAAATAGAGAGCAGCATAGATGTGAGCGCTAACAATCTTCCTGAAATCCCAAGAATGGGTATGCGCTTTGATGTGGACAAATCCTTTAAGAAGTTTACTTATTATGGCCGGGGTCCCTGGGAAAATTATGCCGACAGAAAGCATGCTTCACATATCGGCATTTATAATCAAAGTACAGACAGTCAGTATGTAACATATATCCGCCCGCAGGCAAATGGTAATCGTCACGATGTTCGCTGGTTACAATTAACAAATGAAAAAGGTGATGGTGTAATGATTGAAGCATTACAACCTGTTGGTGTAAGTGCCATGCCTTATTACGATGAAGATTTTGATGCAGGTAATACTAAAAAGAACCGGCATATAAATGATGTGGTGGAGCGGCCTTTGATTTGCGTGCATGTTGACGGTTGGCAACGTGGGGTAGGAGGAGATAACAGTTGGGGGATGCCGCCGCATAACCAATACCGCTTAACTGCAAAACAATATAGTTACAGCTACATTATTCAACCTTTATGATAGCCATCAGAAAGAAATATCTGTTAACTTTTTTGCGGACGTTTGGGTTGCTGTGTTGCTTAGTTGCACAGCAATACTCTACAGCCCAAACAAGCGGCGCTGTCACTGTTTTTCCGCATATTAAGAAACAGACAATTACAGATTGGGGATATGATATCAAGCAACCCGGCAAAGCAGCTGCATTAAGCAATAATCTTATAAACAGCATTTTTGTACAGGATGGGATGATGGTGTTGCGTATTCCGGTTTATGCCCGTGACGGTCATCCGGCAGAAGGAGTTGTAACGGAAGCTGCCTATACAACTGACAACGATATTGTTGGTGCCATACAAAGGGTAAAAGCCATTAAACCATCAGTGAAACTGTTTGCAAGTTTACGGCTTGAAGGAACTGATACATTTCTTCCCTGGATGAAGGATGGCACCGGAAATGTTGATTCTGCCCAACTGGCAAAAGTATATCGTGATTTTTTGGTATTCATGAAAAGTAAGGGAATTATAATTGACATTTTTGGAGTGGATAATGAACCCGAATTTAACCAGGGAGGTATTACCCCCGAGAAATATAAAAATATAGTTGGCCGCATTAAAGCGTATGCCGCGGAAGGTTTGTTTACAGTGCCGGCACAATTTGTTGGAGCAGAAACCTATGGACCCGCCAATGCTGCAACATTTGTTAATACACTTACTGCAAACGGTTGGGGAAACACAATGGATATTGCAGGGACGCATTATTATCCTCATCTGCGGCCTGTTGCTGGTGCAGTTAATTTTTGTTTTGAAGCTGGAAGTAAACCAAAATGGAATACAGAAATTCATTGGGATGCAAAATCAGATGTAGATGATCAGTTAGAAGCAGAAGAAGGATTGATTTCAATTTTTGATTGTATGGATCTTGGTATGACGGGTTTGACCTGGTGGAATTATGGTACAGGTGCAACGAACTACAGAGCACAGTTAAATCGTGCATTAGTTCAGAGTACAGAAGGCGCAACTGTTATTGATGCAGATGATGTAGACGGCCGGGTAACAATACCTTCTTCCGCTCTAAATACAAGGGCATTCAGAAAAGGAAATACAATTACTGTCTGGATCACCAATCATCGTTCTGCAATTATTACCGGACAGGAAATAAAATTAATGAGTGGCACCGTTAATGGCACGCCCACATTTAAGCAATGGATAAACGGAAGTTTAATTACAAACGGCAATGCCTCTGTTATAAACGCAGTTACAACAACACTTGACATACCTGCTTATAGTTTTACTGTTGTTACAATTAATATGAATGAAACAACTGTACCAGCCTTTACCCCCGGCAACCTGCTGGTAATACGGAGCGGTTTTGCAACACATACATTAACGGCTGCAGCTGAAACCGTACTGTTGGATGAATATACAAAAGCAGGTGTGTTTGTACAATCACGCCAATTGCCAACTGATGATTTTTTGCTTACAGGTTCTTCTGTTACTGAGGGCTATGCAAACCTTTCAGCAAACGGACAATTTCTTGCAATTGCCGGTTACAAAACACTACCGGGCGTGAAAAATATTGCAGGCACCACTGCTTCAATAGTAAAACGGGTAATTGGAGTTATTGATGCCAACGGATCAGCTGATTACTCAACACAGTTAACTGCAGCATTTGATCAGAACTTTGTTACAGGTGCAGTACCATCTGATGATGGTAATCATCTTTGGGTTGCCGGTAATGGCGTTAATTCAACGGGTGGTTTGTATTATGCAGCAAAAGGAAGCAGCAATGCAGTAAAAATTAACGGTACCAATTTTCGTGTACCAGCTGTTTATAAAAATCAATTATACATCAGCAGTAACTCCGGTACACTTGGCAGTGCCGTAAGGTTGGGCAGTGTAGGTACCGGATTGCCACAAACAACAGCAACTGCCAGCAACTTAACCGGTGCCGATTTTGGTAAAGATGCCGGTTCAGGAGGTGTGCCGGTAAGTATGTTTCAATATGTATTACTTGCAATGGGCACAAATTCACCGGATGTGTTGTACGTAAGCAGCGATGGCACAACATTGCCGGGGATAAAAAAATATTTATTTGAAGGAGGTAACTGGGTGTATAAGTTCACTATTGGCGATGGAGTTGCAAGGTACAGGGGGCTTACTGCCGTTGTCACAGGCGCAGATGTTGAGTTATATGCAACAGCCGATGGAAATAAAATTATGAAGGCAGTTGATGTGAATGCCTTAACAAATAACAGTATGGTTCCTGCCGCTACGGTATTGGTAAATGCACCGGTCAATGGTTTATACAAAGGAATCAGCTTGGTTCCTTCAAACGGTATTATTACAAACACTCCTTTCGTTGAAACAGTAGCAAAAAAACTACTGGTATATCCTGTGCCTGTTGCTGATGGTTCAATTACCATTCAACATCCTGCTGCAGATAAACAAACCATTTTAATGTTAATGAGTATTGACGGAAGAATACTGTTGTCACAAACTGTGAAGCAGGGGGCCATGCAGTCGGTAATAAATAGTGCAGCGTTACAAGGCGGGGTATATTATATCAGTTTCCGCACTAAGAATCTGTTGCTGACCCAAAAAATTCAAAAATTGTAAAGACCGGAAGAAAGGTATTTAGTTCAATTATAAAAGTTATTGCAGCATGAAGTTTTTTTTTCTTTTATCGCTTTTGTTTTGTTCTGTTTTAGCAACTGCACAGGCAAAGCCGAACGTAATTTATATTTTGGCAGATGATCTCGGCTATGGTGATGTTGGTTGTTACGGGCAAAAAGAAATCCGCACACCCAATATTGATGCTATGGCTGCCAGCGGAATAAAATTTACCCGGCATTACGCAGGGGCGCCGGTATGTGCGCCTTCAAGAGCGGTGTTAATGACGGGCCGTAATATTGGCTTTGCAAGAGTGAGAGGAAACTATGAAAACGGGCCTTATGGATTTGGCGCAGGTCTCGAATTAAAAGACAGCGATCTGACCATAGCTGAAGTAATGAAAGCAAGAGGCTATATAACAGCTGTAATTGGTAAATGGGGTATGGGCATGAATGGTACTACCGGTGAACCTAATAAACAGGGATTTGATTACAGTTATGGATTTTTAAACCAGGGGCATGCACATTACCAGTTTCCGGAATTTTTGTATCGTAATGGAAAAAAGTTTGAATTGCCTGAGAATAAAAATGATCAGCGGAAGTTGTACAGCAATAATTTGTTTACAGAAGAAGCCTTGCGTTTTGTTGCAAAAAATAAACAGAAGCCTTTCTTTTTATACCTGGCTTATACCACACCACATGCGGAATTACTCGTTCCGGATGATTCGATCTTTCATAGTTATAAAGGGAAGTTTCAGGAAAAGCCTTATATCAAAAATGGCCAGGGTGGTGCCCAGCAGGATAATTTCGGCGCATACAATTCGCAGCAATACCCTAATGCGGCTTACGCAGCAAGTATTACACATCTCGATATGAGTATTGGAAGAGTAATTGCTTATTTAAAGAGTGAAGGTTTATTAGAAAACACACTAATCATTTTCAGCAGCGACAATGGTCCGGCTAAAGAAGGCGGAGCCAACCCCGATTATTTTAAAAGCAGTGGAATGTTACGTGGTAAAAAGCGTGATGTTTATGAAGGTGGTATCAGGGTTCCCATGATTGCTATGTGGCCGTCAAGAATTAAACAGGGAGTTGTTACTGATCATGTCAGTGCATTTGAAGATGTAATGACAACCCTTGCTGATGCAACAGGCAAACCATTGCAAAAATCGATTACCACTGAAGGTGTTTCTTTCTTTCCGCTTTTAACCGGTAATACCGCTGCACAAAAGCAACATAAATTTTTGTATTGGGAGTTTCATGAAGGTAAAACAAGCAGCCAGGCAATGATTATGGGCAAATGGAAAGCTGTTCGTGCAGCCCCTGATACTGCGCTTGAATTATATAACCTTGAAAGAGATATCGCAGAAAAAAATAACGAGGCATTTAATGAACCGCAACTGGTAAAGCAGTTTGAAACTATGTTTAAAAAAGCAAGATCACCACATGAACTTTGGCCGCTTAAAACAAACAAAGATGCAATAAGCAATAAAAAGAAAAAAACAACAGCTGAAGCAGGTTTGTAGATCAATCATCGTCTTAACTGAAATAAATTACATGTTATGAAAAAAATAATTTTTGTTTTAGCAGCCGTTGTTGCAATCTCATTAACTTCTGCTGCACAGGAAAGAGGCCAGAAGAAAGAGCAATTTCAATGGAATAAAAAAACAATGGATGAGTTGGGTATTACTGCTGATGTGCAACAGAAAATACAAGATATAAAAAAAGCCAACGATGAAGATGTTAAGAATGTGAAGACTGATGCAGGTCTTACAGAAGTACAAAAAAAAGAAAAACTGAAAGAACTTCGGAAAAAAAGAATCGAGGCAATTGAAGCATTGCTTACAGCAGATCAAAAAAAGAAGGCAGATGAGTTGCGGAAAGCTTTTGAAGCAAAAAACAAAAACAGAAGAGAGTAAATATTGCGGCAGTATTTTACAAAACACAAACACAAATGCATAAACACATTCAAAAATATACAACGGTTTTAATAGTTATTTTGACGCTGCCCTTTCTGCTTTTCGGGCAACAGCAAAAGCCTAATATTGTCTGGATTACGATTGAAGATACTTCGCCTGACTTTATTGGTTGTTATGGTAACACGCAGGTTAAAACACCAAACATTGATGCGCTGGCGGCAGAGGGAATTCGATTTACAAATGCCTTTAGTACCAATGTGGTTTGCTCACCATCACGTCATACAATTATTACAGGCGTCAGAACAGTGGAAGATGGTTGCGGCAACCACCGGAGTTCATTTAAAATTCCGGGATATGTCAGAGGTTTTACTTCTTATTTAAAAAATGCCGGTTATTTTACAACCAACAATCAAAAGACTGATTATAACATTGCTGATTCAAAAAGCTTTATTGCAAATAACTGGAGTTTGCAGGGCGGTAAAGCTGATTTTACCAGGCGGGAAAACAAATCACAGCCGTTTTTTTCTGTTTTCAACTTTAATGAATCGCATCAAAGTCGTACGGTTGGCAATACAAAAGACTGGTACGAAAAAAATATTCTTAATCAACTGGCACCGGATGAAATCATTCAGTCCGATGGGTTGGAAGTGCCACCGTTTTATAAAAACAATGATAATAACCGCCGCAACATTGCAAGATTGTATAACGCCTTACAGGTAACAGATAAAAAAGTCGGCAGCATTATTCAGTTAATAAAAAATGCCGGTGAGTGGGAGAACACGATTGTGTTTTTCTTTAGCGATCACGGACAGGGAATGCCACGTTTTAAAACCAACAGTTCAAGATTAGGTGCTCAGGTGCCAATGGTCGTTCGAATTCCTGAAAAGTTCAAACACCTGTTTAATCTGAAAGCAGGAAGCAGTTTTGATGAGTTGGTTACGTTTGAAGATCTGGCCCCTACCATGATCAGCATAGCTGCCAATCAGAAAAAGCCTGATTATATGAAGGGAAGGGTTTTTATGGGCGATAAAAAAGAAATAACAGATAATGTGTTCTGGTGCAGCCGTGACAATACCGATGAAGTAATTGACATGGCCCGGACTGTTATAAAGGGCGATTATGTTTATACAAGAATTTATTATCCGCATTTGCCTGTGCTGCAGCAACAGGCTTATTATAACCGTAGTGATATGCTTGTAGAAATGCGGGCTGATTTTAAAGAGCATACGCTCGACAGTTTGCAGGCTTCGATTTTTATGCCACGCAGCGCAGAATATTTATTTAACAGAAAGACAGACCGGTGGGAAACCGTGAATCTTGTGAACGATAAACGTTACACATCTGTACTTCATGAAATGCGGAATCTGCTAAAGGAAAAACAAGTGAAATATGCTGATTTGGGTTTTGTTCCTGAAACGGTGTTGGCGCAAATTAACCGGGATCAAATATTGCTCACCTGGAAGCAGAAAAATTATGATGTAAATAAATATCGGAACGTTGCTGATATGGTGGGGCGTGGTAAATTATACTTGCGTCAGCAAATGAAATTACTGAATGATAAAGACAGTCTTCTGCGTTATTGGGCTGTTGTTGGTTTACGAAACCAGAAAACGAATGACCTTGATATAGTGATGTTACAAAAAGCATTCGCAAGTGAAAAGTCTGATTTTGTAAAAGTAGAAATGGCTGAGCTGCTTTATCATCATTTTAAGAATGAACAATACCTGCATTGGCTGGCCGGTATAATTGCCACCAGCGATAACGCCTATATTGTTCGGCAGGCTGCAATGAAACTTGCCAATAATGACAACCTTCCTGAAGCAGTTGTTCAAAAAATTAAAGAGGTGAGGGAAGCGGTGATCGCAAAACATAAAGGTGATGTAAATTATCCGATAAGAGCAGCACTTGGTACAGTTGTAAAATTGAAAATGGAAGATGATGCGGGTTAATCAGCAGTTTTATTAAATCCAACAATTTGTTTTATGAAGTTAAGTGCAGTTACAGCAGGTATTTTTATTTGGGGATGCTTACTCAGCGTTGGTGCCTGTAAAAAGAATGGCACTTCACAAACTTCTGCCGGGGGAACTACTACGCCACCTGTTACTGTTAAAGTTCCCACAGCCCATATTAATATTACAGGCACAAAACAACAGGTGACAATGATGGGAGGCGATATGGAACGCAGCGCCAATGCTGTGCAAAATGCAACAAATACACAACAAATTATCCAATGGGCGTTTGCTGACATCCCGTTTAATATATGCCGGATGCAGTATGACAAAAATCAGGAAATAACAGAGGGGGTTAAAAATTTTGCTTTTTATAATGGTACCGTTCAAAGTATGAAAGATATAAAAGCCGTGAACCCATCCATCAAATTTTTTGCTACCATGCGCAGTGATTATGACGGCTTTAACCAGGGCGATACCAATAATCTACCCACATGGATTTACAACAGGCAAACACAAATTTTAAATGTACCGAAATATGGAAAGTTTTTAGCTGACTATGTTGAGTATATGAGTCAGCAGGGTGTACCGGTAAGTTATATCAGCTCAGCAAAAGAATGGACAGGTGTAGTGAAACCCGATTCTGCTGTAAAGGTGATTTCTGTTATGAAAGCAGAATTACAGCAAAGATCTATTGCTGTTCCTGAAATTATTGATCCTGCAGCATGGGGAATCGGGCAAGGCATTAATTACATCAGCCGTATTTTACAATTAGGACAAACGGCACAGGTGGCCGGTTGGTGCACGCATAATTACAACCCTAACGAAACAAAAACTTATATAGAATACAACGCTGCTGTTTTATCTACCGGCAAACCCTGGTACCAGGATGAAACAAATGCTGGTGGTGGTGGGCGATTTACACCTGCAGGCATTAACCCTCCAATGGAAAACACCATTGATGCGTATAAAGAAAAAGTTAGTATTTACAATGCAGGCGCAGCGGGCGAAGTTTTTTTTGAATTGTGGAGCCGTGGTGTGAATGCAGAAAGCCGGAGTATTTATTTTACCAACAATGGTACCGGAGAACGGCGGAGAGCATATTATATTATGAAAGAATTTGCAACAGGTGCAGTAGATGCATGGTACATTCCTGTGAGTTTTTTAAACATTAGTAATGTCAGCGGTATGGCATTTAAAAAGGAAAATCAACTGATGGTTGTATTGCTCAATGAAAGCAGCAACACTATTGGTGAGTTTAAACTGTCATTCAGCAACGGTACAGTTAAAACGGCCGGTAAAGTACAATGGACAAACAATTTTGCTGATACAGGTGGAAAAGTTTCATTAATAACTGCAGAACAAGGCAAAGGACTTACAACAGCCATTGCTGCAAAAAGTATTACCATATTCAATATATCGTTGCTTTAAAAAAAAAGTACATGAAGGGAAAAAATGCAGTTCATATTCTATTGCTATTGTTGTTACCGTTGGTAATGGTAGCCCAGCCCCAACCAAACGTCATCATTATTATGGCTGATGATTTAGGTTATCATGATGTGGGGTATAATAATCCCAACACATATTATCTTACACCAACTATTGATTCGCTGGCTAAAAAAAGTTTGGTATTGAATCAGTTTTACTCGATGCCTACATGTTCACCAACAAGGGCATCATTAATGACAGGCTGTTATCCATCCCGTCATGGTATTTATGCTGTGGATGCTTTTTCAAGCACACCTGACAAGATGCGCATGTTTCTTGGCGGCCGTTCAAAAAAGCAATTAGAAAAAGATACCTACACAATTCCGGTGTTGTTCAAAGCAGCCGGTTATCACACAGCATTAATTGGTAAATGGCATTTGGGTGATGCGGTTTTAAATTATAATAATCTTCCCGTGTTTGATGAAGTCATTGGCCGTGCTGTGGGACAGGAAGGGCATCCTGATGAATATTTTCTGCCTTCAAAAAATATACAATTCAAAGTGGACGCCAATGCGCCAACTTATCTGACTGACAGACTCACTTACGAAGCGAAAAATTATATCAAAGCAAAAGCTTCAGCACAAGAATCTTTCTTTTTATACCTGGCACATTATGCACCACATGTTCCGCTTCATGCAAAAAAAGAAGATGTGTCGAGGTTTGCCAACCGGAAAGCAAATGGCTTACAAAACAGGGAATCGTATGCTGCGATGGTTTACAGTGTTGACAGAAGTGTGAAAGAAATCATACAACAGTTAAAAGAATCAAAACTGTTGAACAATACAGTTATATTTTTTATGAGTGATAATGGCGGACAATTGATGAGTACAGACAATGCTCCGTTCAGCGGTCAAAAAGGCGAATTAAAGGAAGGTGGAGTAAGAGTGCCGGCGTTTATCTGGTCATCTGTTATCAAACCCGGAATTAACACATCGGTTACATCCATAGTTGATGTGTTACCTACAGTGGCCGATCTTATAAACCTGCCTTTACCCCCCGACTTACCGGCTGATGGCAAAAGCTGGAAAAATATTATACAAGGAGAAACGGAATATAACAGAGCCGTATATCTGCATTTCCCCGGTTATACAGGCAATGGTGCCAGTAATGCCAATGTCTGGCAGGGTCCTGCAAGTGTTATCAGGAAAGGGAAGTGGAAACTGATCCAATCGCTTGAAGACGGATCGATTGAGTTGTTTGATGTGATTCGTGATAGTGGCGAAAAAAAGAATATTGCGGCAAAAAATCAGTATGTGGTGGATGAACTGTTGCATCAGTTAAAAGCCTGGCAACAAAAAACAGGTGCAGTAATACCGGCTGAGAAAAACAATAACTATGATGCTTTATCCAGAAGCTGGCAAGTAAACAGGGACAAACGGCGGGAAAAAGACAATACCAACATCAGAATTGAATAATTGAGCTACAGAATTACAAATGTTAACGACAATTTTGACAGCGAACTGATTTTCTAATTCGTCTTTTAGTAATGTATTTGTGTATGAATAAACTTCTTTCTTTAACGATTGCTTTATGGATAATGACCGGCTTCTGTTGTTTCGCACAAACACAACAGATGCCCAATATTGTTATCTTTTTTATTGATGATATGGGCAGCCAGGATTTAGGCTGTTATGGTAATAACTTTTATCAAACGCCGTCAATTGACAAGCTCGCAAATAATGGCGTAAGATTTACCAATGCTTATTCTGCCTGCACAGTTTGTTCTCCCACAAGAGCATCGTTAATGACGGGTAAATATCCGGCCCGTTTACAGATTACCGACTGGATACAGGGGCATAAAAAACCTTATGCAAAGCTGAATGTTCCCAATTGGACAATGTATTTGCCATTGCAGGAGAAAACATTAGCCGAATCGTTAAAAGAAAAAGGTTATGCCACCTGGCATGTAGGTAAATGGCATTTAGGAGATGATGAAATGTACTGGCCGGATCAACAGGGTTTCGATGTAAACATTGCCGGTAATTTCAAAGGAGCCCCCATTAAGAACAAACAATACAACGGCTTCTTTTCACCTTACGGATTAAAAAGGTTAAACGATGGGCCGAAAGATGAGTACCTGACTGACAGGTTAACGGAGGAAGCTATCAATTTAATTGACAGGCAGAACAGCAGCCAACCGTTTTTCTTAAATCTTGCACATTATGCAGTTCATACACCCATTCAGGGCAAAGCAGATAAAGTAGAAAAATATAAACAATTACTGAACGGCGAAAAGCATCCGCAAAAAAATCCTGTTTATGCCGCTATGATTGAAAGTGTAGATGAAAGTGTAGCAAGAATTATTCAGAAATTAGAAGAGAAAAAATTACTGGAAAATACTTTTATTGTTTTTATGGCCGATAATGGTTCGCTTGCATCCGTATCAACCAGTCCGCCATTTCGCAAAGGCAAGGGCTGGGCTTATGAAGGGGGTACAAGAACACCATTGCTCATGTATTGGAAAGGAAAAATAGAAGGCGGTAAATTAATTGATGAACCTGTTATTACAATGGATATCTACACAACAATTATGCAACTGGTGAAAGCAAAATTGCCAAACAATGTGGATGGAAAAAATTTACTGCCGGTTATTACGGAGAATAAAACATACAACCGGCCGCTGTTCTGGCATTACCCGCATTACCATAACGATAAACCACATGGCGCTGTACGCCTTGGCGATTGGAAACTGATAGAATACTTTGAAGACAATCATTTTGAATTGTACAATCTTAAAGAAGACATTGGCGAAGCGAATGATTTATCTAAACAAAACATTGCTAAAGCGGAAGAATTAAAAAAACTGATGGTTGCATGGCGTAAGAAAGTTAATGCCCAAATGATGACAACCAATCCAAACTATGATGCGGCGAAGGCCAACAAAGGCCCACAGGAAGATTAACATGAAGCAACAACAAACCATATTAGTTTTTTCAATGCGGAATCTTTTCAGCAGAAAGTTTTTGCTGCTGCCTGGAATATTCACTTCCATTTTTTGTCATGCACAAACAAGGCCCAATATTATTTTTATACTTACTGATGATATGGGTTATGGCGATGTAAGTTGTTACAACGGTACATATCAAACACCAAACATTGATGCAATGGCGGCAGAAGGCATACGTTTCACCAATTATTACAGTGCTGCTCCTGTTTGTTCGCCTTCAAGAGTTGGATTTATGACAGGAGTTGCGCCAGCTAAATATAACATCACCAATTACCTGCATACCAAACAGCATAATAAAAACTGCGAACAAAAAGATTTTTTGGATGCACAAGCTCCAAACATTGCAAGGCTTTTTCAAAACAATGGGTATTCAACGGCGCATTTTGGTAAATGGCATATGGGTGGTGGCAGAGATGTAACAAATGCTCCACACATTAAAGAATATGGTTTTGATGAATGGAGCAGCACATGGGAAAGTCCAAACCCCGACTCGTTATTAACGGACAGTAATTGGATATGGAGTAATACAGACAGCATCAAACGCTGGAACCGCACCGCATACTTTGTTGATAAAACAATTGCGTTTCTTAAGAAGAACAACAACAAACCTTGTTTCATCAATCTCTGGCCCGATGATGTACATATACCCTGGGTTAGCGGTGATGCTGATGTGAGGGCAGATTTCGCAAAAGAAAAAAACTTTATTCCTGTATTAAATGAATATGATAAACAGATTGGCAGATTGATTCAGTTTTTGAAACAATCAGGTCTTGATAAAAACACAATAGTTGTATTCACCAGCGATAACGGCCCTGCACCCAATTTTCGTAACGACAGAAGTGCAGGAATGCGTGGCGCCAAAGTTTCATTATATGAAGGCGGCATACGGATGCCACTCATCATTTGGTATCCATCAAAAATTAAAAAGCCTGCTGTTGATACAAGTTCTGTTCTTACTGCAACAGATTTGCTTTCATCATTCGCAGCAATTGCAAACATCAAACACAAATATGAAACAGATGGTGTAGATAGAAGCAGTGTACTACTCGGCAAGCCATCTGAAAGAAAAAAAGAAATTTTTTGGGAGTATGGCCGGAATAATAACTCATTTGGTTATCCGGCAATCGCTGGCGGCCGTAGTCCGCAGTTGGCAATAAGAGAAGGGAAGTGGAAGCTGTTGATGAATGCAGATGGTTCATCAGCAGAGCTGTATGATTTGTTGAATGATAAAAATGAAACCACCAATCTATTTGAAAAAGAGAGAGTAATTGCACAAAAATTGAGTGAACAATTAATGAAATGGTGGAAGGGATTGCCATCATTAAAATAAATGGGTATGAAGAAACTGAAAGCAATAATTATTTTTTGTGTAACATTATTTGCAGCAACAGCACAAACTGATTCAGCAAAATATGTAAAAGAAGTGCCGGGCCGCTGGAGTGCAGAAAAAGCCAATGCATGGTATGCAAAGCAACCCTGGCTCGTGGGGGCAAACTACTTACCTGCAACCGCCATTAATCAAATTGATATGTGGCAGGCAAGTACATGGGATGCAGCAACCATTGATAAAGAAATGGGTTGGGCTGAAAGTATTGGTATGAATACCATGAGAGTTTTTTTGCATGATATGGTATGGGCAAGTGATAAAAAAGGTTTGTACAAACGAATGGATGAGTTTTTAAACATCTGTAAAAAGCATGGCATTCGCCCTTGGTTTGTATTTTTTGATGATTGCCATTATCCAAATCCAACATTGGGTAAACAACCTTTGCCGGTTAGAAATTTTCACAATAGTGGCTGGCTTAATTCACCTGCAAGGGATTTGGCAATACGTTTTGCAAATGACAGCGCTGCAAAACAAGAAGTAAAAAACTTAAAGGGATATGTGCAGGAAACAATGAAGCGTTTTAAAAATGATGACAGAGTTTTGATGTGGGAATTATACAACGAGCCTGGCCGAGGTAATAATTTCGATGGAAGGGCAGGAGGTTCTGCAATGAATGATAAATCAAACAAACTCGTTTATACTTCGTGGGTGTGGGCAAGAGAAGTGAACCCCTCGCAACCTGTTACCTCATGCAGCGAAGGCAGCTTGGGTAAAAACAACATTATTATTAACCGGATGAATGCAGATGTACATTCTATACACAACTACAGCGGCCCAAAACGTATTAAAGAGTTGATTGTAGAGTATAAAAAAGATGGACGGCCTGTGCTAATGACCGAATGGCTGGCACGTACACAAAACAGCACGGTGCAGGATATACTTCCCATATTGAAAGAGGAAAAGGTTGCAGCAGTTAACTGGGGTTTTGTAAGTGGTGAAAGCGGTACAGTTTGGCCATGGCGCAGCAGGCGAGATGAAAACGACAAGCCCATTAGTGTAAATGAACAAAGGGCAAAAGGTAAAGTGGTGAAACCTGGTGAACCTTTTCCCGAACCTGAACTTTGGTTTCATGATTTATTTCGAACAAACGGTACGCCTTTCAGCAAAGAAGAAATAAAAATTTTTAAACAGCTTACAGGTAAGAATTAATTAACGGGCATGACAATAAATAATTCTTTTATAAAAACAATTGCTTTGATTTGTTTGCTGCAGCCATTGATATTGTATGCACAAAAGCAACCCAACATTATTGTGTTTATTGCTGATGATATGGGCTGGGAAGAATCAACGCCGTATGGAAATAACTATATCCGCACACCAAACATCAATCGTTTGGCGAAGGAAGGAATACGGTTTGATAATTTCTATCTCACAGCAAGTTCATGCAGTCCGTCAAGAGCAAGTATCATGACAGGCATGTATCCACACAACACCGGTGCTATGAATTTGCACACCAATATTTCTGAATCAACAGAAATTTTACCTGAGCTGCTGAATGATGCAGGCTACTATACCATGCTTGCAGGAAAAATTCATGGCATGAACACAAAAGGTTCGCAGGCAAAATTTCAATATTTGGATTTAGCCGATTGGAGCAAGCCCTGGACTATGGGTGAAAAATGGCTAACAGCATTGCAGCAACGCCCTAAAGACAAACCATTTTTTATGTGGGCTTCAAGCATTGATCCTCATCGTCCATTCCGCCAGGGAAAATATCCATTCACGCACAATCCTGATAGTGTGAATGTACCACCTTACTATCCTGATATTCCTGAAATACGCAAAGACCTGGCGAATTATTATGATGAAATTGGCCGCTTTGATGAACACATCGGCATGGTGCTGCAATATCTTGAGCAAAACAATGAACTCAATAACACATTAATCATTGTACTAAGTGATAATGGCAAAGCATTTCCCCAATGTAAAACCAGAACCAATGTGCAGGGGCTTCGCAGCCCGTTTATTATTCGTTATCCTGCATTGGTAAAAAAAGCTACAAGCTCAAAAAGTATGCTGAGTGCTGTTGATATTGCGCCAACACTATTACAACTTGCCAAAGCAAAGCCATTGCAAAAAGCACAGGGTGTGAGTTTTCTTCCTTTATTAAAAAATCCAACAGCTACGGTAAGGGAGTTTGCATTTGGTGAACACAACTGGCATAGTTATATGGCGTATGAACGTACAGTTATCTCCCAAGATTATTTATATACAAAAAACTGGTTGCCAGAATTGCCTGGTACTCCGGCTGGTGAAATTGTGCCCACGCCATTCTATCAAACGATACAACGGATGTATATGAATGATTCGCTTGATATAAAGTATGCTGATTGTTTTATAGCCCCACGGCCTGCTGAAGAATTATATTACGTAAAACAAGATGTGCATTGTATGAAAAATTTGTATGCTGATAAGGCAAAACAGGCCACATTAAAAAAAATGCAGTCGGCATTAAATGATTGGCTGAAAAAAACAAATGATGTTTTTCCTGGTAAAGAAAAATTAAAAAAAGATGTACCTGATAGAAAAACAGGTGATGCTAACAAAGAGAAAGAAGGGTAATAAAAAAATGAATGAATTTATGAAAAGAATAATTGTTTTTCTTTTAATAGCAGTGAGTGTAGTTAAATTAAACGCACAACAACGCCCCAACGTAATTGTTATACTTGCCGATGATATGGGTTTTAGCGATTTGGGTTGTTATGGCGGCGAAATACCAACTCCAAACTTAGATGCACTGGCTAAAAACGGTTTACGGCTTACGCAGTTTTATCAAGGCGCAAGATGTTGCCCCACAAGAGCAAGTTTACTTACAGGGTTGTATGCACATGAAGCAGGTATTGGTTTCATGACAGAAGCATTGCATAACAATCCCAGCTATCAGGGATTCATTAATCGTAACTCAGTTACTTTGGGAGAAACTATGCAGCAGGCAGGTTACTTCACCATTATGGCTGGTAAGTGGCATGTAGGGCATAAAGAAGATCAACGCCCGTCAGCAAGAGGATTTATGCGTTCGTTAAATGCAGCGGCAGGTGGTTTTTATTTTTCAGAAGATGAAAAATCAAAGCTGTTTCTCAATGGAAAACCTGTAACTGCACAGGATGGCTTACCGCAGCAATGGTATTCAACTGATTTATGGACGAACCATTCATTGAAATTTATTGATGAAGCCAAGCAACAAAACAAACCTTTCTTTTTATACTTAGCAGAGAATGCGCCACACTTTCCATTGCAGGCTCCCGAAAATGAAATTGCAAAATTCAAGGGAACATACATGAAAGGATGGGAGCAGCTGCGCAACGAACGTTATCAACGTCAACTGAAAATGGGATTGATTAATAAAAAGTATAAACTGCCACCAATCAATCCGCTGATTCCAAAATGGGATACACTCTCTCAAACAGAAAAAAACCGGTACGACCACATGATGGCTATTTATGCAGCCACTGTACATCATCTCGACAGCAGCATTGGTGTATTGATAAAAGGATTGAAAGAAAAAGGTTTGTATGAAAATACAATCATCATGTTTTTAAGTGACAATGGTGGTAATGCTGAACCGGGTATAGATGGAATTTACAGAGGCACAAATCCGGGTCTTGTAAATTCTGTTGTGCATATTGGGCAGGGCTGGGCTGAAGTAAACAACACCCCTTTCTGGTTATACAAACATCATACAAGTGAAGGTGGTATTGCCACACCATTTATTTTTTCATGGCCTGCAGGCATTCAGCAAAAACTAAAAGGAACATATAACGCAACTGTTGGGCATATTACTGATATAATGAACACTTGTTTGGATGCGGCTGATGCAAATTATCCAACTGTGTATAACGGCAATAATATTTTACCGACAAGCGGCAATAGTTTGTTGCCCTTGTTAAGTGGAAATGTGATCACAAGAACAAACCCCATTTTTTGGGAACATGAAGGCAATCGAGCCATGCGGATGGGTAACTACAAAATAACATCACAGGTAAATGAACCCTGGCGTTTGTATGACATGGAAAAAGACAGAACTGAGTTAAATGATTTAGCAGCAGTTAATCCTAAAATCTTACAGCAAATGATTGAGCAATACGAAACATGGTATAAAAGGGTAAATGCACAACCCTATTTTAAAGAGCCTAAACGCTGGCAATACAGTTTGCCCGATGCTGTTCAAAAAACAAAAACTAATCAGCAATGAGTAGAAAAATAATTCAAATAATAAGTGTTTTATTTCTGTTTGCTTATAAAACAGAAACAGTGGCTGCACAAACCAATCCATCACGGCCAAATATCATCATCATTATGGCCGATGATTTGGGCTATTCTGATTTAGGATGTTTTGGTGGTGAAATCAACACGCCTAATCTCGACCGTCTTGCAAACAATGGCTTGCGTATGACCAATTTTTATAACAATTCAAGATGCTGCCCCACAAGAGCCAGTTTATTAACCGGGCAGTATGCACACAAAGTTGGATTGGCGAATAACGGAAATGCACTTACGAGAAATGGCGCCACCATTGCAGAACTGTTAAAGCAAAATGGTTACCAAACAGGCATGGTGGGTAAATGGCACCTGAGTGATGATGTGCAGAAACCAACGAAAGAAGAACAATTGAAATGGTTAAATCACCAGGCATATCTCAATGATTCATTTGCATCAATTGAAAGTTATCCCATCAACCGTGGTTTTCAAAAACATTACGGGATAATCTGGGGTGTGGTGAATTATTTCGACCCGTTTTCATTGGTGAACGGTGTTGAACCTGTAAAAGAAGTGCCGAAAGATTATTACATCACCGATGCTATTAATCAACGTTCAGTTGAATACATCAAAGAGTTTACTCAAAAAAAACAACCTTACTTTTTATATGTTGCACATGCGGCACCGCATTGGCCTGTACATGCAAAACCGGAAGACATTGCAAAGTATAAAGGCAAATATGATATGGGCTGGGATGAATTACGGAAGCAACGTTATAACCGCATGGTAAAAATGGGATTGATTAACCCAACTACAACAAAATTGATTGATGTAATGGGTAAGAATGGCGCATGGGAAAAATTAAGTGCTGAAGAAAAAGAAAAACAATCACTAAAAATGGCGACCCATGCGGCAATGATTGAACGGTTAGATATTGGTGTGGGGCAAATCATTAAAACATTAGAACAAACCAACACACTCAATAACACTGTCATTATTTTTCTGGCCGATAATGGAGCTTCACCTGAAATTCCCAACGTTCCCGGCTACGATCGTCCTTCACAAACAAGAGATGGGAAAAATTTGCAGTACGATAAAGATGTCACTACAGCAACCATTGGTTCTGAAATTTCTTACACGGGCATTGGTAACAACTGGGCCAATGCTGCCAACACCCCTTATAAGTTCTGGAAAATTGAAAGTTATGAAGGCGGCATTCATACACCCATGATTGTGCATTGGCCTGCTGGATTAAAAGCAAAAAAAGGTAGTATTAGTTCTGCATTGGGCCATGTAACAGATGTGTTGCCAACATTACTTGACATAGCCAAACTCAACTATCCTTCAACATACAACGGCCATTCACTCACCTCGCTGGATGGAAAAAGTTTTTTACCTGTGCTGCAGAATAAAATAACCAAAGGCCGGGATAGTGTTTTCTTTCAACATGCAAAGGGCATGGCATTCATAAATAAGAATTGGAAAATTGTAAGTAAAACAGGCGATGTGGCTAATTGGGAATTGTATGATTTAAGTAAGGATAAGAACGAAACAACAAATCTTTCAGCAAAACAACCTGAATTATTCCGTTCTATGATTACATCATGGGAGCAATGGTATGAAACGATGAAGCCTTATATAAAACTGAGACCCGGTAGTGGGCCACAATAAAGTAGATGAAAAAAACATTTCTATATATTATTTTATTACTTAACGCAGTTACTGTATCAGCCCAGAACAGAGAAGCAGTTCCTGCCCCCCTTTTCAGTGACCCAAATTACTATGGCAGTTGTGACCCTGAAATTATTTACAACCCTGCAGACAAATATTACTACATCTATTACACTTCCCGTCGGGCAACCATTGAAAATTTATTTACAGCCACACCTGTCGGCGTTATCAAATCAAAAGATTTAATGAACTGGAAGTTTGTTGGTTATTGCAAGTTTGATGGAATTGGTGGAACAAAAGATATGCCTGCTACTTTTTGGGCACCCGCCATTATTGCTGATAAAAATGAACTGCACATGTTTGTTACATGGAAGCCTGATACTACAACAGCAAAAGGTCCCTGGGGTGGTCCTGCAAAAATTGTGCATTACAAAACGGCTTTAAACAATCCTGTAAACGGATGGATTAAAGTTGCTGACATGCACGACTCTACTTATAATTCGTTAGATGCTACAGTATATAAAAAGAACGACACTGTGCATGTATGGTTTAAGGGGAAAAAAGCAGGCGAAAAAAAGAATGAACTCTTTCATGTTGTTTCAACAGATATGAAAAACTGGAAAGCAAGCGGCTTTTCAAAAAGCGATGTGTTTAATGAAGCTGCAACAGGTCAGCCATTTGAAGAAGCACCGTACATCTTTCAATGGAAAAATAAATACTACATGCTCACTGACCCACACAAAGGGTTGATGGTTTACGAAAGCAGTGACAGTGAAAACTGGAAATACCAGGGCATCATTTTGAAAGACAGTGGCACAAGAAAATTGGATAACAGCCGTGCAAGGCATTGCAGTGTGATAGTAAAAGATAACCGTGCTTTTATTTTTTACCATGTTGAACCCTGGCGTGATTATGACAGTGGCATTGGTATTCCTAAACAACCTATCAGCAATAGGAGAGCAGTATTGCAAATGGCAGAACTGAAAATTAAAGCCGGGAAAATCAGTTGTAACCGTAATGAGGCGATTAAAATCAATTGATAAAATGATAAAACAAAAACCTGCATACAGCTTATTGGTGTTACTGCTGCTATCAGTTACAACAACTGCACAGCAACTGAATGTAAAATACAAACATGCTTCTGTGCAAACTAATGGCAATACCATTATTGCTTCCACCGGTAATGTGCAGAGAGTTTGGCGAAAAACAGAGCATGGTTTGCAAACCATTTCGTTGAAACTGAAGAACGGCAAAGAATGGGTGAATACAAAACTGCCAGTTTGCGATTGGGAATATGGCAACGGCATTATTGCATCCACGAAAGCAACATTAGTTTCGCTTACTGCTAAACAAAATAACGATAGTGGTTTTGCCAAAGAACATTTGGAAATGATTGCGGAGTATGTATATGAAAGCATCAACCTGCACATACAGTATCATGTGCGGCTTTATCCAAACAGCAACGGTATTTTTACACAGTTGTACATAAAAGGTGACAGCAGCAAACTGCAAAACACATCAGTAAATTATTCCAACGCATCGGGCAGGGTAGAGTTTATTCCTGTTAATGCAAAAAAACAGAAACGTTTTTATTTTGGATATTTTAATGATACGCAGCACCGCAATACCGATTCTACACCCTTGTTGAAAGAACAGGTGATTGAAACAGCTTTTACATCACCCGAAATAATTAACTGGGCAAATGGAATGTGTGTGCAGGGTGGAAAGAATGGTTTGTTAGTAATTAAAGAGTCGCACAAATGTGTAAACCAGTTTGGCCATGATACCGGAGAATTTATTTGTACAGAAGATGGTATTGCATCAACAGGAACATCTTTATTGAAGCATGAAATATTACCAACACAATATCGCAAAGCATGGGCCAGTTGGGTTGTTTTGTTTGAAGGTGGTAACGATGAACGGGAATTGGCTTTAAAGATTTTTGAACGGGAACGTTATCCTGTTAATCCAAAAACAGATGTGTATATTATAGCCAACACATGGGGCAGCGACAGGCAACGCAGTGCAGCCACTGAGCAAAACGTAAGAAAGGAAATGACGATTCAAAAAGAGTTGGGTATTGATGTGCAGCAGATTGATGATGGCTACCAGATGTATGCAGGCGAAAAAGGTTTTGACCCAACGCCCCGTGGATGGTATCCGGTAAGAGAAAAATTTCCCAATGGATTTTTACCCATTCGTAAAAAAGCAGACGAGTTAAATATGAAAACCGGGTTGTGGTTTGCTTCTATGAAAGTGAGTACAGAAGAAATGAAAAAGAATTATGACACCGCCGGTTTCAGTTTTTATAAATTAGATTTTGCTAACCTACGCAACCATGCATCCTTAGAAATGATGGAACAAAAAATCCGTGCATTTGAATTGCACAGCAAGCACCAGGCAAAAGTAAACTGGGATGTTACTGAGAACAATGCAAGGTTCGGCTATTTCTGGGCAAAAGAATATGGCGGTGTGTTTTTAGAAAACCGCAAACCAAAGTTCCCCACAAACGTAGTGTACATTCCTTATTTAGTATTGAGAGATTTATGGCATTTGGCTAAATATTGCAACCTCAACAAATTTCAGGGCAGTGTGCAGAATATTGATAAAGTTGACACCGCATCAAGCGATGCTTATTTATACAATCACCGCTACAGTGTGGCTGTACCGCTAATGAGTACACCTTTGTTTTTCCAGGAAACACAGTTTTACAGTAATGAAGCAAAGCAACAGGTGAAAACAGTACTTGATGCATACCGAAAAGTTCGGTATAGCATGTATGAAAGTATTGTTTATCCTGTTGGCAGCGAACCAAACAATAAAAGCTGGACTGGTTTCCAGGCACATCATCCGCAGCGTAAAGAAGGTTATATCACTTTGTTTCGGGAACGGTTGAATACGGAAACAAAAAAATCAATACGGTTAAAATTTCTGCCCAATAAAAAAATTACCGTTACTGATTTAATGACGAATCAAACCTTCACTAAATCAACTAATGTAAATGGCGAAGCGGAATTTGAAATAACAAACGCAGCCGATTTCAGATTTTATAAATACACCTGGCAATAGATTATGTACAAATATTTCATACAAATTATTCTTTCTTGCTGGTTGCTGCTTATGGTAAATGTTGTAACTGCGCAAACCAATCTTTATCCTTTCAGCAAATTGCAGGAAGTAGGTTTTGAAGAAGTTAAGTTGAAAGACAATTTCTGGTTGCCCAAAATAAGAATGATACAAACAAAAGGATTGCCGTTATTGTTCAACATTGCAGAGCAGCAGGGTAAGATTGATAATTTTCGCATTGTTGCCAAACAAAAAAAAGGAAAGATAAGATTGTACAATGCAGCCGACAGTGATGTATATAAACTTATTGAAGATGCAGCTTATTCCTTAGTGAGTTATTGGGATGAAGCTATCTATAAAAGAATTGATTCACTCATTGATATTATTGCAGCAGCACAAGCAGCAGATGGCTACATCAATACCCAATACATGCTTCCTTTTAGCGATGAAGCCAGTCCTTTACCTACTGATAATAAAGTAAAAACATTTGGTTACGGACCCGATGTAAAATGGCGTTCCTTATACAGCGAGTGGCCTTATGGTTACAGTCAGCTATACAGTGCAGGGCATTTAATGGAAGCTGCATTTGCGCATTATAAAGCAACAGGTAAAGATAAGTTGCTGAAAGTGGCAATGAAGCTGGCAGATAATATTGTTACCAATTTCGACGAAGAAAAAATAAGGAACTATGGTGAGCATCCACAGGTTGAAATTGGCTTAATGAAAATGTATGAACTCACTGGTAACAAAAACTACCTGCAGTACGCCAATTTGTTTTCCCGTTATGTAAAATTTACAAGACCGGTTGATATTGGTAACGGGCAAAATAAACAGCCATTGGCAGAACAAAGGGAAGCATTCGGTCATTGCGTTCGTACTGCTTATATCTACAGTGGCGCTACAGATGTGGCAAGGGCAACAGGTGCTAATGATTTACAAACCGCTTTGCAATCGTTATGGAAAAATATAACGGGTTCAAAAATGTACATTCATGGAGGTACGGGTAATGGTACCAACGCTGAACAACATGGTTTGAACAATGAGTTGCCTTTGCTGAACACATACAGCGAAAGCTGTGCAGGTATAGCACAGGGGCAATGGAACCACCGTTTAAATTTATTGTACAGGGATGCTTCTTACGCTGATATCGTTGAAATTGAAATGTATAATAATGCACTTGCTTCCATTGGTGCTGATGCGTGTACATTTTTCTACAGTAATAAATTGAACATCGATACTGTCGGCAGAAAAAATGAGCACAGTGGTGTGAGGCGTTCGTATTTATTTTGCTGCCCGAGTAAAGTGCCCGGCTTTGTTACCGGCATCAACCGCTGGATTTATGCAAAAGATGAAACTGGTATTTACATTAATCAATTAGTAGGTACAGAAGTAAACACAAAGTTGAATGGGCAAACTTTTGCATTTACAACAACAACACAATATCCATGGGAGGGAATTTACCAATTCCAGATAAATAAAAGCAATGCAAACGCATTCACTATTTATCTGCGATTGCCGGCATCAGTAACAGGTGCAACACACTTGCCCAACAGCCCTTACTATTTTCAGCAAATAAAAATGCCAGCAGTAACAATTACAGTAAATGGTGAAATTGTTAAACCTGTTATTGATAAAAGCGGTTACATCAGCATCAGGCGCAACTGGAAGAAGGATGATGTATTGCAGTTGAAGTTCAGTATGCCTGTCCGCCGTGTTTATACAAATGAAATAGTAAAGGCAAATACAGGCCGTGTGGCATTAATGCGTGGCCCATTACTCTATTCGCTGGAAGGGGCCGACAACAATTTTAATTTGCTGCAATTCATCTTGCCAAAGAAAAATACGATTGCAACAGTTGATTACAGTGTACTGGATGAAAAAATAACGGCATTGCGTGGAAAGGGCTTGTCAAATGGCAAGGAAGTACAGTTTACAGCTATTCCTTATTATCTGTGGCAAAACAGGGGCGTACATCAATTAAGCACGTTGGTGATTGAAGATGAAAGCAAAGTCAATAAGGAGAAAGAAAAAGAGATTAAAAAAGTAAATACGAATGGGTAATGAAAAAAATTCTGACAGCTTTTATTAGCATCATATTAAGTACAGTAACGACAGCTCAGCAAACGGAAAAACCAAACATCATTTTAATTTTTGCTGATGATTTGGGTTATAAGGATGCCGGATTTACAGGCAGTAAAATAGTTGAAACACCAAATCTGGATGCGTTGGCAAAACAAGGCATGGTATTTAACAACGCTTATGCTGGTGCCGGTAATTGTGCGCCATCAAGAGCTTGTCTATTAAGCGGCCGTTATACACCCCGCCATGGTGTGTACGCAGTGGGCAGTACCACACGTGGACCAAAAAAAGAAATGAAAGTAGTGCCGGTACCCAACACTAATTACCTGGCAAGTTCATTTGTAACAGTTGCGGAAGCTTTGCAGAAACAAGGTTATGCAACAGGTTTGTTTGGTAAATGGCATCTGTCCTCAAATAAAACAACAGGCACAGCACCAACAGATCAGGGCTTTGATGTATTCTTCGACAGCAGAAAGGATAACCCCAACAAAAAAAGAGATGAACCAAAGGATCCTAAAGGTATCTATTCATTAACTGATTCCGCTATTGCTTTTATGCAGCACAATCAGCATAAGCCGTTCTTTACGTTTTTATCGCATCATGCCATTCATTCTAATATTGAGGCAAAGCCTTCAACCATTGAACGGTTTAAACAAAAGGGACTTGACGGTAAAACCGCATTGTACGCTGCCTGCATTTATGATTTGGATGAAAGTATTGGTATACTCATGGCGTATTTGAAAAAATCCGGGCTTGATAAAAACACGCTGGTGATTTTTACAAGCGATAATGGTGCCACACAACAATCATCGCAGGAACCATTGCGTGGCAATAAGGGTGGTTATTATGAAGGCGGCATCCGTGAACCATTTATTGCTTACTGGAAGGACAACATTAAACCAAATACACAAAACAATACACCCATCATCAATATTGATTTGTATGCAACATTTCTTGCAGCGGCAGGCAATACTACTGTTAAAACGGATGGGGAAAACCTGCTGCCTTTGTTTAAAGGAAAAGCAAGCACTACAAAACGAACCAATCTTTACTGGCATTTCCCCGGTTATTTAAACGATCCTGTCATTCGTGGCAGAGACAGCATCTTCCGCACAAGGCCAGTAACTGTTTTACGAAAAGGCGATTGGAAAATTCATTTGTATTATGAAGAGTGGCTGCTCAATGGTGGCATGAAAAACATTGATAACAATAATGCTGTAGAGTTATACAATTTAAAAAATGATGAAGGCGAACGCACTAATCTGTCTTTAACCAATAGAACGAAACGCAATGAATTGTTAAGCGAGTTGTTAGCCTGGCTGAGGAAAGAAAAAGTACCGCAGCCGGTACCAATTGATAAGGACCATCCATTAAACGACAGCGATGGTGGAGCTGAAGATAACTAAACTGAAAAAATATGAAACGTAGAAGCTTTATAAAAAATGTAACCGTTATTGGAGGAGGCGTCATGTTGCTCGACCCATTTTCTTTACATGCAGAAAAAAATCTAAAGCATCCTTCTTATGCTGAGCTGGAACATCATGTTGTTGAAAAAGTTGAAACAGTGCAGTTCAGTTACCGCTGGCCAAGATTGGTTGGACGAAATTCAATGCGTGATGTACATGGGCAGCATCATAAAAATTTTGCTTTAAAAATTTATACTGATAAAGGTGCAATGGGCTGGGGACTTGCCGGGCCTGAACGATTGAAAGAAGATCCGGGCATCATCGGTAAAAAAGTTTCAGAACTTATTTCTCCTGCAACAGGTATTCATACAGGTGTCAGCCGCAAGTATGATATTGCCCTTTATGATTTATGCGGTGTGATCCTGCAGCAGCCGGTGTATAAATTACTGGGTGCAAAAGGAACGCTGCAAACACCGCTGTACAGTGGTATGATTTATCTGGATGAACTGCCTGCAGATAATCATGCGGGGGGAATGGATATGGTGTTTAAAAACTGTGAATGGGATTTTAATTATGGTTATCGTGCATTGAAAATAAAAATAGGCCGCAGTGGTAAGTGGTATGCGCATGATGAGGGTTTGCAGAAGGATATAGATGTGGTGAACAGCATCTGGTCGCAATACAAAAACAAGAATGTGCAACTGTTGGTTGATGCCAATGATGCATACAGTATGCAGGATGTGCAAACGTTTTTAAAAGGCATTGCAGATGTGCCGCTTTACTGGCTTGAAGAACCGTTTACTGAAAATATTGAGCAGGCAAGAGTATTAAAACAATGGATGAATAAAAACGGGTTTCAAAAAACATATTACGCCGATGGTGAAGCAAATCCATTACATGATGTATGTATGACACTCCTGAAAGAAAAAACATTGGATGTTATGCTTACCGATACGATGGGTTATGGATTCAGCAACTGGATTGGTTTGTTGAAAGAGTTAAAAGCAGGAGGGGCATTGGCAAGTCCACATGCCTGGGGCGATAAATTAAAAACCAATTACACGGCGCATCTTGCCGCAGGTATTGGTGGTGTTTGCACTGTGGAAGGTGTTACCTGCTTATCAGATGATATTGATTATGGTAATTACCAATTAATAAACGGAAATATAAAGGTGAGTGATGCTCCCGGTTTTGGAATGAAATTGTTGAAACATTAAATTGAACAAAGTGATTGTGAAGCGTTTTTTTCTTTTTTATATTCTTTTGATAACGTTTGCAGCAACAAAAGCACAGCAGGCAGTTACTGCGAGTATTAACATCGATACAAAACAAGGTCATGCTATGGTGCCAGGCAGCAGTGGCTTTAATGCGAGGATTGGAGATAAAGTGTGGAGTTATAAACACCCTGATTTTATTAAAGCTGTAAATGAATTACGTCCCGGATGGCTGCGTTACTGGAGTGGTACAGCAGGGGATGCATTCAGTGCAGCCACAGGCATGTATGATAAAGAGTATATCAATATGTTTGATAAAGGCGAAGCCTACGACAGGTTGTATCAATTTGTAGAAGTAAAAGGACCTCATCGCATCATTGACCTCTATCATTTGTTGGGAACGGTGAATGCAAAATTAGTAATAACAGTAAATGCCTTTACCGAAACACCGGAGATGACATTGGAATTGGCAAGGTTTTGTAAGAACAATAATATTAAAGTGGAAGTATGGCAGTTTTGCAACGAACCTTATTTCTATATACCCGGCCGCCAGCGTTACTGGTGGAACGATGGTTACGACTATGCACAAAAAATGAAACCACATGCGGATGCTATACAACAGATTTTTCCAGAAGCAAAATTAGCGCTGAATTTTACATGGGATGGCATCTGGGGGTTTATGAAAGAAATCAACAGCTATCAGAAAGAGAAAGGAGCTTTCTGGAATGTGTTCAGCAAGCATTCTTATGCACCACATACAGGTAAGGAGGAAAGTTTTGAAGAAGCTTACCGCCGCATGAATACCAAACTCATAGAAGCAACAGATAAAAAAACGATGAATGAAATTGAAGAATGGACAAAAAAGGATATTCCCATGCTGATAACCGAGTTTGGTGTCTGGAACCGTCCGCTCAATGGAATTATGAGTGCCGTTTATAATGCTGAATATACATTGAGGCAATTGTCTCATTCCAATACATGGTTGATTGGGTCGCATGAAATAAGCAATAAAATTAAGCCTGCAAAAAACCTGAATAAAGAAATTATGGATGCCTTTGAAAATAATGTGTCAATTAATACAACGAAACTGGAAACAGGTATTGAATGGGATGATGAAGGTAAAGCCTTGCGTATTGTACATGAAGCCACCAACAATGCAAATTATGTGTGGGCAACAACAGTTACAGGTGCAGCCAATGTACCCGGCTTAAATAATAAAGAATTTGTTGGCATGTATGCATTGGCTATGCAGGGCACAAACGGTTATGATTACCTTCTTGTTACCAATCGCAGCGGCGAGTGGCACGATGTGCAATTGAGAATAGATGGTATTTCAATAAATCAGGCGGTAGAGCGCATGTATATAGCAGAAACGAAAGCGGATGATAAAAACGTAACTGTCATAGCAGACAAAATACAGGTAAACGGAACCGCATTGATCATGCCCTATTCACTTGTATTACTGAAATGGAAAAACAACCGTAAACAATTGCCTGAAACTTCCCGAATTTACAAGGCAGAAGTAAAAAGTAATGGTATAGCGTTGCAATGGTGGAAACAACCGTCAGCAGTATCATATCTGCTTACAATAACTGATAAACAAACAGGGAAGAAAACAACTCAGTCGCTTACTGCTGCAAATTATATATGCAAAGGATTAATGAAGGGCCGCAGTTATGAATTTACAGTTCAGTCAAAAAATAAGAATGGAGTAAGTGAATTTTCAGATCCTGTTGCAATTAATTATAAAGTTCCTGCTGCACCAGAAATTTTTAAAACGGCTCCACGTGATAATCAAATAACCGTTTTCTGGAAATCTGTACCCAATGCAACAGGTTATAAAGTAATGGTATCACAACCTGGCGGTATAGGTACTATTGTGTATGATGCAGATAATGTATTTGGATTTAAACTAAAAGCACTTGTTTACAATAAACCCTGCATTATAACTGTAAAAGCGTATAATGGTTTAGGTGAAAGCACCCCATCTGAAAGTGTTACAGTAACCTGTAAACAAGATATACCGTTACCACCCACAAATATTTCAGCTATTGAAAACAGCAATGGCTCTGTTGCATTAAAGTGGAATGAGCCCAAACAAAAAATTGCAGATCTGCAATATCGGTTATACAGGGGAGAGCAACCGCATAAGTTTAGTGTATTAAAAGAAGGATTAACAGAAACATCTTTCACTGATGCAACAATTGAAAAAGGCAAAGAATATTTTTATACCGTAAAATCATACACTACTGATGGCGAATGCAGTTTTTATCCCAACATTGCCACCATTATTCGCAGTAATAAAAAAATAGCTGTGGAAGTAGAAAGTATTACCAAACTTTCAGATGCAATTGAAGTAAAAGTAAAGTTTAGCAATATCCCAACCGATGGTGAATCGGAGTTTGCGGTATTGCTGAGTGATGTAAGTTATTTGAACGTGGAAGAAACTAAGTTCAAATCCGCTAATGTTGCAAATGGAACTTATACTGTGAAAATTCCACTGGATGCTGTAAAAGCAAAAGCCACTTATTCCGTCAAAGCTTCCGTACAAACCAATGGCGGCACACCGGTAATTAGTTTGCCGCCACATAAAGAATTTAAAGCCGAATAAATGAAGATACTCTTATCCATTATTACGGTTGTTTGTTGCATCAACAACAATCATGCTCAGGTAAACAGTTATTACATAACTAATAAAGCGCCTTTGCAACAACAGCCTTACGTACAGTTGCCATTGGGAGCCATTAAACCCAAAGGATGGTTGCTTAATATGCTCCATTTGCAGAGGGATGGATTAACGGGCAATCTTGATAGTGTTTATTCGTTGGTATGTGGTGCTAACAACGCATGGCTGGGTGGCAATGGCGATGCATGGGAACGTGGCCCTTACTGGTTGGATGGCCTGGTGCCGCTTGCTTATATTTTAGATGATAAAAAATTAAAAGCAAAAGCACAGCAATGGATAGAGTGGAGTATAAAAACTCAACGTGCCGATGGTTATTTTGGCCCGCAGCCACCTGCAACTCCTTTACCAAAAGTAAAAGGTGTGCAGAATATTGACCATGAAGATTGGTGGCCAAAAATGGTAATGCTGAAAGTGCTGCAGCAATATTATACAGCTACAGAAGATAAACGTGTGCTGCAGTTAATGAGCAATTATTTCAAGTATATGCTGACGCAATTGCCAAAACATCCCCTTGGCCACTGGAGTTTTTGGGGTGCACAACGTGGCGGTGATAACCTGGCTGTTGTTTATTGGTTATATAATATAACCGGCGATAAATTTCTATTAGAACTCGGCGATTTAATTTATAAACAAACCACTCCCTGGAAAAATTATTTTACTGATGGCACACTGGCAACGGTAAATCCTTATCCCCAACTGCATTGTGTAAATGTGGCACAGGGCATTAAAACTCCTGCTATACAATTTCAACGTACCGGTGACAGCAGTTATTTGCAAAGCATCATGCAGGGATTAACTGCACTCAGAAACGTACATGGCTTTGCCACCGGTATGTTTGGTGGTGATGAACGTTTGCATGGCAACAGCGCCACACAAGGCTCAGAATTATGTACAGCAGTTGAAATGATGTTCTCGTTTGAAAGTATTTTGCCATTAACTGGTGATACTTATTATGCTGATTACTTAGAGAAAATTGCATTCAATGTATTGCCTACGCAACATGACGATGCTTACAAAGTCAAACAATATTTTCAGCAAGTAAACCAAATTAAGATTACGTATGATGAACGTAATTTTTTTAATAATAATGATGGAAGATTAGTGTATGGTTTGCTTACCGGCTATCCGTGCTGTACCAGCAATATGCACCAGGGTTATCCGAAATATGTGCAAAATCTTTGGTATGCCACAGCAGATAATGGCATTGCTGCACTATTGTTTAGCGAAAGCGAAGTAAATGCAACAGTAGCAGGAAATAAGAAAATAAACTTTAAGGAAGAAACTAATTATCCCTTTGACAGTACAATAAAATTTACTTACACAACAAAATCGCCAGTTGCATTTCCTTTCCATATTCGAATTCCTGGCTGGTGTAAAAATGCAACTGTAAAAATTAACGGAGAAACTTATGCGCAGCAAAAAGGCGGCAGTATTGTAATCATCAGCAGAACATGGAAAAAAAATGACGTGGTAACCCTTGAGCTGCCGATGCACATCATGCTCAGCCGTTGGGATGAAAATGCAGTAGCTGTTGAACGGGGCCCGTTATTGTATGCGTTGAAAGTTGAAGAAGACTGGCAACAAAAAAAGAATGCCGATTTTAACGAGCCGTTTTATGAAGTGTTTGCCAAAACTCCCTGGAACTATGGCATTACAATTGATGCTGTGAACAAATTACAGTTTAATATAAAAGAAAATGCGGCACCAGCACTCATGCCTTGGAATTTACAAAACGCACCGGTAACCATTACCACCACAGGAAAGCTAATTGAAAACTGGAAGGAGTACAATCATTCAGCAGGGCCACAGCCACGTAGCAGAGTAGAAACAGGCAATAGGCAAACACAAACAATAACACTGGTGCCTTATGGATGTACTACATTGCGTATTGCACAGTTTCCTGTAACGGATTAAATAGTAAATATGATAATGAAGAGTCTCTTAATTTTTGTCAATTGTTTGTTAATTGCCGGGACAGCACCTGCTCAGCAAATAGATTTGAGCGGAAAAGTGGTTGACAGTCTTGAACAACGACCGTTAAAAGGTGCGTCAATAACTTTATATGATGCAAATGGGCAAAAGATCCAACGCCTGTTAACAGACAGTACAGGAAATTTTAAAACAAAAACCGACAGCCTTCTTGCTAAATCAGCTTCCATTAGTTTTAGTGGCTATAAAGAGAAGAAGATTTTATTTTCCTATGACGGTTTATTGAAGCAGTATAAACTCGGCACCTTGTATTTATATCCTGAAGCATCTTCATTAACTGAGGTTGTTGTAAAAGGTGCAAGGCCGCCTGTTTCATTTAAAATTGACAGGCAGGTGTACAAGCCGTCGCAATTTGCAAATGCCGCCAATGGAAACGGTGTGGATGTTATTAGGAATCTACCCTCGATGTCTGTAAACGGCCAGGGTGAAATTTCGTTTCGAGGGTCCGCCAGTTTTCTGGTGCTCATTAATGGTAAACCAACACAGGGCGATCCTGCATTTGTATTAAGTCAGTTGGCTGCAGGTTCAATTGAAAACATTGAAATCATTACCAGCCCGTCTGCTGTGTATGATGCAGATGGTAAAAGCGGCATCATTAATATTATTACAAAAACCGGGGCAGAAGATGGATGGATGCTGCAGACAAATGTAATGGGAGGCGTACCAGCTTTGAATGATTTTAATAACCGGCGTTATACAAATCCACAACGTTTCAGCGTTGATGTATCCGCATCGTATCGTAAAAATAAATGGGATGCCAGTGGAGGGTTTAATTATCTGCGGAATGATATGGCAGGTTTTCGGGAAGGAGATGTATATACTATCATCAACAATATCAAAACAAGTTTCCCATCAACCGGCGAACGTAGTTTTAGCCGTTACAATTATGGCGCAAGGCTTGCATTGAGTTACCAACCCAATCAATCCAATACAATAAGCACCGGTTTTTATATTGGCAAACGCTTTCAAAGCCGTGTGGCTGATTTGTTATACAATAATTCCAAAACAGATTTGTCAAACAACAGTTCCACAGCCTTCACCTACTTCAATCAAAATACGCAGGAAAAAGAAGGCGTGTTTACATTAGCTAATCTGGATTATACACATATGTTTGCCGATAAATCGAAGCTTAGTTTTTCCGGGTTGTTTGAAAGGGCTGATCTCACCGGTAATACATATAATAATAACCTCCGTTATCCCTTCATTGCTGATACAATTCAATACACATGGAATCCCACTACCAATCCGCTTAATGCATATCGTATAAAAGCTGATTACAGTAAATCAATTGGCAGGGCAACTTTCCAGGCGGGCTACCAGTTCAGGTATGATGAACAGAATGGAAATTTTGTTTATCTCACAAAAGTATTGGGAACCGCAAATTTTGTAACCGATCCTGCTTTTACAAGCAGAGTAGATGTAACCAACCATATTCACGCAGCTTATCTTCAATACGGTTCATCGTATAAAAAATTAGATTATTCAGCAGGTCTTCGCTTGGAAGAATCGGTACGAAACCTCAGTTTCTCTCAGGCCAATGCAAAAAGCCGTTTATCACTTACAAATTTATTCCCGTCGGTGCAGTTTCGTTATAAGTCTTGGAACAGAGGGGTGCTGAAAGCCGGTTACAGCCGCCGTATCAAGCGCACTAATAACTATGAATTAAATCCGTTTCCAGAACGTGAGCACTCAGAAACATTGGAACAAGGCGATCCTGATCTGCTGCCTGAGTTTATTGGTAATTATGAAGTGGGTGCAGAACAAACATTCAGTAAAGGAAATTTCTTTGTTACATTGTATCATCAACGAATAGCCAATCCCATACAACGGGTAAATAAAATATTTAACGATACCATTTTAAACCGTGTCTTTACCAATGCAGGCCGTGCAACACAAACGGGGTTCGAAACTAATATTACATTGCAGGTTACCAAATGGTGGCAGTTTATTGCAGGTGGAAATATTTATAAATATCAAATTAAGGGAAACATCTTTAATGGCACGATTGCAATAAGTAATAACAGTTGGGTGTACAGTATCAACAGCACTCAATCGTTTACATTACCGGATAACTGGATTATGCAGTTAAGCATTAATTATCTTTCGTTGCGTGCCACTGCACAAGGTGAAGACAGCCGTTTTGTAACACCACATTTTACCGTAAAGAAAACAACAAAAGATCAACGCTGGTATGCACAGTTTCAATGGCTGTATATGGATGGAGGATTAAAATTCAGTAACCGCCAACGCATTACCACTTCGGGAACAAATTTTTTCACTACAACCAATTATATTTACGAACCCGATCAGTTACAATTCTCAATTGGTTTTAACCTGGCTCGTAAAAACCGGAAAATCAATTTGCCTGTGAGTGAAATGGGTGAAAAAGAATTTTAATAAAATGAAACAGTTTATAAAATGTACATACATACTTTCAGTACTTGCATTACTGCTGAGTTGTAATAATAACAATGAATCAAATGATGCAAAGGCAGACCCGGATAGCAGCAGTGTACACACCTGTATGGCTGTGCCGCAACGTTTTGCAACCGGCGACAGCAGTAACGTAAAGGCAAGTGGTGATACCTCACTTGAGGGGATGGTGCTTATTTCCGCCGGGGTATTTGAGATGGGAGGAGATAATGAGCAGGCAAGTGCTGATGAATATCCGAAACATAAAGTAAGTGTAGACTCTTTTTATATGGATATCACTGAAGTGACGAATGCTCAATTTCAAAAGTTTGTAGTAGCTACCGGTTACATTACAACAGCTGAGCGGAAACCCGATTGGGAAGAATTAAAAAAATCTGTACCACCAGGTACACCCAAACCACCTGACAGTGTTTTAGTAGCTGCCTCTTTAGTATTTAAACCAAGCAGTGGCCCGGTTGATCTCAATAACTACAGCCAATGGTGGAGTTGGGTGGCAGGCGCCGATTGGAAACATCCGGAAGGGCCAGGTAGTACTATTAAAGGCAAAGAAAATTTTCCGGTTGTACATGTTAGCTGGGACGATGCCATGGCTTATTGCAAATGGGCAGGCAAACGTTTGCCAACTGAAGCTGAGTGGGAGTATGCTGCACGAGGCGGGCTCATCAACAATATTTATCCATGGGGAAATGAACATGTAAACATGGGAGCTCCGAAAACAAATAGCTGGGAAGGGAAGTTTCCTTATTTAAATGAACAGAAAGATGGATTCATGAAATATGCACCCGTAAAAACATATAACTGTAACCGTTATGGGTTGTTTGATATGGCAGGCAATGTGTGGGAATGGTGCAGCGACTGGTACGATTATAATTATTATAAGTCGCTACAGGGAAAAACAACAGTCAACCCCAAGGGCCCAACAAAAAGTTTTGACCCTGATGAACCACATACCAAAAAAAGGAGTTTACGTGGCGGAAGTTATTTATGTAACGACAGTTATTGTAGTGGCTACCGGGTGGCAAGACGTATGAAGAGCAGTCCTGATACGGGGTTAGAACATACAGGATTCAGATGCGTAAGGAGTCTGAACAAATAGAAGCTCTGTTTTTGATTGTAATAATGTAGTATAAGCAGCAAAAACACAATTTTACCAGATTTAAGCACAATAGTTACAGGCTAAACTACCTGTTGGCAGATAATTTTATCTAACGATTGTAACAATTCAACGATTAATCTGCCGACATGAAGAAGGGAATTTTCTTAGTCCGTTTTGCAACACAATTTTTTGCTGTAACAGTTCTCGCTATTTCAATTACAGTTACTGCCTGCAAAAAGCCGTCTTCTGGTAATGGGGGTGGTTCCAATCCTCCTTCCGATCCATCTACCGGCGGTGGTGTTATGGTTACAGATACTGAACGTTATCTCGGGGTAAACTATAATGAAAGCCTGCACGAAATAAACCCAGGTGAGCTCAGCCGCAGCAAAACAAAATGGGTGCGTGGCTTTCTCGACATCTTTCATCATTACGATAATAATAATCTCAACAGCAGTCCACGTATTACAGAATATTTAAAGCTTAAGGGACAAGGCTATAAAACCTGTCTCAATCTAAAATTCAATTTTAAAACAAGACCGTATCCGGCCGTAAACAGCAGTGCCTGGAGCAATTATATTAATTATGTTGATCAGGTGCTGGATAAAGTGATACTTGGTACCGATGTAATTGTTGTTGGAAACGAACCCTTTATTGAATCAGAAACAAACACGTGGGATGAACCACTCAATACTTTTTACAAAGCATTGGCAACAAGAGTTCAGAATTATTTAGTTGCAAAAAATCTGCAAAGGCCCATTTTCATAGGTTCGTTTGATAATATGTATCAAAGCGGCAGACAGGGTAATGCAGGTATAAATAACTTGCTTGCATGGGTTAAAGCCAACAGTTGGATTGCGGGAGTAAGCATGCACATTCATCACGATAATAACCCTGAAATTACTACTGCCATAAATTATGTGCATGATAAATTGAGAGATAATCAGAAAATTATTATTACAGAATACTCCCTCATGAAATGGTGGCGTTCAAACCTGAACGCAGATATTACGCCTGAGTTTGTCAATGCAGCAAATGCAAGTACAACCGATTTTATTTTACCCCCGCCGCCAGGAATTACCAAATGCTGGCAGTACATTGATTATGCATTAAAAAATCCACGTAAAAAAGAAGAGTGGGATGCTTTTCATCAATACAATCCCTGGCTTGAAATAAGAAAAGATTATTTGTGCAACTCTTTTAAACTTTTTAAAGCAAGCAACAAATTCTGGTTTGCAACGTATGCCATGCGACAGAGCTACCCGGTTGGTGCAGATTTTACAGTTGATACCGATCCCTGGATTATGAATTCATTGTTCACAGGCCGTTCTGTTGAGTTGTTACCGACCGGAGAAGCAGAAGGTCGTTATTCATTTTTTCAACAGTTTGCTGATATAAACGCTGGTGTTCTCAACTGCAATTAATAATTCTAAAAACTACTGCTATATGATAAAAAAAACAAACAAGTATGTGTGCACAGTTTACAACCATGTTGTGTTTGTAACACTGTTTCTATTTACCATCAACATTGCACAGGCGCAAAGCCGCATTGTTACCGGAAAAGTAACATCGGCTGATAAAGGCGAGCCTGTTGCAGGTGTTTCTGTTATGCTCAAAAATTCCGGTACGGGCACCACCACAAATGCAAACGGCGATTATTCAATAACTGTAAACGCTAACAGTGATATTCTTGTTTTTTCTTTTGTTGATTTCACGACAAAAGAAGTAAGAGTGGGATCAGGCAGTAACATTAATGTAACACTTGCTGCATCTGGGGCTAACCTTGGCGAAGTGGTGGTTATTGGTTACGGCACAACACGCAAAAGCGATTTAACAGGTTCAGTTGTATCGCTCAAATCAAAAGATTTAACAGGCGGCGCCAACATCAGTTTAGACCAGGGATTGGTTGGCCGTGCAGCAGGTGTACAGGTATATCAAAAAAGCGGAGAACCGGGCGCTGCCATGAGTGTAAAAATCCGTGGTATCAGTTCTATTAACGGAGGTAATGATCCGTTATATGTGATTGATGGAATGCCGGTAAATAATCTTGCACCTGTTGGGGCAAGTGGCAACAGGTTTCCCAATAATCCAAATCCACGTAACCCGCTCAACAGTTTAAACCCGAACGATGTTGAATCAATTGAAATATTGAAAGATGCTTCGGCCACTGCCATTTATGGTTCACGTGGCAGTAACGGGGTGGTACTTATCACAACAAAAAAAGGAGCATCGGGAAAATTAAAAGTTTCTTACAATGGTTACTATGGTGTGCAGAATGTTTCAAGACGTTTAGATCTGCTTAGCGGTGATGAATATAAAACTTCACTCAATGCAATTATCGATGCAGGCGGTGGAGTACCAACCGAACGTGTAACACATGATGTGGTGAATACCGATTGGCAGGATCTGTTGTTCCGCCAGGCTTCTATTCAAAGCCATGATCTTACCTTTTCAGGTGGTAAAGACAATACAAAGTTTTTTGCTTCGCTTGGCTATTTCCACCAGGAAGGTGTGGTGCGCAAATCAGGTTCACAACGTTATACAGCAAGAGTGAATATTGAAAACAGTGTAGCAAAAAAATATGCATTTGGGTTTAATCTCGCCACTTCTTATATACATGATGATTACAATTCCGTTGGACTTGGAGTTAACGAAAACGGAAGTGCTTTGTATTCCGCTATATATTACGACCCCAGTTATCCTGTTTACAATACTGACGGCACATATAACCGCTCATTTTTTATGAGCACAATGGATCATCCCCTGGCATTGCTCAACGGGCAATATGCCAACAGTGATAATTTCCGCACATTCGGAAATGTATATGGTGAGTACTTTTTTATTCCCTCACTTTCCTTGAAGCTGCGTATTGGTGGAGATATTAATATTTCGCAACGAAATACATGGGTTGATCCAACAACTATACAAGGTCTCCCCTTAGGTGGTGTAGGCACTATTGATGTGGGCAATGCCAATTATTATATGGGGGAGGCAACACTCAACTATAAAAAAGATTTCGGCAAACATCACAGTGTTACTGCATTGGCCGGTGCAACCTTCGATCGTTATGGCAGTAATTCTTTTGGCGGAACAGGTGCAGGTTACCTGTTGCCCGATCTTACTTACAATGCATTGGGTAGTGGTGCCGATTCATTGGAAAGAGTAGGAAGCGGCAGGGCTTCAAACAAAATTGTTTCGTTGCTGGCAAGAGCTATCTATTCGTATAAAAATAAATACCTGCTTACTGCTTCCATCCGTTCAGATGGATCTGCAAGGTTTGGCGAAGAAAACAGGTTTGCATATTTCCCATCGGTTGCGGCTGCATGGAAATTACATGAAGAAGCTTTTTTTCAGAAGATGAAAAACCTCGATGAATTAAAGCTACGGGCAAGTTATGGCGCAGTAGGTAACCAGAACATTGCCAACTATCTTTATTTTGCTTCTTTCTCAGGTGGCGGCCAGGCAATATTCGGTAATACATTGTACACTTCTATTGCACCAACACGCAGTGCCAATCCTTTCCTGAAATGGGAAGGTGCATTACAGTTTGATGCTGGTGTTGACTTCTCTTTTTTCAGAAGAAGATTATACGGAACAGTTGATGTGTTTAAACGCAAAGCAATTGATTTGCTGCTGGCATTACCGTTACCACCCAGCACCGGTTTTACAGAACAAACAAAAAATGTGGGCGATATGCAAAACACGGGTGTTGAATTTACATTGGGTGGCGATGTTATACGTTCAAAAAACTTTACATGGAGCGCAGGCGGTAATATTTCTGTAATTAAAAACAAAGTGCTGAATCTTGGTCCTATTCCTGAAATTATAACAGGTGGTGCAGGTAATCTTTCAAATGTTTCAGTCATACGCCCGGGTGTATCAATAGGTTCTTATTATGGTTATAAAGTGACCGGTGTATGGCAAACGGCTGACGATTTTACAAAAGCACCAACCGGTGCAAAGCCCGGTGATTTAAAATTTCTGGATGTTGACAGCAATAAAGTAATTAACGCTCTCGATCGTGTAATACTTGGTAAATCTCTACCCGATTTTACGTATGGATTTAATACTACGCTTCAATACAAAAATTTATCACTCGCTTTGTTTTTTGACGGGCAGAAAGGCTCAAGTAATATCAATAATGCGTATGTAGATGCATTGTACCCTGTAAGTTTCAGGAGAAACAGATTGGCAGAACCTTATCTTAACCGCTGGACAGCAACAAACCCATCTGATAAGTATCCTTCTTTTGCAACAAGTGCAGGAGCATCAGCATCAGGGGCACAGGCGGGCAACCATCAGATTAATTCATTGACAGTACAGGATGCTTCTTACTTCCGTTTGCAATCGGCCACCATCAGTTATTCATTCACGATAAAAAACAGTAAAGTAATAAAATCATTAAACATATATGCAACCGGTCAGAATTTGTTTGTGCTGACCAAATACATTGGCTACGATCCGGCATTGAATGCTATCGGCAATGACATTATTAAAATTGATTACAGCAGTTACCCAATGGCACGTACCTTTTTGTTTGGTGTAAATGTTCAATTCTAAACCCTGCAAATATTATTGAAATGAAATACAAAATATATTCTCTTATAGCATTTACGTTTCTGGCTTTAACCGGTTGTAAAAAAATACTGGAAGTAACACCCTATGCTGAGTTTTCGCCAGCAACTGTTTTAAGTGGCGAAGCGGGCACCCGGGCTGTTTTGTTTTCTTCGTATGCAAATGCGCAAAATCCAACGCCTTCAAGATTTTTGATAAATATCTCTGAAGTAAGTACCGATGTTGGTTTTAACAGTGGCGGCAATGAAAATCTTGCTCTGTCGCAAATACAAAACTTTACATGGGATGCTGCGTTGGGTACTTTTCAGGCCGATGTGTGGGGACCCTCGTACAGAAGCATACGTGATGCAAATCTTGTGCTCGATAATATTGCAAATGCAAATATGCCCGATGCAAAAAAGAAATTATATACAGCAGAAGCAAAATTTTTAAGAGCTGCTGCGTATGATTTATTGTACAGGTGGTTTGGCCCTGTGCCTTTGCGTTTGTCAAGTATTACAGAAGTAGAACTTGCCAGGGCAACCGATGCAGAAATGCGCAACTTTATTGAAACAGAATTTAATGCTGCCATTGCCGACCTCCCTGCGCCCGGTGCAGAAGAAGCATTTGGAAGAGCCAACAAAGGCATTGCATGGGCAATACTTACAAAATATTATTTGAATACAAGACAATGGCAAAAAGCAGCAGATGCAGGACAGCAAGTAATGAATTTTAATTACTATCAGTTATTTCCACAGTACCAGGATATGTTTACGGTTGCCAATGAACGTAACAGGGAAATGATTTGGGTAACACCCTGCCGTAATGAAGTTGGTTTTGGTAACTGGTACACTGCAGGTGCATTACCTCCGGCTTTCAAAAGCACTACACAAATACCTGCCTTTGTGTTTACGTTGAGTATGGCCAACTTTGCAACTCAGTACCGTATGCGTACTATGTTTACAAGCACCTTTGATGTTGCCAATGATAAAAGAGCGACGTTGCTCATCAGGAGTTATGTTAATCAAAGTAATGCAACAGTAAACCTGCTTGCAACTGCCGATAATGTTCGCAGTTTAAAATATTGGGATAATGCAACCATTGGCAACCATAGCGGTAACGATGTGCCATTAATCCGTTATGCAGATATTTTACTTTCAAGGGCCGAAGCATTAAATGAATTGAATGGCCCGACGCAGGAAGCATTGGATTTAATAAATCTTGTGCGCACACGTGCAGGTATTGCAGCACTCACACTCGCTCAGGCAATAAGTAAAGATGTGTTGCGTGATTTTATTTTAAGAGAACGTGCATGGGAATTTTATAGTGAGGGAAAACGAAGGGAAGATTTATTGCGACACAATCGGTTTATAACCGGTGCGCAGGCAAGAGGTATTACTGCAGCAGCAGAAAAACATAAACTGTTTCCAATACCTCAGGCAGAAATTGATGCAAATAAAGCATGTAAACAAACAGATGGCTATTAATTTTTTTTAGCAGTGTTAAGGGGGACATAATCAATAGTCCAACGGCGGTAGTCTTGCCGCCGTTTTTTACCCTTACTATTTTTAACTATTTTCTTTATGATAAACATGAGATTATTTTCGACAATTACTTTTTGTTTATGGTGTTTTGCTCTATGCTGCCAAACGGTTAAGCCAACTGTTTTGCAGGAATACAGTAACCCTGCAGCACCGGTAGGAAACAAAGCGCTGACAGTATCGGCTGCAGTAACACCTGTATTTGATTACTGGATGCGTGATACCTATGTAATGACAGGTCCCGATGGATATTATTATATGACAGGTACAACGGCAACACCCGGAAGGGTTTTCCCAACAGGTAATATTCATTGCTGGGATTATAACGATGGGTTATACCTCTGGCGTTCAAAGGATATGAAGCAATGGGAGGCATTGGGTTTAATCTGGAGTTTTGACAAAGATGCGGCCATGTGGCAAAAAAAAGGAAAACCCTTAGAGCATGGGGCCAAATCACCCAATAAAGATCCATTAGACTCATTTTACCGGGCTGTATGGGCACCCGAATTGCATTATATAAAAAGTCAGAAAAAGTGGTTACTCATCGCCTGTTTAAATGGTGGTGCCGGATCATTTGTGTTAGAAAGTATATCCGGTAAACCACAGGGGCCTTATAAAAACATTCAGGGAAATGAAAGCAAACCTATTTTTGGAAATATTGACTTAAGTATGTTTGAAGATGAAAATGGTGAAGTCTACCTGGTTGGTCATAATCACTTCATTGCCAAAATGAATCATGAACTTACAGATATTGCGGAACCTTTCAGGCGGTTAAAAGAAAAACCTTACAATCCCGATCCTTATATTGAAGGAGTCTTTATTGCAAAAAATAATGGCAGGTACCAGTTGTTGCAAACTGTATGGTCAGTAAAAAAGACAGATGGAAGTTTTACTTATTTGCGCAATGACAAAAAAGATCTCAATTCGTTGTACAGTTATGATGTTGTAGTAGCAGAGAGCGATAATATTTATGGCCCTTACAGCGAGCGATACCCTGCAATACTTGAGGGTGGACATAATAATATTTTTAAAGACAAACAAGGGCAATGGTGGAGTACCACTTTTTTTAATCCACGTGGCGAAATGGGTAAGAAATATCCGGTTACCTGTAGACCGGGACTTGTGCCGGTGAAATGGGAGAATGGCAAATTGATGCCCGATCATGAACGGGCGAATAAATTTTATCAATCACTTCCGGCTAAATCAAAGTAACTATGAGCAAAAAAATAATGAATGTATTACTGTGTGTGTTGTTAACAGTAATGCTGCATGCCCAGGAGATCGGTGCTAACTTTAATCATGATCCGGAGATCATTGATTTTACATATCTGGCAAAAACACCGGTGGAGTGGGTGCGTACCACGCCGTATATTTTTGAATACATCCGGGGTGAAAAAAATGCAGCAACAGAACCGGGTCTGCAGAATATTATTGAAGCAAAAAAGAAAGGCTATAAAGTTGCATTTGGTTTTCGCTGGGATTTTAAAAAGTTTAAACTTGATGTTCCAAAACCCGGTAGTGAGGACGAAAAAAAGTATTTTAAAGTAGCATCTGCCATTATTGAGAGAGTAGGTGGAAGTATTGATATTTTTAAACTCGGTAATGAACCGAATCTTGAAACCAATGAAAGCGATTTACAACTTAACAGCGAAGGCTATGTTCCTCTGGTGAAGTTTACCGAACGCTTACTTACAGAAGTTGTAGAGCCTTATTATGCAAAACATAAAAAAATAAAACGGCCGGATGTTTATACAGGTTCTTTACCAAGATTGTTTTTAAAAGCTGAGCAACAAACCCCTGGCGTAGTTGGTTTAATTAAACTGGCACAAACCGACAAACGAATTAAAGGGTTATCGGTTCACCTGCACATCAGCGATTCTCTTGAAATGGATGAAGCGTTTCGTTTTGTGCGAAGTATCATGCCGGATAAGCCGATTATTGTTCCTGAGTACTCTCTCTTCCGATTGTACAACCAGCATGTGGCTGATGAATTAGGCGATAGTGAAAAAGGGAAAAAATTTGCAGCTAAATATAATTATCCTTCTTCTATGAAATGCTATGAATGGTATAGTAAAGCCAATTCAGAAAGAGTTAGTGCTGCCGAGTGGAATGATTTTTTTGCATCACGCCGCTGGTTTCCGCAGCATTTTATGCAAACGTATTACCGTTACTTTCAGAAATACGGAGTAGTATTGGCTACCTATGGCTATTTAAGTCAATCAGCTCCTCAGAAAATGGGACCTAATTCACCTACCTGGTTTATTAATCCTATTTTCCCAATGAAAAGTTTAAAAGAACAAACTGACGGTTCCTTTACTCCTAATCCGCTCTGGTTTGATGATTTTACTGATATTATCAACAAAGGAAAAAAATGGAGACTGCAGCAGAAGTAACTACTGTATTAAAAATATGATAAGGCGTTTCATCATACTTGTATTTGTTTTTGCAAATGCTCTTGCAGGGTTTTCGCAAAACAAAAAACCGAATATTATTTTGTTTTATGTCGATGATCTGGGTTATGGTGATGTGAGTTGTTACGGTGCAATAACTCTGCGTACTCCCAATGTTGATAAACTTGCTGACGGTGGTTTGCGTTTTACCGATGCACACTGCGCTGCTGCTACCTGTACGCCATCTCGTTTCAGTTTGCTTACTGGTGTATATGCATTTCGAAACAAAGCAGCTATTCTTCCGGGCGATGCGCCTTTGTTATTTAAACCGGGTACACAAACAGTAGCGACTATGTTGCAACGAAATGGTTATGCTACGGGTGTTGTTGGCAAATGGCATTTGGGTTTGGGAAACGGAACCATAGATTGGAACGGAACAATTACACCTGGCCCTGAATCGATTGGGTTTCAATATTCATTTTTAATTCCTGCAACAACGGATCGTGTACCGACTGTGTATGTCGAGAATGGAAAAGTACCCAATCTTGATGTCAACGATCCGATTAAGGTCAGCTATACTAACAGGATCGGTGATGAACCAACAGGTTTATCACACCCGCAATTGCTGAAACAAAAAGCTGATACACAACACAGCAATACGATCACCAATGGTATCAGTCGAATTGGTTATATGACTGGAGGGAAATCAGCTAGATGGGTTGATGAGGAAATCCCTTTTGTACTGAATGAAAAAGCAAAATCATTCATTATCAAAAATCAGAAGCAACCTTTCTTTTTATATTATCCGTTTCCGAATATTCATGTGCCGAGAACACCGAATAAACAATTTGTTGGAAACACAAACATGGGTGCACGTGGCGATGTCATTGTGGAGATGGATTGGATGGTGGGTGAAGTAATGAAGCTGCTCGATTCACTGCAACTCACCGAAAACACCTTAGTGATCTTTACAAGTGATAATGGCCCCGTGCTCGATGATGGATATGCTGATTTTGCAGAACAGTTGGTGGGCAATCACAAACCATCAGGTATTTATCGTGGAGGAAAATACAGCGCTTATGAAGCGGGTACAAGAGTACCAACCATTATATATTGGAAGGGAAAAATAAAACCAACGGTAAGCAAAGCACTAGTATCACAGGTGGATTTTTATAAAACTGTTGCAGCTTTAATCAATGCAAAGTTGCAAGACAATGAAGCAACAGACAGCGAAAACCAGTTAGCTGCATGGCTGGGGAAAACAAATAAAGGAAGAATATGGATGCTGGAAGAATCCTACACGTTTTCTCTCAGAAAAAACAACTGGAAGTTTATTGCTGCCGTTGAAGGAACAGTGCCGGGCTGGTTCCGAAACAAAAAAGTAGAATCAGGTTTATCAAGTGAAGTGCAGTTGTATAATCTTGATAAAGATCCTTCTGAACAAAAAAATCTTGCAAAGCAATATCCTTCCATGATACAGGAATTTCAACAACAGCTGAACCAAATCAGGCAATCATCCAAAATCAAATAGTATGAAGAAATACAGTTGTATAATTGCGGCATTTATTTTTACATGCATCACAGTAAGTGCGCAAAGCTCTAAATGGTCAGAAACAAAAGCAAAAGAATGGTACGCCAGACAAGGCTGGCTGCGTGGCAGTAATTTTCAACCAAGTACCGCCATCAACCAACTCGAAATGTTCCAGGCGGCAAGCTTTGATACAGCAACCATCAATAGAGAGTTAGGTTGGGCAAAAGGGCTTGGCTTTAATGTGATGCGTGTGTACCTGCATCATTTGTTATGGACATCTGATAAAGATGGATTCAAAAAGCGTCTTGATACCTATCTCAGCATTTCAACTAAGCACGGTATAAAAACCCTGTTTGTGTTTTTTGATGATTGCTGGAACGATACCTCATTTGTTGGTACGCAACCACAGCCAAAGCCCGGAATTCATAATTCAGGTTGGGTGAGAGATCCGGGTACCATGCTTTATACAAACCCTGATACAATAAAAACATTAGAATTATATGTAAAAGATCTGATGACCACATTTAAAAATGACGACCGTATCCTTATGTGGGATCTGTACAACGAGCCGGGCAATAATGCACAGCACAATAAAAGTATGCCGCTACTCAAGGCAGTGTTTCAATGGGCAAGAGAAGTCAATCCATCACAACCTGTTACAGCCGGTGTTTGGAACAATGCTCCGCCTTTTAAGGATTTGAACAAATTTCAATTGGACAATTCTGATATTATTACTTATCACAATTACAATTATATTGATCATCATAAGAATGCTATTGACACATTGCGTAAGTACAACCGTCCGTTAATCTGTACCGAGTATATGGCACGCCGGAACGGAAGTTTATTTCAGCTCATTCTTCCCTTACTGAAACAGGAAAACGTAGGTGCAATTAATTGGGGTTTTGTAAGTGGTAAAACCAATACCATTTTTGCATGGGATACACCCATTAAAGATGGCAAGGAACCATTGCTCTGGTTTCATGATATTTACAGGAAAGACGGTACGCCATTCAGCAAGTATGAAGTTGATTTTATTAAACAACTCTGCAGGCCATCGGGGAAATAGTTATTTACCTTCACTCTATGAAATTGCTTGTACGATATGTGGCTGTGCTTTTGTTTTGCTTCTTTCAAACAGGAACAGAAGCACAGCAATTGTTGTTTCGGAATTTTTCTGTTGCTGATGGACTGCCGTCCGGCACAGTACGTGCCATTATGCAGGATGATAATGGTTATATGTGGTTTGGAACAAAAAACGGCCTTAGCCGTTTTGATGGATACCAGTTTAAAAACTTTCAATTTCAAGAGAATGTAAAAGGTATACTTGGCAACAACTTTATTCATTGTATTACACGTATTGACAGCGTGCACTTATGGGTTGGAACAGAAAATGGTGCCTACATCCTTAATCTCGAAACAGAATATTTTTCACTGTTTTCTCCTACAGCAGGCAAAACCATTTTTGATATTCTGAAAGACCGCAACGGTCATATCTGGCTTGCATCCCGTTTAAACGGGCTTTATTATTTCAACACAACTACGGGCAAAACACAACAGTTTACATTTACCGGCAAAAGCAATTCCGTTTCTTCGGATCAAACAACAAGACTGGAGCAGGATGATGAGGGCAATATATGGATCGGGTATTTTGGTACAGGTGTAGATGTGTTTTCACCTTTAACAAAGCAGTTTCAGAATCTTCGATCAACCAATAGTAATCTAAGTAATAATTTTATCAATGCCATTCATAAAGGGATTGATGGTGTAATGTGGATTGGTACGATGAACGGCGGCTTGTGTAAATGGAATAAAGCGGAACAGCAGTTTAAAACCTATCGTGCAGGCGGTGATGGTGCTTTAAAAGATGATATTGTAAGATCGATTAATCAAACGACAGCGGGTAAGTTGTTTGTAGGCACAGAAAAAGGGTTGAACGTACTGGATTTAGCAACAGAAAAATTTACTGTATACAGTAATAAAAGCAACGACATCTTCAGCATCAGCGATAATGCCGTGTATTCAATTTATGCAGACAGAAGTGGTATTGTGTGGGTGGGTACTTTTTTTGGAGGTGTTAATTTCTTCAGGGAAAGAAACTCGGCATTTGAATTATACTATCCAACAGGCGATGCGGGTTCTTTGAGTGGAAGAGCAGTCAGTTGTTTCCTGGAGGATAAACCCGGAAAGTATTGGGTAGGAACAGAGGACGCCGGTTTACATTATTATGATGCTGCAACAAAAAAGTTTCAGAAGTATCCGTTTTCAGGAGGGCAGCAAAAACTTTCCTACCATAACGTCCATAGCTTGCTGCGTGATAAAAACGGGAACATCTGGATAGGTTTGTTTGCAGGCGGTGTAAATGTGTTGAACTCATCAACCGGATCCGTACAGTATCACAGAAACAAGCAAGGTGATACCAGCTCCCTCATCAGCGATAACATCTTCAGCTTATACCAGGACAAAGACGACATTATCTGGGTTGGTACCGACAGGGGGCTCTGTCGATTTAATTCATCAAGCAGCACATTTTCCACTATTCCAACAGAAGGCTTACTGAACACGATCATTTACGACTTGTATGAGGATAACAGCAAAACTATTTGGGTGGCTACACATAACAATGGACTGTTGCGCATGGACAAACGAACCAATGCGGTACAAAAAATAAAAAGCAGCAGCGGCACAGCACCTTCAAAATTGATTTGTTTGTTTGATGATGCACATGGTTACTTATGGATTGGTACAGATGGCAGAGGTCTTTACCGTTATAATTATAAAACAGAAGAACTGAAGCCATACACCGGCAATGGGTTGATCTCTGCCAATATTATTTATGGTATTACTGGCGACGATAATGGCAATTTATGGCTTAGCAGCAACAATGGTTTATACAGTCTTCATTTACAGACAGAAAAAATAAAGCATTATACTATGCAGGATAACCTGCAGGGAAAACAGTTTAACTATAAGGCTTTGTACAAAGCACGCAACGGCAACCTGTTTGCAGGAGGTATTGAAGGATTTAATATCATTAATCCGGCAATTGCCGATCAAACGAATGAAAAGATTACTGTTTCACTTACCAATTTTCAGCTGTTTAATAAGGACCTGTTACCCGATAGTACAGGTACAGGCTTGCATAAGCAGATCAATTATACTTCGGCACTTACGCTAAAACACGATCAGTCTTTCATGAGTTTTGAATATGCCGGGTTAAGTTTTGCTGTAACTGATAAACTTCAATATGCTTATAAAATGGAGGGCTTCGATCCCGACTGGAACTATGTTGGAGCCGAACGTAAAGCGACCTATACTAATTTACCACCCGGTACCTATACATTTAAAGTAAAGGCAACGGCAGACGAAGGTAATTGGAATGTGCCCGAAAAAACAATTCGCATTGTAATTAAACCTCCGTTCTATAAAACAATACTTGCTTATTTTATCTACGTTTTGCTGTTGATCGGCATTGTATATACTGCATACAAGTATTCAGCTGCTTACATACGCAGGCAAAATCAGTTGAAGGTTGAGCGGATGAAGAATAAAGAAGAGCAGGAGTTTTATGCACGCAAGATTGAGTTCTTTACCGTAATGGCACATGAAATACGTACACCGCTTTCGCTAATTATTGCACCATTGGAAAAATTAATCACGCTGAAGAAATGGGAGAGAACAGAAACGGAACAGCTGCACATAATGGAAGAAAATGCGGAGCGGCTGATGGATCTAGTTAACCAGTTGCTTGATTTCAGACGGATTGAAAGTGATGTATATACGATCAAAAAAGAAAAAGTTGAAGTAGTTTCTTTGGTGCAATCTGTTTATTCACGGTTTTCATCTTTACCCTATCAAAAAGACATCGAGTTTACACTTACCACCAAAACAAGTTCATTGCTGATGGATGCTGATCCGGAAGTACTCCATAAAATCTTAAGCAATCTGTTGATTAACGCCTTCAAGTTTGCCCGAAGAAAAGTACGAATTGTAATTGAAGAAGTAACCGGTATGCAGAACGAAGCCAGTTTACATCTGCGGGTTGAGGATGATGGCATTGGAATACCGGGTGAAAATCTGCAACATATCTTTAAAAAATTTTTCACCAGTTCTTCGGGTATTCATCAATATAACAACTTAGGCAGTTCGGGTATCGGTTTGGCATTAGCCAGTTCACTTGCAGAAAAACATGGGGGAAGGTTATTGGTAGAAAGCAGGGAAGGAGTAAAGACCGTTTTTACACTTGAACTGCCTCTGGAAAAAGTGAAAGAGCCGGTGTTGCCGATTGAAACGGATGGCTCTCTTGAAAAAGAAGCAGAAGCAACTGTTCTTGTTGCAGATGACGATGCTTCCTTACTCAATTTTATTGCAGACAGTTTAAAGACCGAAAATTATAAAGTTCTGAAAGCAGCAAACGGGAAACAGGCATTGGAGCTCATCGAAACTCAATCTGTCGATATTGTTCTTTCTGATGTGATGATGCCGGTTATGGATGGTGTTGAATTTTGCCGACAAATTAAAAGTGATGTGCAGTTCAGCCATATTCCGTTAATACTGCTTACTGCTAAAAGTAACAGCGAAGCAGAGATAGAGGGCATAGAAAGTGGAGCCGATGCGTATATTTCAAAGCCGTTCAAATGGAAACATGTGCTGGCTGTGGTAAAAAATCTGCTTGAATCCAGAGAAAAATTAAGAAAACGATTTTCCGAACAACCCAATACCGAAGCCGAAGTACTTACTACCAACAGGCAGGACAAAGAGTTTATTGAAAAAGTGGTGGCAATAATTCAGCAGCGTATAATCGATCCGCAGTTATCGGTAGAAGAACTGAGTAAAGATCTGGCGATCAGCCGATCTAATTTGCATAAGAAACTAAAATCAATGTCAGGTTTGGTGCCGAACGAGCTTATCAGGCTGGTTCGGTTAAAGCAAGCTGCTAAATTACTCGCTGCAGGTGAAAATAATATCAGTGAAATAGCTTACATGACCGGCTTCAGTTCGCCTTCGTATTTTTCAAAATGTTTTCTTCAACAATTTAAAATGACTCCTACAGAATTTTTGGAAAAACTTCAAAAACCCCGGAATACATTTCAAAATGAGATTCCAGGCAATGGGTAACAGACATGCTTTTTTTGATTTTTTTGTTTGATGGTGATACTGATTTCCGGCCTGCTGATGTTGAAAGCAGGTCGGAAAGTGGTCGAAATATTACTTATTCATAATCAGCCGGCAGGACAACAAGTAATTTAATACGTCCATTTTAATAAGATTGGTTGATAGGCAATGTTATTTCCAACTTCTCTGTTTTCAAGTGTTTAGATGATTTATTTGAACGATAGAGCAATTTTATTAAGCAACAGAGCAAACAAGCCTTTCGAAACCTGATTTAACTTAGCCTTAATTTAAAACTTAAAACGACTGCTATATGAAAAAATGCATTTTACTTGCATGTTTCAGCTTTGTACTAGCGCTTTCAGCATGGTCACAAAACCAGCTTACCGTCACAGGGACAATAACCGATAACGAAGACGGCTTACCACTCGAAAATGCAACTGTTTCACTGAAAGGATCAAGTCTTTCAACTATAACAGGAAAGGATGGCAAATTCTCAATTAAAGCCGCTTCTAATGATGCACTTGTAATTACTTACACTGGATATGAAAAGCAAACTATTTCAATAAAAGGTCAGCCTGTTATTAATATTAAACTATCAAAATCAGGGTCAGATTTAGGAGAGGTTGTAATTGTTGGATACGGCATTCGGACATTTAAAAAGGATAATACTGCAGCAACATCTAAGATTGACAAAGCATCGCTTGAAAATACTGCACCGGTGAATATTTCCGAAGTATTGCAGGGACGTGCTGCAGGTGTAAATATTGTTTCAAATGACGGAACTCCGGGGGCAGGCTTTAGTATAAATATCCGCGGTTTATCTACTATTACTGCAGGCTCTAATCCACTGATTGTTATAGATAATATACCTTATACAAACAGTGCAAACGATGCATTTAATCCTTTAGCTTCCATAAATCCGAATGATATTGAATCAATTGATATATTAAAGGATGCATCCGCAACCGCTTTATATGGTGTTGGTGCTTCAAACGGGGTAATTGTAATTACTACAAAACAAGGTAAATCAGCGAAGCCCAAATTTACATTTAGTTCGAAAGTCGGGTTCGGCGAATTAGCAAGAACGATCAATACCTTATCCCCTAAAGATTATGCACTTTATCGTGCTGCACGTTACAGATCAGAGGCGGGAGATAATAGTGGTTTTGCAACAAGCTATATACCTCTACCCGGACAGCCAGGGTTGTGGGAATTATTGGCTAATCCAACGGAATCCAATAAGCTTGGTCTTGATGCCTATGATATTCTTAAAAATCAGTATGGTGTAACAAATTTTGATGGATCCAACTGGCTTGATTTAATTACACAGACAAATACCCGACAGTTTTATGACTTAGGCTTTTCAGGTTCTACTCAGGGCGGAACATCTTATTTCGCTTCTTTGGGGTATGCAAATGAAAAGGGAAACATTATTAATTCAGGGTTTCGTCGACTTTCAGCTCGCTTAAACCTTGATCAGAAAATAAGCAATGTCTTTAGTGCTTCACTTAAATTTCAATATGCAAATTCAGCATATACGGGTCTGATTGGCGATAACAGAGCCGATAATGCAATTGGCCAAGCCAATTTTTTAAATCCTTTTATCAATCGGGATAATATTCAAGGTTCATCTGAGGGGGTGATTAATAACGGTGGTCAGGGCGCAAATCCTGAAAGCCCTGAGTTCAGGGTAAAACAAACGGACGCAAAACGGGCATCTAACTCCTTCAATGGAAATATTAGTGTGTCTGCAAAGCCGTTTTCATGGTTGGAATTTGTGCTCCAGGGCGGTGTTATCAACGATGATTCTTATCGAAATATTTATATACCAAGCCAGTTGCGAGAAGCATTTACAGTAAAAGGAAGGGTTGATATCACTGACAGAAGAGATACTCGTTTTGTGTTTCAACCGAGAATGTCTGTCAACAAAAAATTTGGTGATCATAGAATAAATGGCACGTTTGTATTTGAGGCCAGAAAGGATATCGCAAACCAGTATTTTACCCGCTATGAACAGTTTGGTACAGAAGTTTTAGGTGGTTATAGTTTGGCCTCTGCTCAATCTGCAAGAACAACCCCATCATTTACAGATGTAAGAGTTCGTTCTTACATAGGCCGCATACAGTATGATTTTCAAAGTAAATATGTACTTACAGTTTCTACAAGGGTTGATGAATCATCAAGATTTGTAAAAGATAAAACGGGTGTATTCCCGGCTGTTTCTGTTGCCTGGAATATTGCGGATGAAAAATTTATGGATTTTGCGTCTAACGTCCTTTCTACTTTTAAACTGAGAGCAGGTTATGGTATTACTGGCAATGATCAGATCCCAAATAACGCAGGTATTCCTTTAGGCAATATCTCAAATGTATTTTATCCATTTAATAACGGGCTTACAACAATTGTTAATCCAAACAACAGGTTCGCTAATCCGGATATTACATGGGAAACAACCAAAGGAATTAATCTTGGTTTAGATCTTGGTTTTTTAAATGACAGGTTCGCTCTTACAACTAATTACTACAATAACACAAATACAAATATCTTGCTGGATATTCAGCTTCCTGGCTATAGTGGTTTTGCATCATCAATCAAGAATATAGGTTCGATGCGTAATACAGGATTTGAGTTTGAACTGGTATCACGGAACGCAACAAAAGGGAAGTTGAAATGGACCACAAACTTCAATATTTCTTTTAACAGAAACGAAATTCTTGACTTAGGTGGTGTGCCTGAACTTGGGTTTAAAGCAGTTGGTGCCGGTGGTTTGCCAAATGATGTATTACTTCGTATTGGTCAACCCATAGGAGTATATTATGGTACAATTCAGGATGGCCTTGTAAATACAGATCTGGAACGTTATAATTCGGCCCGCAAAACACAGGATAACAATACCGGTGAATTTCAATTTTTTGATGTAAACGGTGATGGCATAATTGACCGTGACGAGTACGTGCCAATTGCATATACACTTCCAATACATACGGGAGGGATGGGTAACACACTTACCTATCGAGGTATTGAGCTTTATGCTTTTTTACGTTGGTCTTATGGTAATGATAACGTTAATAATAATATTAACAGAGCATTTTATTTAAGAGGGGATAATAATCTTATACAAGATGTGGTTAACAGTATTTGGAATCGTCAAAACCAGGATGCAAACTACCAGTCAACCTCAGCAATATTCACGACGAGGATCAATAGTTTGTTTTCACGGAGTGAGATGGTTGAAGATGGTTCTTACCTGCGTTTAGAAACAGTACGATTAGGATACGCACTGCCGGCAAAATGGCTAAAGAGATTCAGAATTCCGTCTGCAAGAATTTCAATAACTGGTCAAAATCTTTTTGTATTAACTCGTTACTCATGGTATGATCCTGAAGTAAACACTGCAACAGGTGTTAACCGTGGATTATTTCCGGGCCTTGATCAGGGTGCATATCCTCGCTCAAGATTCCTGTTATTCGGTTTAGACTTGACATTTTAATTACCCACAAAAAAACAGTTATGAAAATATCATTCTCAATATATATCTGCTTAGCGTTTCTCTTGTTTAATAATACGAGCTGTAAAAAATTTACAACAAACGAGATAAAATCAGACATAAACTTAAATACATTCGGAAAAACCCCGACTGAAGCATTGTTATTATTAGGTCAGGCCTACAATAACCTGAGAGATAATGACATTACAGGCTCTACCTACTATGTTCATTTCACAACCGACTATACAGTTCCGGCCACTGGTACTACGTTTGCAAACAGTGCAATTGCACGGATGAATTACGATGCTTCTACAGGTACAGCGTTGAGTATCTGGAACGCACACTATACAGCTATTGCACGCACCAATTTGATTATCGAGAGAGCTGAAACTTTTGGGAAAGCATCAGAACTTTCGGTTGCCGATAGTACAACATGGGCCAGAATAAACGGTGAGGCGAGGTTTCTACGTGCTTTCTATTATTTCAATCTGGTAAGGTTATATCGTAATGTACCTCTTATAGATAAATTCTTTAGAGAGCTAAGCGAAATTCAATCGGTTTCAAATATGCCGGCAGGTCAGATGAAAGAGCAGGAATCAAAGCTCTATAACTTTATCATTGAAGATTTAAACCAAGCTACCCAATTATTGCCCGAAAATCCTGAAAGGGGAAGAGCTGGCAAGTTTACAGCCCTTGCATATCTTGGGAAAGTTTATTTAACACAAGGCACTATTATAAAACACAGGGATTTGTCAGGTGATGGGGTGCAACATTATCAAAATGCAATAGCAGCTTTTCAGCAGGTTATTGCCAGCGGGAAATATGGGTTGAAGACTTATTACCCTGATAATTTCATTCGTGACAAACAGTATACGGGTGCAAATGAATTTCTTTTTACAGTAGAATTTGAGGCTTTGGATGGAGGTTCAGGACGTTTTGGTGAAAACAGTGGTTTTATAAATAATGCAGGTACTAATACTGAAATCGGAACACTTGCAGGTGCTAATGGTGCATTTCTGACAAACGATTTTGGAGTGTCTGCATTTGACTTCAATTCTCCGGGTGATATCGTTCGGAGATTCTGGACAATTGAAGATGGCGATTTTCGTTCGTTTGAAACAAATGGAATTGCAGGGCTCCAAAACACAGCCAGTGATTGTCCGGGTGGAGCTAACTGCGAAATTTATTTAAGAACAAGAGAGCCATATCAATACACACGACCATATTGGTTTGAAGCAGTTAATAATGCGAACTCATTTCGTTACCGGCCGGCAACTGCTGATGTTGTAACAGGTCCCGGAGTAAATAACCGTTGGTTTTCCATTATCTGGGGCGATGGTAATGCTACGAATACACCCTCACGTTTATTTGTAAAATATCGCCGTACACCTCTGACTCAACCAAACTATACCACAAATATTTATGATGCAGACATACCTGTGTTGAGATATGCCGAAGTATTGTTGATGTATGCAGAAGCAGGAAATGAATTGAGTGGACCAGATGTGGTTCCAACAGGTGGTTCCATTACACCGGTAGCAGCAGTGAATATTGTTCGTAACAGAGCAAGAAACTTTGTGTACTATCCGAATCTTACTGTAAACTCAAAGATCATTGAAAACAGCACCTACACAAGAACATATTCTGACATTTACCGCAGAGTTCCGACAAGCAATGTTGTTTACAGCTTGACACCTGCAGCCAACAACCCTGTATTAACAACAACACAGGCGGCTGATACAATGGCTAAATATTTTTACCAGATATGTGCTTTTCGTGGAATTAGGGAAGTGCCTGCTGCGCCAACTATTAGAAACTTCAAAGAATTTCCTGCAACTGCAAATTATGTTCCTGACTTTGCAAACGGGCTTACTCAACAACAATTCAGAGATGAGTTGTTGGATGAACGCTGGAGAGAGCTTGCCGGTGAGCAAAACTGTCGCTGGTACGATTTAACACGTTACGGCAGGCTTATAAGCAGAGTAATGCAGGCCAAAACAGATATAAACCCACTTACAAACAGAAATTTAAGTACAACACAATTTGGTACAAGTGTGCTGACGAATCCTTTGCCCAAATTTGAGTATTTGCCTATCCCCCAGCAAGAAATTGATATAAATAAAAATCTTAAACAAAATGAAGGCTACTGATCCCTCACATTTTAATATGAATATTATGAAATCAACATATCTGTTCAGTTTTTTAATCGCCATCGTTTCTATTTCATCCTGCCGCAAAGATGGTCTTGAAATAAAAGATGTTTCATTTACTGTAGACAAAACCACAGTGGGAGTAAACCAGGACATCAATTTTTCTTTTGGTGATGGAGCTGATGCTTTGGCAATTTATACTGGCGACAGCAGGAAGGATTTTGAAAAAAGCAGGATTAAACTGATCGAGCAACTTGGTTACACCGAAGAACAATTAAAGACGAATGTTTATGCTTTGCGTATTCCGGATATGAAGGAATATTTCGTGTATGTTCCCCGTCTCACTTCAATTCCGGCTGACTATAATTTTTCCGGAACTTCAATGGAATTATACCAGGGAAGGTTAGTAGCATGGGATTACTCAAATGCAACTAATTCAAAGTATATAAAAATGAGTATCCCGGATGGTAATCCATATACTTTAAAAATAAAACCTGGACAGGCAGTAGTACCACAAATGCTGAATTATGCGAATGCAAACCTGACATCTTTAGGAGCATTGAATACAACAGCTAATAACACCTTCGCACCTTTTTGCGCTTTTCCCGATGGATTTACTACAGCAAGCACTACCGGTATAAGTGTAAAGTTTGGTGTACAGGTGGTAATAGACGGTGCAGAATCACCTGTTTTATATTCTACCATAACAGTACGTGAACTTTTAGACAACCTTGCATTTAACCTTCAAACTATATTAACAAGCTGGCGCACCACTAATATACCTTTGGGCAAGGATCCCAAAAAAGGAATTGATGAAATAAGGTTAATCTTTAATGCTGATGATCCCGCAGCAACTGATGATGATGGCGATTTGTTATCCTATATTGGAAATGTGTATATGCAGGAAGTAAGAGTTGGTGACGCAGCAAACATGGTAGAGGCTTTTAATGAAGGTGTGAAAATTCCATACGTATATCCTAATACGAAACAAAATTATACTTACCGATATACTACTCCTGGTGTTTATAAAGCTGTTATGGTAGCTACATACATAGGCAGGAAAAAATACAGTGGCGATGGTTACACAACGAATCGTCCCAACGAAATTTCTGCAAGTGAATATAACATTGAGCGTCGGTATAAAACAATTGAAATCACGGTTCAATAGCTTATCAACAATTAAATTTTGCAGAAAGCAAGCTGCTAAGGCAGGTGCTTTCTGCTTTTCAATACTATGAGAAAATTTGTCTGTTTTTCTGTTTTATTACTTTATTTATGTTCATCGTGCACTGCTCAGCAAACAAAGCCGAATATAATTATTATTCTGGCCGATGATTTGGGATATGGTGACTTGAGTTGCTATGGTCAGAAGCAGTTTTCAACTCCCAACATAGATCAACTTGCGTCGGACGGCATAAAATTTACAAACTTTTATGCCGGTGCTACTGTTTGTGCTCCATCAAGGGCGGCATTGATTACCGGACTGCACAATGGTCATAACAGTGTTCGTGGAAATCAACCTTTTCCTCAGATGCTTGGTAACGAGGAAACTATTGCCACACTGCTCAAAAAAGAAGGATACAATACCGGATTAATTGGAAAATGGGGTGTCGGACATCCGCAGCCTGTCGGAGATCCGCAGCGTTGCGGGTTTAACTATTCTTTTGGCTATCTCAATATGTGGCACGCACATAATTTTTATCCTGAGTTCTTGTACGAAAATGATAAGAAGTTTTTTTTGAAAGAAAACAAGTTACTGCCGGTTGATCAATGGAGCAATAACAGTTGGGTAGGTTCTAAAGAAGATGCGCCTGAAGGTTACGGTGAAGCAGCAGTCAAAAAACAATTTGTTCCTGACTTGATGGAAAAGAAAGCACTTGATTTTATTTCAGTGAATAAAAACTCACCGTTTTTTCTGTTTTACACGCCCACAATCCCGCACGCCAACAATGAAATAAAGTTAAATGGAATGGAAGTGCCATCATATGGAATTTATGGCGGCAAAGACTGGCCGGATGTTGAGAAAGGGTTTGCAGCTGCAATTAATAAACTTGATGAAACAGTTAAAAACATAAGAGCTCATCTTGTAAAAGAAGGGCTTGATAAGAATACGCTTATCATTTTTACAAGTGATAACGGGCCGCATAATGAAGGTGGGCATAGCGCTGATTTTTTTAACAGTAATGGAGTATACCGGGGTACCAAAAGAGATTTGTATGAAGGCGGTATCAGGGTTCCAATGATCGCTTTTTGGCCAGGCGTAATTACGCCCGGTGCCGTTAATAATGAGCCTTTTTCTCAAATAGATTTTTTACCGACAGTATCTGATATGGCCGGTATTAAAATGAACGTAAAAGCAGATGGAGTGTCATTGCTTCCAACGCTGCAAAATAAAAAGGCAAATCAAAAAAAACACAACTACCTCTATTGGGAGTTTTATGAAAGCGGTGGGCGTCAGGCAGTTCTTCAATATCCTTGGAAACTCATTAAACTGAATACAACTACCTATTCACAAAACGGAAAAACAGAATTGTATAATCTTCAAATTGATCCGGAAGAAAAAACAGACCAGTCAGAAAAATATCCTGAGAAGGTGAAGCAGCTTGAAAAAATATTACAAGAGGCACATGAACCACATCCCCAAATGTCATTATTTAAACCAAAACCGGGGCAGGCAGGAAAAATATAGAATTTAAATGAACAACTTATTTATGACTTATATGAAAGCTTTCAAAAAGAGAAATATGCTTCAATCATCAACGGATAAATTAGTAATGGTTTTCGCACTCTTGTTTTGTTTTTCTAATACAGTAGACGCACAAAAGAAATCTGCAAAAATGAACAAAGGAGCAGATAAGCTTAATCGTCAGATTGCTTTAAAGCCTCCAATGGGATGGAATAGTTTTGATGCATACGACTGCCGAATTAACGAAAAGGAATACAAAGCAACCGTTGATTTTATGGAAAAAAATCTATTGAAACACGGTTGGGATTATGCAGTAATCGATTATTGTTGGTTTAATGATGATCCAGGTAACTGGAGTAACCCTCGCCGCCGTTTTGGTCATCCTGATATCCGTATGAAGCCGGATGGTTCACCACTTGATACATTAGTCATGGATGAATTTGGCAGGGTATTGCCATCAATAAAACGTTTTCCGTCAGCAAAAAACGGGGCCGGCTTTAAGGCAATTGCAGATTATGTACATTCAAAAGGAATGAAATTTGGTATTCATATTATGAGGGGTATTCCACGAGAAGCATATTACAACAACTTGCCAATTAAAGGAACGACTTACACCGCAAGAGATATTGCTGAGCCATGGGACACCTGTAATTGGCAGAATAATTTTTTCGGTGTAGATGCATCAAAGCCAGGTGCGCAAGAGTATTATAATTCACTGTTTGAGCTATATGCTGAATGGGGGGTTGATTTTATAAAAGCCGATGATATGATGTATCCCCCTTACCATAAGGGCGAAATAGAACTCATCAGCAATGCACTTGCTAATTGCGGGCGGCCAATGGTATTGAGTCTTTCGTGTGGCGAAGCGCCGTTGTCACAAGCCAGCCACGTTTCAAAATTTTCACATATGTGGCGTGTATCTGCAGATTTCTGGGATAACTGGGAATCGCTTGAACATAATTTCGATTTATTAAATGCGTGGTCTCCATTTATAAAACCGGGACATTGGCCCGATGCAGATATGCTGCCAATCGGAAAACTCTCATTAAATAACCGTCCCCATGGGCCGGAACGAATGAGTAAATTTACAAACGAAGAGCATTATACATTGATGACTTTGTGGAGTATCGCAAAAAGCCCATTGATGCTTGGTGCTGATCTGCTTCAGGAAACAAAAGGTATTATGCCATTTTTAACTAATGACGAAGTTTTGGCTGTGAATCAGTATAGTACAGATAACAGGCAGGTTTACAAAGATGAAAATTATGCTGTGTGGATTGCAACTGAGCCGGGAACAAAAAACAGATATGTTGCATTATTCAATTTGTCAGGAAATGAGAGAACCGTAAAATTTACCCTTGAATTGGAAAATTTAAGAGGCACTTTTAAAGTAAGAGATCTCTGGAAAAAATCAGATGCAGGAACAGTAACTGACAAACTCGAGACAAAAATAGGTTCGCATGGTGCAGCTTTTTTTAAGTTGTCTCCTGTTAAGTGATTGTTAGACCATAAAACGAGTTGATCCCGGAAAGTCATTTTTATTTCGGGTAAGCTCTGTAGTTTTATATTTGCTTTTAATGTTTTTTCATGAAACGATTGCTACTGATCTGTTGCATACTGGCACTTGTTGCCTTGGGTGCGTTTAAAAGTTCTGCGCAGCAAGTCAATTACAGATTCAGGCATCTAACTGTTGATAACGGGCTTTCACATACTGATGCGACTTCAATTGTTCAGGATGATAATGGGTTTGTCTGGATCGGTACCTATTCCGGACTGAATCGGTTTGATGGGTATTCTACAAAGGTTTATTATAATAATGTAGTGAACCGTGCAGCTTATCTGAATCGTATTGCGGATATTGCCTTATGTAAAAATAATTATTTATGGCTGGCAACGGAAGGCGGACTGGCAGTTTTTAAAACGTCAACATTATCATATCAAAAACTTCTTGCGACTGATGATGAAACAGCTGTTGCACTTCTGCAACCTTTACAAAAAATTGCGGTTGCTGGTAATAGATTGTTTGCAGTTAATCAAAATACAGTTCAGCTATTTAATACGTCCGGTGAATTTTCAATTACGAAGCTTAAAACCCAATATACAATCACCGGTACATTTTTAGGGATGCGAACCGATGAAAAGGAGAATCTATGGGTGAATCATACCAATGGATTGCTGGTGATCTTAAAAAACGGAGACAGTAAATCCATTTCTTTTACTGATCCGGGCGCTAACACAATAACAGCCACTTACATCAATGCAAAAGGCGAACTGTTTATCTGTAATAGCAGGGGTGTTTATGTGTTCAATGTTCAGAAACAAAACTCCTTATTGACAACAAAGACGAGTCGTATTGCGGTTCAAACATCTGAGCTGATACCACTAACTTCTTTTCCTTCAGCTTTCCCTCTTCCTAACAACATGCGACAGGACAAAAGGGGAGATTTTTGGTTTTCAACTGCAGGAGGTCTGTGGCAATACAACACAAGAATAGCTGCTTTTTATCCATACCGGTTTAACGAGTTTGAACGCACAAGCATTTCATCTAATTCGGTTAACTCCGTGTTTATTGACCGTTCTGAATGTTTATGGTTGACAACTTTTGGAGGTGGTGTAAACCTGACCGATTTGCAGCAAAAACCTTTTCAATTACTGCAGCGCATTCCTAATTCATCAAATACTCTTTCCGGTAATTATATCCGTGCTATACTAGAAGATGAGAAAGGGAATATCTGGATTGGCACCCGAAACAACGGATTGAATTATTACGACTTTAACACAAAAAAAAATCAACAGTATCATCCAACTAATTCCGGATTACAGAGTGACAATATACGATCACTGGTAAAAGATCATCAAAATCGCATGTGGATTGGTACAGAATCAGGTATCAGCATCCGTTATCCGGATGGTAGTTTTGATAACCTGAAGGGGGCAATCAATACGCCTGGTTCATTTGTTTCGGGAAATTATTTTGCACTCGCTGTTGATAAATTTGGTCAGGTATGGGGAGGTACCTGGAATGCAGGTTTAAGCCGGATCGATTACAAAGGAAAAAATAATTACACAGTTGAACATATCACAACTGCTTCAAAAAAAGGACTGCTTTCGGACCGTGTAACATTTATTTATACTGATGATCAACGACCTGAAGTTTTAGTTGGTACAGATCATGGACTAAATCACATATTTCTGCATTCCGATGGAACAATTGCTTCAATTAAAAATTATCATGCATCAAACGGAAATCAGTTGAGTTCTGAATTCGTTTGGCCTGTTCTCCGGCAAGGAGATTCTGTAATATGGACAGGCACTTTGGGAGGTGGTTTAAACAAAATAAGATTACAGAAAGATGGCAGCTATATTATTACAACAATAAACGATAACAGTACACAGGCTATCAGAGATATTGAAGGAATGTTAATGGATGAACAGGGCAATCTTTGGCTTGCGGGAAAATTGTTGGCGATGTATAATCCGGCAAAAAATAGTTTTATCTATTACGATGTAAATGATGGCTTGCAAGGCAATAGCTTTAAAATCGGGGCTGCACATAAAGGTGCGAGTGGCAGAATGTATTTTGGCGGTATTAACGGCCTTAGTTTCTTTTATCCATCTGCAATTGCAAATAATCAAAGAGAACCCTCTGTATCATTTACAGAACTTCTTATCAATGGCGAGGTTGTTCAACCAGGGCACGAGGCTTTCAGGGAAGCAGTCAGCAGTTCACAGAAATTAATTTTCGAGGCATCCCAGAATAATTTTTCAATACAGTTTTCTGCGATGCATTATGCTAATCCGGAGCGTTGTAAATATCGCTATCAACTAAAAGGGTATGACAGAAACTGGATATACACTGATGCCTCTAATCGTTTTGCAACCTATTCAAATCTGGATTACGGGAATTATACTTTAAGAGTCGAAGCTGCGAACAGTGATGGTGTATGGACAGGTAAGGGAAAAGAACTGTCAATCAAATTGCTGGCTCCATGGTGGAAAACTACTTTGGCAAAAATTGCTTACATTATTTTGTTGGGATTTATCATCTATATTATATGGAGTTATCAGCATTCCTGGTTTGACCTAAAGCGGAAACTTCAATTTCGGGAACTGGAAGAAAAAAAACAGGAAGAGATGCATCAAATGAAATTGCAGTTCTTCACGAATATTTCACATGAGTTCAGGACGCCTCTTACTTTAATCCTTGGGCCTACAGAAAAAATGCTGCACAACGAAACATCAAAGGAAGAGCAATTTAATTTTTTACGACTTATATATAGCAACACCCGAAGATTGTTGGGACTTACAAATGAACTAATGGATTTTCGTAAAGTGGAAACCGACAATATGAAGCTGCGAGTGGTGAAAGGTGACCTTGGGAACTTTGTAAAAAGTATAAGTACAGAGTTCAGAGAATTAGCATCTGAAAAAAATATAACATTCAGCATTAAAACGCCGGAAGTTAACACTGGACTTTACTTTGATCCGAATATCATGGAAAAAGTACTTGTAAATTTAATAGCGAATGCTTTTAAATATACCGACAGCAACGGTACAGTTGAGGTTGAAGTTCTTCAATCAATTCATGAATTCAAACCAAAGTATAAAAACCATGTTGTAATACCATCTTCTGTGAGTGAACAGGAGATGGCTTGGATCAGGGTTACTGATTCCGGTATTGGCATTACTGCTAATTCAATCGAAAATATTTTTGACCGATATTTTCGGGTAAATACAACAGGCAGAGAAAAACATTTGGGTTCAGGCGTAGGTTTGGCACTGGTAAAAAGCCTGATTGAATTGCATAAGGGGGCCTTGCATGTATATAGCCAACGAAATGAAGGAACAGAATTCCTGGTAGGTATTGCTCTGAATACAAAACCATACACATCTCTTGAGATCAGCGACGACGAAGATTTTCAAATTGATTTTGAAAACTTACAGTATACTATTGATTGGATTGAAGCCGATAGTCAGAATAATACTAAATTAACCCGGCCGGTAAAGGATAAAAAAAACGATACGCAAATTAAACGGGTGTTGATCGTTGAAGATAATAGTGAAATGAGACGGTTCCTGTCTGATAGTTTGGGAAACGATTACGAAGTATTAGAAGCCGGGGATGGAGCAGAGGGATTAAAAAAAGCAAAAGAGTTTTTTCCTGATCTTATCATTAGTGATTTAATGATGCCGGAAATGGATGGAAATGAATTATGTGCCGCGGTTCGCAGTGACATTGACATTAGCCATATTCCTTTTATCCTCATAACTGCTAAATCATCAGTAGACACACACCTTGAAGGTTTGGAAAGCGGGGCTGATATTTATTTTCCGAAACCATTTAGTCTTCGGTTGTTACAGGTCACAATTCGCAACCTCTTTGAGCAAAGAGACAAACTGAAAGCCAAGTACAATCAGGATGTTTTTGCAGAAGCAAGGGAACTGGTAAATTCTGACCGGGATAAGGAATTCCTTGACGAACTGATTGGTATTATAGAAAGTAATATGGAAGACGAGGAACTGGATGTAGATATGATTTGCCGAAAAATCGGCATGAGTCGCACAAAGCTTTATGGGAAAGTGAAGGGGGTTACCGGGCAACCAATCGGAGAGTTTATACGATTGCTAAGATTAAAACGGGCTGCAAAAATACTTGTCTCAGAAGATATTTCTGTGCAGGAAGTAATGTTCAAAGTAGGGATACAAAGCCAGAGTTATTTCACCAAGTCCTTCAAAAAAGAATTCGGTAAAACGCCTTCACAATTCGTGGCCGAGTTTAGCCAAAAACCTCCCAAGGCTTTTTTTGATACTGAAAACGACAGTTAAGAACAATAGAGCAAAATATCGGAAGAAGAGGCCAAAGGAATTTCTGAAATCAATGCTTACTTGCTGCTGAAATTTATTCAATTTATGCAAGCAAGACAAGCTCGAAAGCAAACCAATCTCAGCGAGCGTAAACAATTCAACCGCATGAGATTGGTTTTTGTTTTTTGTATTGGTTTGGCAATATTGCTTATTTACCTGCTGGTAAGCGATTTCTTTTAACACTTAAACAACTTAACGGTACATGAAATTTTTTATTGACACAGCTAATCTCAATCAGATTAAGGAGGCAAATGCATTGGGTATTTTAGACGGGGTAACTACTAACCCGTCGCTGATGGCTAAGGAAGGCATAAAAGGTGCTGAAGCTGTTTTTGCCCATTATAAAGCAATCTGTGAAATTGTGGAAGGTGATATCAGCGCTGAAGTTATTGCTACAGATTATGAAGGTATTATTGCCGAAGGCAAAGTGCTGGCTGCACTCCATCACAATATTGTGGTAAAAGTCCCCATGATCAGAGACGGCATTAAAGCTATAAAATGGTTTTCTGATAATGGTATTAAAACCAATTGTACGCTTGTGTTTTCAGCAGGGCAGGCCCTGCTTGCCGCCAAAGCCGGCGCAACTTATCTCTCACCTTTTATTGGCAGAGTTGACGATAGTGGCTGGGATGGTATGCACTTAATTAAACAGATTGCAAATATCTTTTCAATTCAGGGATATTCTACGCAAATACTCGCTGCATCAATCCGAAACGCCAATCATATTATTCAATGTGCCGAAGCAGGTGCCCATGTTATTACTTCACCGCTGGAACCGATTCTAGGTTTATTAAAACATCCGTTAACTGATATTGGCCTTGCTAAGTTTTTAGAAGACGCACAAAAAATGTAATACGCAGATTAAAAACATGAAACAGATTTCAGATATTCTACAACTTCAAAAAATTGCTTCACAGGTTCGCCGCGATATTGTGCGGCAGGTACATGGTTGCCAAAGCGGCCACCCGGGCGGTTCATTAGGTTGTACAGATTTATTAGTGGCATTGTTCTTCAATATTATGAAACATAACAGCCGGTTTAACATGAAAGGAGTTGGTGAAGATTTGTTTTTTCTTTCCAATGGCCATGTCTCTCCGGTGTTATACAGTGTATTGGCCAGAGCCGGATATTTTGATGTAAGTGAACTGGCAACATTCAGAAAATTAAATTCAAGGTTACAGGGACACCCCACCACTCATGAACATCTGCCTGGTATCAGAATGTCAGCCGGTTCTTTAGGTCAGGGATTATCAGTTGCAATTGGCGCAGCCTTATCCAAGAAGCTAATGAATGATAACCATCTTGTATTTGTGCTTATGGGTGATGGTGAGCAAAACGAAGGGCAGATATGGGAAGCTGTTCAATTTGCTCCACATCACAGAGTGGATAATCTTGTTGCTGTTATTGATGTTAATGGACAGCAGATCGACGGTCCGACTGAACAGGTAATGGATAACAGAAATTTAGCTAACAAGTACGGCGCATTCGGTTGGCAAATTGTACATATGGATGGTAATAATATGGCAGATGTGGTAGCGTCGCTTAACAAATCAAAAGAATTATGTGGTAAAGGAATGCCTGTTGCTATAATGATGAAAACTGAAATGGGGGCTGGAGTAGATTTTATGATGGGCAGTCATAAATGGCATGGTGTGGCACCAAACGATGAGCAGTTGCAAACTGCACTTTCACAATTAGAAGAAACTCTGGGTGATTATTAAACAAGCAAACTGTAAAATGAAAAAATATACATACACGGAAAAAAAAGATACCCGTTCAGGTTTTGGGGCAGGTATGACGGAGTTGGGAAGAACAAATCCTGATGTTGTTGCTTTGTGTGCCGATTTAGTAGGCTCACTTAAAATTGACACATTCATCAAAGAAAATCCCCATCGTTTTTTTCAATGCGGTATTGCTGAAGCCAATATGATTGGTATTGCCGCAGGTTTATCAATAGCCGGACATATTCCGTTTGCCACAACGTTTGCAAACTTTGGTTCAGGAAGAGTATATGATCAAATAAGGCAGTCAGTCGCATATAGTAATAAAAATGTAAAGATTGCTGTCTCACATGCGGGGTTAACCTTGGGAGAAGATGGTGCCACCCATCAGATATTGGAAGATATTGGATTAATGAAAATGTTGCCGGGTATGACCGTAATTAATCCCTGCGATTTCAACCAAACCAAGGCAGCAACGATCGCTGCAGCTAATTATGAAGGGCCTGTGTATTTGCGTTTTGGCAGACCTGTAGTACCTGTGTTTACAGATGCAGAACAAACATTTGAAATTGGGAAAGCATGGCTCATGAATGAAGGAACAGATGTTACCATTATTGCCACCGGACATTTGGTGTGGGAAGCCGTGCAGGCTTGTGAGCGTTTGGAATCAATGGGCATTCATGCCGAACTTATCAACATACACACGATAAAACCTTTTGATGAAAAGGCTGTCCTGACGTCGGTTTCAAAAACCGGGTGTGTTGTTACCTGCGAAGAACATAACAGACTGGGAGGATTAGGTGATAGTGTCGCACAGGTGTTAATCAAAAATAATCCTTTACCCCAGGAATACATTGCTGTAAACGACAGCTTTGGGGAAAGTGGTACGCCTGATCAGTTAATGAAGAAATATGGACTGGATGCAGAGCATATTGTCAGTGCAGTAATGAAAGTAATAACAAGAAAAAATGCAAAACAAGTATGGCAAAGAAGTATGCAGTTATCCTGAGTGTATTGGCAATCGTTGTATATGCATGTTCTACTACAAAAAAAGCTGCGGCATCCAATAGTGGAACAGTTGACGTTCAGTCTGCAGGCAAGGGGATGGCCCCTGATGGAAAGCCGTATAATATTTTATTTATTCCGGTGGATGATCTTAACCATTGGGTTGGTGTCCTTGGAAGAAACAACCAGGTAAAAACACCCAATATAGATAAGTTGGCAAATAGCGGTGTGCTGTTTTCAAGCGCCCATTGCGCAGCACCTATTTGCTGCCCTTCCAGAGCAGCGTTAATGAGTGGCAAACGTCCATCTACCACAGGTGTATATGCAAATAATAATGATTGGAGAACAGTTATATCTGCAGAGCAAACCATGCCCACTTTCTTTAAAACAAAAGGCTATGAAGTATTGGGTGGTGGTAAAATTTATCATGGTGGTTTTGATAGAGATACTGATTTTGATTTTTATTTCCGTGGCGGAAGAGATGGAGGCGGTGGCGCAAATGAAAAAGGTTCTTTTGGTGGTATTAAATGGGGAATGATGAAAGGAGGTGATGATGACTTAAGGGATTATCACGTTGCCGAGTGGGCAATGGGGGAACTTAATAAAAAGCATGAAAAGCCATTCTTCCTTGCACCCGGAATTTTTCGGCCGCATATGCCATGGAATGTGCCTCAAAAATATTATGACTTATTTCCTTTAGAAACCATTCAGCTTCCACCTTATAAAAAAGATGATTTAGACGATATGCCGGAGGAAGGAAAACGAATGGCATTGGCGCTTGGCGATTGGGAAGCGTTAATGAAAACAGCAAATCCGGAACTGGAATGGAAAAAGGCCATTCGTGCGTATATGGCCTGTATTGCTTATGCAGATGCCATGATCGGAAAAATAATTGATGCATTGGACAAAAGTGATTACAAAAACAACACGATCGTTGTATTGTGGGGCGATCACGGTTGGCATCTCAACGAAAAAAATCATTGGCGTAAATTTTCATTGTGGGAAGAAGCCACAAGGGCACCGTTGATTTTCAGAGTGCCGGGTGTTACTAAAGCAGGTAGTGTCTGCAGCACACCGGTTGATTTTATGAACATCTATCCAACTCTTGCAAAACTCTGTGGTTTTGAGATCCCCCGACATGTGGAAGGGGTAAGTATGGTGCCGTTGTTACAAAATGTAAACACGGTATGGAATTTACCTGCTGTTACTACACATGGTTTCAATAACCATGCTGTGCGTACAAAGAAATATCGTTACATAGCCTACGATAAAGGTGGAGAAGAATTATACGATGAAGAAAAAGATCCTTATGAATGGCACAATATTGCTAATGAGCCCGGCAGCAGAGCAATCATTAATGAACTGCGTAAATATCTTCCCAAAACAAACAAGTCTGAAATTGCCAGAACCAGGGGCGGAGGCGAGTAAAATAATACGAATTAATAATTACGTATGTGGAATAGCAAATTTATATGGGTGGTAGTTTTTATTCTGTTTGCATGCGCTGTGGAAGCGCAGGTAAAAGTTTATCCTGATCCTGATCCGCAGAATAAGAGCGGGTTTAATTTAAAGTCGGCAATATTTAAAGTTCAGGTAATTCAAAACGGTAAAGCAATTGAAAGTTTTGTGTACAGCAGCCAAACCAATTTTGAAAAACCTGAGCAGTTATCTGACTTTAATCACTGGACGACATTTGAGTTTCATGGAAAGATTGAAGTGTGTGTAACCCGGTTAGACGGAGATATTTCGTCTGCCAACATTTACCCCACCAAACACAATATTGCACCGGTAGTTAAGAAAAATAAATTACGTTTTTCAGTTGACAAGCCTTGCAAGTTGTTTATTGATATTGCAGGAATGGAAGAGCATCCATTGTTTTTATTTGCCGATGAGATGGAACAAAATATTCCATCTAAGAAAGATAAAAATGTTATTTGGTTCGAAGCAGGCAAAGTACACAATGTGGGCTTGCAATACAAAGTGCCCAATGGCAAAACGGTTTATATTGAAGGTGGTGCAGTAGTATGGGGTACGTTCTGGTGCAATGATGGGAATAAGTCAACAGTTATAAAGGGTAAAGGTGTGATTACAACAAGAAGCGACGAACGCAAACCCGGACCAACAAATATTCCATTTACAACTGTGTATGCTGTAAGCACAGATATGGTTATTGAAGGCGTCACTATTACTGACCCTGTTAAATTCTGCATACTCGGCAGAAGTAAAGTGGAAACAAAAAATGTAAAACTCTTTGCATGGTATCATCAAACCGATGGATGGGGCGGAGGCGATGATTCGTTTATTGATGATAGTTTTATAAAAGTATTTGATGATAATGTAAAGTTGTATGGCAATAACCAACAAGCAACTAACCTTGTGATCTATCAGCAACACAACGGAGCGCCGTTTCAATTGAGCTGGGGAGGGCAAAGCGGCAACAACTGTATAGCCGACAATATTGATATAGTAAAATGCTGGGTGAATAAAAAAGGAGGTGCCGGTAATTCAGGCTTACTCAATCTGCGTAAAGGCAGTGATAAATTTATCGGTAATATCACCATTAAAAATGTACGGGCTGACCAGGGATTGTATCAATTGCTTGGCATTGGTAATGATAAAAAAGGGGTTGTTAGCAATCTCGTATTGGAAAATATTTTCATCAACGAAAAACAGTCTCAGTTAAGTTATCTGGAAAATGGTGCTTCGGCTAAAACAACAGGGATCATTCTTACGAATGTGAAAATCGGTGCTGCATGTTTTTCAGCAAAAGATATCAGCATTCAGGGTGTTGATCCTAATGAAATTAAAATAGCATGCCAATAAAAAAAATCATCGCTGTCTTGTCGCTGGTAATTACAGCAGGTGCAAATGCACAAACATTTCAGCCAGTCGGGACAAAGGGGCTGCCTTCTCAGCGGCATGAATGTGCGGCAGCAGTGGTTAATGATGATATGTTTCTATTTGGCGGAAGGGGAAACAGGCCGGTGAACAGATTTAATTTCAAAACCAATACATGGGATAGTGTTGCAGTAATGCCAATGATCATGAATCATTGGCAGGCATCGGTCTACAACGATGAAGTTATTATTGCAGGTGCTTTTACCGGTAACTATCCGCACGAAACACCAATTGCCAATATTTATGCATTTAACACAAAGAACCATACATGGCATATTGAAACAACGATACCTGCAGTAAGGCTGCGTGGTGCTGCTGCAAGTGTTGTTCATCAAAACAAATTGTATTTGATTGCAGGTATCATTGATGGGCATTATGATCGTCATGTTGCATGGGTGGATATGTATGATTTTAAAACAAAAAAATGGACGCAGCTAGCCGATGCTCCACATGCACGGGATCACTTTCAGGCTGTTGTAGTAAATAATAAAATTTATGTAGCAGGCGGCCGGAAAAGTTCAGCAATGTCAAAACAAGTATTTCAGTTAACTGTGCCGGAGGTAGACGTATATGATATAGCTGCTAACAATTGGACTACGTTAGACAGCACTAAGAATATCCCAACGCAGCGGGCGGGGTGCACCTCTGTTGCCTTTGGTAAAAATGCTTTTATGGTTATCGGCGGCGAAAGCGGCAAACAGGGGATGGCACATTGTGAAGCAGAGGTGTTTAATGTAATTACACAGCAATGGGATATAGGTATAAAACTCATGCAGGGCAGGCATGGTACACAGGCTGTTTTATACAATAAAAAAATCTTTATAGTCGCTGGTTCAGCTAATAAAGGGGGTGGGCCTGAGTTAAATAACATGGAAATGTATAAAGTAAACTAGTATGATTCGACATGTTGTCTTTTTTCGTTTCATCAAGAATCATATTTTAAGCTTGGATGAATTATGTACAGTAGCGATTGCTCATTTGAATGAACTTTCTGGTTTAAGTTGTATTGAATCAATGGCTGTTCATAAAAATATCATGTATTCACCTTATGCTAATTATGATTTGATGATTGATTGCAGTTTTCAAAGCTTCGGACAATTGCAGCAATACCAGCAACATCAATTACATACAGCTTTTGTTCAATGGCTTCAAACAGTTATTTCTGACAGGGCTTGTGTTGATTATCAAGTTTAAATCTAAAACCATTATTCATATGATGAAAGTTGTATGTTTTGTCATAGTAGTTTTTTGTTCAGCAGCTGCTTTTTCACAGCAATGGAAAATGGCTGATGTTCCCTTAAAAACAGTTTGGGCAGAGAAGGTAGATATTAATCAGGTTTTACCGGAATATCCCAGGCCGCAAATGGTTCGGGAAAGGTGGTTAAATCTGAATGGTGTTTGGGATTTTAAATCTTACTCAGCTGGAGATAAAATGCCTTTACCTAAAAAGCTTTCTGATAAAATTCTGGTACCCTTTGCATGGGAGAGTGCATTAAGTGGGATCCGCAAACAAGTTGATTCAAAGAGAGCATGGTACAGAAGAACATTTACAATACCAGCCGATTGGGGCAATCAAAACATACGTTTAAACTTTGGAGCTGTTGATTGGGAAGCCACTGTTTATATAAATGGAACAGCAGTTGGTACCCATCGTGGTGGCTTCGATGCATTTAGTTTTGATATTACTGATTTTCTGAACCGTAATGGGAATAATGAAATTGTTGTACTTGTATATGACCCTGGAAGCGACGAAGGAATTGCCGTAGGCAAACAGGAAAATTCAAGGTTTAAAGAACCACAACGTTATTCTTATTGTCCGAATAGCGGCATTTGGCAAACTGTATGGCTGGAGCCGGTTCCAAAATTATCCATTAGTGATATTAAGTTGGTTCCTGATGTTAACAACGAAATGCTTACAGTACTTGTTAATCCATCTTCTTTTCAGCAAAAAACTAAAATTGAAGTAAAAGCATTCGATAACGGAAAAGAAATTGCATCGGTTTCCGGCACTATTAATCAAGCAATTTATGTGCCTGTTAAAAATCCAAAGTTGTGGAACCCTGCATCTCCCTTCTTATATGATTTGAAAATTACATTAACTGACAGCACAGGTAAATCAGATAGCGCAACAAGTTATTTTGGAATGCGTAGTGTAGGTATTAAACCCTATAAAAATTTACAACGAATTGTTTTGAATGGTGAATATACTTTCATGATTGGCCCGTTAGACCAGGGCTATTGGCCTGACGGAATATTTACTGCTCCTACTGATGAAGCATTGGCATGGGATGTTGCAGGTGCAAAAGATTGGGGATTCAATATGATTCGTAAGCATATAAAAGTGGAGCCTTCCCGTTGGTATTACTGGTGCGATAAAATGGGTATACTGGTTTGGCAGGATATGCCATCTACTTTTAAATTAAGAACTGAAGCCGAAAAAATACAATGGGAAACAGAGTTGCAGCAAATGATCAAACAGCACTGGAATCATCCAAGCATTGTTAACTGGATCGTATTTAATGAGCATTGGGGTATTTATGATGTGGAAAGAATTACAAAAATGGTGATGGACCTAGACCCTTCAAGATTAGTAACATGTAACACCGGTATTGATGCCGGTAAACCTGATGTGGATTATGAAGTAGGGCATATCAAGAGTAATCATCATTACCGTCCTCCAACTATTCCATTGGGCAGTAATCGCAGAGCAATTGTAAATGGCGAGTTTGGAGCAATAGGTTATACTATCGAAAATCATATTTGGGATGCAGATGGGCCGTGGGTGCATTATAATTATAAAGGCAAAGATTCAGCAACTGCAGAGTATGTGCGTTTCTTTAAACAATTACAAGATTATGCAGCAGAGGGCCTAAGTGCCGCCGTTTATACGCAATGGACTGATGTGGAAAATGAAATGAACGGATTATATACTTACGACAGAAAAGTAATAAAACTGGACAAAGCGAAAGTAACAGAGATAAATAAAAGTTTATGGCGCAAAGACTGGATGCGGGAAAAATATCCTTCTTCTGAACTAATGAAGTTGAAAGTGAATACAGGTGAGGGGTTTTGAAATTTCTAAAAATGGGTAATCCGATTCTTGTAAAATAGTTTTATATGGGAGGATTTATTTCTCGTTTGATTTATGGTATTTGTTTTATCATTGTCACAAATCATACAGTTGTGAAAGCACAAGCCGTATGTGGTGTAACGGATTATACCTGGCCAACCTCAACTGGACAGGCATTGCTGTCTGATAAGTACAAAGTTTGGGTAAAAGATGATTCCGGTAATGAAAAAGAGTTGCAGGTTTTAATGTCAAATGCAATAGCGGAAGGTGATTGGATGCAAACTGAATTAACAGGGAGGACATTGTCATTCGTAAATATTGCATACAATTCAGCATCCTGTTCGGGCATTACATTTAGAATAGAAAAATTATTTGGAACAGGCGCAACAGAAGTTAAAATATCGCCACGTAGTTACGGGTATATTGCTGCACTGTCTAACAGCAATAAAACAGCCTCGTTTACAATGGATGAAGTAAGCCGCTACATATCTGTAAATTTTGTAGCAGCGGATAACAAAACATCAAACAGAGGTTGGATTAAACATATGCTTTGTATCAATGTTGATACTACAGAAACCGATATTCCATCAACAACGGGTGCCGGGGTTGTAGTATACGACAATAGTTTACCTGCTGCTGTTGTAAAAAATGCATCCTTACTTTATTTTCCACCAGGTTACCATAATCTTAAAAATTTTGCTGAGGCGGGCGCAACTGGTGGAAACATTTCTGTTAATGGTCAAATAACGATCATTGACAACCAATCAATTTATTTAGCCGGTGGTGCTTTTGTAGAAGGGCTCATTGAAAGGACCAGTAACAGTCATTTAAATCAAAAGTTATTTGGCCGGGGAATTTGGACTGGAAGACAATATACCTGGGCCCGTACTCCCGGTTATACAGGAATTGATTTCAGGCAGCTGATAAATATTGGAAGAGCAAGAATAGAAGGTCTGACATTTATGGATTCTCCAAACCATGGTATTGTTTCAGGCAACCAATCTAAAATTAAGAATATTAAATTTTATGGTTGGCATTCAAATAATGATGCTGTAAGAACAGGCACAGGTTCTGAAATCAGTTTTTCATTTATACGTGCAGTGGATGACTTTTTTTACAACTTTGATAATTGGGTACATGATTGTGTTTTTTGGGCAGGGCATAATGGCGCTATAATAACCTATGGTTGGGGAGGAAATGCCGGCGACAATACTTATAATTCAGGTAGCTCCTTGATGGAGAATATTGATATAATTAACCCGGAATGGATTGGGCTGGGAAATAATAATGGCATTGTAGCATCACAGGTTGGTTATGATTATAAACCCTTTGGATATGGTGGCAGTACACAAACCGTATTACGTAATTTCAGGATTGAAGGTTCTATACCGGGTATCGTGAATTTAAAGCCCCGTTCCGATGCATCCGGTAATATAGCGGTACAGGTTCCCGCAGCAAATGTTGGTTATTTAGGCGATTTACTTATTGAAAATTTCGAAGTAGATCATCAGTTTTCAAAAGGATTAATCCGTGGAGAAACAAATGCTGCTAATAACGGGACTGCAACCTGGCTTGTTAAAAACGTTGAGTTCAAAAATGTAAAAGTAAATAGCAACTGTATAACCACAGGTAATTTCAACGATTACTTAACAGTAAGTACAAGTACAGTACAAAATATTTTATACTCCGGTTGTTTGGTGAATTCAGTAAGACCTGCAACTCAGTTGTCAGATCCACCAGTCGTTTTTCCAAATCCATTCAGTGATAACATATACATTAAAACTTCAAGCGGATTTTTTCTTTTTGGCGATTACCGTTTATTAAATACGCATGGCATTATTATTAGTCAGGGTAAACTAAATGCGGGCTCAGGTATTCTTACAAGAGATCTAAAGACTGGCTATTACATTCTTGAAATACTATCGCAAAAAGGAAAAAGTGTTTTTAAAATTCTGAAACAATAAATAGATGATATGAGAGTGATACTGCTTCTTATTTGTATTTGTTTTTTGGTTCATTCAAACGCACAGCAAAAGCCCAATATTTTACTGATTGCGGTTGATGATATGAATAATTATGTTGGCTGCATGGGTGGACCTGCCATTACACCCAATATTGATGCGTTGGCAAAAAGAGGTGTGTTGTTTAATAATGCTTATTGTGCAGCACCAGCCTGTAATCCTTCGAGAGCAGCAATTATGACCGGGCTGCGTCCTGAAAGAACAGGACAATATACCAATCAGGGAAATTTCAGGGAAATAGGTAATAACAAAGCATTGCTGACACTACCTCAAAAATTAATGGCATCCGGTTATCAGACTATTGAAGCTGGAAAAATATTTCATCATCCACATGGCAATACAGAAAAACCAAATCCATTGAGCGACCCTGTTTCCTGGACCAGGCAAGTGGCTGGACAAACAGGAACTGCAGTGCCGACAGGTTTTAAAACAAAAGCAGGCGCCGCTATATGGCTTGCTGATGATACGCTGAAGTATGCAAATGGAGAAAGAGTTGATTACCTGGCAGGCGCAAGCATTTGGGGGCCTAATACTCAAAAGAAAGAACAAACAGGCGATTGGAAAATGAGTGAAGCCTGTGTTGAGTTTTTAAATCAACAACATGATAAGCCATTCTTTTTTGCATTAGGATTTTCCAAGCCACATCAACCATTGATTGCGCCCAAAGAGTTTTTTGATTTATATCCGTTAGATAAGATTGGAATGCCGGACTATCATCCTGCAGATATGTTTGATATTCCTGAAATCAATAAACAAAATTTCAGTTCACCTTTTGTAGATAAAATACGGAAGCATCAACAGCTTAAGTTGGCTTACCAGGCGTACCTCGCCTGTATGAGCTTTACCGATGCTTGCATTGGTAATGTACTGGATGCATTGAAGAATAGTAAATATGCCAATAATACCATAGTCATCTTTTTTACCGATCACGGGTTTCAATTGGGAACTAAAAACCGCTGGGAGAAATATTCGCTATGGAAATTAGGAACCAATTCACCTCTTATAGTTTATCTGCCCAATAATCAGTCAAAGGGAGCTGTATGCAGTGAAGCTGTTTCGTTAATGGATATACATGCCACTGTTCTGGAAGCAACAGGAATTAATCTTGCTGAAAATCTCGATTGTGTATCGCTTCTTCCTCAAATAAAAAATCCGACAACAGAACGCAGGCTTCCGGCTGTCATCACACATGAAGAAGGCAACAATTCTATTGTATGGAAGCAATACAATTATATCCGTTACAAAAATGGTGCAGAAGAACTTTATGATCATCTTAAAGATAATCTTGAGCATAACAACGAAGCCGATAATAAATCATACCGGAAAATAAAAAAGAAGTTGAAAGTGTTTATACCAAATGTAAACGTGCCACAAAATAGTAATCAAAAGAAAACAATGGGAACAATCGAATGAAAACAAAACTTTTAATAATTCTATTAATTACTAACCAGTTTACGTTTGCTCAGCAAAAGAATGCACAGGATAGTTTTAATAATCCAATCCTGCCCGGGTTTTATCCGGATCCCTCTATTTGCAGAGTAGGTGATGATTATTATATGGTGAACTCATCTTTTGAATGGTGGCCGGGAGTACCCATTCACCACAGTAAAGATCTGGTAAACTGGAAACAGATTGGATATGTGCTCAATCGACCTTCTCAGTTAACGTTTAAAGATAACATGAAATGGAGTGCCGGCATTTGGGCTCCTTCCATTCGATACCATAACGGAACGTTTTATGTAATGGTTACTTGCAGGCAATGCAAGAACGATTGTAATTGCGGAGATAATATGATGGTTACTTCAACCTCACCTTATGGCCCATGGAGCGACCCGATATGGATAGATAAGACCTGGGGCATCGATCCTGATCTGTTTTTTGATGATGATGGCAAAGTATGGTATTCCGGTGGCGGTGCAGTCAACGATAGTTTATTTGGAAAACGAATGTATCCAAATCAGAATACTGTTTATACAATGCAGATAGATGTGAAAACAGGTAAGGCACTTACTAAACCATATAAACTGACAACAGGCCATGCTTATGATGCAAAATATGCAGAAGGGCCTCATATTTATAAGCGAAATGGAAAGTACATTTTATTAGTAGCTGAAGGCGGTACATGGCATCTTCATGCAGTAACGGGGTTTATAAGTGATAGCATTACAGGACCATATATTCCTTTTCAATCCAATCCTGTTTTGTCGCATCGTCATTTAGGTAATAAGGCAGATATTACCACCATCGGTCATGCCGATATTGTGCAAACGCAAAATGGTGAATGGTGGGCTGTAGCACTCGGCATCAGAGATAGTGCTGGATATAATCAATTAGGGAGGGAAACATTTTTAACCAAAATGATATGGGAAGGTAATGTGCCCGTTTTTAATCCGAATGTTGGAAGAGTGTTGATGAAAGATAAACGCCCAAATCTCCCATGGACGCCTGTTGCCTCAATTCCAGCTAAAGATGAATTTGTTGCCGATACATTAGGTTATCAATGGAATTTTTTGCGTACACCGCTGACAAAATGGTATTCACTAACGGAAAAGAAAGGATGGCTATCATTGCAGTTAAGACCTGAAACTGTAAAGCAATGGGTCAACCCAACTTTTATAGCAAGACGTATTCAGCATTTTAATTTCAATGCAACAGTTAAATTCAATTTTTCGACTACTAAAGAAAATGAAGTAGCGGGGCTTGTGTTAATGCAAAACGACAGCAGTCAGTTTCGGATTGAAAAGACCGTAGATAAACTTACGCTGTACTATGTTACAAAAAAAGAAGGTGAGGTAATTGCTGCCACTATGCCTTGGATAAAAAATGATGTGCTATTGAAAGTAGAAGCGAAAGGATTGTATTTTCAGTTCTATGCTGGTGATAAGGAAAATGCTATGAAACCATTTGGTGCAAAACAAAATGCAGCGATCATCAGCCAAAACAATGCCGGTGGTTTTATTGGTCCTTATATAGGTATGTATGCAAGCAGTAACGGTCAGCCGTCAACAAATAAAGCTTTCTTTGATTGGTTTGAATATCAACCAACTAAATAAAATTAGAATTATGAAACGCACAAGAAATAAGATTTTAAAATTTGACCGCTATTCAGCAATTACAGTAATAGCTTGTGTATTGCAATTAACAGTCTTTGGTCAAAAGAAAAACAGTAATACGAAAACATATCCTTTTGGTAATCCTATAATCAAGCATAGGTACACAGCCGATGCTTCACCGCATGTGATGCCTGATGGAAGAATGTGGATGGTGACATCTGTGGATAGCGAGGATGGTGGCGGTTATCCAACCATGCACAAGTATCATACTTTTTCTTCAGCAGATATGGTGACCTGGAAAGACCATGGCGAAGTATTTAATATTGATGATGTAATGCCGAAAGATGTGAAGAAGCAGGACTGGGCTCTATGGGCACCCGATATGATTTACAGAAATGGCAAGTATTATTTGTATTATCCAATCTGGATTCATCATGCCGATTCAATACGGCCAAATGGTAAAGAAGGAAGAGTCGTTACTTCCTACATTGGTGTTGCTGTTAGTGATGCACCGGATAAACATTTTAAAGTGTTGAAATCGAAAATTGAAGGAACTGCAGGAATTGATCCTGCTGTGTTTGCCGATAATGATGGTAGTGTGTATTTGTTGTGGGGTCATAAAAAAATGGCAAAGCTTAAAGATAATATGATGGAACTGGAGACAAAGCCGGTTGATTTGGACTTAGGTACAGAACGGTTTATGGAAGCCATTTGGATGCACAAAAGAAATGGGAAGTATTATATATCCTATCATACAAAGTATGGAAACAAAATTGATAAAGAAACTCCTGATGACCCAAGTCGTGATAAATCTGAAATTGCATATTCATACGCCGATAATATTAACGGGCCTTATAAGTATGGAGGCATTGTAAATTATGAGTTAGGAGTTAACGTAAATAACGGACCGAAACTACCGGGAAAAAATTATGTACCGTGGAGGTTAACACAAAGCAATCACGTGGGCATTGCTGAGTTTCATGGGCAGGATTATTTGTTTTATCACACGTCTGCACTATCATCCTGGCGGCAGGACGAGTTTAAAAACATGGGTACATGGACGCAACGTTCTGTTTGCATTGACAAATTAAACTACAATGCAGATGGCAGTATTATACCTGTACAGCAGACAATTGAGGGAGTTGAAAAAATAACGGTCAGACAACCCTATAAAATTGAATTGTTGAAAAATACTGTTAACGTAAATGAAAGCAAAGCCCTTAGTTTTCCAAACATTCAATTGGGAACTGGTTACTATTATTTTTCTGTTGAAGTAAAAAATGTAACAACTGCTTTTTTGTTACAGGTTAAAACAAAACAGGGAATATTGCTGGCAACATTGCCTGTAAAACAAAACGGCATTGTTGAAGTGGGCTTAAACTATGCAAAAGGGTTACAGGATATTCTTATCAGCCCGGTTGGAAATACAGAAGCAGCAACTTTAAAATCGGCTTGTTTTTTTGCAGGGTCACCTTCCAAATAAAAAAGTGTAATGAAAAAACTGATTGGCATCTTATTGCTTTTTATAGTTGATTTTGCATTTAGCCAAAGTAAAACAGCAGCGCCTAATATCATTATCATCTTTACTGACGACCAGGGTTTTAATGATATAGGCTGCTACGGTTCAAGCAATATAAAAACTCCTAATTTGGATCGGATGGCTGCCAACGGTATCCGCTTCACTGACTTTTATGTAACTTCTTCTGTATGCAGTCCGTCAAGGGCTTCGCTGTTAACAGGAAGATTACCTGCAAGAAATGGCGTTGGGGGCGTGTTGGTACCCGGGCAAACGGGTTTAGCTCAATCTGAAATAACCATAGCAGAAATGCTTAAAGAAAAAGGATACAAAACTGCATGTTATGGAAAATGGCATTTGGGGGATAACACAGAATATCTTCCAACTAAGCAGGGCTTTGATGAATATTTTGGGATTCCTTATAGTAATGATATGTACATCAATAGCGGCCAGCCATTTTCTGCCGCTATTCAGTTTAAAAATAATTACACAATTGAAAAAGCAAAAGCAGAACAGGAATTTGTACAGCAGAATTTAAAAAACAGGGCCGTCATAACTAAATCTGATTTGAAAGATAACGTGCCATTGTTTTTTAATGATTCTATAATAGAATATCCTGCTGATCAGGCTACACTTACTCAACGTTATTTTGATAAAGCAATTCATTTTATCAAAAAAGCAAATAAGAAGCCTTTTTTCCTTTTTATCACTCCCGCCATGCCGCATGTCCCTTTATTTGCTTCAGAAAAATTTAAAAACAAAAGTAAAGGTGGCTTATATGGAGATGCTGTAGAAGAAATTGATTTTAATGTGGGCAAGCTTCTTGATTACCTTAAAAAAAATAAACTGGATAAAAATACGCTTGTGATTTTTACATCAGACAACGGACCATGGCAGGAGAAAAAAGATGATGCAGGTTCTGCATTTCCATTCCGTGGTGGCAAGTTTACAACCTATGAAGGAGGATTGAGAGTGCCTTGTATTGCGCAGTGGCCTGGTGTAATTCCTGCGGGTAAAGTGAGTAGCCAACTTGTATCGTCTGTTGATTTCTTCCCAACAATTGCCAGATATGCAAATGTATCGCTGCCTTCAACTGAAACAGATGGTTTTGATATTACAGCATTCTTACAAGCAAAAGAGGTTTCAAAAAGGAAGTATATTTTTTATAGCACAAATAAAGAAATTACTGGTGTTCGTGACGGTGAATGGAAATATTTAGTAAGAAGTGGTGAAAGAAATGCAGCAGCGGATACAAAACCTGAGTTGTATAATTTAATAAAGGATAAGACCGAATCAAAAAACGTCATTCTGCAATATCCGGAAAAGGCGAAGGAACTTGCAGCGGTAATCCAGGAAATGAAAAACAGGATAAAGTAAACGATGAAATGTGTTGCACTAACAGGCACAATAATTTTATTTAGTTGAAGCAGCACTGAAAGTATTGTCAATACGAAGATGCAGGATTGCTTCCGTTGAGTTTGTTTTTAAACAATAAATCATACTGTAATGAAAATAAAAAATAGTTTATTGGGAATTTGTTTGATGTGCTTGATTGTGCAATCATCAGCCCAGCAAAAATCTAAACTCCCAAACATCGTCTTTATATTTTCAGATGATTTAAGTTTTCGTGATTTGAGTTGCTATGGTCAAACCAATTACAAAACACCTAATCTTGATGCACTCGCCGTTGTTTCTACAAGGTTTACACAAGCTTACACTGCAGCTCCTGAATGTGCGCCCAGTCGTGGTTGTTTAATGACGGGTTTGCAAGTTGGGCGTTCGCCTATTCGTAATAACTCCAGTGCAAGGGGGTTCGAATTCTTGCCTTCAGAATCTTATACATGGGCAGAGATGTTACAAAAAGCAGGGTATGTTACCGGAGTTATTGGTAAATGGGGAATTGGAAGTTACAATAACACAGGTAATCCCCTCAAGCAAGGATTCAGTTATCATTTTGGATACCAGTCGCATTTTGAAGCTCACTCTTACTTCCCGTGGCAGTTATATGAAAATGGAAAAACAATTGATTATCCTGGCAACCAGCATTTCGATATGGAATTTCTGTACGCCAAAGAAGATAATCCCAAAGCACATGATTATGAAAGCATGTATGATGCAAACGGAAAATTAATAAAACCAGATGCTGCATCGAGGGTATATTCTTCTGATGTTTTTGATGAAAAAGCTATGAATTTTATTGCTAAAAATAAAGCAAAACCTTTCATGCTTTACTTTACTACTAACTTGCCACATGGCCCTGCAATAGTAGATAATTTAAGACAGTTGAAAGACAGAAAAGACATGCCGATATTATCGAGAGAGTGGGGCGCCATGGTGGAGCGACTTGATATTTCTGTTGGCAAAATCATTCAAAAATTAAAAGAGGAAGGTGTTTACGAAAATACAATAATCGTTTTTTCGTCAGACAATGGATATTCCATGCACAATACAAAAAAAGATGCGGCAGGTAATGTAACCTGGCCCGATGATGAAGGACTCTACAATAAGGGGCCGTTTGATGGTGGGAAATTTTCTGTACGGGAAGGGGGAATGCGTGTGCCTTTCTTTATTCATTATCCCGGACAAAAAAGCGTGAAGCTGTTTAATCAACCCGTATGGATGGTAGATATTTTTCCAACCTTTTGTGATATTGCAAAACAACCAAAACCAAAAAATATTGATGGCTATAGTTTATTGCCGGTGCTTCAGAATAAAACAGTATCTATTCCTTATAACCGTGCTTTCTATTTCTTTAAACAAAATGAACAAGCAGTACGCAAAGGAAGTTGGTTTGGTATAAGGGAACATCCAGCCAAGCCATTACGTCTTTTTTTACTTGATGAAGATCAGGCATGTGAAAGAAATGTAGCCCAATATTATCCCGATGTAGTGAAAGATTTGGAAAACATATTGAACACTTCACATACACCGCATCCATGGTATTGGAATCCAGGTGAAACCGTTGAAGATTTTAATAAGAAAAAGAAACTGGCAAAGGAAGCCAATCAGTTAATTGACGAATTAAGGCCCAATGGAATGAAGCTGATGCCTTGGGAAAAGAAGTCCGCAGCCGAAAAATAAGGTGCGATTCTAACGGCCATATTGTTGAGGGTATCGCCGAAAAATAAATATTAACTGATGAAACTGATTATAGGTTTTCTTTTTATCGCTTTAAGCATTGAGTGCAGCAGCCAAACTAATAATACCAAGCTTCAAAAAAATATTTTTGATGCAAGTTCCATTCAAAAAAGTGGTGTTGAAATTTTAACTGGTTATTCATCTACACCAAAAAAAGGAGTGCTTGATACATTTGGTGTTACACTTCCTGAATATGAATCTGTTGTATTTATCAGTACCATAGGGCGTGAAAAAATATTAGATGGCATGAACCGGGTTTTTTCATGGGCTGCCAACGATTTAAAAACTATTGTGAGTAAAGATTATAACCCGGATTCAAAAGCAGGAGTGCCTTCCCGTAATGGTTTACTTGCACTGTTTAAACTCAAAAACAAAGAATACCTGTTGCTACAGGGTATTGCAAGTCCAAAAGCTATGTCGTATTTAGTCATTGCTGACGATGGAAAATTGCATATCAAATTGGCAACGTTTGGCGTAGATGCAGTTTCAGGAGATATCCCACTGATAACATATGCACGGGGCACCAATGTATACGATGTCTTTCAACAGGCCTGGAAAAACGCAATAAATACTCCGGCACTGAAAGGCCGCACAGCTATGCGTCATGAAAAAGAATACCCCGAAATATTTAAATACCTTGGTTGGTGTAGTTGGGAACAATACCGAACCAAAGTTACAAGCGACCTGATGGTAGATGCCATGCAGAAAATTGAAAAGAGCCCAATACCCATACGATGGGTGTTATTAGACCACGGACACCAAGACAGTTATAAAACACAAGAGGGTATGAATAGTAGTCAAATGGTTTCATTTAAAACAAACTCCAAAACTTTTCCCAATGGGTTTTCACCTATGATGAACGCAAAATCGGAGAAGATAAAATGGACAGGAATTTGGCATACGATGAATGCTCTTTGGCAAGGCATACATCCCGAACATGAAATCCGTGAGTTGGACTCGTACCTTGTAAAAATCACTAAGAAAAATGAGGGTAATCCTTTTGAGGTAATGATGCCAAAAGGCGATTCGGTTTCTTCCCACAAGTTTTATAGTGCATTGCTTAGTTCAGCTAAAAATCATGGTTTTGATTTTGTAAAAATTGATAATCAGAATCGGCAATTGGCATTTTACGAAGGCATGTCGAATCCAGTAGAAATCGTATCGCAACATGCGCAATCACTTGAATGTGCTGCATTGGAATTTTCAAACGGTTTAATGAATTGCTTTTGTCTTGATTTATTGAGTTTGATGAATACCAAATACAGTGCTTCCTCACGGGTAAGTGTAGACTACCTATTGAACAACGAAGCAAAAGCGAAATCACACCTTTTTCAGTCATACCAAAATACACTATGGATGGGACAAGCCGTTTGGCCCGACCACGATATGTTTCATTCAAGCGATAAATTTTGTGGACGTATGATGGCAGTTAGCAAAGCTATGTCTGGCGCACCAATTTATTTATCCGATGCACCCGATGATTTTCAAGACAATTTAGTTTTGCCATTATCATATTCCGACGGAGAATTGTTACGCCCCTTGGCTCCTGCCGTACCTTTGCCAGAATCAGTTATGTTGTCGGCTTTAACAACTCCACAGGCTTACCGTGTAGTAGCACCTTTACAACATGGTACAGCAGCATTCGTGGCCTACAACCTAATGCATCCATCGCCAGCAGAAAATATAACAACTGCTTTTACAGTGAAAGATTACGAGGCAGCTGGTGAATTTATTCAGCCCAAAGCTGAATCGTGGAAAGCACCCAAAGAGGGATTAGTATACTACGATTGGTACGAGCAAAAAGGAGGAAAGCTGAAAAATACATACAAGTTTAACTTAATCGGCTTTGCAGATAAACTCGTTCAGTTGTCACCTATTAAAAATGGTTGGTCTGTTATTGGAAACCCTAATAAATATTTATCGGCAAATGCTGTCAAGTCAATTGAGTACGTTGAAAATGAATTGAGGATTGTGATGGTTGAATCGGGCGAACTGATTGTTTACAACGCATTGCCCATAAGATGCTCCTCAGCCAAAAAAATCGAAAACATGGGTAACGGTTTATGGAAGCTGTATTTGCCTGCTGCAAATAAAAACTTTGAGGTTGTAATTTCATTAAAAGACAAAAGATGATTTTTTAAAAAGGTGTAAACTTAAAATTATCAATTATGAGTTTCCCTTTTCCTTTCCAATAAATTCCTGGTTTTAATGAACTGAATCTACCCAAATTATTGTGCTGATAGGTTTGAAGGTTCATTGAGTTTGGAAAAGTTATCCATTTGACTCCATCGGAACTATAACTCATCGTAAGGTCATAGTCTTGCAGTTTTAGTTTCAAGAAACGAATGCTTTTGACAGTAAAGGCCGGGCTTCCATACTTTAAACTGGTACCCACACGGCTAACTCTATTACCCTTAATATTAATACCTGCGTATCCATTGTCACGGTAGTAGGCCACTAAGCCTGCTTCAACTGTAGAATCTGCCGTAAGTTCTATTTGTATTTCATAATTTGATGTTGCTGCTGTTGTGTGCATCGCTTTTATGCTGTCGTTATCTGAAAGCAAGATTAATTTTCCATTTTGCAATTGTACATTCTTCAAATCATACATTTCGCTAAACTGCCATTGTTCATGCAGTTTGATTTGATTGAAATCGTCAGATTTAGTTTTCAAATTTTTTACTACAACTGTTTTACTTTCTGCTTTCGGGTTCCTTTTCAATTTATACCATCCGTCTTTGCTGTATTCCAGATCTTCCATCAGTACCTGTCTTCCATGCGGCAAATTATTTTTTTCATAAGCATGATAAATAACAGACCAGCCATTGTCGGGTTTTTGAACAATCGTCCCATGCCCTTTACTCCACCATTTTTCGGCAGAAGAATAGGTATGCACAATCGGATTATAAGGTGAATTTTCCCATGGACCTGTGGGCGATTTGCTACGAGCCTGAACAACCATATGACTTGTAGAAGGGCCTGCTGTGCCACCTTGCGCAGAAGTTAAATAAAACCACCCCTTGTAATAGTGAAGTTTAGGACTTTCAGCACACATACATTCAACTGTCCAGTTTTCAGGGTATTTCCAGCCGTTATACACTTTTTTGGGTTCTTCTTTTAAGGACAAACCATCGTCATTCAATTCGGCTACTTTGCCATCATTAAAATACAGGTATCGTTTACCATCTTTCCCAACAATATGACCCGGATCAATGCCCTTAACTTTTAAATCTATGGGTTCACTCCAGGGGCCATAGGGGCTCTTGGCAGTGACTACCCAGTTAGTGCCCGGGTAAGCAGGGAAGTAGATATAATACGTGTCGCCATATTTTATAAAATCAGGTGCCCATACTTCTCCCACAAACCTGTTAAGTGCATATCCAATTGGTTTCCAGGTTTTCAAATCTGTACTATGCCAAACCCGAAGCCCCGGAAAATAATTAATGCTGGTATTGGTCATATAGTAATCCTTTCCATCTTTTAAAATGGAGGGGTCTGCATAATCACCGGATAACAGAACGGTACTATTTTCTGTTGAACGATTTTTTGAAGCGGGTGATTGGCCGGTGGCTGAAAACTGAAGAATAAATAGAAGTGAAGCAGTGGCAAGACCTCTCATTTTGTTTTTTCTTCTAAGCTACAGGCAAACGATTGCTTTTTCAAAACAGAAAGGCTACTATGTACAATACAGCAAAACAAATGAATATGCAGTTGAAATTCCCCCTGCATTAACTGCTAATTTGTAGACTCAACGGTTGCGTATGCTCAAATTCTTTTCCGGATTGATAGTTTTGGTTTTACTGTTTTCTTTTGTTCTTGTAAATGACAAGGAGAGAAAGAAAAGCAAAGACCTGTTTAATGGCAAGGATTTCAATGGCTGGATTAAATACATTGGAATGCCACATAAATCTCTGCAACTTTCGCTTCCCAAAGACAGCCTTGGCAATTATAAAGAGCCTATTGGTTCAAATGATTTTCTGAATATTTTTTCTGTGGTACAGGAAGATGGTGAACCTGCTATTTATGTAAGTGGTCGGGTATTTGGTACCATTTCAACCGACAAGGAATACGGAAATTATCATATCAGCCTTCAATATAAATGGGGTGAAAAAAAGTATGCCCCCCGCTTACAACTACCCAGAGATGCAGGGTTGCTATACCATGCAGGGGATCGACCCATGCAAAACCGAGTTTGGCCATTGGCACAGGAATGTCAGATTCAGCAAGATGATTGTGGTGATTATTGGAAAATACATACGTCTATGGCGCAAATTCCGGCACAGTTTAAAGATTCATCCTGGGTATATGCACCCGGCAGTGAATATGTATGGTTTGGTGATCATGTTAACCGCCCCCGCTGCAATAAGAACCCCGACAATGAAAAACCGCAAGGTGAGTGGAACACAGTTGAGGTTTATACATCAGGAGACAGCAGTGTGCATGTTGTTAACGGAAAAGTAGTGATGCATTTAAAAAAATTGTCACTCTCAGAAAACGGGATCAAAAAACCAATGACAAAAGGAAGAATTGCACTGCAGAGCGAAGGCGCTGAATTGTATTATCGCAGAATTGTTCTGGAACCTATTCAACAATTACCATCATCACTTCGGCAATTATTTTAAACCTATTTATTTTCAATGCAAGTAAAAACGTTCATACTATTTAGTTTATGTTGCTGCTCATTGTTATTGCAGGCACAACAACGGCCGAATATTGTTTTAGTTATGACCGATGATATGGGCTACAGTGATTTGGGTTGTTACGGCAGCGAAATACCTACCCCTAATATTGATGCACTGGCGGGTAAGGGCATTCGCTTTAACCAGTTTTATAACACATCCAGGTGTTGTCCAACAAGAGCTTCTTTACTAACAGGTTTGTTTCAGCATCAAACAGGTGTTGGGCAAATGAGCGAAGATCCCGGAAGCCGAAAAGACGGGAAGGATGCAAATGATTGGGGTACTCCCGGTTACCAAGGGTATCTCAACAAACATTGCGTAACAATTGCAGAAGTGTTAAAACCAGCAGGCTACCATACATACATGACTGGTAAATGGCATTTAGGATTTCATGAAAAAGAAAAATGGCCGTTACAGCGAGGGTTTGAAAAATATTATGGAATTCTATCCGGTGCATCCAGTTATTTAAAACCACAGGGTGGAAGAGGATTGACATACATGAATACGCAATTGTCTCCACCCGCCGCTCCTTTTTATACAACTGATGCGTTTACAGATTCAGCCATTGGATTTATCAATCAACAACAAGATTCTAATCCTTTCTTTTTATACCTGGCCTTTAATGCACCGCACTGGCCTTTGCAGGCTAAAGAAGAAGACATCAAATTGTTTAAGGATAAATACATGAAGGGTTGGGATATGGTTAGATCTGAGAGATACAAAAAACAATTAGCGTCAGGCCTAATTAAAAACGAATGGGGTTTTAGCGAGAGAGATACATCGGCCAGAGCATGGGAAAAACTATCTGCTGAAGAAAAGCAAAGAGTGGCATATCGTATGGCTGTATACGCTGCTCAAGTAAAATGTATTGATGATAATGTGGGAAAACTTGTAAATACATTAAAGCAGAAAGGGGTATACGAAAACACATTGATCATTTTTTTAAGTGATAATGGAGCCTGTGCTGAAGCTTATCATGAATTGGGCAGTCAAGCTGATAGCTTAATTAATAATCCTAATTATTCAGGCGCTGTTTCCTATGGTATGGGTTGGGCCAATGCCTCAAATACTCCTTTTCGAAAATGGAAGAACAGACCGGAGGAAGGAGGTATCTCTACAGCATTAATTATGCATTGGCCTGCGGGAATCAAAAAACAAAATTCGATTGTAAGCTCTCCTGCCTACCTAATTGATATAATGCCCACCGTACTTGATGTATCAAAAACAACATACCCGTCATTATATCATGGCGGCGAATCGATTTATCCTCTAACCGGGTTTAGTCTTGTTCCGTCTTTTACAGGAAAAGCTTTGCCAAAACATCCTTACATGTATTGGGAACATGGGGGGAATGCAGCCATCAGGAAAAATAATTGGAAAGCCATTCACTCTATCAGTAAAGGAACATGGGAGCTATATGATTTAAGTAAGGACAGAAGTGAGATAAATGATATTGCTTCTCAATATCCTAAGATCATCAATGAGCTTAAAGAAGAATGGTATAAATGGGCGAAAGAAAATTATGTTTTACCTAAACGGGCAGGGGATCATAAATGAAACTGATACTATTTCTGTCGGGATTTCTGTTTTGTAATGCAATCGTATTAATTGCTCAAAGTAATGTTACTGTTGGTCAATCGGCAACGGCAGATAGAAACAATGGCTATTACATGAACCCCATTATACCCGGAAACTATGGCGATCCATCTGTTGTTCGTGTGAATGACGATTTTTATATGGCACATAGCCGGGGTGATGGTTTTATCATCTGGCATTCAAAAGATATGGTGAACTGGAAGCCGGTGAACCGTGTATTTCTGAAAGGTTACAGTCGTGTCTGGGCAGTTGATCTCCAATACTTCAATGGAAAGTTTCATTTGTACATGCCCGTCAATAATTACCCCGGCCGAAAAGAAAATGAAAAGGGCTTCGGCAATTTTGTTACTACTGCTACAAATGCAGCGGGTAAATGGAGTGATCCTGTAAAGATTGATATACCTGTCCCGAAAGGAATTGGGCATTGGGGAGCAATTGACCCCGGCTTTATTCACAGTAACGATGGTAAAAATTATTTGTACCTAAGTGCAGGATGGGTAATTGAACTGGATGCAACAGGAACTAAATCCATTGGTGAAGCCAAAAAAGTATATGACGGTTGGCAATATCCCGAAGATTGGAATCTGCAATGCAAATGCCTGGAGAGTCCAAAGTTGTTTTACAAAGATGGGTATTATTACATGGTATCAGCACAAGGCGGAACCAATGGTCCTTCTACTGCACATATGAATGTAGTGGCAAGAAGTAAAGCAGCCATTGGCCCTTGGGAAAACTCTCCTTACAACCCCATTACACATACTTATAGTGAAGAAGAAACATGGTGGCACCAGGGACATGGGACCATCTTTGATGCGCCTGACGGCAGTTGGTGGATGGTATATCATGGACGATTAAAAGATTTTACAGGTCTTGGTCGCTCAACCTTGCTCATGCCTGTTGATTGGACGAAGGACGGGTGGCCTGTTGTAAAAAATAGTATTCCTTCATCAGCATTTATTCCGAAGCCAGGGTTTGGAGAGAATGCAGGCGATGGCATGATGATAAAGGATGATTTCAATTCTACGCTGCTGCATCCATTCTGGAATTATGATATTAAAAATTCAAGCTTGATTAAAAGCGGGAATGGTGTATTGCAATTGACTGCATCCGGAACCAATCATAGAGATGGAACCCAAGTGAGCATCGGTGCAATTCACAAAAGCTTTGAAGTATCGGTAGAGTTGCAGATACCATTAAGCGGCGCCAAAGCGGGAATTGCGGTAGAGAATGATGGACTTACCTATGATGGTTATATGGCTACGTTTTCAGAAGCCCCTGATTGGAGAATGAATGAAGCTGAAAAATATCCTTCTGTAAAAGGTCATGTGTTTTTCAAAATTAAAAATTACAGGAAAGACATTTCTCTTTATTACAGTAATGATGGAATGCATTGGGTCTCTTTTGGTAAAGGATTGCGGATAGAAGACAGTTACCGCATCAAACTGTTTGCAGCAGGAAGCGGAACAGTAGTATTCAAAAATTTTAAATACACAGGAATAGAATAAGAACTGATGAAAAGTAAATTGAAAATATACTGTTTGTTTTTTTTGTTAGTACCGTTTATTGCCCGGTCGCAGCAAAACGTATTTAATTACATCAATCCCATTTCAAATGGTATTGATGCAAACGGCATCAGGGATTGCCAGGTATTTCGTGATGGTAATTGGTGGTATATGACTGGCACATCTTATCCGCATTGGGAAAGGGAAGAAGCAAATAGTAACCTTAACAAAGGAGTAGTATTGTATCGTTCTGAAAATTTAAACCAATGGGAATTTGTAAAATATATTGTTGAAAGAGGTGACAGTACCAAGTGGTATTACAGGCGTTTTTGGGCACCTGAAATTCAAAAGATTAAAGGGAAGTATTACGCTACATTCAATTGCAGTAATCCAAAAGCAGGTTATGCAGGTCAGCATGTTGGGTATGCTGTTGCAGAAAGAATAGATGGTCCTTATCAGATTGTGACAGAAGAAAAGCCTTTGTCAAATGGAAATGATCTCACTTTTTTTGAAGATACTGACGGCAAGGTATACGCCTTTTGGAACCGTGGCCGTGAGTTTGGAATTGGCTTTGCAGAAATGGATATTGAAAAGGGTATATTTAAATCAAAGCCACAATCTGCCATCAATGCTTCTGGAGTTGAATATGAATTAACAACTACAGGCGATACTGCAAAAATACCCGGTTACGATGGAAGGCCTGTAAACAAGGTTAAAAAATACCATGCATGGGATGCCATTGGTATTGAAGGTGCATATGTGATTAAGCGAAACAATACCTACTATCTTTTTTACTCAAGCTGGACAAGAGGATATGAAATTGGTTATGCAACTGCGCCTGCTGTAACAGGCCCCTGGAAAAAATATGAAGGCAATCCATTCTATGGTGCACAAAGCAAACAAACCTGTGTAAAAAATGGATTAGAATACACAGGCGATGAACAAAGTCCCTTTAACCAGGTAGGTCATAATCAAATCTTCAACGGACCTGATGGACAACTCTGGTTAAGCTGTCATGGAATTTTAAAGGCAAACGATGGAAAACAACCGAAACCATTTCTGGTAATTGATCCGGTAGAGTTTGATGAGAAAGGAATGATCAGACAATCAAAGCCAAGTTATACAATTCAACAAATTAAAATCAGTAAATGATGAGATTAACTGGCATCTTATGTTTCTTTTTAGTAGCTGCACAATTTGCCTGTAAAACGTCAGGTAAAGCAGCAAGTGATAATGGATTTACAACGTTGTTTAATGGCAAAGACTTAAGTAACTGGAATTTAAAGCTGCGCAATGGTGACGCTGATTTAGCTGCTGACGTATATAGTGTTGATAATGGAGTGATTCATGTATTTAAAAATTTCCCCGACAGTTTTGGCATGACGGCAAATAAAAACACCACACATGGTTTATTTTATACAAAAAAGAAATACAGACGTTTTATTTTAAAGTTTGAGTATAAATGGGGAAAGAAAATATTCAACAATTTTCACCAGTTTCAATACGATGCCGGTTGTTATTATCATGTATTTAATGATAAAATATGGCCTGATGGAATAGAGTACCAGGTTCGTTACAATCATGTAACAGGTAAAAATCATACAGGTGATTTTTGGGCGAGCAATACCTTGTTTCAATGGTATGCAGATACAGTGAAAAATCAGTTTTTATCAGTTGATAAAGGCGGTATTGCAATTCCCAAAAGAGCAGGGGAGCATCGTGGGAGTGATGTACCTCATCATGCACTGAATGATGAATGGAATATCTGTGAAGTGATTGTGATGGGTAATAAGTATGCGATACACAAACTCAATGGCAAATTAGTAAACTATGCAACAGATTTAAGCGTAGGTGAAGGCATCATTGGTTTTCAATCAGAAACAGCAGAAATATTTTACAGGAATATTATGATTAAAGAACTCACTAATGATATTCCGGCAAAGCATTTCTTAAAAAAGAAATAAAGAGTAAGCACAATTTAAAAACGAATATGAAAAAAGTATTAACAATAGTATTTGTGGCATGTGCAGTAATTACATCTGCACAATCTTATAACAGGGATGTAAATGATATCAGAAAGGAAATCCGATCGCACAACAAAGCTGTTCATGTATTTAACGATTGGATGCGTGACCCATTCATTACGCTTGGACCAGATGGTTATTATTATTTATCTGTTACTCAACATGGAAAAGAAACAGCTGATGGCAGAAAAATAATTGATCATGGAGTTCCGGTTTATAGAAGTGCTGATCTCGCAAAATGGGAATTTATTGGTTATCCGTATACAATTGAAAATACAGACAACTTTCAGCAATATATTAAATTAAGAGAAGAACGAAACTTAAATCCAGGTCAATTTGGGCCCGATCATTTAAAATTGTGGGCACCGGAATTGTATTTCATTAATAACAGGTGGGTTATTGTTCATACTTCTAATGTTGGAATTGGTAATATAGCTATATCGAAAAGCAGTAAGCTGGTAGGTCCTTTTGATAATTGGAATGAATCCTTTGGCAGACAACATGACCCGGCAATTTTTACAAACGATGATGGTTCTCACTGGCTGATATCAAAATGTGCCCAAATTCAAAAATTAAAAAATGATTTAAGCGGCTTTGATGGGCAACCTGTTTCCATCAATCCATCCAATCGGAAAATGGGGCATGAGGGTGCCTACATCATCAAGTTTGAAAACAAATATATTTTCTTTGGTACCGGTTGGTCAAGAGACTCACTTCGTAAAGGCACATACAATCTTTACTATTGTGTTTCAGACAAATTGGAAGGCCCATATGATGAACGCAAATTTGCGGGACGTTTTTTAGGCCACGGCACACCATTTAAAGATAAAAATGGAAACTGGTGGTGTACTGCTTTTTATAATGCCAATCATCCAACATTAACAGCTCAGGAAGCAAAAACAAAGGACGTCAGTCAGTCTGCATACACACTCAATAAACAAGGCTTAACGTTGGTTCCCTTAGAAATAAAAATGGTTAACGGTGAAGTTGTCGTTCGTGCAAAAGATCCCGGTTATGAGAAACCGGGACAGGAAGAAATTCAAAAGTTTTAGCCAGTCAAACAAAAAATCCTTTTAATTATTTTATAAGATGTGTTTACAAATAATCTTTCGATATCTCATCGTATCAGCAGTCTTGCTTAGTGCTTTTTGTCATGTTAATGCACAATCCAAGCCTAAAGTCTGGATATATACGGACATGAGTGACAAATCAATCACAGGAACAAATCATATGGGAACAGTAAATGATCCCGACGATATTTCTGCAATGGCAGGTTATTTACTGATGGCAAACGAATTCGATACAAAAGGAATCGTTGTAGCCAGTACGCATCGCTCTGAACATAAAACATCAGCCAACCAAGGTGAGTGGACAACCAATTACTTTATACCTGCGTACAAGGATTTCGTTGCTGAAGCAGGCAAAAAATTAAAAGGTTTTTCACCGAATATTTCATTTCAACAGTCTTGTATAAAAGAAACCGGTGAACGATTTAAGCCTGAAGTTACATACAGCAGTCTCAGTAACTATGCCTCTGTGTATTCGTTGTTCGCATTACTCCAAAACGAAAAAGATACGCTTAATGTTCTTTGCTGGGGCTCATTAACAGAGCCGGCCATTCTGGTAAATTATTGCATAGCAACAAATCAAACTTCTTTACTTAAGAAAGTGAGATTTATTGCACACTGGACAAACTCTCCATTACACCAGGGAACTCCAGAGCATCCGGAACATGTCGCTAATTGCAGGGAGGATGCAGCGGCTTGTGCTTACATGAAAGAACAGGCAATGAAAGGGATCATTCAATATTACGAGCTGGGAGCTATCGGTCAACATGGTATTGTGAGCGGCGCTCCAAAAGGCGAGGAGTACTACAATCAATTCAAATCTTCGGCACTAGGAAAAATATTTGCTGAAGGAAAGTATGTTCAGGATTGTGTTGATCATTCTGACGCTGCAACGTATTGGGTGCTGCTGCAGAAATGGGGTGTCTCATTGTCTGACATAAAACCGGATGGATCCAATAATGCTGAAACTGAAAAATTGAACGAACAAAAATTCAAACAATGGAGTAGTGCGATTCACGATGAATTGTTAAGGAGGGTTAGAAGGTCATTATCTCCGTCCAGATAGAAATGAGGAGCACTTTCTATACATGAATTGCGGGAAATCAAACTTTCATCAATCATTAAATTCAGAAAGATAATGGCGGTAAAGAATTTCATTCAATAGTTGAAATTATTGAAAAGAAAATTGATAGTACCACTGGATGATTTCAGTTGGAATGTAAATGATATCAAATGACACAGAAGAAAATGCAATACGTATTTATTTGCCTTTTAATCGTTGCGGGCATGTTTCCCTCAATGGCGGCTGCAGATGATTTTGTTGATGTATACCCTGCTCCAAAGGGAGTACGTTCTTCACCAAAGTATCAGGTAGAGGTAGAGCAAAATCATAAACAGTATTCTTCATTTGTTTATCTGAGTACACCCTTGGATAATGATGAGCATAATGCAGTTGAAGTTCGTACAGGCGTGATAAAAGGAATTAATGAAAATGAAACGCTTCGGCAGTTTTATTTTAAGGGAAAAACGATGCCTCCGGATACTGAGCAATCTGTAGCATGGACTTGTTATTCCTTTTCAGGGAATATAAAAACCCGTATCCGTTTTTTGCATGGAGATATAGGTGAATACAAAATACTTCCTTCTGCAGAAGGTATTGAAGCAATAGTATCAGGCAATGAACTTGTATTTGATTTAAATGAACCGCATAAACTGGCCATCGTCATTAATGGTGATTACCTTAATCCATTGTTTCTCTTTGCTGATGCACCTGAACGGGGAGTTCCTGATAAAAAATTGAAGGGAACATTGGTGATAAAGCCGGGTACCGACAGGCGACAACTACAACAACTGGCGAAGAAAGCACATACTTTATTTTTTGAACCGGGAGTTCATCAAATTGGTGTTGGGTTTGAAGTGTTTTCAAATCAAACGATCTATCTGGCAGGAGGTTCTTATGTGCTTGGAACTTTTCATGGTATGCAGGCCTGCAATGTCAGCTTCCGGGGAAGAGGTGTGTTAAGCGGAGATAGCCTTTCCCGTGAGTATGTATACCGGTTAAAAGGCAAGCCTTACCAGCAAAGTGTTGTGGAGCGGATGCGTTACCATGCCATTAATTTGCTGGCAATGGATAATGAAAAAAGCTGGAACACATTTGCAGACGGTCCCGGATTGGGAAGCGATCATCTTGACATTGAAGGCATCACCATTGCAAGTCCAAGACAGTTTTTCATCAGGGCTTCAGGCGTGCCCATCACTATTCACAATGTGAAAATGGTAGGCTCATGGCCTTATAATACCGATGGCGTTTCTGCAATAGGGCAGGCGCATACAACCGTTTATGATTGTTTTTTTAATAATAACGACGATGCAATTTATGTATCACCCGATTATGTAAATGTGCACCATTGTATTTTCTGGCAGAATAATAACGGTTGCGTATTCCAGTTTAGTTGGGGTGGTGATCCTAAAAATCACAAAGGCGGATACATACATGATTGTGATATTATTTTCACCGGTCATGTGAGTGAAGCCAATAACCGTATGATATTCGGCTCAAGAAAATCCGGCCCTGGCGATATAAAAGACATTCTGTTTAAAAATATACGTATCGAGGGACCGGTGTGGAGCCTGATACGACTGGAAACAAATGGTGCAGGAAACCTTGGTTCAATCTCCAATATACATTTTGAAAATATTACAGTTAACGGGCCTGTCATTAGAAAAAGTTCTATCATATCCAGCAGGGGAAGGAAACCTGGAGAAACTTCTGCGTCATGGATAACCGATATCAGATTTAAGAACGTTCTGATAAACGGTAAGCCTTTTTCAGCTGATGATATTTTGATTGACTCTTTTCAAACAAACAATATAATTATTGAAAAATGAAAAGACTGTTAATGCTGATACTGGCCGGCTCCATTTTAATCACTGCAACAGCACAGCAAAATATGCTTGATTTTGGTAAAGCTGAATTGAAGAAGGCATTTACTGAAATCAAATCAGCAAATAACTCTGCCTTTCTTTTTTTCATTGATAAAAATCTTCAGGCGCAGGCTTACAACATCAACCAAAATTCACAAAAGGAATTTATCATATCAGCAGGAGATACCACCGGTTTAATGTACGCTTGTCTGGAAATGGCAGAGCAAATCCGCATCAACAATAAAGTGCCATCAACTTTTCCAATAAAAGGTGAACCGTATATAAAGAAACGGGGATTGAAATTTAATATTCCTCTGGATATACGCAACCCCTCTTACCAGGATGCCGGTGATGCCGCACAACAAAACATTGCAGAGATGTGGAATTTTGATTTCTGGAAACAATATCTGGATATGATGGCCAGGAACAGATACAATGTTCTTACACTCTGGAATCCGCACCCTTTTCCATCTATGATAAAAATGAAGAACTATCCTGATGTAGCTTTGAAAGATGTATGCGGCACATCATTTCCATTGGATAAAGACAGAACAGATGAACCAACGGCAAAGTTTATTGCAGGTTGCGGCATATCGCAGCAGGTGCTTGATAATCTCATTGTGTTGAAAAAGATGAGCATTGAAGAGAAGATTGTTTTTTGGAGAAAGGTGATGGGGTATGCAAAAAACCGGGGTGTGAAAGTTTATTTTATTACCTGGAATATATGGATGAATAGCCTGGCACCATCCGGCTGGTACCGCGATCAAAAAAATAAAAAAGGTAACGAGGGTAAGTATGGAATCAATAACGATCAGGAAAATGTAAAGACGATTGCATATTTGCGTGAAGCTGTAAAGGAATTTATTCTTACTTATCCTGATCTGGCAGGTATTGGTATAACTGCAGGTGAAAACATGGAAGACCGTACGGATGAATATGATCGTGAAAAATGGTTATGGGCTACTTACGGCGAAGGTATAACGGATGCAAAAAAAATACAACCGGGACGTAAAATAGAATTTATACACCGGCATTGGCAAAGTGGCGTTGACAAGATGGTGAATGATTTTATCAGTAAATATCCCGATGAAATCAACTTAAGTTTCAAATATGCAAGGGCAAGAATGTATGCAACACCTGCACCACGCTGGGCCGATGAATATGTAAAGGAATTGAAACAATACAATCTGAAAAGCTGGTGGAATGTTCGCAACGATGATGTTTTTCATTTTCGCTGGGGCGATCCTGCATTTGCTTCTGCATTTATTAAAAACTTTCCTGAGCAGATTACTGAAGGATATTTTATGGGCTCCGACAGTTATGTGTGGGGGCGTGAGTTTATCAGTAAGCATCCAACATCTCCCCGTCAGTTAGAAGTTGAAAAACATTGGTACAATTTCATGTTGTGGGGCCGCATGGGCTACAATCCTGACATTTCTCAAACAACTATTGAAGGGATGCTGGCACAACGATACAAAGGCGTAAACAGTCAACAACTTTTTAAAGCATGGGCAACTGCATCAAAAATCACTTCGCTTGCGACAAAATTTCATTGGCACGACTGGGATTTTATGTGGGCCGTAGAAGGATGTCTGGATTTGCGTAAAGGGTTTCATACCGTTGAGGATTTCATTAATAAGAAACCGATGCAGGGGAGTGGAATTATCAGTATTCCAGATGCAGTAAAAGCACTATTGGAGCGAAAGGATATAAACGGCATCACTCCTTTACAAGTGGCAGCTTCATTGGATAGTTTAGGCGATGCAACACTGGTGTTTACCAAACAGCAGCATGTATCAGAGGGAAAATATACTGAAGAATACCGTGAGTTGTTGTATGATATGGATGCATTCAGTTATCTGGGAAAATATTATGCAGATAAAATCCGTGCTGCATACTATCTCCAGGCGCATCGTGTAATAAAGGATGATTTGTACAAACAAAAAACAATTGCTTCGTTAAAGAACGCTTTGATTGAATGGAGATCATATGCTGCTGCCGCCTCAAGAAATTACAACCCGCAATTTTTATCTAAAACAAGAACCATTGACTGGAACGAATTGACCAATGAAGTGGAAAAAGAATGGTCAACGTTTATAAAACAGTAAGACATGGAAAATGAATTGAAACAAATATTAAATATTCATTTTGTTCGACGAATAGTTATTACCCTGTTTGTTTTTTGCAGCGTTCATTTTTTATTTGCACAAAAAACTACGGAAGACAAAGACAGAGAAACAATTACCATCGTCACCAATACTAGCCCTTCGAAACCGGTTCAGTTTGGCATTGAAAAATTGAAGCAGTCTTTGCAAGCGAAAGGTTTTATTGTTCAGCAGAATAATAAGTATAGGCCAGCCGTTGATGGTAAACAGATTATTGTTGGTGTGCAGGATAACAAATTTCTTTCTTCATTCAACAGCAAACTTTATCAGGTTCCCGAATCTTTATTAATCAGGAAAGTACCCGGCAATACTTTATTAGCTGTTGGTTACGATCCTGCAGGCGCTATGTATGCACTGCTGGAACTTGCAGAACAGATTGAAGCTGTTCCTGATGGAGCTGATTTTTATAAAGTAATGAAAGAATCAATCGAGCGCCCTTTTTGCACTGAACGTTCGCTTTCCACATATATCAATAGCCAGCATGTCCGGAACGGTTTTTTTCACGACCCGCTATATTGGGAAACGTTGTTTGAACAATTGGCCCGCAGCCGCATCAATTCTTATGATCTGATTTTCAAATACAAAGCACCAATTTATACGTTGTTTTTTGAGTTGCCGCAATGGCCTTCAAAAAACACAGGCGGCATTGTGATATCTGCAGATGAGCAGCAACGCAATTTAAAAGCTTTGCAGAACATTGTACAATCAGCCCATGATCATGGTATAAAAATTACATTGGGTATATGGAATCATGTCAGTAACCCGGATGATGCCGAACGCTTATCCGATTATACAGAGGCCGCCATTAAGAAAATAGTAGAGTTGGTTCCCTTTGATGCATTTCAGTTCAGGATGCATTGGGAGAGTGGTCTGCCACGTGACATGACAACACTTACTAAATTTTGGGGAAGTGTTTTTGACGGCATCCATCATTCCGGCAGAAACATAAAGTTCTATCCACGGGCAAAAGGATTGCCTGATACCATTATTAATTTGGGTTTGAATAAAGGATTACGGTTTGCCATAGAAACAAAATTCAGTGCAGAGCAGATGGGAATGCCTTTTCATCCGGCACATATTCAGAAGGCCAATCAAACAGACCGCAGGCATGGTTATGCTGATTTATTATCTTATCCTAAAGAGTATGATATACTTTACAGGGTGTGGAATGGTGGCTCGCAGAAGTTATTAGTTTGGGGTGATGCAGATTGGGCAAGAAGGTTTGCGTTAAATTCAAAACTCTATAACCCTTCCGGATTGTTTGAATTTATGGAAATAGAAGGAGCCGAACCTATGGGTAATGGTTCACAGCAGGCATTAACTCAAAACTATCAATATACCCGATATGAGTTTCAGCGTTACTGGTGTCAGAACCTGATGATCGGAAGAATGGGTTATAATCCGCAAACAAAGAATGAAATATTTATAAGGGCGTTTCAAAAACACTATGGGTATACCATCGCAAACGACATGGTGCAGGCCTTAGCGTACAGCAGTAAAATTATTCCACGAATCATCAGTTCAGCTATGCCTGATTTTCAGGAGCAACGTGGAGTGCCTGAATGGGGCAGTGGAAGCGGATTAAATGGAAAGGGAACTTTGGCTGCCTATGCAAAAGTGTTGCCGTTAGATATTCAAACTTTTGCAAGCTTTGCAGAGGAAGCAAATGCTATACTCCAACAGAAACCAACAGCAAAATACAGGCCTTTGCATAATGCTGCCTGGTATCAACGCACGTCAGACAGCATCAACCGATACATCCGGAAAATTGAAAATCAACCCAATGCTAAACTTAACAAGGAAACGATCGTAACGCTCCTTGACATGAAAATACTCGCAGGTATTGCCTCATTTCATGCAGAAAGAATCAAAGCTGCGGTAGCTTACCAGATGTACCTGCAATTGGACAGAAGTGCAAAGGCATTAGATTCTGCTATTCATTATGAAGCAAAGGCTTTAAAGGAATATGAAAAGATTGTGCAAATAGCCGGAGATGTATACAGGAAAGATTTGGATATGACAGTGAGCGATGCCAATCATTGGGCTGCAGAATTTGAATTATTGAAAAAAGCATTTAAAGAATTAAAAAAGAGCCCTGTAAATAATCAAACTGCAATTCCTTCTCTTGTCTATCCAAATATTTCAAAAACAGTAGTGCCGAAAGTAAGGCACCAATCCATTTCAAAATTATTTCCTGATACGGATTTAAGAATAACAGCCACCATAACATCACAGGCAGATATTTCAACAGCCAGGGTTTTGTATCGTGGACTAACCCAATTTCAGGATTATCAAACAATAGAAATGAAAAGGAATGGTGATGTGTTTACTGCTTTTGTACCCGCTGCTGCAGTAAATGATGTAATTGAATACAATAAAAATACCGGTGCTTTGTGGGATTTTATGTATCTGATTGAAGTGATTGATCAAAATGGAAATGGTATGATTTACCCAGATTTTGAAAAAACAGATCCTTATATCATTGCAACCGTTCCGCATAAAACAATACGAGAAACAAATGGTTTAAAAACACGATCAAAAATTGCTGATATCACCTATACTTCCAATAATGATTTGGGTGCTTTCAGAATAGAATACCCGTTAAATGGTGACGTTTTTTCCGAGGGAGCAGAAATTCGGGTAAAAGTCCATACGCCGCAAACGGACCCAAATGAAAAAGTTGAGCTGTTTAATGGGAAAGAAAAAATCGATGCCATTGAAATAAAGAAAAATGAATTTATCATTCGGGGTTTAAAGAATGGTTCTTACAAGATCAATGCGCATATTACTGCAAAAGGCCTGATAACTTGGGCAGAAGCAGTTGAAATTGTGATTGGCGAACGAAGTAAACAATAATTGGCTTAATAAGTAAGTAAAATGAAATCTGCTAATAAAATCCCGGTAGTCTTTGTCATAAGCGTTTGCATTCTTTTTTGTAAGGCAAATGCGCAGGATTTGTCAAAAAATAATCCCATCGTAAAAAATGGGGTTGCCACATTTGTGGCTGATATAAACATTGGCAGAAAATTTCTTGTGCCTGACGAATGGAATAAAGTTGTGATTAAGGAAAACGTAACAGTTACAGGAAGTTTTTATATGCCTGACAGAATAAAACCAATTGAGTTTGCAGGCGAAAGCCGTACAACTTCGATTATTAAAGGTGACGGTAGCCGTCCGGTAGACGATGGTAAAAAAGGAAGAACCTACTCCGCTATCAGATGCGATAAATCACCTGACTTGTATGTGCATGACTTACGAAGTTTAAATCCTATGAAGTTTCATATACACGGCGGCTTTGGCAAAGTAACTGTTGAACGTTGCGACTTAATTGAAGACAGAGGAACTCATACTACGGATGGTGTACACGGTGGAATCGGGTTGGTAACAGTTAAAGATTGTTACATCGATACCTGGGATGATGCAGTTTATGTGAGTGAATGCAGGCTTGTTGAAAATACGACAATCGTTCACAATAAAAATGGAGCACCCTTTCAGGTAACATGGGGTCACAGAATAAATGGTGAAAAGTGTATAATCAGAAACTGCACTGTAATTGACAATATGGGGGGAAATGAAAACGGTACTTACAATCAGGGAGTGGTCTCATGGGCCAGCAAGCAAAATGAAAGTTCTACTGACAAAATGATTTTAAAGTTTGAAGGAAGTTTTACACATAAAACTGCGGAAGGAAAAAGTAAATCTCATATGTATCAGCTGGGTAGAAAATCAAAAGGTATAAGCAACTGCACAATTGAAGTGGAAGGTTATTGTGATGAAAAAGAAAGTATAGTTATATATGATAATACCAATAGTAAAGTTGTATTTAAAGGGTGCAATTAAAAACAAAGAGTATGATAAAGCCACTTTTTTTTATAATGCTTGCCAATTGTGCCGCATTCATAGCACAGGCACAAATGAAAGTAGTTAGCGATTCATTCATAAAAGCATTGCCACCTCACATCAAGCAAGTAACCACATTTGGCGAACGTCCGGATTGGAGCCATGACGGGAAACGCATTGCTTTCATGGAAAAAACGTTTGGCGATGTATATGAAGTTGAACTGGCAACAGGTAAATTAAAGCCGTTAACACATCACTTTTTTCACAATGGGTTTATACGTGTGCTTTATCTGGCGAATGGTGATTATTTGTTAATCGGGTCAAAGAGCTTCGATCCCCAAAATCCATGGAAGAGCCGAAGCCCCGAAAATGCGGAACTATGGGTACTGAAGAAAGATTTATTGTCTCCACCTTATCCTTTGAATGTAAAAGTAAAAGAAGGTGCTGCGCCATCCAGAACAAAAATGAAAGTGAGTTGGGGGACAGATGATATCTATGTTGGGGAGATTGTTTACACAAATGGAGTTCCATCACTACAAAATATCGATACAGTTGTTCGTTCACTGGATTTGCCTGAACCTGTAAAAGGCTGGAGACTGGAAACACAAAATTTTCGTCCGCCATTAGAAAATGAATTGTTGTTCAATGCACACTATCCGGCTGTTGAATACGAAGCAGAAGTAATGGGAGTTGATCTAAAAACAAAAACGATTATCAATTACACTAACCGTCCTGACAGATATGATGAGCCCGAAGGTGTTTTTCCCGATGGTAAGTATATGATGGTAGAAAGTACAAGGCATCATCCTAAAAGGGACAGTGGTCATACCACCTGGGATTATATTGATTTATACAAGCTGACCTTAGATGGCACAGGAAAAATGGATCGCATTACATATTTCAACGAAAAAGGAAAATACAAAGCAACCAACCCTGTGGTAAGTGATGATGGCAGATTTATGGCTTTTCAATACTCTGTTGTGGGAGAAACAACGGGTATAGGTCATGGAATTTTAATTCTTGATTTTAAAAAAATGGGAAATAAAAAGAAATGAAATTATTCATAACTATATTAATTGCTTCTGCCTTTCAATTAAGCAGCGCTTATTGTCAGCAAACTGAACCTTGGAAGTCTATTTTTAATGGCTATTCCTTAAAAAAATGGACAATTATTGGCAGTAAAGGAAAAGTATTGGTTAATGATAGTGCCATTGAATGTCATATGACTGCTAATACAACTGTACACACATTTGCAAGTACGAAAAAAAAGTATAAAAACTTTATTCTCGAAATGGATTTTAAACGGGATGCGCCATTTAATTCCGGAATATTATTCCGGGCAAATCATGCGCCTGATACAGCATCCGTAAACCTATACGGGTATCAGGTAAAAATAGACCCCAACGAAAAACGTAAATGGACAGGAGGAATTTTTGATGATTTTGGTAAAACATGGGCATGGATTTATGATTTACGAAACGATGCCCGTGCACAAAATGCGAACCGGAGCAATGAGTGGAATCATATCCGCATTGAAATGATAGGTAATCATATTAAAGTTTGGGTAAATGATATTCCAACGGTAAACCTCATCAATGATAAATATCAAAAAGCCGGATACATTGCCTTCAAGATGCACTCATTAGGTGATAAGCCCGAACAGCAAGGATGGAAAGCACAGTTCAAAAACATTCGCATTATTACTAAAGATCCCGAGAAATTTTCAAGAGAAACTGATTTGCCTTTAGTGCAGCAAACAAATGTAGAGACAAATAAAAACTGAAAAATGAAGCAGATACCAGCGCTGATAAAAGTTGTAGTTGTAATTCTGACAAGTGTGTTTTGTTACAGCTTCGCAATATCTAAAAGAAATGATGACGGTTCATCAGAAAAAAGAATCAGAAAAATTTACGCACAAAATTGTTCAGGATGCCATGGTGAAATAATGGAAGCCTTTGTAGATCGCAACTGGAAATATGGTACAGCGCCGGATTCAATTTTTAAAAGTATTAAAAAAGGAAGCCCCGATTTTGGAATGCCGTCATTCAATAATTCCATTAAAGATAGAGACATACGGAAAATGGCGGAGATGTTCGTGCATTTTATAGAAGATGTAAATTCTTATAAGCCTAAAAATAAACTGCAGTCAAATGTTTTTGAAACCCAGGAAATGAAGGTGCAGCTGGATACCATTGCTACGGGTATGTTAAGTCCATGGGGATTTGCTCAATTGCCAGGTGGCGATTATTTAATTACTGACAGAAGCGGCGAATTGTACAGAGTTGATCAGCATCGTAATAAAACGCTTATTAAAGGAACACCAAAAGTATTGGCAGAAGGGCAGGGCGGATTGTTAGATTTAAAGTTACATCCTGCGTATGAGGACAATGGCTGGGTGTATCTTTCTTACTCCAAATTTAAAAAGCCGGATAGCATTGTGCTTACGACAACAGCTATTGTAAGAGGAAAAATTAAAGACAATGAATTTACTGAAGTGCAGGAAATATTTGAGGCTTTACCCTACACAAGAACCAAACATCATTTTGGCTCCAAACTTATGTTCGATGATAAGGGCTATCTCTATTTTTCAGTGGGTGAAAGAGGAAATGAAAAGCAATTTCCGCAAAGCACCGAAAACGATAATGGAAAAATTCACAGAATATTTGATGATGGCAGAATTCCGCCAGATAATCCGTTTATAAATGATGGTAAAAGCAAAGCAACTATCTGGAGCTATGGCCATAGAAATCCCCAGGGATTAATCTTTGAAAAATCAACAGGCATTATTTGGGAAACTGAACATGGCCCAAGAGGTGGCGATGAATTGAACATTATCCGCAAAGGAGCTAATTACGGATGGCCTTTGATCTGTAATTGTATTAACTATAACGGTAAGCCGATTACCAACCTGACACAAAAAGAGGGTATGGAGCAGGCAGAAACTTATTGGATTCCTTCCATTGCTCCTTGTGGAATGACGATGATAACCAGTGACAGATATCCGGCATGGAAGGGAAATATAATGGTTGGTTCTTTACGGTATATGTACCTTGATAGAATTGTTCTGAAAAATAATAAAGTAGTAAAGCAAGAAAAATTATTCTCCGGTTTAGGACGTATGCGCAATGCTGAAATGGGCAGGGATGGTTATTTGTATATCGCTGTTGAAAAACCGGGTATGGTATTCCGTGTAAAACCAATTTAAGTCATGATGATACAACGAATTTTAGTTTACTCTTTTCTAATGTTTTTATCGGCAATTGTTTCCTGCAGTAGTCCAACTGCAAAACCAAATACTGCTGTAAAGCCGGAAGCTACATTTTATCAATACAATATATGGGCGGCATTTGTTAATAAGGTGTTTGACGGGCATTTAAAAGTTTCAGAATTAAAAGAGCATGGGAATATAGGCTTGGGCTCATTTGATTATTTAGACGGCGAGTTGGTAATGTTGGATGGAAAAGCTTACAGGGTTAGAGAAAATGGTGTAATCAGTGAAGGAAAAGATGATGACGAAATTGTATATGCTGATGCCTGTTTTTTTAAAAGTGATACTGCTGTGTTATTAAATAGTTTTGTGAATTACGATTTACTGCGTAGTCAGTTAAATCAGCAATTGCCAACAGCCAATCATTTTTACGCATTCACTATACAAGGAGTATTTGATTCTGTTACGCTTGGCGGTCTTCATAAGCAGTCGCTACCTTTTAAACAGGGATTAGATGTGCTTATACCGCAAAGGCCGGTTTTTAAAGGGAAGAATGTAACAGGAACAATGGTTGGATTTTACTGTCCCCAATTTATTGGCGACATTAATACTGCAGCTTATCATTTTCATTTTATAAGCGATGATAAAAAATTGGGTGGTCATGTAATGGAAATATCGTCCGGTAAAAAGCTAACAGTGAATTTACAAAAGCTGCCACATTATCAGTTTGATATGCCGGCGTCTCCAATATTTGACACAGTTAAATTTGATAAGCAGTTTCAATACAATAAAAAGTAAAAATGTTTCAAAACAATTATATGCGTCAATTCAAAACAATATTTAGCTTCTTATCAAAATTTGCTTTACCTATTTTTTGTACTCTGGCTTTTGCATCTTTATCTTTTCAAAAGAATAAAAAAACTAACCAAAAGCCACCAAACATTTTGTTTTTAATTGCCGATGATGCAGGAATTGATTTTAGTGCTTATAGTAGCAGCTATGTAAATACACCAGCTTTCGACAGGATAGCAAAAGAGGGTATCTTATTTAATAAAGCTTACACGCCCAATGCAAAATGTGCACCCAGCCGCAGTTGTATTTTAACAGGAAGAAACAGTTGGCAGTTAGAAGCAGCAGCCAATCATTGGATTTATTTTCCACCACAGTTTAAAACGTTTCCGGAAGTATTAAAAGAGAATGGTTACGAAGCAGGTTACACTGGAAAAGGCTACCAACCGGGATTTGCACTTACACACGACGGTAAGAAAAGAGATTTGTTAATAAAGAGCTACGATACTTTTCGGGTCCAACCACCAACAAAAGAAATAAGTCGTATTGATTACGCATCTAACTTTAAATATTTTCAACAATCAAAAGATAAAAACAAACCTTGGTTTTTTTGGGTTGGGTTTAATGAACCTCACCGTGCTTATGAATATGGAACAGGTGCTTCAATTGGGAAAAAAAGCAAGACAAGTATTAAAAAAGTACCCGGTTATTTTCCTGACACTGATACAATACGAAATGATTTACTCGACTATGCGTTTGAAATTGAATACATGGATAAACAGGTTGAGAAAATCCTGGCGTATTTAAAAGAAACCGGAGAATTAGATAACACTATTATTGTTTACACTAGCGATCATGGCATGCCTTTTCCGAGGGTAAAAGGTAATCAATATGAAAATGCCAATCATATTCCCATGGCTGTTATGTGGAAGGATGGAATAAAATCAACTGGAAGAAAAATCGACGACTATGTAAGCTTTATTGATTTAGCTCCCACATTTTTACAGGCAGCGGGCATTACACAAAAGCAGAGCGGTATGCATTCCTTTGCAGGAAAAACACTGTTCAATATTTTCAACAGCAACAAAAACGGTCAGGTAGAACCGGCAAGAAACTTTGTGTTAGTGGGACAGGAGCGGCATGATATCGGACGACCGAATGATTGGGGTTTTCCTATTCGTGGTTTGCATAAAAATGGTATGTTGTATCTAATAAACTATGAACCTGACCGATGGCCTGCATGTAATCCTGAAACGGGGTACTTAAATACTGATGGCGGAGCAACTAAAACCTTTATACTAAATCAACGACGTAGTGGAATAGAAAAAACGTATTGGAGACTTTGTTTTGGTCATCGGGTAGCTGTAGAACTATATGACATTAAAAAAGACCCCGACTGTATCATCAACCTTGCAGGAAAACCGCAATACAAATTATTGGAAGCCGCCATGAAAACCGAAATGGAAACAAAACTAAAAGCTGAAGGAGATTATCGAATGTTGGGATATGGTCATATATACGAGCAGTACCCAGGTGCTGTTTACAACGGTTTTTATGAACGGTTTATGAAAGGAGAATCTTTGAAATTTAACTGGATTAATAAAACTGATATTGAAAAGCTCCCTATTGATGATTATTGACAGTTTAATGTACATCTGCATCACTTTGTTGAACGTTAGCACCAAATAGTTTGTTTTCTATATGCGAACTTAGACAAGATGATAAGCTTGCTATTAAAGAAATATTGGATGCTTTTTGTCGTGTTCTGCATTTGTAGTTCTGTTCATGGGCAGATTACTAATTTTTCATGGCCTTCCACAGCTCCAAAATCTGATAAGTTTTCAGTGAAGATTAGTCAGCAATCTGTCGCACAGGAAGTCTATACGCATATTTCAAAACCTAATCTGATCGAAGGGCCTGATGGAAACGGTGTTACCGGAATCCTTCAGGACCGTTCCATGAGTTATGCTGTCTTCTCATTTACCGGGGAAGTATTCGTGGAAGTGGAGAAGATCTATGGTACAGCGGCTGTGAGAGTTGATATATCGCCTAAGTCGTATGGCATTAATCCTGTTTACTTTGATGGCAGAAAAGTTAAATTTAAAATCAGTGACCAGCTTAGGCCTGCTTATATCAGTGTAAATTTTGTGAGCGATGAAAATAAGGACGATGATGGTTCCGGTGGTAAGGATATAAAAAATGGGTTGATGATTTTTGCTGATAAACCCGAAACAAATATTCCCTCAACAACAGCTTCAGGTGTATTGCTGTATTCCAATACTGTTTCTTATGCACAAATGCAGGCGGCTTCGCTTATCTATTTTCCACCGGGTGACTGGGATTTAATCAATAAGTTTTCTGACCAGCATGGAAACAAAGGTCGTTATCATATTCCCCGAAACGGGCAACAGATTTATTTAGCAGGTGGTGCTTTTGTAAGAGGTAGTATTGATGCAGATGGTTATGATAATTGTAAAATCTTTGGCAGGGGAATTTTATCCGGCGCTGATTATGTATGGCACGAAATGAAAGAACCTGATAATAATAACGTTTTGCAAAAAACTGCATGGTTAAATTTTGCCGGAAGTAACAATACCCTTTATGAGGGTATAACTTTAGTACATCCCTGTCATCACACCTGCCCGTCATCAAATAACACAGTAATAAGAAATATTAAGATCATAGGCTGGGCATCCAATCACGATGGAATCCGGCCGTCGGGTGGTTCGGTTATTGAAGAGATATTCATCAAAACTTCAGATGATTATGACTATGCACGAGATCCGCATGTAGTTCGGAACTCTGTATTCTGGCCCATGCGTAATGGCGCCAGTGGTCAGTTGGGTTGGAATAATTTAGGAGTTGGCAAAACTACTTATGAAAACATGTATTACATCAATAGTGAATGGAACAGTTATAACCGTAACAGAGGTATTATTGGTTCTGTCCTGCAACAAGGGGTTAACCTGGCAAATGATACCATACGAAATGTATATGCAGAAGATTTCTGTTCCTTGCTATCCAATATTACCATTCAATATGAACCCGCTGATCCACTAGACGCAGCCAATCCCGGGGAGATCAAAAACTTTTTATTCCAGAATATCCTGTTCGAGAATACATTTAAAGCAGCCAATGGTACTGTTATCAAACAGCCTCTCAAGGGTTTTGTAAAAGATGGTATCAAGGCAACTGTACACGATATAACGTTTGACAATTTGATATTAAATGACAAGCTTATTACAGCATCGAACTACTCTGATTATTTTGACATTGATACAAACACAGCTTATAATATTTTCTTTACCTCAACAACTCCTTTGCACAACATTACAGCCTCAGCAGGGGTAAATGGTTCTGTTTCGCCGTCAGGTATATTGCCTACGCCAAGTGGTATGAACAGGGTCGTAAATATTATTCCCAATTCAGGTTATAAAATAAAAAATGTAAAAATTGATGGCGTTAATGCAGGCCGTTTGCAGCACTATACGTTCAGAAGCGTTTCAGCTAACCACACTGTGGAAGCAGAGTTTGAAGCAGGTGCTGATTATTTTGATTTTACAACTGTTACATCAGTAAATAATCCTGTATTGGAGAGTAAAACACTGCTTATCCCTACTTCTTTCAAACAATACAATTTAGTTAATAAGACCGGTAATATAGTTTATTTCTCTTTACTGAATGAAGCGGGTCAATTACTGAAAAACAGAAAGGTGGTTTTGAATGAAGGTGTTGTAGAGTTGAACTTTCAGGCATTTTCTTCCGGTATCTATTTTATACAACTGGAACAGCAGAGTAAAAAAATTATTAAGAAAATCATCGTAAAGTAATGATCAGATTATTGCATTTATTTTTATTCCTGGGGAGCTGTAATTATATAACAGCACAACAGGCAATATTGCCTTTAGTTGACAGCAATTTTATTTCCGGCAGTAAAAAGGATGTTATAGTTGTAGAAGCCGAACATTTTTACAAACAAACAAAAACCGACAGGCGGGCATGGTATATTAACAGCCCGCTACAGCATCCGCAGGTGTGGCCTGATCACGATACTGCTTCATATGCTGATGCATCTGGTTTAGCTTACATCGAAGCATTGCCCGATTTATTTCATACAGAGGAAGATCCGATAATCAATGGTGAAAATCTCGGTAGCGATGGAAATGTCGCTGTAGTACATTATAAAGTTTTCTTTAAGGAAGCGGGCAGGTATTATCTATGGACAAGACTACGCAGTAATGATGAAGAAGATAATACAACGCAGGCAGGAATAAATGGGATATGGCCGGCATCTGCCAAAATTCTGCAATCACCTGTAAATAAAAAAAAGTGGATTTGGAAAAGCGATAACAGGATCAGTCGTAACCCATGGAAAATAGGCAGGGCTTACCTTGATATTTCTTCCGCAGGAATACATGATGTCCAATTTGGTATGCGGGAAGACGGAGAAGAGTTTGATAAGTTTATTTTAACTACAGACAGCTCGTTCACGATCACAGAAGAAAAGGGTCCCTCCTCAACTGTTTATAATGGAAAATTACCGAAGCCGTTTTCATTACAAAATGTAAGAGCTGATATATACCATGCTATTGCTAATCCCGATGGCGCAATTTACGGAGCTAACTTATTGTATGCCGATACATCGAACGTAATTGTATTTGAAGCAGAAGATTTTTACAGGCAAACAAAAACAGAAACAAGAATGTGGCACCTTGTAACAGAAAGGCATCAACCTGTAATTGGGCCCGATAGTGATGCACCTCATTTAAGCAATGCATCTGCCAACGCCTATCTTGAGTTACTGCCTGATGCAAGACAAAAAGATGAAGATGGAATAAATTCAAAAACCAGTATTAAAGGAATAGGTGGACAGGCAGCAGTCATAAGTTATATGATTGAATTCCCTGCCGCAGGCAAATATTACGTATGGATAAGAGCAGTAAATACTGACGGTGATGATAATACGCTGCATGTTGGTATCAACAATATATGGCCTGAGAGTGGAAAGAAAATGGTATTTGGCAGTAAGCAGTGGAAGTGGAGCAATACACAACGTGATACCAAAGCCGCCATCACAATTGATGTACCTGTAAAAGGAAGACAGGAGTTGATGTTATCTATGCGGGAAGATGGATGTGAGATAGATAAAATTTTAGTTACGTCCGATTCAACTTTTAGACCAAATGAATCATTACAATATCCTATAAAAATTAAAAAAGGAAATATTAAAAATTGGCATGAGAGCAGGCATCAGCAAATGAATACGGCTTTTCTGTTTCGGGAACAGTATGGTGAGTTACTAATGGAATGTGAATCGGTTCCATCATTTCCGGGATGGCTTTATAAAGCAGACAGTAGTGGGCAAAGCGGTTATGGTTATTATGAGTGGACAAAGACGGGACAAGGCATAAAGCCTGGAGAAGGTTTATTGAAATATCATTTTGAAATAGCTACACCTGGCAACTATCAATTATTTATCAGGGGTAAAATGAAGGATGCGGCTAATCGGCTTGAAACACCAGACCCTGATGGGAATGATGTATGGGTTAAGTTTCAATCAGCATCATCTGCATTAAAAGATACAGTGTTTCATAAAGTTGCCATATTAGGTCACCCCAACGGATGGACATGGAATAGCAATGATGATATAACGAAAGAACATACTGTTACGCCATTCCTTGTGTTTTTACAAAAAGGTTTCTACACTCTTACTTTATCAGGCCGTTCTCAGGGATATGCAATTGATAAAATTTTATTGCTGAATGTTGGAAAGAAGCCTTTTAAGGATTTTGAAGTAAATGAATTGAAAAACTATAATAATAAAGCTGAATCACCAAAGAGGAGGCGACATGATTAGTATGAGCAAATTATTTTTGATAACCGTTGTTTTTCTGATGCCTGTTTTAGTTACTTCTGCACAGGTAGTCACTTATCCTGCACCATCACAAATGCCGGCATCAAAGCAGTATAAAATTTCCATTACACAAAAAGGAAAAACGGTGGAGAGCTTTGTTTATGTAAGTGATGCACAATTTGAAAAAAACAGGAGTAAAAATACAGCGTATTCCATTTTTTCATTTGCAGGAAAAATTACAGTTACCGTAACAAAGTTAGATACTGCATTTAGTAATTGCAAAATACTTCCATCGTCCTACAACATTGCAGTATCTAAGAAAACGAATACGGTTTCATTTACGTTGGAGAAGCCCCGCAATATAGCAGTGGAGTTTGACGGCTCTCAAAAATATCCGTTGCTGATTTTTGCCAATCCTTTAGAAAAAAATAGTCCAAAACCAAACGATGAAAATGTGTTGTATTATGGCCCGGGCTATCATGATAAGCAGGATACCATATTTATGAAAGCGAATCAAACTTTGTATGTAGCAGGCGGGGCTGTACTCAGTGCACATATTATAGGCCGTAATGCACCCAATGCAAAAATTATTGGCCGTGGGATTATCAGTGGCAGAAGATTTGGTCATACACATGGTAAACTTATTCATTTTCCTGATGCAGCATCAACGGACCTTTATTTTGAAGGGTTTACCATGGTGGATGCCCCAGGTTATTACATTACCACAAGTGCTAAAAGAACACACGCTAAAAATGTGAAAGGTTTAGGATGGTGGTTTAATACGGATGGTTTTTCTTTTGGGGAGGACGGATTAACTGAAGACTGTTTTTTAAAATGTAATGACGATGCCATTAAATTATACCGTAGTGGAAACAAAGTATTTCGTACTACTATCTGGCAAATGGAAAATGGTGCTCCGTTTCAAATCAGTTGGAATATGAACACCGATAACAGTGGTTTTATTGTCAGGGATTGCGATATCATACGATGTGATCATGAGTGGGAAAATCCTAATGAAGCAGTGTTTGATGCTATACATGGCGGTAGTGGTCACATGAGCAACTATTTGTTTGAAGATATAAGAGTAGAGAACAGTGATTGGAAATTAGTGAGTTTGCAGATTATGAAGAACCGTTGGGCAAAAGCAGACAAGCTGGGAAAGATTTCAAACGTTACATTCCGTAATATTAAAGTGACCACATCAAATGGAAAACCCATGAAGCGGTTAAGTGTGTTGAATGGATTTGATTCAGTCAGCAGTATAAAGAACATCGTTTTTGAAAATGTAAGCATTAATGGTGTTTATTTAAAAAATGCAACGCAGGGCAGAGTAAGTATTAATGACAGTTCTGTTAAAAACGTACAATTTATTGTTACAAAGAAAGACAGTCCTATTTCACTATCATATGTTCCAATAAAAAAATGGACGAACCCTATACTTAATGGCCTGAATTCATATGGACAAAAAGATTTTCATATTTACCAGGAAGCTGGTTTCTATTATCTCGTTGGCACAGAATATACCAATACATACTGGCCAAAAAGAGGAGTGATGTTGTATAAGTCAACTGATATGGTTAACTGGCAGGAAGAGAAGTTACTCATTAACCGTTATAGTCTTTCAGATTCTGTTTGGTATAAAGATGTTTGGTCGGCACCTGAAATTCATAAGGTTCAAAATAAGTATCTACTCACCTTCAACTGCCGCAATGATGTTTTACGTCCGTATAAGAAATTGGGGTTTGGATATGCAGTAGCTGAAAAAATTACGGGGCCATACCATGTTGTTACAAATGATAAACCGTTATTTGAAGGATTCAATGCGTCCTTGTTTACCAAAGGTGATTCGGTGTATGTGTTTTATGATATGGATGGTTTGGTTTACAGCACAACACTTGATGTGGAAATTGGAAAACTGCATCATGATCCTGTTGAAATGCTCGGGCCTTCTGCGTTGAAAGAAAAATTTAAATACCTTGATGCACCCTATGTTTTCAAGAATGGGGATTATTATTTTCTTATCCTCACACAATTTTATGCAGGTTATATAGAACGCATCCGCTATATGGTGGCAGACAAGCCGACAGGGCCCTGGAGGTTTACACAGGAAGAACCGCTTTATGTTTTTTTTGAAGAAGAAGCAAACGAACAGTTACGAATGCCTTATCCTAAGCCCAATGCATTTGCACCTCCTACGCAGGTTATTTTCAGTAACTCGGTTTTTGCCAATGAAAAAGGGCAATTATTTATGGCCTATCACAGTTCCGAAAAATATGCGGAGCCTTATTTATGTATTGAGCCAATTGAAATTCAAGGCGACAAACTAATCATTCAAAATCCAAAAGCGACTGTTCAAGTTGTAAAAAAATGAAAGCTTTACTCGTTGTTATATTGTGTTTTATAAGCTACGATTGTTTTGCAAAATTGGTAACCTATGAACCTACATCAAACATGGTTGGCAATAATAAATATATTCATCCAAGTGCAGAGTATAAGGTAGAGCTTATTCAAAACGGCAAAACATACCCATTGTTTGTATATAGTATGAATGCCCTTCACTACACAAACAACAGTAAAACAACCGCATGGGTTAATTTTTCGTTTGATGCACCCGTAACTATTCGGGTGTATAATTATACAAGTCATCATAACCCGGCACAGGTATTGCCCAGAAGTGCAAGTATAAAGACAATACAGAAAAATAGTATTATAGAATTTGTTATCAGCAAACCGGGACAATACTCAGTAGAATACCAAACCGGAATTCGTATTGAACATCCATTATTGATTTTTGCCAACCCCCTTGAAAAAAATATTCCGAATGCTGCGGATACATCCATTATTTATTTTGGCCCGGGTTTTCATTCAATTGGTGAAAAATTTATCATTCCCGAAGGGAAAAAAGTATATATCCACGGCGGAGCATATATCAAAGGTCAGTTGTATGCAGAGAATATAAATGATATTGAAATTTTCGGAAGAGGAATAATTAGTGGTGAAGATTATGCTGCAAGAACAGCCGACCATATGATCAACTTAAAGAATGCAAGCAATGTAAAAATTGAAGGCATTACTATGATTCATGCGCCAAGATTCATGATTACATTAAGCGGAAAGAAACATCATATTGATAACGTAAAAATGATGGGTTGGTGGTTTAGTACCGATGGTATTTCTGCAGGTGAAGAAACGTTGATTGAAAACTGTTTCTTTAAAGTAAATGATGATGCAGTAAAGCTTTATCAAAATAAGACTGAAACAAAGAACTGTGTCATTTGGCAAATGGAAAACGGTGCCCCTTTTCAAATGGGCTGGAACGGCACTAATGATTACAGCAATTGCTATGTACACGATATAGAAGTGATACGGGTGGAACATGAATGGGACAATGAAAACGAAGCGGTGATTTGTGCCATACATGGAGGTAAAGGACATAAAACAAAGTTTCTGTTTGAAAATATCCGAATAGATAATTCAACATGGCGCATTTTTCACCTGGTTACAAAACCAAATCGTTGGGGGCAGTGGAATACAGAACGTGGAAGTATGAGTGATATGCTTTTCAGGAATATTGAAATGTATGGTGGACAGAAAATACCCAGTTTAATTATGGGGCATGATGCAAAGCATCCAGTTTATAACATGAGGTTTGAAAACATCATCATCAATGGAAAAAAAACAAAAGGCGATCTGGGAAATTTTATTATTGATAAGGAAACCACATGGGGAATTTCTTTCGAATGATGAATTAGTAAAGACAGTATCTGGTTTGGTGAATAGAATTACAAAACGTACAACTGAGTGACACAACAGAAGCGAAATAGAATTACTGCAGCCGGTATCATACTACTACTTGGCTTTACACTGCCGCTACATGGACAGAAGGCGACTGCCTCTTTTGTATCGGCTTTTGGATATGATAGTTGTGTGCTATTAAAAAATAAAACTGTCACTGTAATGCTGGAACCAAATGCAGGCGGCAGGGTAATCAGCTATGCTCTTAATGGAATAAATGTTTTGTACGAAGACAGTTTGCAAAACGGATGGATTAGTACGCCATCTATGCCACGCAGCAAAGGGCATTTAGCCGGCGGACGATTTGATATCGGCCCTTCCCGTACCAAGCCAAATACCGATTTGTTTTTCTTTGGCAAATGGAAAGCAACTATTACCGGTAAATCATCAGCAAAGTTAATCAGCCAGACAGATTCAGCTAATGAAATTTATTTAATCAGGGATTTTAAATTGGATGAATATAGCTCTAAACTAACCTGCACTCAAACAATTGTAAACAAAAGCAACAAACCCTTTACTGCATCATTTTGGGCAAGAACATTTGCAACAGGCAATGGCATTTGTATAATGCCGTTGCCGGATAAAAGTCGGTTCCCTAATAAGTATATCATGTTTATGAACAGGGATACCATTAATATGCTTCCCGTTGATTCAAATATTTTGTATAGAGATGGTTATTTAATAATAAAAGGCCCGCCACAAAAACCAAAGTTAGAAATGGATGTAGCTCAGCCAGCGTGGATAGGCTATGCTGCAACAAACAATCTGCTCTTTATAAAAAAAATTACTGTGTTTACTAATAAATACTATGGCGATGTAACTGCTGCAAACACATCTATATGGTATAACGGTAAGCAGATGGTGGAGATTGAACCGATTGGGCCTTTGGAAACTATAAAGCCCGGCGGCTCTGCTTTTTTTACAGAAGAATGGTATTTGCATCCGTTTTCTTTTCCGGCGAATAGAAATGTAGAAATGGAACAAGTGAAGAGTATTATAAAAACTATTAAATAATATATATGCGGTTATTTCTTATCATAGCTTGTTTGTTTATTTTACCTGTAAGTCTTATAGCTGAAAAACCGATTATAGATAATCAGTCAGCTGTAATTCATTATGCCATTCAAAAACTCCATGCAACAGTACCGCAAATGTTTATAACGGGAGAGGTAGGTGTATTCAACAAAAAAGAGTTTATACAAATAGTAAAGTTGAGTGATGCAGTTAAACATCCGGCATTCTCCTACCTAAAAGATACACAACTGAAACCTAATGGATTTATTATTAAAAACAAAAACGGACACATTACAATTTTAGGTGCAGATGACGCTGGTGCTATGTATGGTGCATTGGATGTAAAAGAACAGTTAGAGCAAAATGGTTTTCAGTTAAAAAGTGTTGTTCAAAAAAAAGAAGAACCACGGTTTTCATTTCGTGCCATCAAGTTTAATTTGCCATGGATGGCTTACCGTCAGAATTTTTGCCTGACTCAACAGGATAATGTTGTGCGGGATTTGAAATTTTGGGAAAGCTATTTAGATATGATGGCTGCAAACAGGTTTAATGTTTTGTCGCTGTGGAGCCTTCATATTTTTCATTACATGGTTAAGCCAATTAATTTTCCTGAAGCCACTTCTTTTACAGATGTGGAAATGCTGGCATGGAAAAACTTTTGGACAAAGTTGTTTGCTATGGCAAAGGAACGGGGCATTGAAACCTATATCATAAACTGGAACACGTTTGTATCGCCATCGTTTGCAGCAGCAAATAATCTGATGAAGTACAATGCAAGGCCATCACATTTTGGTCCGGGTGACACGGCAAAAATTATTGAACAATACACCAAAGAGATCATTACACAGGTAATCAATGAATATCCGGATCTTAATGGATTGGGAATTACTTTAGGTGAGCGCATGGGCGGACAATCCCCTGATGAAAGAAGGGCATGGCTCGACCGTACTGTTTTTGCAGGAATGAAAGCTGCAAACCGTAAAATAAAATTTGTTTACCGGGCACCTTTATCTGCCAATGAAGGAAGTGGTGGAAGTACCAGTGAAGACAATGATTTGAAAACAAGAAAGCAAATTGAATCGTTAGATATTGTCAACCCCGCTTATGTGGAGTTTAAATACAACTGGAGTCATGGGCATTCATCACCCAAACTTTTTATTGTACATGGCGGCAAGCTCACAGATAAATATAGAAACCCATTACCGGACAAGTATAAGTATGTGTGGACCGTACGTAATGAAGACTTTTATTTATTACGTTGGGGTCAGCCGGATTTTATACGGGAGTTTATCAAAAATAATGGGGATAGTTATGTAGATGGTTGTTTTGTTGGCAGTGAAGTTTTTATACCGGCTATGGATTTCATGAGCAAGCAGGGAAAATTTAAGGATTGGGATTATCATTTTCAAAGGCAATGGCTTTGGTATGCCTGTTGGGGCAGATTGTTATATGATCCATTAACATCTGATGCTGTTTTTGAAAATATGCTTGCTGCAAAATATAAAATTACAAGTGGGAAAACTGCTTTAAATGCCTGGAAGCATGCAACGAATAATCAATTGTGGTTTGCAGCTTTTCATCAGGGTAAAGTTGATGGCAGTATTTATACCGAAGGCTTTTGCAGTTGGGGAGACAATAAAGAACCTAAATTTTTTGATATTAATAATATCATCAGTCATCCGGTATTAGATACAACATTGTATGTTAACGTTGCCGACTTTGTAAAAATCGGTGAAAAAATCCCATTGGGTATGATTTCACCATTGCAGCTTGCAAAAAAATATGATGAAAACAATGCACAACTGCTTAAGGAAATTCAGGTGCTGAAAGCTGCAAAACCATCCTCCTCTGTGATGGTTGAAATAAATGATTTGGAAACATGGTATTGGTTTGGCCGGTATTTTTCTGATAAGTTAAAAGCTGCAGTACATGTGGCCCGTTACCGTTTTGGCGGCAAAGATGAGCGGACAAATGCCGTAAAGTATTTAACAGATTGCAAAATGTGGTGGATGAATTATACCAACGCATTGGCAAATTACAATAAAGATGAAATGCCATTTCACACCGCCTCTGATTTTAGCTGGAAAGCTTTTCAGAAAAGTGTAGAAAATGATATTGAACTGGCTCAAATTACAGAGAGAAATAATTAGGTAATTTCTTTCACTAAGTGATTAGATTTACGGTTTGTGATTATTTATGCTCGCCATTAAGTGAAATATCTAACTACAATATTTTTATTTAGTACAATTGGTTACCACCAGTTTTTAAATGCACAGACATGCCCTCCTAATATTGATTTTGAATCAGGTGATTTCAGGAACTGGACGACAGGAACGGGTAATTATTTAGACTTTGACGGTGATGGTGTTTATAATTCAATCATTCGTTACCACAACGTGCCGGTATGGAATCGGCATACCATGTATTCACGGTTTAACGATATTCAAAAACTTGATACGTTTGGACGGTTTCCAGTTGTATGCCCTAACGGCAGTGGCTATTCAGTAAGAATAGGAAATGATGAAGTGCCACAAATAGGAAATGGCACAGGCGGCGAAATAGATGAAATAAAGTACACTTTTACTGTTCCATCATCAAGCCAACAAATTTTATTTACCTATTGGTTTGCGGTTGTTTTCAGAGACCCGCAATACGGCACCGTAAAGAATGAACCATCTTTCTATGTAACAGTTAAAGATGTTGCAAAGAACGAAATTGCAGAGTGCCTCTCAACAAAATACCAATATGGATTTAACCTTGATAGTGCAGAACGAATTGTCCGAAATCGTGAAGTTATCATATACCAGAACTGGACAGAAGCTGTAATTAATCTTACAAAATTTAAGGGACGGAAAATAGAATTGACTTTCACAGCAACAGATAACCATATAGGTGATAATTTTGGTTATGCTTATCTTGATATAAATAGTGGTTGCGACAATCCTTTTTCGTCGGCTCCTTTTTGCAAAGCCGATTCGGCCACTTACGTACATGGCCCTGGAGGGTACGCTAAATATGAGTGGTATAATCAAAGTCTAACTAATTTATCAGGAACGGAGCAGCGTCTCTTTTTATCACCCATACCTCCGGATGGAACAGTAATGGCAATGATAGGAACCTACTATACAGGAACCAGGTGTAAGGATACTTTGTATTATACGCTGAGAGATACATTAAATGCAGTTGCAGATGCAGGATATGACAGTATTTATTGCAAAGGGTATCCCCTGAAATTAGGCGGTATTCCAAAGCCGGGCTTACAATACATTTGGTCGCCAGGCATTGGTTTGTCAAACGATACAATAGCGAATCCATTTGCAAACCCACAGCAAACTACCAATTATACTTTAATTGTAAAGAGTGCCGGCGGAGGATGTAGAGATACAGCCAGTATTAGGGTTAGGCCCTCGCAAGTAAACAACACGTTGTTGAGTCTGGAAGGAAAAAAAGATTTATGTTTTGGCACTTCTGATTTTGCAAAACTCACGGTGAAACCAGAGCATCATATTCTTTGGATTAGAGACGCCAAAACTTATAATTCTGGTACTGATACTTCCATTACTGTTTTTGACAGAGGCAACTATTATGCATTATTAACAAATGCCGATGGATGTCAGGCAAGAACGAACCCCCACATCATTCAGTTGATTAAACCTCCCAAAGGCATTACCTATGACGAAAAACTTTTTTCAAGCCATTCTGATTTTCCACTTATTGCAAGAAATATTGGTGTTAAAGCATCATGGAGTCCTGCTGTTTTTCTCAGCAGTCCATCTATCTATAAGCCAGTTTTTAACGGAGCACATGATGTAAAATACCTCATACAATTTGAGGACATTTATGGTTGTAAGACAGTTGATACGCAATATGTAAAGGTCTTTAATAAGGAGGAAATATTTGTTCCAACCGCATTTACGCCTAATAATGATGGGTTAAACGATGTATTAAAGCCATATGCTGTAAACATAAAAGAAATGATTTATTTTAGGATATATAACCGTTATGGTAAAATGGTTTTTGAAAGTTTGCAACCCGAAAAAGGGTGGAATGGAACATACAAAGGAGTGACACAGGATTCTGGCAATTTTATATGGGTATATGAAGGAGTTCATTACAAGGGGCATAGGGTTCAGGCAAAAGGAACCGTACTATTGTTGAGATGATAAAGTGCAAATTTCAGAGCCGGTATGTACTGAGATTTGACAAGACTTATGGCGGCTTTGTTTAGCAATCTTTCTGAAAAAAAATAATTCTAAAGGGAAAACAGCAGACTTTATACAGTAGAACAAAAGGATAAAGCTGGTAGTTTTTTTTAAGACAAGGTGTATTTCCGATTTTATGAGTGCAGCCATAAGCATATCCATAATTCTTTTAACGACCAGTATCATTTTACTAAAACTTAATTTCGAAGCAAAGTTTCTGCACGGGAACAGCCTATCAATTGTTCTCAAATCTACAGTCGTGACCGCTTCATTTTTCCAGATAAGAAATTAAAAAAAACTATTTCATATACTCCGGTTCTTATTGTTCTTTACATCATTGTGATTACTATTATTTCACCTTTCAATTTCCGTAATAACGGCTTTCGGTTAAAAAAAGTAAATAATCAGATAATTGCGTGGAATATGCAGGAGCAGTTATGCAAGTAATTTTAATTTACTAAAATGAACTGCTATGCTTCAACAACTAAAATCTTTATTTCTTCTTATCCTGTTTTTAAGTTTTGCATCAGGATCTGCTTTTGCAAGAGCTGAATCTGAACATTTTCAACAGCAGAAAATTATTACAGGCACGGTAAATGATGAAAATGGTAATCCATTAAAAGATGCTACTGTTCAGGTGAAAGGCTCTTCTGCTTCCACTACAACAGATGATGGCGGTAAGTTTACGATTCAGGTACCGGGAACTTCATCGGTACTGATTATTAGTTATGTTGGATATGCCAGTCAGGAAATTTCTCTGCGCAATGCGGGGAATAATTTAACCATCAGGCTCAAGCTGTCATCCGGTTCTCTTGGCGAAGTAGTTGTGGTTGCCTATGGTACAGCTAAAAAAGAAGCATTCACAGGATCAGCAACGTTTGTAAAAGGCGAGCAATTACAGCGCTCCGTTACAAACAATGTTGCTGCCGGTTTGCAAGGGTTAAGTCCGGGTGTGCAGATTAACAACACCGCAGGACGTCCCGGTGCAGATGTTCTGATCAGTATTCGGGGCTTTGGTTCTATGACTGCATCTAACAATCCATTGATTATTTTAAATGGCAATCCCTACGATGGCTCGTTAAACAGTATTCCTGCTTCAGATATTGAGCAGGTATCCATACTTAAAGATGCTGCATCAACTGCACTCTATGGTTCAAGAGCTGCAAACGGTGTTATCATTATTACCACAAAGCAAGGTAAAAAAGGAGCTCCACGGGTTAACTACCGTTCAACTTTTAGTGTCAGTGATTTTGCTGTAGCATTGCCCAAACGTTTATCAGTTGCTGATCAATGGATGGCAGTATGGAAAGGTTTTTATGACGATGGTATTTTATTCCAGGGTAGAACTCCGGCAAACGCAGCTCAAAATGCAACTGTTTCTACTACAAACAGACATGTTGGTCCAAATCCCTTTACAATGCCTGACGGCACAGTAAGGCAGTACCGCCATATGTGGAACATGGATTTTCCAATAGGACTTGATGGGAAACTTGACCCCAATGCAAAATTACTGTATGAATGGGATTGGTATGATGTATTTACCAATAAACTCAGACAGGAACATTCTGTCGATGTAAGTTCAGGAATTGGTGAAAAAGGTAACCTGTTTTTTTCAAGCAGTTATTTAAACGATCAGGGAAATTATCTTGGTCAGAAATACGAGCGGTTTACATCACGACTTAATTTTTCGGTGCCTGTAAATAATCGTATTAAAACGGGCGCTTCATTTTTTTACGTAAGAACTAATGAGAATAATCCCAACGAAGAAGTCAGAACTATAAGAACTTTTGCAGGAGGCTTCTCTCCTTATTTATGGGATCATGTAAATAATACCTACTTCACAGATATCTTTGGAAACAAAGCCCTTGACTGGGGAGGAGCAGGTTCTATTTCAAGACGTGTTTATTTTCCGGGCAACAACGCTTTAGGCTGGATTCAGGACCCAAAATCTCCGGATTCTTATCGTTTTAATCTTAGTAGCAATAACAGACTTATTGCAACCGGCAATCTTGAAATTAAAATCTTAAAAGATTTAGATTATAGTCTTTCATTGATCGGGGATCTGAACAACAACAATAATCATTACTACGAATCCCCTGTGAATGGTCTTTCCTTTGATCTTGGTACAGCTTCACGTTCGTTCACACAACGATTTGGCTATACCATTAATAACTCGTTAAGCTACCGTAAAAAAATTAATGATCACTCTTTGTCTTTTTTAGTTAGCAATGAAGTTTATGCATGGAGAAATCAATCAGCCTCCGCTTCTGCGCAAGGGTTTGCATTACCGGGAGTTTTTGAAGTGTCTGCTGGTTCAACTAATTTTCAAAACAGTTCGTTTGAAGACAATTACCGCTTAGTAAGTTTATTGGGAAGGGGAGAGTACAATTATGCAAACAAATATTTTCTTTCTGCAAGTTTTCGAAGAGATGGATCTTCCAGGTTTTCTCCTGATGTTCGTTGGGGTAATTTCTGGTCTGCTGGTGGAGCATGGAGAATTTCACAGGAAAAATGGTTTCAGGCAGAATGGGTAAACGAGTTAAAGCTGAAAGGTAGTTACGGAGAAACAGGAAATGACAATATCGGACTATATGCATACCAGGCGCTTTATAATCTAAACAATATTTTTAACGGGCAGCCCGGAGCGGTTATCAGCAGGCTTCCAACACCTACTTTGTCATGGGAAAAAAATCAGCAGGCAAATATTGGGATCGAAGCAATACTTTTTGACAAGTTAAACGTGGGAGTTGAAGTATTTAACCGTCGTTCAAAAGATTTATTATTTGCACAACAATTACCACCTTCTTTCGGCATTACATCAGTTGATGCCAATATAGCGACCACCCGTAATACAGGTATAGAAGTTGATTTGAATTACAGAGCAGTTAATGTACGTGATTTTACATGGACAATAGGGATAAACGCTACACACTATAAAAATGTTATTGTTGATCTTCCTTTAAATGAACTAACTGTTCCGGCAGAATTTACAAATACTGCAGGGCCTGCACGCAGGTGGAAAGAGGGACGTTCTATTTACGAATATTGGGGACCTAAATGGGCGGGTGTTGATGACCGTAATGGAAATAACCAATGGATTATTAAAACCTTTGTTGCAAACGGGAATGTAACAAAATTTGATACTACTTCTAACTGGACAGCCGTTAGCAATGATATACGCCAGTATGAATATCTTGGATCATCATTGCCAAAATTGTTTGGCAGTATAACAAATAGTTTTACTTATAGGAATTTTGATTTATCGTTCATGCTTTATTATAGTATCGGTGGTGTGCTGTTTGATCAACCCTGGCGTGAAAGCACCACATTACGTAATGCTTTTGGATTAACAGAAATGTATAAAGAAGGAGTATGGACTCCGGAAAATCCAACGGCCAGTATTCCAAGGGGAAGTCATGTAAGGTTTGGCGATAATCAGCGGCCAACGGATCAGTTTTTATTTAATAACACATTTGCACGGTTAAAAAACCTGAACCTTGGATATAAGTTACCGGTGAATAAAATATTCAAGAAACCATTTTTCAATGAGTTTAAAGTGTTTGTACAGGGTGATAATCTCCTTACATGGGGATCAGCAAAAGAACGGCATACAGATCCTGAGCTGGGTGGATTTGATGGTACTGCTGCATACAATTATGGTGTTCGCAGATTTTATCTGGCTGGTGTAAACATTCAGTTTTAAGTAAACAAACATTTTTAAATTAACTGAAGCAACAAATATGAAAAAGATAATTCTCATACTAACTTTAGTATCTATTTTATCAGGCGGTTGTAAAAAATATCTTACAACAAACCCATCAGTAGCTGTATCCGAGCAAAAATTACTTGAATCTGTTTCCGGTTTTGAAACATTGTTACGTGGAGTTTACCGGATCATGAAAAATCAGCAAGCCGGAATTGGGCCCGGTATTATGGGGCTGCAACGATATACCGCACAAACAAGCCCTGATATCTGGAACAGGTTTGATGGTAACCTGAATTACCAGGGATCAATTTTTCTTCCCCAACGTACAGAGGCGGGGAGTGCGCCTTCTAATCAAACATGGATTTATTTTTACACCATTATCAATAACTGTAATATCATTCTAACAAATATTGATCGACTTTCCTCACCTGCAGATAGAATAGCGATTGTGAAAGGACAGGCTCTGGCAATAAGGGGGTGGTGTTATTTTAACCTCGTTCGTTTTTATCAACATACATACAGTATCGCTAAAGAAAGACCGGGTGTACCAATCTATCTTACTCCTGCCACTCCCGAGAGGCCGCAGGCAGATCGCTCAACGGTTGAACAGGTTTATACTCAGGCAGAAAAAGACTTGCTGGATGGTTTAGCTGCATTGGCGAATTATGTCCGGCCTTCCAAAGACTACATAAACAAGGATGTGATAAATGGGATACTTGCAAACCTTTATCTTACAAAAGAAGATTGGGCTAAGGCTGCAACATTTGCAAACACTGCCAGACAAACTTATCCACTCATGAGCCGAACTGAATTCCGTAGCGGCTTTCAAACCAGAAATGCAGAATGGATGTGGTGCTTTTATCAAACAGCCGAAGACAATCTGAGAGCCGGGAATCATTTTGCTTATTGGGCCAGTAATGGACATAGAAATCCCGGTACAATTGGAGGTATTCCGTTTACCCGTATAAATAGTACATTCAGAGCAATTGTTGACCCCGCTGATGTGCGTAGCCAGTTTAAATTAGTTGCTGGGTTTACAAACGAATGGACAAGTGATAAATTCAGAGATGATCCTAACTTTTTTGGAGACATGCTGATAATGCGTGGTGCGGAAATGTTATTGATAGAAGCAGAAGCATTGGCAAGACAAAATCAATTGACAGAGGCGCGTACATTACTCAATCAATTACAGGTTCGAAGGGAAGTGCCGGTTGCTCAACAAACAACCACAGCTGTACAAACCGAATTGATTGACGCTATTCTTTTGGAAAGAAGAAAAGAATTGTTTGGAGAAGGCGAGCAAATATTTTTTGACTTTATACGAAACAAACTTCCTTTGACAAAAGCAGGCGATGCAGCCGATCAGTTTACTATTCCGGCACGCTCATGGCAGTTTATAATTCAAATTCCTGAAAACGAAGTATTGTTTGGCGGAATCAGTAATCAAAATCCATTGACTGGAGTTTTTTAAACTGTAACGCTGATTATATTATCCGGGTTATTCTTTTTCGATTTTCAGTTGTAATGATGATCGGTGGGTTTGGTAGTCGAATATTTCAATATAGTGGCAGCATTAAAAAGCAGAACGCAAAACGGGGGGAAAGGATATGAGTATTTACATGTATTTGAAAATATAAATGAACTCAAATCATAAACGTGTTCGATGAATTGCCGGATTGCTTAAGACTGTACAATCGCCGAAATATACCCTGCGAAGTCTTGAAAAAAACTAAAACATTATAGAATACAGAATTGTTCAAATGATCAGATAAGTAAAAAATAGATGAGTCATAAAAAGTAGCTGCTTTGTATACATCTCCGTATCAAACTTAATTTGATAATGCAATATTTATTTAAGTATCAAAATCATCGCTTTTTACTGAGAATTTGTCTCTGCTTATACTTGATTTGTTTTTTGCAGGTTTTGTTTGCACAGAAAAGCGTACATCAAAATGTAAAGACGCCTAATATTATCATCATTCTTGCTGATGATTTAGGATGGAATGACGTCAGTTTGCATGGAAGTGAAATAAAAACTCCCAACATCGATGCACTTATTAAAAGTGGAATTAAACTGAACAGGTTTTATGTCGCTCCTATTTGTTCACCAACCAGAGCAGGTCTTCTTACAGGAAAATATCCGAATCGATTTGGATTAAGAGATTATGTAATCAGTCCTGTTGTGAAGTATGGGTTGCCGCCACAAGAAGTGACAATAGCAGAGGCACTGGCAAAGGCAGGGTATAAACATCGTGGTGCTTTTGGTAAATGGCATTTGGGTCACTCTTCTAAAAAGTATCACCCGTTGCAACAGGGCTTTACCTTTTATTATGGACATTACAATGGTGCAATTGACTATTTCACACATAACCGTTCTTATCAGTTAGACTGGCATCGTAATTATGAACCTTCTTTTGATAAAGGATACTCAACAGATTTAATAGCAAACGAGGTTATTGAGTTTATTCATGAAAAGAGTAAAGGGCCGGAACCTTTTTTTGCATACGTTCCTTTTAATGCACCACATGCTCCTATGCAAGCGAAGCATGAACATTTACTGCAATATGGGTTTGATCCGGATAGACCTTTATTGCAAATTGGCAACAACCCGTCTAACAGGGGATATAACGAATCTGACCCCGGTTATGGTGCACAAGGTAACGGTAACTCAGTACGTCAGACATATGCTGCAATGGTTGCATCACTTGATGAGAATATTGGAAGAATCATTGAATACTTAGATAAAAATAGTTTGAGAGAAAATACCATCATCTGGTTTATGAGTGATAATGGTGGTGAAGAAAAGATGGGAGGTAATAATTTTCCGTTGCGTGGACAAAAGTATTCTGAGTGGGAAGGGGGTGTCAGGGTTATTTCGTCGATCAGCTGGCCGGAGAAAATTAAAGCAGGTGGCATTTGCAATGAGCTAACAGCGTATATAGATGTATTACCTACGCTGCTGAATTTAGTTGGTGGAACAGATAATATAAAACGGGATGGTATCAATATTTGGCCAGCCATTTCAGACAACACAACTCTAAAACGTGATTTGTTTTTGGGGGGAGATGCAGTTGTTAATAAAGAATGGAAATTAAATAAAGGTGAATTGTTTCGAATAGATGAAGATCCCAATGAAAAAAACAACCTTGCCGGTACTAATCTTCAGCAATTGCGTGTCATGCTTCAATTGTTAGAAGAGTTTAAAAAAATAAATATTACGCTGAAGCCTGAACGACAACCAACAGGCTGGAAGGCACCGGTGTACTGGAATATTCCGGATTAATTCATTGTTTAAATATCGTTGTAATGAAAATGAAAACTTGTTTAATCGTTTTTCTGTCTATATGTACTGTCGTTTCAACTTATGCACAAAAGAAACGTAAAAAGCCAAATGTCATTTACGTAATGACCGATCAGTTACGTTACGATATGCTTGGCTATTCAGGCAGCACAACAGCCATAACACCCAATCTTGACAGATTGGCCTCGCAAGGTTTAAATTTTACCAATTGCGTTTCCGGCACACCTGTTTGTACCGCACATCGTGCAAGTGTTATTACAGGAAAATATGCATCCAGTACAGGAGTAGTTGTAAATGAGCTACGCATCAATCCTAATCATGAAACATTACCCAAGGTGTTGATGCAAAACGGCTATAAAACGGGGTTTATCGGCAAATGGCATTTGTGGGCCAATATAGAAGGAGGACATGATGGGTCTGCGAATAATTATGTGCCGCCTGGTCCGTATCGTTTAGGTTTTGATGGTGAATGGAAAGCATATAATTTCCATCATCTTAATTTCAACAGTGAGTATTGGGATGCACCCGAAGCGAAAAAATATCCCACAGATTATGAACCTGAAGCACAATTTAATTTTGCAAGTGATTTCATCAACCGTCATAAATCAGATAAAAATCCATTTGCCCTTTTTTTATGGATTGGATTACCGCATGATCCATGGCGGAAAAATAATGTACCGGAGAAATATTATAATCGCTTTGTAAACACCCAATTTCATTTACCACCTAACTGGCGTGATCAACCGGATCCTTACATGGACAGAAATACCGACCCGCAAGAATGGCTGAATTTCTGGAAGCCTGGATTGCCTGAGATGATGAGGGTCTATTATGCAATGGTAAACAGTGTTGATGAACTGATGGGAAATTTAATGAAACAGTTGGATGAACAGGGGCTCACCGAAAATACAATTCTTATATTCTCATCTGATCACGGTGAAATGTTTGGTGAAAACGGACGGGTATATAAAATGATTTTCTATGAAAGCAGTGCAAGAATTCCTTTCTTGATACGATGGCCCGGAAAAATTCCTGCCGGGTTAAAATCTGATGCACTAATCAATACTCCTGATTTTATGCCCACTATACTTGGCTTAACGGGATTGCCTGTTCCTTCAACTGTGGAAGGAATGGATGTAAGTAAAACCTGTTTAGGTAAAGCCAGTGACGAACCTGAATTTGCTTTTTTGCAGGGAATGGGACATACCTATCAATGGTTAGATGGTTTTGAATGGCGTGCTGTTCGAGACAAACGGTTTACGTTTGCCCGTTACTTAAAAGACGGAAAAGAATTACTTTTTGATAATAAACTTGACCCGCAACAAATAACGAACCTGATTAATGACATAAAGTATACAGCTGTTGCAAAAAAATTAAGAGAAAAGATGCAGCGTAAAATGATTGAACTGAATGATGAATTTAAACCCTGCACCTGGTACAGAGATAACTGGACAGATGGAAACCGAAATATTATTGCATCTGCTAAAGGTAAATTTTAAACAGAATTTAAAGTTATTATAAAGGGTGCTCTTATCAGGAAAATGATATTTCACTGATCGGGATAAAATATAGATAACCATGCAAGGAATTATCTGTTTAAATTTTCTGGCTTTGTTGCAACGAATTTCAATGTAGACACTTATCCGTTTAATCATTTAATTAATTATATCTGATCCTGATTTAAGATATTTTATTTACAACAATTTTTTATGCAGCCATCCTCAGCATTTCGTCCTTCAATGAGCCTTCTGGATGCAACGATGATTGTTGCAGGTTCCATGATAGGTTCAGGTATTTTTATCGTAAGTGCAGATATGATCCGAAATGTTGGCAGTGCCGGCTGGCTTATAATTGTCTGGGTTATTACCGGATTTATGACGATCAGTGCAGCATTAAGCTATGGTGAGTTGAGCGCTATGTACTCTAAAGCAGGGGGACAATATGTATATCTGAATAAAGCCTATAACCCGCTCATTGCTTTTTTGTATGGCTGGAGTTTTTTTACCGTAATTCAAACAGCCACAATCGCAGCAGTAGGAGTTGCATTTGCTAAATTCACTGCTTATATTTTTCCCGTTTTTAGTGAAGATTCAGTGTTGTTTAGTGTTGCTTTTTTTGATATTACACCTGCCCAGGTATTGGCAATTTCTATCATTATTGTACTTACTTATATTAATTCCTGCGGTATTAAGAATGGGAAAATTATTCAGACAACTTTTACACTTACAAAAATTTTGAGTTTAATCGGATTGATTGTTGCCGGAATTTTTGTTGCCAGTCCTGAAGTATTTCATGCCAACTGGCAGCATGCGTGGACGCTTCAACAATTAAATACCGATGGCTCATTTGAACAATATACTGCTATCGCATCAGCCGGTGCAGTTGCGGCAGCAATGGTGGGTTCGATCTTTAGCAGCGACTCCTGGAATAACGTTACTTTTATAGCTGGTGAAATCAGAAATCCCCAGCGAAATATAGGACTTAGCCTTTTTATCGGAACACTGCTCGTTACGATCATTTATATCAGTACTAATCTTGTTTATACCGGCGTTTTGCAACTACATGATCTTGCATTTGCTAAAAAAGACAGGGTAGGTGTTGCAGTATCTGAGATTATTTTCGGTCAGGCAGGCACAGGCATCATTGCTGTTATGATTATGGTTTCTACGTTTGGCTGTAACAATGGATTGATTCTTTCCGGTGCAAGAGTTTACTATTCAATGGCTCAGGATGGATTGTTTTTTAAGAAAGCCGGCATCCTGAATAAGTTTTCTGTTCCTTCTTACGGACTGTGGTTGCAATGTATTGTAGCATGCCTGTGGTGCATCAGTGGCAAATATGGCGACTTGTTAGACATGATTTCTTTTGTTGTAGTATTGTTTTATATTTTAACCATTGCCGGTATATTTATTCTACGTAAAAAACAGCCCGATATTCCAAGGCCTTATAAGGCCATTGGTTATCCAATATTACCATTGCTTTATATTCTTATGGGTGCTGCTTTTTGTATGTTGCTGATTGTGTACAAACCTAAATTTACATGGCCCGGATTATTAATAGGGCTATTGGGTATCCCTGTTTATTATCTTCTTGCCGGCAAAAAAAAGCAGTAACTATTCATTGTAAATACTTAAGTGTAAGTTGATTTTTATGAAACAGTTATTCAGTTTAGTATCGGTTTTATTTTCAGGATGTATCGCTTTTGCTCAGTCTGCAACTACACCGGTTTTTGTCAAGGCCGATACCCTTCGTGGAAGTGTCACACCTGAGCGTGTTTGGTGGGATGTGCAGCGTTATGATTTGTCTTTTACTCCCGACTATATAAACAAATCTTTATACGGCTGTAATGCTGTAAGTTTTAAGGTGAAAGACAAAAGCAGCAATGGGTTAATGCAGATTGATTTGAAAGAACCGCTGCAAATTGACAGTATAATTCTGGGTAGAAATAAACTTTCCTACTATAAAAAAAATACAGTTTGGTATGTAGTGACAAATGCATTAAAGAAGGGTAAGGAGTACACAATAAATATTTATTATCAAGGCAAAGTTCACGAGGCTGTAAGACCACCCTGGGATGGAGGCTTTACTTTCACAACCGATTCGGTGGGCAGGCCGTGGATGACAGTTACCTGCCAGGGTGAAGCAGGTGCATCCATTTGGTATCCCTGTAAAGACCATCAAAGCGATGAGCCTGACAAAGGAGCATCGTTAACAATCACTGTTGCTGATACGCTAGTTGCGATTGCAAATGGAAGAATGGAATTCAAACATAATAATAACAACGGTACTGCAACCTATAAGTGGAGTGTTGTAAATCCTATCAATAATTATTGTTTAATACCCTATATAGGCAAGTATGTAAATTTCTATGAGCAATATAAAGGGTTAAAAGGTATTCTTGATCTGAATTACTGGGTATTGGATTATAATTTAGAAAAAGCAAAACTGTATATGCCTGATCAGGTGCATAAAATGCTCAATGCATTTGAGTATTGGTTTGGACCTTATCCGTTTTATGAAGATGGATATAAGCTGATTGAAACATCAAATACAGGTATGGAGCATCAGAGTGCAGTGTCCTATGGCAATTGGTATGAGTATGGGTATAGGGGCAGAGATATATCTTATTCAGGCTGGGGTTTACAATTTGATTTTATCATCATTCATGAGAGTGGGCATGAATGGTTCGGAAATAATATTACGACTGCAGATTTGGCTGACATGTGGGTACATGAAGGATTTACAAATTACAGTGAAACGTTGTTTGTGGATTATATTTTTGGTGAACAGGCCGGCAATGAATATAACTATGGTTCCAGAAAAGGAATACAAAACGACAGGCCAATTATTCCTGCTTATAATGTCAACGCCAAAGGCAGTGGCGACATGTATCCAAAAGCCGGAAATATGCTGCATAGTATTCGCCATAGCTTAAATAATGATTCACTGTTCAGGAAAATTTTGAGAGGACTGAATAAAGTATTCTATCATCAGGTTGTTACTTCCAGGCAGGTACAGGAATACATATCTCAAAAAGCAGGGTTTAATTTTAAGCAGGTGTTTGCGCAGTATCTGACAACTACCCAGATTCCACGACTGGAGTTTTACTTTACTGAGAAAGATGATCGTTTGCACTTTCGCTATACCAATTGTGTTAAAGGATTTAACTTACCAATTGTATTAAAGTCGAAAACAGAAACAGTAAAATTATTCCCTGAGGACAGATGGAAAGAAATCACGTTGTCACCAGCATTGAAAGTGTTATTTCAAACCGGGGAAATTCAAAAATTGTATTATGTCAATGCGGTGAATAGGAATGATAAGTAATCGTTGTTATGTTTTTGTAACAACGATTACTTATCACATTTTTAATGTGTTAATGTCAGGATTGTAATACTTTTTCAGCAGCCTTTTCTAAATGTAAATAGTCGGGTAACGTTGGTCTGTTCTTTAACGCCCGTTGAATAATATTTTCGACTTTTTGTCTTTCTTCGCCGGTAATCATAAGTCTCGGGGCTCTTACAATTTCACTTCCAATTCCGGTTGCTGCTGCTGCCATTTTAATGTACTGTACAAGTTTCGGATGAATATCTAATTCAAGTAATGGCATAAACCAACGATAGATTTTAAGTGCTTCCTGAATTTTACCTGCCTTTATCAGCCGGTAAATGGCAACAGTTTCTTTCGGAAATGCATCGACAAGACCGGCTACCCAACCATCCGCACCGGCACACAGACATTCAAATGCTAAAGGATCAACGCCGCAAAGAATTTTGAATCGGTCACCAAATTCATTTATCATTCTGGTGATATTGATAATATCTCTTGAAGATTCTTTTACTGCTGTGATATTTTTTGCAGATGCCAATTCTGCAAACATGCTGATTGTAATTGGAATTTTATAATCAACAGGGTTATTATAGAGCATGATAGGCAGACCTGTGTTAAAACTGATTGATTTGAAGAATTGAACGGTTTCTTTTTCATCAGCTGCATATCGCATTGGAGGAAGTAACATTAATCCATTTGCCCCGGTCGCTTCCGCCTGCTGTGCCAGGAGAATCGCTTCTTTTGTTGATTGTTCCGCTATATTGATAACAATCGGAAAAGATTCCGGAAGAAATGCTTTTGCATGTACTAAAAGTTCTTTTTTTTCATTATTTGTCAGTGTGCTGGCCTCACCTAATGAACCTCCGATAATTATTCCGTCAACTCCGGCCCCTGCCTGCGCCTGAAGGTTTTTTTCAAACAGTTTGAAATCGATCGTATCATTTTTTTTAAAAGGTGTAAGCAGTGCCGGAAAAACTCCTTTCCATTGAAAAGTTTGCATAGTTTATTTTTTGTTCATTAACTATAAAGATAATATAGCTTATAAGCCTGTTATTCTCCTTATTTAATGAAAGAATTACATATATTAACAAGGGGAAGTTCTTCAATGAGAGTGAGTCATTGAAGAAAAGACTTTGCTGGAATAAGTTTTCAGATATTCACTTGGGGATTGTCCAACAATTGATTTAAATACTCTGTAAAAGTGTGTAATGCTGTTAAAACCGCATGTGTAAGCTACAGTGGAAATTCCATCAAAATTATCCTGAGTAAGTCTGTTGCATGCTTCGTTTATTCTTACTTCATTCAAAAACGAAACAAAGGTTTTCATTGTTCGTTGTTTAAAATACCGGCAAAAGGCCGGGGTGGACATGTTTGCTTTTTCTGCAATTTCTTCCAGCGTAATCTGTTTGTCAAAATTCATCATCACATAATGATAAATATTACTTATTCGCAAGCCGTCATTTTCATTTACTGTTGATAAGCCCTCTTTTTGTGACAACCTTTGAAGATCGGGAATGCCGGTAAGGAGGTTTAATAGCTCCATAAAACAAATCATTTGGGAAGTTCCTGTTCTATGAAGAATATTATTCATCAAATAGGAAACATTATGTGTATATTTTTCAGGAATACTGAAACCGGAACTGAACTTTTGAAACAAGCTCTGTATCGTCCGTAACTCAGCTAAATCAAATACATTTTTCAGTTTGCCATTAGGATTAAAAAAAATAGTCAATGCTTTGATCTTTCGTTTACTTCTTGTTATGAAATAGGAAGGATCACTTTTAAATACATGAGGTTGATTTGCTCCAATACAGTAAATCTCATTTGAATGAAAATTGTACATGCCGTTATTTACAACCAGGGTGCCTTCTCCTTTTATAATCCAGGTAAGTTGAATTTCATCATGCCGATGCAGGTGGGGGTAAAAGAAAGCTCCGGTTTCATCTTTAATAATAATATTCTGATCTCCCGGAACTGGTATGGTGAATTGAAGAACATTCATAATGATTAAAGTTTGGGCTTCTCAAAAATGACAAGTTTTGATGGATTTTGCTGCACTGTTGCGAAAAAATGTAAAAAACAGGGTAAAATATGATAATGAAGTTTTTGATTTCCGGTATTATCGATTCGTTTGCCATGAAGCGACGTTAATATTTGTAAAGTTTTTATTAGTTTAAGGGAAATCATGTAATGCTTTATCCGGCAATTTTGTATGAACAGACATTCGACAATCTGTTAACAATGCTAATGAAACATTATACAATCATTTTTTTTCTATCGGTTCTCACATTTTGCCCACCGGTTACAGTGAAAGCCCAGACGTATACACAAAATAAAGCACCTTTAAAGCCAGTTCCTTTTCTCAGACTTCCTTATGGAGCTGTAGAAGCAACAGGGTGGTTGCGTCAACAATTGGAATTGCAGAAAAGCGGTCTAACCGGTAACGCAGAATGGTTGTATAAGGAACTTGGCAGCAACAGTGCCTGGTTAGGAGGTAACGAAAATAAGTCAGATTGGGAAAGACCTGTTTATTACGTAAAAGGCCTTCTCGGACTTGCTTTTACACTCAAGGATGAGAAGTTAATTTCTAAAACACAAAAATGGATCGAATGGACACTGAACAGCCAACAGGAAAATGGGCAGTTTGGACCGGGTTCCAATGATGACTGGTGGCCACGTATGGTAGTGCTTTACTATTTGCGGGATTATTATGAAATAACAAATGATCAAAGAGTAATCCCTTTTTTATTGAATTACTTCAGGTATCAATTACAAAAAATAGATGGTCAGCCTCTTTTATATTGGGCGAAAGCAAGGGCTGGTGATAATATTGATGTGATTTTTTGGTTGTACAACCGAACCGGTGCAGCATGGTTACTTGATTTAAGTGAAAAATTAAAGCAGCAATCTTTCCAGTGGACTTCAATTTTCAATAAAAATTTATTTGTTGAAAAAGGCGGGGATTCACATAATGTAAATGTGGCACAAGCCAGAAAATTTTCGCCTGTTTGGTTTCAATATACATGGTCTGATACCGACAGGGTTGCTTATGCTAATGCTGAATATCATTTGCAGTATGAGCATGGCCGCATTGATGGAATGTATTCAGGAACTGAACCCCTCTCCGGCAGGCTGTCAAGACAGGGAATTGAATTATGCGGTGTGGTAGAGCAAATGCTCTCAGATGAAATTGCGATCAGTATTCTGGGCGATGCAATAATTGCCGACCATTTGGAAAAAATTACGTTTAATGCATTGCCTGCCTGCTTAAGTCCGGATATCACTCAGTTACAATATTATCAAACACCTAATCAGGCAATCAGCAATAACGGCAGCAGGAATTTTTATAAAGATAATTATCGTAATGGCATCATGCCTGGTCCGCATTCAGGCTACCCTTGCTGCAATTTTAATTTTCATATGGGATGGCCCTATTTTGTAAAACATATGTGGATGGCTACAGCAGATGGAGGACTTGCTGCTATTGCCTATGGCCCCAATAATGTTACTGCGTATGTGGCCGACAGCCAACAGATAAATATTAAGAGTAAAACCAACTATCCCTTTCATGATGAAATTGAAATGACTGTTACGCTGACAGGTGATCCTGTTATTTTTCCTATGCAGTTGCGCATACCACAATGGTGTAAGAATCCGGTTGTAACAATTAACGGGAAGTTCATGAGTGATATCAAGCCCGGTTCTTTTTACATCGTAAACCGGGAGTGGAAGAATGGAGACAGAATTAACCTGAAATTTCCAATGGAAATAGTTGTAAGCCGTTGGGTAAATAATACTGCCGGAGTAGAACGTGGACCATTGGTTTATAGTTTAAAAATTGAGGAAGAATGGAAAAGGTTCAAAGATTATGAAGCTCCGTTTCATGAGTATGAAGTATATCCCGGCTCAAAATGGAATTATGCATTAGATATTGATTTGTCCAAAAATATTAACTCACAACTTGTTTTTTCTTACAAACCATCTGATCAAAATCCGTTTAATCCTGTTACTTCTCCGGTTTCTATTTCCGTAAAAGCAAAACCAGTAAACTCGTGGGGTACTTTTTATACAGATAAAGGCCGGGATACCGCCGCAACAATGCCTGAAGAACCACCTGCAAGTCCAGTTCAGATGAACAACATCAGAACGGAAACTATTTCACTAATTCCTTACGGGGCGGGTCATTTACGTCTGGCCTATTTGCCTGTTACAGGGAAAGGATTCTTGCTGGAAGCCGAAAATTGTACACAGATTAATAAAGCAGTTATTAGGGATACAGTAACAGTATCAGGTGGTAAATACCTACTGTTTAATGAAGCCAATTCAGGTGTTGTTTCTTCAACTGTTGTAGTGCCTGAAGAAGGCTATTACGATTTGGCTGTTCACTATGCCAGCATTCAAAATTCAAAATTAACCGGCAATATTATCGTACTCTTACAAATTGCCAACGAAGAATACCTGTTTCATGCTTTGCCGGGTAAAATGAATGGCAATTTTCTCACCACACGAAAGAAAATATTTCTGAGGAAAGGGGCGCATGCAATTTCGTTGTTAAATAAAGGAATTCCATTCGCCGTTGATTTTATTTCAGCCGATAAAATAAGTAATCCATGATGTTTACAAAGTATTTTTATTTTTTAGTAATCAGTTATGTGTTTTCATTTCAATTGCATGCACAACAAACAAAAAGAAAACAGCCGAATATTATTGTGATACTTGCAGATGATATGGGGTATTCTGATATTGGTTGTTATGGTGGCGAAATCAATACACCGAATCTTGACCTGTTGGCAAAAGAAGGTGTTCGTTTTACTGAATTTTATAATGGCGGCAGATGTTGCCCGACAAGAGCAAGTTTATTGACCGGCTTATATCCCCATAAAGCAGGGATTGGTAACATGGTGTATGCCAATCAGGGTCCTGGTTATGTTGGTTATTTAACTGATAATACCGTTACATTGGCAGAAGTTCTCAAGTCAGCAGGTTACCAAACAATGATGAGTGGGAAATGGCATGTAGGACATAAAAAAGCGCAGTGGCCCACCGACAGAGGATTCGACAAATTTTATGGTATCAATCTACACGTTGACAGTTATTATAAAGTATTGGAAGGTTGTGACATTTATTATAACGGGAGCTTACTGGTACCACATACTGCTAAGCCTGTAAACACACTTTTCCCTGAAAAAGAATTTTATACCACTGATGCGTTTACAGATTACGGCATTCAGTTTTTAAAGGAAACCAAACATGATACTGCGAAACCATTTTTTCTTTATCTCGCATATAACTCTCCACATTTTCCTTTAGAAGCGCCTGATGAGGATATTGCCAACTATACGAATGCATATTCAAAAGGTTGGGATAAAATGAGAGAGGAACGATTGGAAAAAATGAAGCGACTTGGTATTGTTCCACAGCATGCAAGACTTTCTCCATCTGAAAATCCCCGATGGGACACCGTAAATACAGCTGATAAAAAAGAACTCGAATTCAGAAGGGCCATCTATGCTGCACAGGTTGACAGGATGGATCAGAATATTGGACGAGTGATACAATGGCTGAAACAAAACGGAGAATACGAAAACACGTTAATCCTTTTTCTTTCTGACAACGGAGCTTCAGCTGAACGGGGAATGTATGGAATGAATTTCGATCAGTATAAAATCAGCAACTACGGTCAATGGAAAAAGGAAGGTGGATGGAGTGTCAGCCAAGGGCAGGTATGGGCAAACTTCAGTAACACGCCTTTTCGGTTATATAAACAACAAGTGCACCAGGGCGGAATCGCAACACCTATGATTGTACACTGGCCTGCTAAAATAAAAGACGGGGGTACAATTGCCAGACAGGTTGGACACTTAATTGATATTATGCCAACACTTTGTGCTGTTGCAGGAGCCGCCTATCCATCCGTTTATCAAAAGAGAAAAATCAGTGCAGGCGAGGGAATTAATTTATTGCCATGGCTTCTGAATCCGTCCTCTTCTCTTAAAAAACGCACAATCGGTTGGGAACATATCGGTAATGCAGGTTACAGAGATGGGGACTACAAAATTGCTAAAAGAGACAAGGGGGAATGGGAACTTTTTAATTTAAAAGAAGATCCCACCGAGATGACGAACCTTGCTTTCAAAATGCCCGGATTACTCAAAGAGATGCAGGCAAACTATGAAGCATGGGCAATGCGTAACCTGGTGCGCCAATGGCCACTCAAAAAACAGTAAGAATTTAAATTTAAAAGGATTGTTTGCACAATAGAGCAAAAGAATAATATTCTACAGTCGGCATTTTTCATGTCGGCTGTGTTTTTTTGTATATATGGTTGCTGCAAAAAATACTCAGCTCATTGTGTTGAAAACATGCCTTTTCTTATTTATTCTGCACATCTGTTTTCCCGTTTCTGCAAGGCAGAATAATCTTAAACGGTCGCAAATCTATATCCGTGATCCGTTTATTTTTCCGGATTTGAAATCCAAAACCTATTATATGTATTCCAGTTCCTATAACTACAATGGGATGCCTGGCAAACGAATGGGAGTAACAGTTTACAAAAGCAAAGACCTCGAAAACTGGGAAGGGCCTTATAAGGTTTTTGAAACCGGTAACGGATTTTGGGCAGATACCACACACGGTTGCTGGGCGCCGGAAGTTCATGAGTTTAACGGAAGCTATTTTTTATTTACAACATTTACGAATAGTAAAATAAAGTTGCAGCATCAGTTAACAAACAGACCGGATAGTGTAGTTACCCGCAGAGCAACCGTTATTCTTAAAAGCAATTCACCTGAAGGCCCTTTTTTGCCCGTTAGTAGTAAAGCCGAAACCCCACCTGAATGGATGGCGTTAGACGGTACATTAATGGTAGAAAATGGTAAACCATACATGGTCTTTTGCAGAGAATGGATTCAGGTAAAAGACGGTACACTTGAAATGGTTCCTTTAAAAAATGATTTATCTGAATTGTTATCAAAACCAACAACATTATTTAAAGCCACAGCAGCACCTTGGGTAAGAGGTTTAGATTTACACGGTGGAGGTTTTGTTACTGACGGCCCTGCATTTTATAAAAATAAAAAAGGACAATTGCTAATGCTCTGGAGCAGCTTTGCAAAAAATGGTTATGCGGTAGGGCAAGCAGTTTCAGCATCGGGTAAATTGAATGGCCCCTGGAAACAAATTGCACAACCATTATTCGATGGCGATGGCGGTCATCCTTCTTTATTCAAAACATTTGATGGGAAATTGATAATGAGTATCCATCAACCCAATAAAGGAAATATTCGCTGCCGTTTATTTGAAATAATTGAAAATAAAACCGGATTACTGCAGATACAATCAGAATTGCAGTTGGATAACAAACCTATGGCTTACGAAAAAGATGGTTATGTGGAAATGGAAGCAGAAAATTTTGCCAACCAAACAAAAGATGAAAAAAGAAAGTGGCACTTGCAAACAAATGATTCTGCATCGGGGAAAAAATACATGATGATATTGCCTGATACACGAAAAACACATGGCGATTCGCTGTACAATGGCATCAACTTTTCAAACAAGGCAGGTGAAATGGCTGTGTTGTCTTACAATGTCAACTTTGCCACTCCTGGTCGCTATTATGTATGGGTAAGGGCTATGAGTACCGGCAGCGAGGATAACAGTGTGCATGTAGGGATTAATGGCAACTGGCCCGAAACAGGCTTAAGAATGCAATGGTGTGCCGGAAAAAACAAATGGTGGTTGGAGAGCAAGCAACGTACACAAAAAGAACATTGCGGTGTACCTTATCAAATTTATTTAGATATAGATAAGCCCGGCTTACACACTGTTCAATTTTCAATGCGGGAGGATGGATTCAGGATGGATAAGTTTTTATTAACTCTGAATCGGGATTTTAAACCCGGCAATGAACCTGATTAATCCTTTTTCACTTCAGTGATTGCAACAAAAACTGCAATATTTCTGATTCAGACAACAGAGTGTTAATATAGTACAACAGGAAAAGCCAAAAGTATGATGGATAAATATGTTTGACAGTCATGAAGCAAAGTAAACAATCGTTAAAACCGGGCCTTGTTTTCTAACAGGGCCTTTTTTTTAATATCAGCTTAAAAAAACAACCTTTATCCTGTATTAAATGTACGTGGCAGCAAAGAGTGAGTATGCAGAAGCTAAAGCTCCTTGTATAATTGCAGGAAATTACAGCCATTAGCGATTGATTAAATTTTGAAAATGAAGCATTTCCTCAGCTTTCTGGTTTTAGTTTTCTCAGCCACTCAGTTTTTTGCACAAAGTGGGATAAAAACATCCAAAAAAGACAACCCGATCACATCTTCGTTTAACACCTGGTCATCCAAACCACCTATGGGCTGGAACAGTTATGATGCCTACCATGGAGCAATTACTGAAAAGCAGTTTTTAGAAAGTATTGAAGCCGTTCGTACGAAATTACTTCCGTTGGGTTATAACTATGTGACTATAGATTTTTGCTGGTTCAATCCAGGCCCTGATGATTGGGACCCCAACTATAACTGGAAAACGATTGGCCTTCAACAACAACAGGACGCAAACGGAAATTTTAGTCCACAGTTAACAATGGACAAATTTGGGCGGCTTTTGCCTTCGGAAAATCGGTTCCCATCAGCAAAAAACAATAATGGCTTTAAGAGCATTGGAGATGAAGTGCACAAAAAAGGAATGAAATTCGGTATTCACATCATGCGTGGCATACCCCGTCAGGCCGTGGCAATGAACACGCCCATCATTGGTACAAAGTATTTTGCAAAAGATATTGCTGAAACATTTGACACTTGTAAGTGGAATAATAATATGTATGGTATTGATGCAAGCAAACCAGGCGCACAGGAATACTACAATTCGCTCTTTAAACTGTATGCAAGCTGGGGTGTTGATTTTGTAAAAGTGGATGATATTTCATCGCCTACTTATCATGCAGCCGAAATAAAGTTAATTCGCAATGCCATAGATGCGTGTGGACGAAAAATACTACTGAGTCTTTCTTGCGGAGAAGCATTTATGAGTTATGCCCATCATATGGAAGCCAATGCAAATATGTATCGTATCTCCATCGATTTTTGGGATGAATGGAACGATGTATTGCACATGTTTGATTTAGTGTACATGTGGCAGGCGTTTATTGGCGATGGTACATGGCCTGATGCAGATATGATTCCTATAGGTAAATTATGCCTTACAGGTTTTCCTGTTCGGCAGCAACCAGCCAACTTCGACCCAAATACATATAACAAGAGAGAGCATTTTTCTTTCCTTACGAGAGAGGAACAAAAAACATTAATGAGTCTATGGTGTATGGTACGCAGCCCTTTAATTTGGGGTGGCGACCCATTGCAAAGTACTGAGGAAGATTATGCCATGTTGAGCAATAAAGAATTGTTGTATATAAATCAAAACAGCAGCAACAATCACCAGGTCGATAATTTCACATACAGTGGTTTGGCAAAAAATAACCGTATCTGGATTGCTGATGAGCCCGGCACAAAGAATAAATATGTAGCGCTTTTTAATATTTCAGAAATAGAGCAGGATATACGCTTTGAATTGGAATGGGAAGAAATAAGAGGGAAATTCAAAGTAAGAGATATTTGGAAACAGGCAGATGAGGAGGTCATTACAAAAGAGGTAAGGCGTAATGTGCCGCCCCACGGAGCCGTGGTTTTAAAATTAATTGCTATAAAATAAGATGAGAGCATTGCTTATCATATTTCTTACATTTCTTTTCCATTCAGCAGATTTTTGTTTAGCTCAATCGCAGACAAAGGAAGCTCCCTATGCATATCTCTTCAGCCATATGACCGCTGAAAAATATGGCCGCCTGTATTATTCTGTCAGTATGGATGGTCTGAATTGGAAAAAAATGAATAATGGCGAACCGGTGATGGATAGCAGTTATTGGGGCCATAGTGATATTATTCGTGGCCACGATGGCAAATATTATATGCCGGGGAATAACCGTACCGGTAAAAATGCTGATAATGAAATTGCCATCTGGCAGTCTGATGACTTAATCAACTGGAAATTGTTCAACAAATTTGGTCCCTCAGATATTTTGCAAATGCGTAAGGGAAACCTGAAAAGTTATGGTGCACCAAAATTGTATTTCGATACTACTGATAAACAATATATCCTGAGTTGGCAAACACCCAACGAAGAAAGGGTAAAAAACAGCATGGATACTTTCTGGCGAAGCATGGTTATTTATTACAGCACTTCAAAAGATCTGAGATCATTTGCCCCCAGTAAAAAAATGTTTCCATGGAATTTTGCAATGATCGATGTTATTGTTAGACACATCGACAACAAATGGTATGCATTTATAAAGGAAGAAATGATGCCTTCACCTTCACGGCCCACGGGAAAGAGTATCCGGTTAAGTACATCGCTTTCATTAGATGGCCCTTGGACTTATCCGCAAGAGCAAATTTCTCCCAATTGGAGGGAGGCGCCTACATTGGTTAAAAAGATTGATGGCAACGGCTGGCTTTTGTATTATGAACAATATCCGGGTAATGGTTATGAAGTGATTTCAGCGGCAACTGTTGAAGGGCCTTGGTACGAAGTCTACAGCAACTGGTACAGTGTACCTTCAAACACAAGACATGGAAGTATCATTACAATCACCAAAACTGAATATGACAGATTGGTAAAAAAGTTTGGAATTAACTAATAAAATCAAATAGAAATCAAAAATGAAAGCGTACAAAATTGCAGCCATCAATGGTGATGGTATCGGAAATGAAATTGTCCCTGCAGCAATGGAAGTTATGGAAGTGGCAGCCAAAAAATTTGCTTTTACTTTAGAAACCACCAGTTTTGACTATGGTGCAAAATATTATTTAAAACACGGAGATTTTATCGCACCGGGTGCTCTGGATGAATTGAAAAAATTTGATGCTATTTTGTTTGGTGCTGTAGGTCTGCCGGAAGTAGATGACAGGCTGCCCTTTAGATTATTTACTAATCTTGTACGTACCAGTTTTAACCAGTACGTAAATTATCGTCCGTGTAAATTACTGGAAGGTATCAACAGCCCATTAAGAAGCAAAACACAAAAAGATATTGACCTCGTCATCATTCGTGAAAACAACGAGGGTGAGTTTGTTCAAAATGGTCGTGTATTGTATCCTGACGAACCTTACGGCCTTGCAACAGATACAAATGTGTTTACCAGAGCAGGCATTACCCGTATTGCACATTACGCTTTTCAATTAGCAAGAAAAAGAAGAAAGCACATGACCAATGTTACCAAGAGTAACACCATGATCCATACTTTGTATTACTGGGATAAAGTGATAGATGAAGTACGAGAACAATATCCTGATGTAGAGTACCGTAAAATGTATATTGATGCTGCTACTGCAAATTTTGTTTTAAAGCCAGAAATATTTGACGTATTGCTAACTACAAATATGCTTGGCGATATATTGAGTGACTTGGGTGGAGCTATTATGGGCAGTCTTGGTTATGGTGGATCCGGTAATATAAACCCTGAAAGGGAATTCCCATCTATGTTTGAGCCTATTCACGGAAGTGCTCCAGATATACAAGGTAAAAATATTGCCAATCCTTACGGCCAGTTTTTGTCAGCAGCTTATCTGTTAGAGCATATTGGTGAAGCAGAAGCAGCCAAAGCAATTGTTGCGGCTGTAAATGAAAGTACAACTGCAGGTATACTGAGTGTGGATTGTGGCGGTAGCAGCAGTACAACTGATATTACCAAATCTGTAATTGAAAGAATGAAATAAGTTGATAGTAGATTTAACCACTGCATATTCCGATAAAGTAAGTGGTTTTAGTTGTGAAGCGGCTAGAACCAAAATTAAGGATGGCTGGAACGCAAGCAACCTGCATATTTATTCTCATGCAGGTACACATATGGATGCACCCTTTCATTTTGAGGCAACTGACGTACGAATAGATGAAATTCCGGTTGAACGGTTTATTTCAAAAGCACATGTAGTTTCTGTTAAAGTGAATCAACCTAAACAAATGATAACAGTTTCTGATTTTGCAATGATCGGAAATGTTATAAAACAAGGTGAAAGCATTATTATTAAAACAGGGTGGAGCAAATTATTGGGAACAGATAAGTTTAGAAATGATTTGCCTCGGATAAGCAAAGATGCTGCAGAATGGTTAGTAAACAGAAAAGTTAACATCCTTGCAGTTGAGCCGCCAAGCGTTGCTGATGTAAATAATTTGCCGGAAGTAACATTGATTCACCAGATTTTACTGGGCGGTAATGTCATTATTGTAGAAGGAATCTGTAATACGGAAGCACTGACAAAAGAAACCGTACAATTAATTGCTTTGCCATTAAAAATCTATAAAGGTGACGGTGCCCCGGCCAGAATAATTGCCATACAGGAATAATGCAGTTGAATTTTAAAAATACAATGAATGCTTTGCCGTCTTTTAAAGAAGAAGATTTGAAAGCAATCATCAATGCGCAACTGAAGAAGTGTGACCAAACTGTTGTTGTTTTAGATGATGATCCTACGGGTACACAAACTATGCACAGTGTTCCGGTACTCACAGTTTGGGATACAGAAAGTATTGAGGAGGAAATAAATAATCGATCCCCTCTGTTCTATATACTTACCAACACTCGCAGTATGAATGCTGAAGAAGCTGACAAACTGCATCGTGAAATTGGTGGAAATATTGCAAAAGCATTTGGCAAATATAACCGGGAATTTATTTTAATCAGCCGTGGCGACAGTACACTACGTGGACACTTCCCGAACGATATTATTGCATTGGCGGATGGGCTGCAAATTGAAAATTTTCTTACCGCCGTTATTCCTGCTTTTTTTGAAGGCGGGCGCTATACAATTGACGATGTACACTACGTAAAAGAAGGGGAGCAGTTAATTCCTGTGGCTGAAACCTCTTTTGCAAAAGATAAAGCCTTTGGTTTTTCTCATTCTCATTTAAAAGAATGGGTTGAGGAAAAATCAAAAGGAGTAATCAGATCTGATAATGTTGTTTCTTTTTCACTGGCAGAGTTAAGAGAAGAATCAATAGAAATGCTCGCAAAGAAAATAGCAGTTATGCCGGAATTTTCAACCTGTATTGTTAACGCTGCTGTGTACTATGATGTAGAAAAATTTGCAGCGGCTTATTTGCAATCGGGTGTTCAGATGTTTTTCAGAACGGCAGCTTCTTTTGTAAAAGCTGTTTCAGGAAGTGAAGAAAAAAATCTTCTGGGAAAAAATGAATTGACAACGGCTAATAATAAAAATGGCGGTTTAATTATAATTGGTTCGTATGTGCCTAAATCTACCAGCCAGTTGCAGGCTTTACTTCACAACGAATCTTTAACTGCCATTGAATTGGATGTAACTAAAATAATAAACAATGAAACAAATTTAACACATGATGCAGGCAGGATGGAAACATTCATAAGTACAGGTAAAGATGTGTTGATTTACACCAGCCGGTTGCTGCAGGCTGGTGCCAATGAAAATGAAAGCCTGCTGATTGGCAATCAAGTATCAAATTATATTACTGGTCTCCTATGCAGATTAAAAAGTGTTCCCCGGTTTTTCATTGCCAAAGGTGGTATTACTTCAAGTGATATTGCAACAAAATCGCTGGAGATAAAAAGAGCAACAGTAACAGGACAGGCTTTGCCGGGTGTTCCCGTATGGTTAGCCGGAGTTGAAAGTAAGTTTCCTGGTTTGCCTTACATTATTTTTCCAGGAAATGTCGGCGATGAAAATGCACTCAAAATTCTTTATGAAAAATTGAAATGATGATTGATGTGTTGCCCTGCAAGTGTCCGGTAAAAAAGGGATAAATGCGAAGCAACGAAGATGCAGTGAAAAACGAAAGCCCGTAAGATCATAATTTATAACATTGATAAAAGGACGTTTCATATTTGTATTGGGTACCTTCTTTTTAACATTACTGTTGTATGTTGACAGGATTTGTATTTCTGTGGCGAAAGACCCTATTGCAAAATCATTGGATTTATCGAAGGAACAGATGGGATGGGTATTGAGTGCATTTGCATTGGGGTATGCATTATTTCAAACACCGGGCGGCATGTTGGCTGATAAGCTTGGTGCAAGAAAGGTATTAACTGTAATTGTAATTGTGTGGTCCTTGTTTACCGGCTTTACTGCTAAAGCCTGGAATTATGTTTCTATGCTTCTGATACGTTTTTTATTTGGGGCCGGTGAAGCAGGTGCGTTTCCGGCTATTAACAGGGCTGTGGTAAGTTGGATCCCATTAAATGAAAGAGGCATTGTAACAGGGATCAATTTTTCGGGCAGCAGGTTGGGAGCTGCTTTTGCATTGCCTTTGTTATCTGTTTTGATTACCAATTGGGGCTGGCAAAATACATTTTATTTATTAGGTGCCATAGGGGTTGGGTTTGCATTCATTTGGTATTGGTTATTTAAAGACAAACCGGAAGAGCATCCGTTACTTTCATTAAGCGAAAAAGAATTTATTGTTACTAACCGTCAGCCCATTACAACAGTTGTTGCAAAGCTGCCATTTAAAAATATCCTTGTACAAGGTAATATGTGGTTGGCAATGTTGCAATATTTCTGCAGCAACTTTACGTTCTTCTTTGCGCTTACCTGGTTATATCCGCACATCAAAGAAAAATTTCACTTGGAAGCAGTGGCTGCGGGATGGTATGCATCATTGCCGTTAATAGCAGGTGCAGCGGGCAATTGGTTTAGTGGTTGGTGGATGGACAACATTTATACAAAGGGCAACTATCGAAAATCAAGGTGGTTGCCTGCTGCAACAGGTTTTTCATTATCGGCAGCTGGTCTGATCATCAGCTCTTTTATGACTGATGTTAATGCTGCTGTTCTGTTTTTAAGTCTGGCAATTTTTGGAGCAGATATGACCTTGCCTCCCTCCTGGGCTTTTTGCGCAGATATTGGTAAACAACAGGCTGGGGCTGTTTCCGGTAATATGAACATGGCTGGAAATTTAGGTGCGTTCATAACTTCACTTGCTTTTCCATATTTACTTAGCTGGGTTGGATCTCCATCTGTATTTTTTTATCTTGCCGCAGTACTAAATATTGCAGCAATATTCACATGGCTAAAGATGAACCCTGAAAAAACGATCAATTAAAACTATGCTTAAAGCTGTTTGTGTTGGTGCAGGCTATTTCAGCCGTTTTCAATATGAGGCGTGGAGCCGCATACCGGAAGTTAAAATAGTGGCCTTATGCGACTTCGATAAAGATAAAGCTAATGAAATGGCTGAAACATTTCGGATAGCATCCGTTTACAATTCAGTAACCGAAATGCTTGACAATGAAGATCCCGATTTTATTGATGTCATCACTCCTCCTGAAACACATCTGCAAATTTGCAGAGAGGCATTCAAACGAAAAATTGACGTGATTGTGCAAAAAGCATTGGCACCAACTTTACAGGAAGCAAGTACAATTGTAAACGAAGCAGAAGCAGCGGGTGTGCGATTGATGGTACATGAAAATTTTCGTTTCCAGCCCTGGTACAGAGAAATCAAAAAACTTTTGGATGAAAAAGTAATTGGTGAAACTATTTTTTCTGCTTACTTCAGAATGCGAATGGGAGATGGATGGGGTGAAGATGCTTACTTAAACCGCCAGCCTTACTTCAGAGAAATGGAACGGCTGCTTGTATATGAAACAGGGATTCATTTTATTGATACGTTTCGTTATTTATTTGGCGAAGTAAAAGAAGTATATGCCAAACTCAGAAATTTAAATCCTGTTATTAAAGGAGAAGATGCAGGCATCGTTCACTTTGAATTTGAAAATGGTGTACAGGCAGTATGGGATGCCAACCGTTATAATGAAAGTAATAGTGATAATGCCCGTTATACCTTTGGTGAAATGCTTATCGAAGGTGATAAAGGCAGTATAAGATTATATAATAATGGAAACATCTCTATTCAAACATTAGGTTTGTCTGAAAGGGTGTATGCCTATCATCACCAGAATATAAATTTTGCAGGAGATTGTGTGTATCAAATTCAGCATCATTTTATTGATTGTATAATAAATAATAAACCATTTGAAACAAGCGGCAATGATTATCTTACTAATATAAAAGTTCAGGAAGCAATTTATGTATCTGCCCGTGAAAATATACCTGTTCAGAATTTTTAGCTGCTGATCCTGTTTATTAATTATAAGTTTTATTTTATTTCACACAGTATTCTGTTTAAGTTCTCTGATTTCCCAATTACTTTTCCATTAGATAAAACCGTCAGCCCTTTCCCTGAATTGTATTTATTACCTGTTTTGTCCCAGATGATAGTAAGTTGATGACCCTTATAAGGAATTCTGTCTAAGCAAAAATAATCCCATGTGTTTTCAGGTAAGCAGGGATTTATTTCAATAACATTATCCATGCGGGGTTTAAGCCCTATTAATCCGCTTATGAGTAAATCAACATAGGTTGAATGATTATAGTCTTTACCACGTTCAACATACTGTTCTTTTTTTCTTTTCAACATTGTTCTGGCAATCCAGTCTCCTGTATATGGGTTAAGGTTTTCATCAATCCAGGGAATTGTAAATCCATTTTCTTTTTGCAATGTTTGACTGTTTGTATAAATCAGGAATTGATTTAAATAGTCTTTACGGGTTAAAATATTCTGAGGATATTCCTGGATTACATTGGCCATTGCAACAAGCGTTTGTGATGTTGCGTAAGGCCAGCTTGGACCGTTCCATTGACATTCGTGACCTTCATAATTAATCTTAAATCCGGGATGTCTCTGCTCGCAGGTAGTAAGTCCGTAAGGTGCATAAAATCCATCCTTGTCAAGAATTTGAAGCCATGCTTTTTCATAGCCGCTATTTTTAGGTGGAATTGAATAACACCAGGGCACATAGCCAAAGAGTTCTCTTACGTCTGCAGATTTTTTGGTAGAATAATCTGCTTTTCTTACAACCTTAAAAAAGGAATCTTTATCATCCCATAAAAGTTTCATCATTGAATCAGCTATTTGTGCTGACTCACTTTTATATTTTTCACTTTTTGCTTTATCACCAACCATCAAATACATTTCAGACAAAGCTTTCGCTTGCGAATACATATATGAGTTTACAGTAGGTCTTATGCCGTTTCCACCAACTGCAACTTCCATTCCGTCGCCTTCCCAACCACCCGCATTGCTCCAATAAAGCCCGAGTTCAGTAGCTCTTAGTTTTTTTAGTTCTTCATAATTTGCAGCCAATTCGTTGATTACTTTTTCAATCAGTTTATTTTGCGGATGTATTTTATGAAATTGTAAAATGGCATCGCTTAAAGGAAACGCATGACCTAATACAGCTTTAAAGTGACGCCATTTTTCATTTTTATGATATCCTGAATGATAAACCCAGAAATTAGCATAATCATTTAGATAGATTGGATCTTTCAACCATCTTCCTTCATTAAAATGAAATAACCCCGGGCATGTAATTGCGTTATAAGTTGCCGACCATGATACATCTGGTAAAAATTCAGTAATAATGTATCCAACAGGTGTTTTTTTTATGTGCTTACGATATGTCCACCACCTGAAATAATAAGTACGTTCTACACTTTTGTCAGGGCATTCAAAAAGTGGGATATTCTTAGCCAAAAAATCATACGACTTAGAATTAGGAATATGCTGTTTGTACAATTCCTGGTCAACGGCATTGAAATAATTCACATAATTTTTTAGTAACTCATCTTTCAATGGTCCATCTGTGCCCGGTTCTAAACCAAAAGACTCTTTGCAAGTAAATAAAATTGGTACTAAAAGTAGAAATTTGAAAATTGATTGTTTCATTTAATATACGTTGACTTCAGCAAATTGTATTTTAGTAAAATTATCGTAAATAACTTTTGCAAAATAATGTTTTATGAAAACATAAATGTTGTTCAGGGAAAAATGTAATTGCCAATTCAACATCATATCTATGCGTTCTGTTTATGTAACTCTGCTGATACTCTTTATATTTCAATTCGCAACAACACAACGCCCCAATATTTAATTCATTCCCATCAATTCCCCGGTTATGCAGTAGACGGCGACCAAGAATTACGTTTTACGATGATTTTGAAAACTTGCTGCTTCCAAACAAAGCATGTATTTAGGAAGAATGGCAACGAAAACTCCTTCATGGGTATTATGCCTGCATCCTTACATTGATGCACAAATTGGAAAGCTTATTCAAACATTAAAGGATGAAAGATTGTATGATAACACCATCATTGAACTATGGAGCGACAATGGCTGGAAACTGGGTGAACACAACAGTTGGGCCAAGCAAACCAATTTTGAAATTGATACAGGATACGGCTAATCATCAGCGGAAAAAATGTTACTGCCAAAGGAAAGAATACTGATGGGCTTATTGAACTGCTGAATATTTATTCCACCTTATGTGCATTGGCCGGGTTGCCTATACCATCACAAACGCTGGGTAATAATTTTTCGCCACTCTTGAAAAATCCATCAGCTAAGTGGAACTACAGTGCACACAGCCAGTTTTTGCTTGGCCGCTTTTGGCCCAATAATAAGGAAAATAATAAAATTGGTTACAGCATTTGCACCAAACACTACCGCTACGCAGAGTGGTAGTGTTTGGTCGGTTAACAATACAAGGGGGGCTTGCCGCTGAGCCATACGGCCATGAAAACGATGGTGTAGAAAATATAGATATTGCAACGGAGGCAGGTAAACATCCACTTGTTATAAAATTATAAAAGCTGCTTCACAAAGATTATCTTATTAAACAGCTTTATTGCACCGGAAGAAAGAATGATAAAGCAATAAAGAAGAATAATAGAACATCTTTATTCATTGGGTTTTGAAGAAATTGCTGGTATAAACGATTTATAAATGCTTGCAAAGGCTATTACAATTCTATTTTTGCTGTTTTGCTTTTGTCAATTTGCAATGGCGCAGCAACGTCCCAATGTGCTCATAATACAGTTAGATGATATGAATGGTTTTGGAGCAACCGATTATTACCCTAAAGTAAAAACCCCTTTCCTCCAAAAGTTAAAACAGGAGGCTTTGAATTTTATAAAAGCCACCTGCCAGGCACCTGTATGTGTGCCTTCCCGTGCATCTATGTTCAGCGGGTTGTATCCGCACACCACCGGAGCTTATTTAAACGGCAGCGATCCATGGCGTGGTAAATCAATACTTCGTAATACGGAATCTTTTCCCGAAACTTTTCATAAGAGCGGTTATGAAACATGGGCAAGAGGAAAAATATTTCATGCAAAGGTTGACAGTGGCCGTTATGAAAAAATGTTTGACAACCGGCCCATCTACATGGGTGGGTTTGGGCCCTTTGCTGAAAAAGAATACTGGTTAGGAAACGGCCAGTTTTCTTCAGTAAAAGCATGGACAGGGCCTGACAGTGATTTTCCTGATATTGTAAATGCAGATGCGGCAGTAAAATTTTTAGAAGATAAACATGATAAGCCATTCTTTTTATTTTATGGTTTGTGGCGGCCGCATACACCTTATACAGCACCCAAACGTTTTTTTGATTTGTATGAGGGTATGCACTTTGAATTACCGCAAGGATATAAAGACGGCGATTTAAATGATGTGCCTTTTCTTGCCAGAGAGTTGGTGGATAGTTTGAAACAATTTGGTAAATCGCAGGAAGAAATATTACAGACTGTTGAAAAATTAATTCGTGGTTATTGCGCCACTTCATCTTTTGCCGACTGGAATATGGGCCGTGTAATTGAGGCATTGGATAAAAGCCCTTATGCCGCCAATACTATAGTAATAGTTTGCAGTGATAATGGTTATCATAATGGTGAAAAAATACGCTGGCAAAAAGGTACGATGTGGGAAATGAGTGCTTATACTCCTTTGCTCATCCGTTTTCCAGGATGCAAACCCCAGGTCATCAATCAAACAGTTGGTTTAATAGATTTATACCCAACCCTTGTTGAGTATTGCAAACTTAATAAACCTCCTCACAAGTTAGAGGGGCAAAGCATGGTGCTCATATTTACGAATGGCAATGCTTCTTTCAGAAGTTATTCATTAACTACCTATGGTACAGGATATACATCAGTTACTGATGGCCGTTACAGGTACATCCGTTATCCTGATAAAACCGAAGAGTTGTACGACCACACGACAGACCCCTGGGAGTGGAATAATATTGCTTCACAAAAAAATATGAACGGTGTAAAAAAGAAATTGCAAAAGCTGGTGCCCAAAAAAATGCGGGAAAGCCTTGGAGGAAGATATGAGCAAAGAAGAGGCAAGGATAATAAGTATATGGCAGAAAATGAAAAAGACGGCCCGGTTGGGGAGGGAAATAATTAAATTTTATCACAATTCATTTTTATAACAAGTTGTTTTAACAGCAACATTTATAAATTGAATTGTTATTTTTTATGATTATGAGTTACAGCTTGCAAATAAAACTTCTGTTTGCACTTTTGGTTTGCCATACCGTATCTTCAGTTGCACAGGATATTAAATACCGTGTAAAGCATATTTCTGTAACAGAGGGTTTAAGTCATTCAGATGCAACTTCTATCGTGCAGGATAAAACAGGATTTATCTGGATTGGAACTTTTTCGGGTTTGAACCGCTATGATGGCCAACACATTAAACAATATCGCAACCAAAATACAAAACTCCAAAGCGTATATCACAACCGTATTAACAGTATTGCTATAGATAGCAGTAATCAGCTTTGGCTGGGTACCGATGATGGCATTGTTTTATTTGATGTGGCCAAAGAAGTGTTTACTGAAATGGAAATGAAATTACTTCCGGAATCGAATGTCAATAAAATTTTTGTTCGCCTTACATGGGTGTCAGATAGTTTAATTGTTGCGTTGAGTAATAATTTACAACGGGTGACTGCATTTAAACGAATAAGCAAAACACAATTGCAGGAAATTCCTTTTGCTGATTATTTTCCTTCCTGTACTTATTTTTCAATTACACCATCCGGTATTAATCAATTGCTCATCAGCAGTAATAATGGCGTGTTTGCTGTTTCTTATGATGAAAAGAAAGACCGCCCTGTAAGTGTTAAGAAATACTATTTGCAGGATCAGCACGGCCAACTGCACCAGAACGTATCAGGGATATTTCAGGAAGCCGGCAGGAAATTCATTGCAGCAGTTAATAATGGTTTTTGTTCCTTTAATTTATCAACTGCAGGAAAAACAGGTTCAATAATAAACAGTTATTTTACTAATATAAGCACTGCATTGCCGGCGGCTAAATACAATGGACGTAAAAACCTGGATATTTTGTTTATAGCACCCGATGTTGTGCCTGGTTCATATTGGATGGCCACACCTGATGGTGTTTTGAAATATCAATATTCAAAAAGCACACCGGGTGGGAAAAAAACAGTACAATTTATTAAACAAGGCAAGGATATTCATTACAATTTATCCTCCGATTTTTTAAATACTCTTTTTATAGACAGGTCTGGTTGTCTTTGGGTATTAACTTATGGTGGCGGGGTAAACCTCATAAATCTTTATCAGAAAAAATTCTACCTACTGTCTGATGAAGCTTCAAATCTTACTGCTGCTTTAAGTGGTAATCATATACGTGCCTTGCTGGAAGATGAAAATGACGGATTATGGGTAGGTACCCGTTTCCAGGGATTAAACAGGTATGATTTTATTAACGGCTCCAATACGATCTTTCGGCACCAGCAGGAAAATTCAAACAGCCTCATGAGTGATAATGTAAGAGCGCTTGCAAAAGATAAGAAAGGCCGTATTTGGATAGGAAATGATTTTGGTATTGATATATATGACGGTAAACAATTCAGACATATTTATGAACAGCAACTTACAGGTAATGCTATTTATTCAATTGCAGTAGATGTATTTGGCCAGTTATGGGCAGGCTCCTGGCATAGTGGCCTTAATAAAATAACGGAGAATAATGAAGGACAATTTTCTATTCAAAAGCTTTTTCACGGCCAGGAGGGTATAAGCGGCAAACAGGTGTCATTTGTTTATGCTGATCAGGAAAGGCCGGAAATTTTTGTTGGTACTTCAGGCGGGCTCGACCGTATACTGTTAAAAGCGGATGGCAGTATTTCTGAAATTTTACATTACCGGGGTAAAGAATCCGATCCAACTACGCTTAGTTCAAATTTTATATGGCCTGTGGTACGTACCAATGCCAATACGCTTTGGGTAGGAACACTCGGTGGCGGGCTCAATAAAATTACACTTGAAGGAACTGCATATCATGCAAAGGCCTATGGCCTATCAAATGGTTTGCCTTTTGTTGATGTAGAAACCTTGCTGGAAGATAACGATGGTAATTTATGGATGGGTGGCGGCAACGGTCTTGTAATGTTCAACACCAAAACAGAAGTGTTTACACAGTACGATGTATATGATGGATTGCAGAGCAACAGTTTTAAAATTGGAGCTGCCTGTAAAGGAAAAGACGGACGTCTTTACTTTGGAGGTATTCATGGTGTAAATTATTTTTATCCGCAGGAAATTAATAAGAGCAACCGGTACTATCCTCTCGTATTTACTGATCTGTTGCTTAATGATAAGGCAGTGCAGCCGGGTAAAGAAAGTGTAATGCAGGAAGATCTTAATACAATGCCCCGGATACATCTCAACCACAGGCAAAACTATTTTTCTATAAGGTTTGCTGCGCTTGATTTTGCAACATCAGGCAAATGGTATTACCGCTATAAACTAAGTGGGTTTGATCCTGACTGGGTAGAGGCTGATGCATCACACGCATTTGCATCGTATTCACATCTTTCGCCTGGTCATTATCATTTTTCAGTACAGGCTTCAGTTGACAAAAAAACATGGAACATTAGCAGCAGCATGTTGCCCGTAACTATAGCGCCACCCTGGTGGAAAACAACATCGGCAAAATTACTTTATACGTTAATTGCATTATCACTGGCATACATTGTATGGAAATATACATCCCGCATGATACGCCTTAAACGGGCATTGCATATAAAAGAACTGGAAGAAAAGCAGCATGAAGAACATCATCGCATGAGACTTGATTTTTTTACCAATATTTCGCATGAGTTACGTACGCCCCTTGGATTAATACTTGCCCCTGCTGAAAAATTGATTGAAGATGCCAATGAAGCTGACAAACAAAAAGGGCTTTATTTATTAATACAAAAAAATGCACAGCGTTTATTAAGATTGGTAAATGAACTGATGGACTTCAGAAAAGCAGAAGAAGGGTCAGTAAAATTAAAAGCATCAGAAACAGAAATCATATCCTTTATTTCCAGTTTAACAAATGACTTTAGAGAAGTAGCTGCACAAAAAGATATTAAGCTCCATTTTACAGAAAGCCCTGCCAGCTTTCATGCCTGGACAGACCCTGTAATTCTTGAAAAAATTATTGTAAACATCCTTGCAAATGCAATTAAGTACACACCTGCACATGGTAACATTTATATAAAGCTGTTAACAGATGAACTGCCTTCTTCTTCTTTTAGCAACAGCTTTAAGGTGAGTGGTTCAGTAGCTGAAAAAGATTTATACTGGATCAAAGTTACTGATACCGGCTCCGGAATAGATGCCCATTCACTCAACAGAATTTTTGAACGTTATTTCCAGGGAGAAGAGTATGAACATAACCACCAGGTAGTAAGTACAGGTATAGGGCTTGCGTTGGTAAAGAGTTTAACCCTTGCTCACAGAGGTTCAGTATATGTATGCAGTCAACGCTTAATGGGAAGTGAATTTTTTATTGGGTTGCCAAAAGGGTATCATTATCTGCACCCCGACGAAATATCACTTGTTAGTGATTATGAGTTAAGCGATCAGTCAATTACAGGTTTGGAGAAAAAGTATAAGCCGGGCCACTCATTTGTTCACAATCAGGAAATAGATGGAAAGCAGCCTTTGTTACCTAAGCTTTTGGTAGTAGAAGATAATGCTGATCTCAGAAATTTTTTGTTTGAACACTTATCTCAAATTTATAAAGTGTTTACAGCATCTAATGCACAAACAGGTTTTGATATTGCTTTGAAAGAATTGCCTGATATTATAGTAAGTGATGTAATGATGCCGGGCATGGATGGCATAGAGTTTTGCCGGAAAATAAAATCAACAATTGAAATATCACATATTCCGGTAGTTTTACTCACAGCCAAAAATTCAGTAGATAGCCGTGTGAGCGGGGCAGAGTCGGGTGCCGAGCTTTATATGAGCAAACCTTTTAGTTTACGCTTGTTAAAGACCAATCTGCACAACCTTCTTGCTTCAAGAAAAAAACTAAAGGAACTATACCTTCATAATGGTTTGTCTGAAGCAAGAGAATTAGCCGGCAATGCCAAAGACAAAGAATTTTTGGATACACTTGTGAGTTTTATTCATGAGCAAATGGATAAACCTGAGCTGGACGTAGAAACTATTTGCCGGGGTATGGCTATCAGTAAAAGTAAACTCTATATTAAAATGCACCAGGTAACCGGGCACACAATTGGCGATTTTGTGCGGAAAATAAAGCTGAAGTATGCTGCACAATTATTGGTAGCCCAACATCGCACAGTATCAGAAGTGTTATTTGAAACCGGGTTTCAAAGCGCTTCCCACTTTACAAAAGCATTTAAAAAGGAGTTTGGAAAAACGCCTACTCAATATGTAAAAGATTTCAGCAAGCACTCTTCATAATAGTTTAAACCTTTTTTGTTCTGATTTCCCACTTTCCGGGTAATTAATGGAATAAATCGCCAATTTTCAGGAAGCTGAGAATACTTCTATGCTGTATTGCAGCAGAAATTTACTTGTTTTTATTCCTTAACAACCAAAACTTAATATTATGATTGCATTGCCGGTTTACGTCCGAAAGGGTAGCTGCCTGCTTATCTCTTTGCTTTTCTTTTTAACGGCTTTCAGCCAGCAAAAAACTTTATCAGGAAAAATTATTACAGGTAATGGAAAGCCTGTTAATGGAGCATCTGTAACCGTGAAAGGAACATCATTGGGTACTGTTTCAGATGCATCAGGAAATTTCAGCATTTCGCTATCGGCCACCGCAAAATCACTGCTTGTAAGTGCAATTGGTTTTGCAGACCAGGAAATTGATATTGCCGGTCTTACTACAATAACGGTAACTCTTTCCGAAGCTTCAAAAAACTTAAATGAAGTAGTAGTTATTGGTTATGGTACTCAAAAAAGAAAAGATATTACAGGTTCTATTACAACAATTGGCAAATCTGAATTTAACAAAGGGGTGGTAACAGGTGTAACCAGCCTTATTCAAGGGAAAGTACCGGGGTTAGTTGTATCGAGACAAGGTGGCGATCCAAACGCTGCTGCTTCAGTGTTGTTACGTGGCCCTTCAACACTTACCGGTTCAACAGCTCCCTTTTATGTTATTGACGGTGTGCCCGGGGCTGATATATCAACAGTAAACCCCGAGGATATTATGTCTATTGATGTTATGAAAGATGCTACATCAACTGCTATATATGGTACACGTGCAGCTAACGGTGTAATAATGGTAACTACCAGGAGAGCAAAATCAGGACAGCAAATTTTGAGTTATAGTGCTTTTGTAAGTACAGACAACATCATTAAAAAAATTCCGGTTGCCACAGCCGATGAATTAAGAGCTTATCTTAAAACAAGAAATCTCAATTTGGCTGCTTCTGATGAGGATAATGTCAGTACCGATTGGCAGGATGTTATCTCCAGAAATGGTGTAAGCCAAAACCACAGTCTTAGTTTTGGCGGAGGTAATCAGCAATCACGCTTTCTGTTTTCTATGGGGTTGCTCGATCAAAAAGGTGTCATCAAAAAATCCGGGGCTACCCGTTATACCGGCAGGCTTACACTTGATCATTCCATGTTTAATAATAAGCTTCGTTTTTCCGGAAACCTTGCAGCCTCTTTCCGTAAATCCAGTACCATTAATTATGATGCATTACAACAGGCTACCCAATATTTGCCTACTGCTAAAGTTTATAACACTGATGGTACTTTTAAAGAAAACTACAGCCGCCAGGGTTATAAAAATCCACTTGCTTTAATTGAGCAAAATGATTTCGAAAACAAATACACAGCACTTACTAACAATGGCGTTATATCATGGGATATTTTTAAAGGATTAACATTTACTGCAAGTGGCACTTATGAAAAGAGGTTTTTCAGTGATTATAATTACTCTGATCGCCTGTCGTATGATAACAGGGGAAGTAGCGGATATGCCCGCCGCTCAAGCACAGAAGGTAGCTCCAAAATCCTGGAAACTTATCTCAACTATGAAAAAAATTTTGATAAACACAGTTTGAAATTATTAGCTGGTTATTCATGGCAGGGAGATAGATTTAATGATGGTATCAGCATACAAACAACCGGTTTCCTCACAGATGATCAGGGTTATTATGGCATTGCTAATTCTAACCCTCTTCAAACAGGTTTCTCTTATTTCGCAAACGGTTTTCCACGTCTTTCTGAGTCTAACCTTATTTCATTTTACGGCAGGGTGAATTATACATTTAACAGTAAATATATTTTACAGGCAATACTGCGTCGTGATGGGTCTTCACGTTTTGGAGCTAATGAAAAATGGGCTATGTTCCCTGCTGTTTCAGCCGCATGGCGCATTAGCGGCGAGGAGTTTATGAAAAAGGTATCGTTTATAAGTGATTTGAAGTTGCGTGCAGGTTATGGTGTATCAGGTAATGCCAATGTAAATCCGTATCAGTCGTTTGTTCGTTACAATACAAATTTAATTGCTTATGTAAATGGTATATGGCAAAGTGCTTACGGGCTGGCACAAATTGAAAACCCTGATTTAAAATGGGAGAAAACAGCCACTTCAAATATTGGGTTGGATTTTGGATTGATAGATAACAAAATTACCGGTACTGTAGAATACTATATCAAAACAACTACAGACATGATTTTTAATTACCTCCTGCCTTCCCCACCTTTTCCTGTAGGAAATGTATCAGGTAATGGTGGAAAAATGCAAAACAAGGGAGTTGAAGTACTGGTAAATTATCAGGTGATAGACAAAAACAATGTAAGCTGGAATACAGGTTTAAACTTTGCTGCCAATAAAAATGAAATTCTTACACTGCAATCTTCCAATAAAAACTTACAGGCATTGCCATTACTTTATCGTGATGTAGGTTCATTAGGCGGAAGAGGCTTAACCGGCTTTTTTGCACAACGCCAGGTTCCAGGCTACAGCTTAGGTACATTTTATCTGTTCCGCTATGCGGGACAGGATGCGCAGGGCAATTATCTCTACTATGATTCTTCGGGGAAAAATACAGTAAGGCAAAGTGCTTTAAAGCCGCAGGATCAGGCAATCATTAATAATGCAACCGCCTTACCCAAGTTTACGCTTGGATGGATAAATACAGTAAGCTACAAACAATTTAGTCTTAACTTTTTACTGAGAGGTTCCTTTGGTAATAAAATCTATAATGGAATGGAAATGGATCGGGACAGGGCAGTGGAAGCTACTGTTTACAACCCATCATCATCAGCTATTAAAAACGGCAATCGGGATGCCATCACCTACAGCACACTCTATCTTGAAAGCGGAGATTATGTGCGTTTAGATAATGCTACATTATATTACAAACTGCCTGATTCAAAAGTGTATAAAAATGCCCAGGTGTATATAACCGCCAATAACCTGTTTACTATTACAAAGTTTACAGGCGTGGATCCGGAAGTAAAGCTGGATGGCCAGGAACCCGGCCTTGTAGGTTTGGGAGGGTTTAGTTCAGTTAGGCCCGTTTATTTCCAGATACGCTCATTTACAATAGGTGTAAACTTTAATTTTTAATTCAAAAAAATGATGGTTATGCTACTCATAAAAAAACTTTCAATTTATACGGCTGCATGTATAATTTTAGTTTCATGCACCAAACTGGATGAAAATGATCCTTCCAGTTTTACCGAATCTAATTTCCCCACAAACTCCAATCCCGTTTCTTTTCAATTATTTGCTGCAGCACCAATTGCCCATTTGCGCAACTTGCTGGCGAATCAGCAAACCTGGGAGTTGCATGAAACTTCTACAGATGAATGCGTAGTACCCATCCGTGGTGGTGGTTGGTTTGATAATGGTAAATGGAGAGATATGCATTTCCATACGTATAAATCTGACAATCCAGTATTAAAAGATTCATGGTCAACTATTCAAACTGGTATCAGCCGTTGTAACACTGCATTATTGGTTCTTGAAAAAGCGGATGATGGCCCGGCAAAAAAGGAATATATAGCACAAGTAAGAACGGTACGTGCTTATTATCATTTTTTAATGATGGATTTGTGGGGCAATGTGCCAATTGTAACAAAGGCTGATTTATCTGAGGGGTTACCAGGCACTAAAACAAGAACAGAAGTATTTAATTTTATTGAAAAAGAACTCAAAGAAGCAGAGGTGGATTTAACTGAGAAAGTGGATGCATCTACTTACGGTCAAATTACAAAGTGGATGGCTAAAACGTTATTAGCAAAATTATACGTTAATGCATTGGCATATACCGGCACACCCAAGTGGGATGATTGCATTAGTAAATGCACAGAGGTGATTAGCTCAGGTAAATATGATTTAACCTCTAATTTCCTTTCTATTTTTGCTTACAATAACGGCCCTCAGATAAAAGAGATTATTTTTTCCATAGTAAATGATGAACCTCAAAAAGCTACTCAACTTACTTTTCCGCAACGCTTTTTACCGGGCGGCTTTAGTAACAGTGTAGATTATAAAGCCGGTACATGGGCAGGTTACAGCACGTTGTCTGAATTTTATGACAAATTCAATGATCCTAACGATCAGCGTAATAAACAATGGAGAATAGGGTTGCAGGCTTTTTCCAATGGAGCTCCGGTAATGGAAGGAACAAAGCAGGTGCAAATTCAAAAAGAATTAAAATGGGGTGTTGTAGATCCGGCCAATCCGTTTAATGTTGGTGCTTGCGATACCTGTAACTGGATGGGTGCAAAAAATATGAAGTATAGTTTTGATCCCACTTCAACTTCTTCCGGCTTAAGTAATGATTTTGTATTGTTTCGTTATGCCGATGTATTAATGATGAAAGCAGAGGCTGAAGCGAGAAAAGCAGATAACCCAAATCTTGCACTTGCTGCATTTAATCAGGTTCGTGCAAGAAGCAATGCGGCTGCATTACCTGCTTTAACATGGGATATAATGCTCGATGAACGTGGCCGTGAGTTTGCATACGAAGGATGGCGAAGAAATGATATGATTCGTTTTGGGAAATGGGAGAGTGCATTTGGTTTGAAAACTGATAATACCATTACCCGCCGCATCTATCCAATTCCTCAATTCTTTATTAGTGGCAACCCCAATCTGAAACAGAACCCGGGATATAACTAAGTCTTTATTAATTATTGTAAATAACCCACTCAATAGAATCATTGAAGTGGGTTATTTTATAAGTAAATCTTTTTTAAATGTAACAGCACAATTGCATTGCCCATGCGTACGATGGTATTTTTAGTAGTGATTTCTTTTTTAGGTTACGGGTGCACACAACAAAAGGAGCACCCATTGTTTATTAAAAAAAAATATACGCAAACAGGTATTGATTTCAGAAATAATAAAGCAGATGCACCTGATCTCAACTTCATTACCTATCCTTATTTCTATAATGGAGGAGGAGTGGCAGCAGGTGATATTAATAATGATGGACTGATTGATGTTTTCTTTACAGCCAACCAAGGTGAAAGCAAACTTTATCTCAACAAAGGAAATCTTACTTTTGAAGATATTACCGTTGCTGCAGGAATAACATTTAACGACCTCTATGCTACCGGTGTTACAATGGCGGATATTAATGGCGATGGTTGGTTAGACATTTACATATCAGCCGTATCAGGTCATCTGCAACTCTCCGGCTCTAACCGGCTTTATATGAATACCGGTAAAAACGGATTTGCAGAAATGAGTATGGATTTTGGACTTGATATAGCCGGCTATGTTTCTCAAACTTCTTTTTTTGATTATGATCATGATGGTGATCTTGACTGTTTTGTTCTTACACAGGCCATTGCCAATGCAGACAGGTATCAACATGTATCAGCAAGAGAAATGATAAGTGAGTATGCAGGCGACAGACTCATGCGTAATGATAATGGCAAGTTTACAGATGTGAGTAAAACTGCCGGGATACATCAGGGGCCTAATGGCTTTGGATTAGGTGTATCTGTGGCCGATATTAATAACGATGGATGGGATGATATTTATATAACCAATGATTTTTATGAAGACGATTATTATTACCTGAACATGGGCAACGGAACATTTAAAGAAAGCGGCAGGCAGTTTTTTCCTCATTACAGCCGTTTCAGTATGGGGTGCGATGTGGCTGATATTAATAACGACGGATGGCAGGATGTGTACACATTAGACATGGTTCCGGATGATGAAGTAATTGAAAAAACAACATTGGGCGATGATGTTTATACCATGTTTCAGTATAAGCTCAATTACGGTTACCATCCGCAGTTTTCCAAAAATGCACTTCATCTCAATAACGGTGGTAAACATTTTTCTGATATTGCCTTTTACAGCGGCGTGCATGCAACTGACTGGAGCTGGAGCCCCCTTTTTGCTGATTTTGATATGGATGGATACAAAGATTTATTTATTACCAACGGGGTTATGAACCGCCCCAATGACCTTAACTATATCAGCTTCTATGCAACTTTGCAGCAAAACAAATCACTTGTAAAAGATGAAATAGATTACTACCGCACTTCTTTTGAAAAAATGCGTGACGGAGCCTGGCATAATTACATCTACAAAGGAAATAAAAACCTGCAATTTGAAGATAAGAGCAGCTCGTGGGGCTTTACCCGCAACGATATAAGTAATGGTGCTGTTTATGCAGATCTTGATAATGACGGAGACCCGGATATAATAACGAATAATGTAAATGATGAGGCTGCTGTTTATGAAAACATGACTATGCAACAGCAAAAAGACAGCATTGCGTATATCAAAGTAAGATTTAACGGGTTTCAAAAAAATAAATTCGGAGTAGGTGCTAAAATCTGGCTTTGGCAAAATGGAAATATGCAATTGCAGCAAAATATTCCTGTACGAGGTTTTCAGTCTTCTGTACCACCAGAGTTGTTATTCGGTGTAAGAGCGGGGAAGTTGGTTGATTCAGTATTGGTACAATGGCCCGGCGGAAGTTGGGAAATGAAAAAAAATATTGCTCACAATACCGTGCTTTCTTTTGAACAGAAGAATGCTGTTACTGTTTTTAGAAATGCACCATCAGCGCAAAACAAACAAACAGGGATAACAGTTGCAGAATTTCCATTTACACATCATGAAAATGAATTCAATGATTTTTTGGGTCAGCCATTATTACCTTATATGCTTTCAAACGAAGGTCCGGCTTGTGCAGTGGCAGATGTAAATAACGATGGATTGGAAGATGTTTTTTTTGGTGTTGCTAAAGGCAGGCCCTGTCAATTGTACCTTCAATCAGTTGCGAACAGCTTTAAACCATTTATAACAGGAGATTTTTTAGCTGACTCACTTTATGAGAGTACTGATGCCTTATTTTTTGATGCAGACAATGATAAAGATGCAGACCTGTACATTGTAAGCGGAGGAAATGAATTTGCAGCAGGTTCTTCTTTTTTAAACGACCGGTTATTGCTTAATGATGGTAAAGGAAATTTTACAAAAGCAAGGGGCGCCTTACCGGACATGCTTTTTAATAAAAGCTGCGTTGCTGCTGCAGATTATGATAAAGATGGTGATTTAGATTTATTTGTTGGGGGCAGAAGTGTAACAAACAGTTATGGTACAGTGCCCCGTTCTTACTTGTTGCAAAACAATGGGAAAGGAAAGTTTACAGATGTTTCGGATGCCGGGATGCAATATCCCGGAATGCTAAGAGATGCCGAATGGAGAGATATGAATAATGATGGTTTTCCTGATTTGATAATTGCAGGTGAATGGATGCCCATAGCAATTTATATCAACCAAAAAGGAAAGTTACAATCAGCCTCATTGATTCAAATAAACGGAAGTAAAGGTTTGTGGCAAACGCTTACTTTAACAGATGCAGACAAAGATGGCGATGTGGATATTTTAGCCGGCAACATAGGGTTAAACAATAAATACCGGCATGGCAATTCTGAGGGATTACGAATGTATGCGGGAGATTTTGATAAAAACGGTAGAATAGAGCAAGTGCTGGCATATAACAGATCAGGAAAATGGTACCCGGCTGCTTCTAAAGATGAATTGGCACAGCAAATGGCGGGCTTTATTAATAAAAGGTATATTAACTATGAGGTTTTCGCTGGTAAAACAGTGGAAGATATTCTTACGCCTCCATTAATTCAAAAGTCGTTGATTTATGAGGCAGAAACCATGCATTCGCTAATGATTCGAAATGACGGGGATAACAAATTTTCTATCGATTTTTTGCCGGATGAGTTACAGAGAGGGGTAATAATGGCTTTTTCTGAAGTGCCATTTAAAACGAATTGTTTTTTTGCAGGTGGGAACCGAACCCGTGTCAATAATTATAATGGCAGTATGGATGGGCTGCTGCCCGTATTGTTTCAAACAAACAGTTTAACAACAACCGAAGGTATAATCCAGTTGCCATCGGGCGCAGAAATCAGAAAAACCATTCCCATTAAGATAGGCAATGAAAAGCAGCTCTTAGTGGTTTGCAACGGCGGTAAAGCATGGCTTTTGAGTAATAAAAAGGAATAATGAAACAATACAGCAAAATTTATGAATAAACAGCTTAACATAAAAAAGCGTTCTGGTATATTTTTAAATTATTCAAAATCAACTTTATGATCAGGATTTGTTTGCTATTATGTTTAATGTTGTTCACTTCAGGTTTGGCTATAGGTCAAAAAACATCTGCTGAGATAGCCCCCACACCACCTATGGGCTGGAACAGTTACAATGCCTATGGAGCAACAGTAACTGAAGCAGAAGTAAGAGAAAATGCAGAGTACATTGCAAAAAATTTAAAACAGTATGGCTGGGATTATGTAGTAATTGATTTTTGCTGGTGGTATCCACATCCGCCGGGTGGCGGACAAAGTAACCCTCCGCAGTTTGCCAATAAATTTGATGGTTCATTGGTTCCTTATTTTGAAATGGATGAGTATGGGCGCTTGCATCCTGATGTGCGCCGGTTTCCATCATCAGCAGGTGGTAAAGGATTTAAACCATTGGCTGATTATATTCATTCACTCGGTTTAAAATTTGGTATTCATGTAATGCGTGGTATTCCTCGCCAGGCTGTTTGGTACAACACGCCGGTGATGGGAACAAGTGGTATCCGTGCAAAAGATATTGTGGATACTACATCTGTTTGTCCCTGGTTAAATAATATGTGGGGTGTAAACATGAGCAAACCGGGAGCACAGGAATGGCATAATTCAATTTTAAAACAATACGAAAGCTGGGGAGTTGATTATATTAAACTGGACGATACCGATCTGAATGAAAAATATCCTTACCGAAAAGAAGAGGTTACCGCTTTTCATAAAGCTATTCAAACATTACAGAAGCCAATCACGCTCAGCCTGAGTTTGAACATGAAATATGCAAACAGGGAACATGCTGCAGAGAACAGTGAATTGTGGAGAGTGAGTCATGATTTTTGGGATGAATTCAAGCAGTTGAAAGAGCAATTTGCAATTCTTGCACAATGGGCACCACACACAGGTCCGGGTAACTGGCCCGATGCTGACATGCTGCAAATTGGTGCAATTGCCAAACGTGGCCCGGTTGGTCAACCTCGTCGCTCAGCTTTTTCGCCGGAGGAAGCAAGAACACATATCACATTATGGAGCATTTTCCGCAGCCCATTGATGATGGGTGGAAACCTGCCGGAGAACACAGCTTTGGAAACTGAGTTGATGACAAATACTGAAATCATTGATATCAATCAAAGAAGTAAAAACAGCCGCCAGGTTTTCAGAAAAGATGAAATGGTTTGTTGGGCATCCGAATCACTCGATGGGAAATTCATCAACATCGCATTGTTCAATTTGAATGATCAGGAAAAGCCAATCACTGTTTTGTTAAGTGAACTGGGTTTAAAAGGAACTTATACGATTCGTGATGCCTGGAAAAAAACGGATATTGGGAAAACGAAGAAAGAAATGAAGTATACGGTTGCACCGCATGCAAGTTTAATGTTGCGCTTATCAAAAACAAAGTAAAATGAAAACAATCATATTCGCCATCACTGCTTTTTACTGTGTTCATGTACAGGCACAGAAAAATCTGAAAGATAAGAGAGTTGGTAAAACAGAAGTAACAATCGTTGGAGAGGAGTTTTATATAAATGGCGAACCTACATTTAAAGGGAGGACTTACAACGGAATGAAAATTCAGGGATTGTTGCCCAACAGCCGTATGGTACAGGGAATTTTTGATGACCTGAACGACAGTACACGACATTTATGGGCTTATCCTGATACAAAGGTCTGGGATCCGGAACGTAATACCAATGAGTTTGTAAAAGCCATGCCTGAATGGAAAAAACATGGTTTGTTGGCATTTACACTCAATTTGCAAGGTGGTAGTCCTTACGGTTACTCCAACAAACAACCCTGGTATAATTCTGCCATTGATAGCAATGGGGTATTACGTAAGGAATACATGATGCGTTTGCGTAAAATTTTAAACAAGGCTGATGAGCTGGGAATGGTTTGCATCCTTGGTCTCTTTTATTTTGGTCAGGATGAACGTGTGAAAGATCAAGAAGCAGTGAAAAAGGCCGTTCGGCAAACCATTAATTGGTTGCACAGAGCAAATTACAAAAATGTAATTATTGAAATCAATAACGAGTGCAGTCCTGGTGGTTATCAGCACGACATTTTGAAACCGAAAGGTGTTCATCAATTAATTGAAATGGTGAGGGGCCTGAAAGATGAGAATGGACACCGTTACCTGGTAAGCACAAGTTATGTAGGCAAAAACAGGCCGACGCCACAAGTGATTGCAGCGTCAGATTTTTTATTGGTACATGGTAACGGCATCAGTAACCAGGATACATTAGTTGCTTACTATAATGAGTTTAAGAATTTAATGGGTGATAAGAAAATGCCCATTGTTAATAATGAAGATGACCATTTTAATTTTGATAAACCGCAGAACAACATGCTTACATCTTTTCAGAACTATGTAAGCTGGGGATATTTTGATTTCAGAAAAAAAGAGGAGCCCTTTGAAACCGGTTATCAAAGTATGCCGGCAAGCTGGAAAATTGATACGGACAGAAAGAACGGATTTTTTGGTTTATTGAAAAAAGTTACCGGATTCTAATATGCACAATAGCCAAATAAAATGTACGATAACATGTTAAAATCGTTGCTGTGTATTTTACTGTTTGTTAATTATTCAGTTTCATCTAAGTGCCAGCAAGCAGCATTAACTGTAAGTTTCAGCAAAGACTTTTTTAATTCAGGTGATACGGTTGAAATTGAATTTAACCTGCTTTCAACGAATAGAATTCACAATAAAGCAACAATTAATTGTGTAATTAAAAATGATGCAGGTTTTGAACAAAGACTGAGGTGGCCGCTGCTGAACAAATCCGGTGTGGTGCAGCTGGTACTTGATAAAAAATTAAAGCATGGGCTCTATGATTTTTACTTTTATGTACAGGGAGGCATTTTTCAATTGAACGGAAAAGTCTTGAGCCCAGGCAAACAATCAACATTGAAGACTGTGCTGATAAATAATAGAGGGGAAGTAACCCTTTCAGAAATAACAGTTGATGAAAGTAATAATTTTAAATTCGGTAACTATATATTTGAGCATTTTGCCAATGTTATTTTCTCCGATAAAAAAGGAAAGCAAAATAAATTGGACATTCGAATTGAAGCTCTGCTTGATTCAGCCTATCAACCAATAGCAATTAGCACCAGGCGCATAAAAATTGGGGGAGATGCGTTTGCGGATTTTTCTGATTCCATTTTGCCTGTGGCAATTGATTCACTTCCTTTTCAGTCATCAAATTATTTACAGGAGATTGTCGTATATGGCACAAAGAAAAATGTTATTGACCGGTATGAGCAAAATTATGTAGGTGGTTTATTTAAAGATGCTGACAGCCGAATGTTTGATTTGATCAATGATCCGCTCGCACTTGGAAGCACTGATATTTTTGAATATTTGCAGGCAAAAGTTCCAAACATGCGTATCCGTTACAACAAAAACGGCGATGCAGATGTATTCATGCGGAACGCCGTTGTTCAGTTTTATCTTGATGAAATTCCGTTGGAAGTAAACTATGTCCGTTCCATCAGTATTTCGGACATTGCGTTTTTAAAAATAATGCCACCTCCCTTTATCGGAAATCCCGGAGGTAATGGCGCAGCTGTTGCCATTTATACCAGACGTGGTGCTGATGCTAATTCTAAGAATACCGGTAACTACAGGTTCCGGGTGAAGGGATATACACCGGCCATAAGCGTTCTCTCATCAGGAGAATAAAACATTACTTTATCGTATGAACGATGGCTCTCAATGAGGTCATTCGCTTTAAATTTGTGCCTTTCGTTGCTCATCTTTCAATTTTATTCATATCGCAAAAGTATGAGCCTGAATATTACAGTTACGCATAGCCGAAGGTTAGCTTGTGAATTTGATTTTCTTCTTGTGTTCGATTTCTGTGGCGTGTTTCAATAGTCTTTGTTAGTGCAACAATGTTGTCAACTTCTGTTTCTGATTTGTAAACGATGGTTCTGTTTGCATAAAATCCCAGGGTAACATAATGTTTTATGTCAGCTTCCAAAATTGAAAAAGAAGCCGCTGTAGAAACAGCGGCCGGTTTGTCGATTGCTGAACATGAGAAAAATTACCAGAACCTCACGTATAATGCTGCCAGAATCATCAATGTGGCAACGATCATCGCTATTATTTGAGGCTTTAGCTTTAACAAGGATGGATCACTCACAAATGCTTTTGGATTTATTTTAGGACCTGCCAGGCTGATCAAAACCATTGCAAGAACAGTAAAGAAAAATGACCAGCCCATATTGATCAGGAACGGTATCTCCGTTATTGTTTTGATGACACCTGCTTCTGTTTTTTGATATTCGTATGCTGTGTAAAGCAGCGTTTCCCTGCCAAAAATACTTACCGCATAATTATTGAAAAATACAGCCAACACAAACCCGAGTATAACACCTGTCAAAGCAGCTGCGCCTGTTGTACGTTTCCAAAACATCCCTAGGATAAACATTGCAAATACTCCGGGACTGATAAAACCCGTGTATTTCTGAATAAATGTAAAACCTCCTTCACCGCCGATTCCAAGCGTATCCTTCCAGGTGAATATGAGTGCAATGATCATGGCAGCAATAATCGTCAGTCTTCCTGTCCATACCAGCTTTTTTTCCGATGCATCTCTTGACATATATTTTTTATAAATGTCCAATGTGAATATTGTGGAAATGCTGTTTGCTTTTCCTGCAAGCGATGCAACAATTGCTGCAGTAAGAGCCGCAATTGATAAGCCTTTCAGACCGGAAGGTAAAAAGCCAAGTATGGCGGAATAGGCGCCGTCTTTACTGCCGGATGCCAGCTGCGGTAAATGCCCGTTTTTATAAAGTACATAAGCTGCGATGCCGGGAAGCATAACAATGAATGGCATGATGATTTTAATAAGACCTGCAAACAGGATTCCTTTTCTTGCAGTATCCAGATCTGCACCCAATGCCCGTTGTGTGATATATTGATTACAACCCCAGTAGTTCAGATTGACAATCCATTGACCGGCAAAATACATGGCGATACCCGGCAATACAATGTATTTCTGGATGGCAAGATTAGCAGGCTGGTCAATGGTTGCTGATGTAACATCGGGTTTTGGTATGATCATATGGAAGTGATCAGGTGCCTGTTTTATCAGATCGTTAAAACCGGCGATGGCAGACCCGCCGCTGCCAAATTTGTCGCTGACGATTGTCAGTGCCAGATAGGTGGTTGCCACTCCTCCTACGATTAAAACTGCCACCTGGATAACATCTGTATAACCAATTACTTTCATACCTCCGAGTGTAATGATCAATGCAAAAAGCATCAGTATAATCATGATGATATGTAAATAACCACCACCAAGTAACCCATCAATGGCTACTGCACCCAGATATAAAATGGAAGTAAGATTTACAAAGACATACAGAAATAACCAGAATATGGCCATGATCAGTGCCACCGATTCATTATACCTCGTTTTGAGAAATTGAGGCATTGTGAAAATCTTATTTTTCAGATACACCGGCATGAACCAGACAGCGATGATAATCAATGCAACTGCTGCAATCCATTCGTATGCTGAGACTGCAATTCCTGCAAAAAAACCTTCGCCACTCATCCCGATAAATTGTTCTGCTGAAATATTGGATGCAATCAGTGAAGCACCGATTGCCCACCATGTCAGTGAGCCTTCCGCAAGAAAAAAGTCTTTTGTATCAACTGTATCTTTTCTTTTTTTATTGTAAATCCAGTAACCGTATGTTGATACAAATGCGAAGTAGATAAAAAAAACAAGAAGGTCGGCTGTTGTTAATGATCCCATAGTTTATTCGTAAGTTGGTTGATTTAGCTTTTACTGCAGCTGAAATAAATGCAGATTGTCTGTAATCAAAGCAAAGAAATGTTCATTTTTTTTCGGGATTTCTGTATTCATTAAATATGCTCCATTGTTCTTTTGTGTCAATGCCTGCATCTTTGAAATACCATTTTCGCTGTCATTGTATGCATGATTCTCATTTTGGGTAAAAAACATCTCAAGTATTTGTGACATACCGAGCAGGAAATATCAATCGTATCCGTTAAAAGCCAATTGTACAATTGTTATCAATAGCTTTTGATTATTTCATTCAGCTTTCCCTGCCGCAAACTTATTGTCCTGCTCTGTGCCGAACAAGGTCTTCTTCCTTCATTCTTATGAGTTTGCAGTTGCCTGCGGTTTTCAAAAAAATCTCCACCGGATTTTATGAGAGTGCACATTTAATGAGGTCGTATTTTTTTGAAAAACCTTGTTCCTCCTCCGCAGTCCTGATGCCTGGTCGCTAAGGGAATATGAATGAGGCGAAGCTGAATTCAGTAAACATTTTTTCACAATTAAATTTCATGTTATGGAAATCATCGGAAGAACAACCGCAGATGCGGTGGTCAATGAAACAAAGGCAGGGAAAAAAGTGGTGAACTTTTCTATTGCGATTAATGACACTTACAAAACAAAAGGAAGTAATGAAGTACAAAAACTGGTGACTTATGTGAACTGTTCCTACTGGCTGAATGCTGCTGTTGCCTCATATCTCACAAAAGGAACATTGGTGGAATGCGCAGGACGCATGGGCGTAAACGCATGGACAACCAGGGAGGGTGAAGCAAAAGCAGTACTTACGTTTAATGCCAGCAGAATAAAACTGCATGGCGGAGGCAAAGCAAAACCGGAAGAAATGTCATCTGCTGCAACTACAACTACAACAATTGCAGTGGCAGATACCAATGAAGATTTACCATTTTAAACAACAGGACGGCATCCTGACTTTGGAGGATGCCGTCATTGATTCATTTTTAAATTTTACAAGTATGGCACACAATATTAATTTGAATGAATTGACTGGAAAACACAGCTTTTTCAGTGTAAAAGAAAAGCCCTGGCATGGTCTGGGGCAGATTGTACAGGATTGCCCGAACAGTACCGAAGCATTACAGTTCGCCGGACTTGATTTTGAAGTGTATAAACGACCCAATACGCATCATCTTGATGACGGTACCGAAGTGACTTCGAAAACATCTTTTTATAACTATCGCCCTGACACAGGTGCCATACTTGGTGACCGTTTGGGCAAAGATTATGAAGTGGTACAGAACAGAGAAGCTTTCCGTTTTTTTGATGCAATCGTCGATGGTGATGGTATCCAGTATGAAACAGCCGGCGCATTGGGAAAGGGGGAGAAGATTTTTATTACTGCGAAACTTCCCGGCTATATCAAAGTAGGCAGTGATGATCTGATTGAAAAATATTTATTCCTGACCACCTCGCATGATGGGTTCGGCAGTATCATGGCAGCCTTTACACCAATACGTATTGTTTGTAACAATACATTAAATGCAGCACTCAGAAACTGTAGTAATTCCATTAAAATCCGTCATACTGCCAATGCAAAAGAACGACTGGAACAGGCACACAAGGTAATGGGTATTTCTAATCAACTTTCTGTTCAGCTGGAAGGAATATTTAATCAGTGGGCAAAAGTTCGTATCACCGATAAAGAAGTACAACACCTGATTCAACTGGCAATGGTTCCGAACAAAGAAGTCTTGCAGAATATTCAGAAGGGCGAACCCGATGAATTAAGCACAAGTTTTAAAAATATCTGTGATGATGTTTACCAATACAATATGTGCAGCCCGTCGCAACAACTCGATACTTCAAAAGGTACTGTGTTTGGTGCATACAATGCGATCACTGGCTATTTTCAGAACGTCCGCAATTACAAAGACGATGAAGCGAAAATGAAATCCTTATTGTATAGCGGAACTGCACAGTTGAGGGCACAAAAAACGTTTCAGTTGTGTGCTGATTTTGTAAAAGATGAATTGATTGGTTTATTGAATTAAACCCGAAATCAAAGGGCATTGCAAAATGCCCTTTTTTATTTTAAAAAAGCTGCCCCGCATTATGCTGAAAGACGCTGTTAAATGGCGGGGCAGCTTGGATTTTATTGCAGTGGAGATGGGTGTTTGTTGACCGGTATTTTCTTTATTCATGCCTGCACAAAGTTCGCCTTTTTGTTCTGTGGCGACCATGAAATTCCGGCATAAACAAAGCTGCGCTGTTGCTCTTTGAGAGTTGATTTATTCCGTTGCTTCATGGTCTTGGTCACAAAAAGACGGACATGGTTCCATCATTAATTTTTTAATTTTTAAATGAATGTTATGGAACAGTCAAGCATGCAATTACCGGAATGGACAAGAGTGACAGAGGTTGAACTCATTTACAAGACAAACATCAAAGCTTCTGAACGACCAAAAGTAAACTCTTCAAAAGACATTTATCATATTCTTCGTCAGTTATGGGATGAGAATAAAATAGAGATGCTGGAGGAATTTAAAGTGCTGTTATTAAACAGAGGAAACAGGATCATAGGGTTGTATGAAGTTTCTTCAGGTGGAATCACCGGAACAGTTGCAGATCCCAGATTGATACTGGCAGCAGCACTGAAGTCTTTATCTGTTGCAATTGTTTTATGTCACAATCATCCAAGTGGAAACCTTACACCAAGCCGTGCAGATGAACAGATGACACGTAAAATAAAAGAAGCCGCAGCTTTTCACGATATTACAGTGCTGGATCATATTATTCTGACCAGCGAAGCGTATTACAGCTTTGCTGATGAGGGGCTTTTATAGTCCCTTTTTTTATTCGGAAATTTGCTGTACTTGAGCATCGATTGCACGTTTTAGATGCTGCAAAACCGGCTGCTCTGAAACATTGTTTTGTCCTTCAAGATTATACCAATTACCTTCTTTTGTTTTGTGTAATTTATAGTTTGCTCCATCCTCACCTGTAATGAAGTATTCGTCCAGTACCGCAGCTACTACACCAAGGGCATTGAGCACTTCTGTCCTGGAAATGAAATACCGGAATTTTCTTCCGTCATCCAATGTGATTTGTTTGCCAAGAGCTGTTTTCAATATGTCCCTCATAAAGCAATAATAATTCTTTTCAATAGAAGACCAAAAAACAGTCAGGCAAAACTTATAAACAGCACCGCATTTGCTGTTAATTATCCTGAGCGAAAAACGCTGAACAAATCCTTTAATTCATGGCATTGTTCAGTTTTTGAAATTCGGATTGCTGACAGGTGTAATGTGCCCGGTCTTGCACATGGCAAGATGTACAAACGTTATACGTTTGGGGCATCTTGCCCTTCGCTCCGGAGTCGCTACGGGGAATTGAAACAGAAAACTTTAAAACGATGAAGAAACCTGAACATGATGTGCGACGAAAAATGGTGGTGGTACGGATGAATGAACAGGAGTATAAATACCTGAAAAAGTTTCAACAACAAACTACAGAAAAAAACACCGGCAGTTATCTGCGAAAAATAGCATTGCAAAAACCTGTTACAGTGAAGTACAGAAATGAAAGCGCTGATGATTTTTTACTTGATATGCTGAATCTGAAAAAAGAGCTCAACGCTATCGGAAATAATTTTAACCAGGCTGTACACAAACTGCATATCCTTGATAAGATACCTGAGTTCCGGGTTTGGGTGCAGCAATATGATGGGCTGCAAAAACGATTGATCAGCAAAGTAGATGAAATCAAAAACCGTATGAATCAACTCTACGAGCAATGGTTGCAAAAATAACCACACCGAAACGTATTGAAGCTGCACTCAACTACAATGAAAAAAAAGTGCAGAAAGGGAATGCAGTTTGTTTGCAGGCTGTTAATTATTTACAGGATGCAGGTGAAATGAGTTTTTACCAAAAGCTCGCAGGCTTTGAACAACGCAATCGTTTAAATGAACGGGCAACGACCAGGACGCTGCATGTTTCACTCAACTTTGATCCATCTGAAAAAATGAATGAAGAGAAGCTTTTACAAATTGCTTCTGATTACATGATGAAAATTGGTTTTGCCGAGCAGCCTTACCTTGTTTACAAACACGAAGATGCCGGGCATCCGCATATTCATATTGTCAGTACCACGATCAAGGCAGATGGAAGCAGGATTAATACCCATAACATCGGCAGAAATCAATCTGAAAAAGCAAGAAAGGAAATTGAACAACAATATGGATTGATTAAAGCCGAACGTCAACAGCAATTGGGAAGCCCAATGATCAAGCCTGTTGATGTTCAAAAAGTCATTTATGGAAAATCCGAAACGCATCGGGGAATCGCTAATGTGGTGAGTGCCGTTTTTAGCAGTTATAAATTCTGTTCACTTCCGGAATATAATGCATCACTCAAACAATTTAATGTCGTCGCAGACAGGGGAAAAGAGGAGGGAAGGATATACAAAAATCGTGGACTGGTTTACAGAGTACTGGACGAAAGAGGAAGCAAAGTCGGTGTTCCCATCAAAGCAAGTGCAATTGGATGCCAACCTACTTTGACAAACCTGGAGAAAAAGTTTGCAGCAAATGAAGTGGCAAAAGAGTCCTTAAAACCGTTTGTAAAAACAAAGCTGGAGGAATGCCTTGCGAAATCTCCTGCAACTGTGCATGGTTTAATTGAATTATTGAAGAAAAAAAATATCTATACGTTACTGCGTCAAAATGCTGAAGGCAGGGTTTACGGAATCACATTTGTTGACAACCAGAATAAATGTGTGTTTAATGGGAGCGATTTAGGGAAGGGTTATAGTGTAGCTTCTATACAAACCAGGCTTGCAAATCCGTCAGTTGAAATTGCAGGAAAACAAATTGATGATGGTGAGAGAAAAACATCAGGTACGGGTGGAAAGGAATTACACATCGAAAAAATCAAAGAGAAGTCCGTTGAATTTTTATCATCAAAAGACAATTTGCTTACTGTTTTGATTACACCGGAACAACAATCCGGAAATACACCCTACTCACTGCTGAAAAAGAAACGAAAGAAAAAACGGAAGAACCCGGATACATAACCTATTAAAAATAACTTATGTCAGCTACAGGCGAAAACGAACAGGGGCTTCGGAAAATAATTGATCTCACCAGGTTTGCAGGCATCTTTATTTTGCTGCTGCATTTTTACTATTTCTGCTACCAGGCTTTTGCGCAATGGGACATCACCAGTACGATCAGTGACAGGCTGTTGAAAAATATCAGCCGGACAGGTTTGTTTGATGATCTATTTAAATCGAAAATGATCGCATTAAGTCTGCTGTTGATTTCTTTGTTAGGTGCACAGGGTAAAAAAGAGGAGAAGATCAACAGGCGCAGTATTGCTGCCTATTTACTGATCGGGCTGCTGCTTTTTTTCGGAAGCAATTGGCTATTGAAATTGAACGAAACAATTGAAGCAGTAGCAGTCGTTTATATGTTGGTTACAGGTATTGGATTTTTATTGGTGCTGGCGGGAGGTAATCTGTTGAGTCGTTTAATCAAACTGAACCTGTCCGATGATGTATTTAATTCCCTCAACGAAACATTCCCGCAGGAAGAACGCTTACTCACCAATGAATTCTCCATTAACCTTCCTGCGAAATATAACCTGAAAGGCAGGGAGCGTAGAAGCTGGATCAATATCATTAATCCGTTTCGGGGATTACTGGTGATCGGAAGTCCCGGTGCAGGCAAAAGCTGGTTTGTGATTCAGCATGTGATCAAACAGCATATTGAAAAAGGGTTTGCCATGTTTGTCTATGATTTTAAGTATGATGATCTGAGCAGAATCGTTTACAACTGGCTGCTGCAAAACAAACATCGATATTCAGACGCACCTTCGTTCTATGTGATCAACTTTGACAACCTTTCTGTGTCGCATCGTTGCAATCCGCTCGATCCTTCTACGATGAATGATATTACCGATGCAACGGAAAGTGCCCGTACAATTTTGTTGGGACTCAACAGGGAGTGGATCAATAAGCAGGGAGATTTTTTTGTAGAGTCACCGATCAACTTTGTAACGGCTATAATCTGGTTCCTGCGTAAATACGCCAATGGAAAATACTGCACTCTTCCACATGTGATTGAACTCATGCAGTCGGAATATGATGAACTGTTCCCTGTACTCAACACACAACCGGAAATAGAAGTACTGGTAAATCCATTTATCACTGCTTATCAAAATGATGCCATGGAACAACTCGAAGGACAGGTTGCTTCTGCAAAAATTGGTATGGCCCGTTTAGCTTCTCCGCAATTGTATTGGGTATTATCCGGGAATGATTTTACACTCGATATCAACAATCCTCTTCATCCCAAAATTGTATGCGTTGGGAACAATCCTGAGAAGCAACAGATTTATGGTGCTGTGCTGTCCTTGTATGTTTCAAGACTTGTGCGTCAGGTAAACAAAAAAGGGATGCACAAATGCAGTCTTGTGTTTGATGAATTTCCGACGATCTATTTTAATAACATCGATAGTTTGATTGCAACTGCAAGAAGTAACAAAGTGGCAACCACACTGGCTATGCAGGATTTTAGCCAGCTGAAAAAAGATTATGGGCGTGAACAGGCAGATGTGATTGTAAACATCACAGGAAATATTATCAGCGGGCAGGTGATGGGAGAGACTTCTAAACTGTTAAGTGAACGCTTTGGAAAAATTATGCAGGACAGGCAAAGTGTTTCTGTTAATCGCACAGATACTTCTGTCAGTCACTCTAAACAGTTGGATGCTGCGATACCTGCTTCAAAGATCGCTGCTCTTTCTTCCGGGGAATTTGTGGGTTTGATTGCTGACAACCCTGATGAGAAGATCAAGCTGAAGATGTTTCATGCAGAAATTATCAATGATGCTGATAAGTTAAATGCTGAAGCGGCTACATATAAAAACATACCTGTGATTTGCAGTGTGACTCAACAACAGGTAATGGATAATTTTTATCAGGTGAAGATGGATATTAAAAGGTTGATTGGGGAGGAAGTAAGAAGGTTGAGGACAGAGAAAGCGAATTGATTACCGCTGGCTTCTTCCTCCCGCACATTTGATTTTACAATGTAACCTGATAACTCTTTAAGGCTGCTTTTACTTTTTCTCCATTTAACTGCCTGAAGCCGTCAACAATACCTTGTATTTCGTTTGATGCAAATCTATACACTCTGTTTTTTGCAAATGCAGATAACTGCATTCTTGATTGCTGACGAACGTTTAGCTTATAATAGGTTCTATAGCCTCGGAGGTCAAGCGGAACACCAGCAAACTCAATAATTGGCTTATCTAAAAGAATCTGGACAATTTCAACTAAGCTGCCTTTATCCTTTATATTTTCTATTAACGTCCATTGCCAGTACCAGTTAAGAAAGCGGTTCATCCCTCTTATTTGAATAGCACTTAATTCAATGCCAGTGTCCATAAAACTCCACATAGTTTCCACTGCGCTTTCAATAGCATTGCAAAAAAACTCTTTAATACCATTTCTTAATTTGTCTGGTTCATAAATGCAGCAATACTTATACTCTGTAAGCAAAGCCCAAACATCCGCCTGGTAATCTGCTTCCTCAATTACTTTGGGGAACTGCCCAATACCGTTTGCCACTTCTCTTGTCAATCTGTGCCCATCACTGCTGTAATGCAAGGCTTCATGAAACAAGAATAATCTGCCCGCCTGCATGATATCAGTATTCGCATTTTTCTCCAGACGTTTTCTTACACTACTTAAAAATCCATCATCCAGTAACCATGAATTAGTTTTCTCAATGTATTCAAATCCGTCATCAATGTTTCTCTGACTTAAATCTATCTTGTCGTCTTTTAAAGTAGTAAGACCTAAGTTTATTACATCACTCCAGGGTCTTTTCAAATAACTACTTAGAGAATTGTATTCATCATCTGACTCACATACCGAATGTACCCAGTCATTCCATTTCCTTGCGGTAATTGTTTTAATGAATGGTTTTAATTTGTTTTGCAACTGAGACTCCCATGCTTCTCTTAATTTATGGGCTTGCTCTTTATCTTTTTCGTCAAGATCAACCCTGTCATTAATTTCTTTTGTGATAAGGATTGCTTCTCTGTATTTCGGAGTTTGTTCCCTGCTGAATTGGTACGTTTGAATATAGGGATATATTGTTGGGTTTATTCTGGTGCCCAGTGCAAAAGGCAGGCCGGCAGAACCTGCAACGAATAAATGAATTTGTTCCCGGTCAGTAAGTTTATTGGCATAAGCATTAAGCACTTCCTGAAATGATTCGACAACAGCCTGAATGTTTTTCTGCGAAAAAAGCGAATCTACATGGGGCGTCTCCAGTGTAATGTCAAATTCGTTTGCAGGGTTTGGTAACACTTCATAAGTTGATTGTGGATCAACATTGAATGATGTACCTATTCGTATAGCGACATCACCTTTACCCTTTTGAATTTCTTTTGGAAGAGTGGGCCCAACAATTTCAAATTTGTAACCCTCGTAAGGAATTGTAGCATCAGCCAACCATTTGTTTTGTTTGTGGTGAAGTTGATAAACGGTATAAGTATGAGTGTTACCTACGAGATACCCCAAATGAAAAGATATGGGTATTGGTGTAAGGCCAAAGTAGGCAATGTGTGCATCAGGATTATTATCAAGGACTGGCTTTAAGATTTCGGCAAACTTCCGCTGTTGCGCCAGTGCAAGATTTTCAAAAGGCAAATCATATAATTCACTCAACTTCGCATGGCCTGCTTCAAAATCTATGAATTCAATCTCATGTGGTATTTCGGCACCCAACGCTGCAACACATTCACCTTTCGTTATCTTTCTGTCTAGTCCGTAATGAGCTATTACAATTATTTTCATATTCCTTATTTTATTGATGGAGATGGCTGAACCTTCTCCAGTATTTTTATATACATATTTTTATCCAAGGGTTTATCTTCTTCAATAGCATGAAAAAGAGCCTGCTTTGCAATTTTTTGAATTAAATCAGAAAAGCTATAGGCAGTATCCTTTCTTTCTGATGCTTTCACTAACTCATCAATTTCTTTTATCGAAATATCAGTTCCGGCAAAAATATACTTGAATACTTCTTTTCTACCGTCTTTATCTGGCCTGTCAAAGCGGATTATTTGAGTGGCCCTTCTCACAACCGCCGGATCTAAGGCCTTCAGTCTGTTTGTAATTAACACTACAGCAAGATTTGTTTTTTCTCTTCCTACAGAATCAATTTGTTTAATAAGTACATTTAACCCAGCTCTGTCTTCATGGTGAGCTTGATTTTGCTCCCGGTCAGTGGCAAGATCGTCTGCTTCGTCAATTATCAAAATGCCAATATCATTTCCCCTTACCTTGCTCTTGGCTTGGGTAAACGCTTCAGTAATGCGATTAGATATTTCTCCAACTCTTCCAGCACCACGAATATTGGAAGGCGTTTCAAAACAAAATACCCTTTTATCAATCAACTTACCCAATGGCGTAGCGATCGTGTGTGCTAGGGCTGTTTTACCACATCCAACATCACCTTCTAAAATAACAAGCGGCGTGCCCGAAAGAATATTTTCAAAGAAATTGAGTTTTGAATGGTGGTATTTTTTATGCCATTTGTTTACCTTATCGGTATCAAAAAAAAGATGCAGAGTATTCAGTAATGCAGACTTCTGCTCATCAATTGCGATAAGGTTGTCATAGTTGTTTTGAGCAACCGGGTTTGGATGTCGTACTTCGTATAATTGTAAATCCATGATTTTTTATTTTGTAATTACAGATCTGCTTAATTGCAGACTATTGCTGACATAGTTTCTTTCACGGGTAGTAGTACCATTCATTGCACTTCCGTTGGTACCCCATCCACGGTTTTCAGTCAGCTCTTTTAACACGGCCGCATAATTTGAACTATCCTTGTCAAGCTGAGCAAAGAGCCCAACCTTAGTTGTGGTGGGAAAATCAAAATAATTAATACCGCCTGACTTATCGCCGGATGTTACTAACCCCGATGTGCAGACGTCATACCGATAACTTTTGAACCTTACACCCAATGAATTATATAATTGAATCTCAAAAGATTTTACTGCTTTCTTGTTGAGGGCGTAGGTTAAATCGTCAATCCATTTTTCTGCATTTCCATATTCCACTATCTGCCGATTTGCAAAGCCAATGATGTCTTCATAGGTGTTTTGCATAACTGCTTTTACATCTGATACTGAGTAGGAGTCTGTTCCTGTAAATGTATATGTACTCATTTATTTAAAATTTATTGTTTAATCGCAATGTGATGAAAATATTTTCCCAAATAAAAGTTTCATTTGCTCCAGACTGTCGCTATCACGACCTTGAAGATCAGCAACTATCGCCCTGTTCATTATTTCCGCAGCGTCTCTTAGCCAGTCAGCCAATTCATCTACCTGCCAGCCTGACCAGGATTTAACTACATTATTATCTGGCATTACAGGATCTAACACATTCCAGGGTTTCGAATTATCGGGCTTAGGCGTTTTATAATAATCATCAAACCATATCGTTTCTTTTTTCCTTACAACATGCTCAAGATAAGAGAACCAGTTTGCCAACGTTTGAGCATAGGTTGTATTAATCTCGGCTTTTTCCAATGCCTTTGCAGCCAGCATGTCAATCAAAAAGCTTGGCAGAACAATGATGTCGTTTGTTGATTGTTCTTTATGGCTGCGCCACCATTTAAACAATCTGCTGCAATCATTAAATACCACTATGCCATCTTCTTCATTTGTTTCTTTTGTTCGGTTACGTACAAAGGCAGTATGCTTTTGTACAGATGTTTTAATCTCATCGCCATTATTCCTAATAAGCAACTGTTTTTCCGGGTCATCAGTTGCAAACATTGGCACTATATCGTAGGTTAGTTTTGTACCTGTAAACTCCATTTTTACCGAACTTTTGGTCACAGTTATTTTTGTATCAGGGTATGCCTGTTCTGCATACTTTTTAAATCTTTCAATCAGTGGTGCAAACTCAGTTTCCTTATCCCTTTTAACCACGAATGCCAAGTCTACATCCTGACCTTCATTGGTGGTTTCACCTTGAAGATGACGACGCAACCCATTTTTTTTGGCAAAAGAACCAGAGTAAGGCATGTTCGTAACTGTAACGCCATCATCTTCTGCCTTTTTCTTAATTTTTTCCCTAATCTCATCCGATTGTTTTTTTATGACATCCCTTGTTTTTTTCTCGGGAGCAATCCAGGATACAAAGTTCCTGATGCGGACATGAAGTTTACTTTTTGTGCTGTACTGGCTCATATTTAATGATTTATGTGTTATTTTAGAAATTGAAACACTAATTACTCTTTACTACTAAAACCATGACTAACGGTTTCAGGTAGTAAGGTTGAACCTTAACCTGCAAAATGAGTTCAGAAGTTCTGACGGATGAAACAACTGAGAATTTGATTGCATATATGCAATGGAAAGATGAGGCCGGTTATGAAGACATGGCCAAAAATGCTTTCCTCCAGTTCTTTTTCAGATTCCAGGAAGAATTAATCAGGAAAACGAGAGTAGTTGCCCGTAATTGGGGGTTTGACAATGAAGTAGCAGATTTGGTTGCCGAGAAAGCATTTGATAGATTTTGGAAGTACCCAAATTTTGATATAAAAAAATCGAAGTCTAAGGAATGGGATACAGGTGTTATTTTATATCTGTTCAAAATAGCTTTTCACTTACTGGCCGATTACAGGAAATCCGCAAACGGAGAAGGAAGCCCGTTTACAGGCGAAGAAGAAATAATACGGGAGTTCCCTGATATTGAGAACATGCAATTCAATGCAGAGAGGAAGGCTATACTTCAAAATGAATACGAAGTTGTTAAGCGGGTGCTAGGTAGCCTGGGGCCAAAGCATAAAATAATTTATCTTACTTACAAAGGCTATGAATATTATACCAAGCAGGGATATAAACTACCAAGAAAGCTACTGGAAAATCTAAGAGAAGAATTGAATTTAACACAGAGTTCAATTCAGGTTTACAAAAAAGAGGCTTTTGATAAAATCACTGAATATCTTACTATTTATGGAAAAAAGTAAAATCATAAACGCCGATAACTTTGACGGTTGGCTGGCTTCAACGGGTTTCTTGTTTCCTACTAATGAACTTGAATTAGCCAGGTTCAATAAGTTGTTTGGTGATTTAGATGAACAACTTACAGGAAAAGAAATCGACCCGCAAAGAATTCTTAATGGACAGACTCCTGCAAAAGTTGTAAAAATGAATAACTCTAACTCGATAGAGCCAGATTTCTCAACGTATAAGATGGTAGCGAGAAACGGAAGTAATCTACCTAAGCATATTCTTGATAAAATGAAAAAAAATCAGTCCAACAAAAAGTCAGATGATAGCACCTCTGAGGAAGAAAATAATAAGTGATGCTGCACATAATGTTGCATCACAATTTTATCAGTCAAATGCAACAGACTTGGCTGCTATTGCAAAATTTGAAGGACTGAATTTTTATCATGACCATTATGAAGATACATTTGATGGGATGCTGCTTTATGATGAAAAAGATTTTCATATTCACATAAATATTGACAGAGGCAACGGCTCTTTAACAAAGCGGGGCAATTTCACGTTTGCTCATGAATTAGGCCATTATTTTATTGATGAACACAGAATAGGTTTACAAACAGGTAAAATTGAAGCACATGGTTCGATTCATGAAGTCAATCAAAAAAATATTATTGAATATGAAGCTGACTATTTTGCAAGTTGTCTTCTAATGCCAGAACAGCGATTTAGAAGCTTTTCAGGAGGAAGGGGCAAAAATTTTTCACTTGATACAATTATTAATCTTTCAAATGCTTTTCAGACAAGCATTCTGGCTACTGTAATTCGATTTGCCGAAGTTGGTACGCATGAAATGACTGCCGTAATATCTAAAAACAATATCGTTAGTTGGTTTGCCCAGAGCAAGGATTTTCCGAAATGGTCTTTTCGGTTTAAAGTAGGTCAGCAACTTCCGCCCGCAACGGTTGCTGGAGAGTTTTTTACTAGGACTGAGAGTAAGTATACATCGGTAGAAGATGTTGATCCTGATAATTGGTTTTATGCAAATGATAAAAGGGCAAACAGGACTATGCATGAGCAGTGTTACTATTCCGATAGCTATGGGTATGTAATTAGCTTGATATGGTTTGATTAATTTTATTCCAATAACTCCCCCAACCTATCCGTATTGGGCAATATCCCTTTCATATGCACCGGTGTTTGTTTGGAGGTTTTATATGTTGCCACACCCATAGCTTTATCAAAACTCTTAATGGCAAATTCCACCACAGTATTATTTTTCTCTTTGCAAAGAACAATGCCAATGCTGCTGTTTTCATGCTGTAGTTTTACTTTTTCGTCCAGCACATTTAAGTAAAAATTGAGTTGCCCGGCATCAGCGGGTTTAAATTTCCCTTTCTTTAATTCGAAAGCAACCAGGCATTGCAGGTAGCGATTAAAAAATAACAGGTCAATAAAAAACTCATCGTCGTCCACCTCCAGCCGATATTGGTTGCCAATAAAACAAAACCCTTTACCCATTTGTAAGATAAAGTTTCGGATGTTTAATACCACCTGTTGTTCAATATGCCGTTCATCATCCAATTCATCACCGGCAATAAAATCCAGCAGGTATTCATCTTTAAACATTTTAATAGCAGAGGTCTTAAGATTTTCAGCCAATGTACCACCAAAATTATTTGGCAGTTTACCCTCTTTGCCAAAAAGGTTGTTCGCAATATGATGTTCCAGAACTGTAACAGACCATAAATTAGAAGCGGTTGACTGGATATAGAATATCCTTGCTTCCAAAGTCTTTATTTTGGTTATGATGGTAAAATGATGGGTGAAGCTCACACTAGTGAAAGTTTCACAAAAGGCATTATTTTCAAATTGGTTCGTTAGTGACGAACTTATTGAAAAACCCTCTGAAGCAGGCTGCTGTAATTGGTTCGTTGCCGCCGAACCAATTGTAAGATATGGGGTATAAGCCTCTGCAAACAGTCTTATCTTCTTCAGGTTCCCCGGCGAAAAGCCTTTTAGCCCCGGCAATTCCTTTTGCAGGTCTGCCGAAATTTGATCAAGAACTTTTGCGCCCCATTTCTGAGCTTTTATCTTTTCCGAAATCATCAATCCGGTTTTAAAGTATAGCATCAGTTGCTCACTATTTGCAAGCCTTGCAGCGTTGTATCGGCTTTGTATAATTTGTTTTTTAATGGATGTAATTAAGTCCACATAGGTTCTGTCAATTTGCATAACTATTTTTTTGAGTTTTCAATTATCACGCTAAATCAGTTTATAACTGTGCTTCTTTTTTAAATGAAGTAAGACGTTGCGCAATATCTTTCTTCATTTCTCTTCCAAAGCTGCCTAAATAACTTTCTGTAGTTTTTAAATCAGTATGTCCAAGTGCTTCTTGTATAAATTCAGTACTTGCTCCTGAACGCTTCAACACAGTAGAGAATGTATGTCTGGCCACATAGGTGGTGGCTTTTTTATCAATACCAAGATTCGATAAAATTGTTTTCATCCATCCATTGATAAAGCCAACAAAGTTTTGATTGAGTTCATATTGTCGGAGTGGTGTAAGACCAGGTTCCAGTATTGGAAAGATGTAGTTGTTGGCTGATTTATTTTTGTTGCCCCATCTTTCTATAATAGCTTTCATATCCTCGTTCAGAAAAACAGTGATAGGCTTTGGATCGCTGCGCAATGAGTTTTCTGTTTTGCTGCGCTCAAAGATGAGATAGTCGCCATCAATATTTTTATAGCGAAGGTTGGCAATATCTTTTGGGTTCATGCCATTCCCGAAATAGCTGAAAAGCCAATAATCTTTAGCCTGTTGTTCTCCTGGTTCATTGGGATTGCATTTGTAGAAATATATTTTCTCTATATCAGAAAGTTCCAATGCTTTCTTTACATTCCTGGAAGTTGGAATCCGGTATTTACGTTTTCCGAAAGGGTAGCATTTTTCTCTTTTAATAATTCCATCCTCAATCGCTTCATTAAATATTGCCCTTAACGGACGTATGTACATGCCAATGGTTGTTTTAGAAAGTTCCCGTTGCTTTAGCAAGTTCTCAAACTCTACTAAGTAGGTAGGAGTGATTTGATGAAACATAACATCACCTCGAAATTTTTTCAACGACCTATAGCTGCAGTGATAATTAACTGCAGTGCCAATACGGCCTTCCCGTAGCAGCTTTTTAATCTGTATAGTATATGAGTAGGAAATAAATCCGGGTGTGCCGAGTGGTTTCAGTAAAAGGGGGAATTTTTTATAAAAAGGGGAGTAGTCAAAGCTATCTCCGTTTGATTCAAACGAAACCTCTTTTGTCTTTCGTTGTTTGAAAAACGGATGATCTTTAATGAAAATCTTTTCAAATTCAGTAAATACAAACGGACAGATTTCAAGTATGGCAGTTGTGGCCATTCGTTCAATTTCTTTCAACTTGTCCTTTTTCGACTGTAGTTCATTGCTTAGCCTTGTCGCTGATAACTTATTCCAGTCGGCCTGTGTGAGATCAAAAATAGTTGGATAGTACTCGGTAGTTCGCTGAAAAGTGACCCTCAATTTAACAGGGTACTTATTAGTTTGTTTTGCTCTTCTTGTGTCAAGAATAACAGAAATGGTAGCTGACATAATTTATGATTTTACGTTTTCACAATTCGTTTTTCACATCATAAACCATCAATGGATTTGCAAACAATTTGCAAACAAAACACTGTTAAACCAGCCTAAACCGGAATTAAGCTAAAAAAGCAAATTTCGTGCAACAAATTGAAATTCTTTTGATTAGGATAAAATTGATTAAAATAAATTCAAATTCGAAAAGTATAAAAAAGGGGCTACGGATCAGAAGGTTTCAGGTTTGAATCCTGACGCGGTCACAACAATAGCTTTACAAGGCTTCAAAACCCCTCACTTCAGGCTGAATGAGGGGTTTTTTCATGCCCAAACCTTCACTTGAAGTCGGTTTTCGTCGGTTTTTGCTTCGCCAATGTTTCACCGAAGTCACGAAATTGTTTCACTCAAAAAAACTAAGACATGGGTACAGCTACGCTTGTATTTGAATTGGCAGTGCAAAGACGCTCTGCTAATGGCTCGGTGCCATTAAAAGCCAGAATTATATTTAAGCGCAAAAAAGTAGAGAGGCTTGTAATCCGAATACCTGAGGATCAGTTAGGCAATTGGGATATGATAAAAAGCAGATTTAAACCTTCCGCTCCTCCATTCTATAATAAATTGCTCTCAGATTGGCAACAGAAATTTGACAAGTTTGTATCTGATAACTATTTTGAATTAGGCAAACTGGAGGTTGAACAAATTGCCGAAATATTTGATATTGAAGCTGATCCTACTGACATTTTTTTGTTAACCTACCTGACAGATTACTATGAGAAAGTGCTTCTAAAACAGTTTGATTCTGCCGGTGGTACACCAAGGAATTTCAAAACCGCATTAACCATATTAACCAAGTATCTGGAATCATCGGCGCTCAAAAAAATCAAGCTAAAGGAATTTGACAAAACAGCGTTTGTGAAATTTCATGAAAGCCTGACAGATCGAAATCGGTTGCCCAAGCCAATGAAACCAAATTCGGCTGGGAGTGTCGTAAAGAAATTACGCCCTGCGTTCAACCGTGCAGTGTTACTGAAATTAATTCCTGAGAATCCGACCTACGGCACAAAGATTACCACGAAGAATCCTCAGAAGCCCCGACTGGATATTAGTGAGTTGAAACGTATATACCTTTTGGATTGCAGTGACAATTACAGCTTAAATCTGGCGAAGAATGTTTTCCTGCTTTGTTGTTTTACCGGGTTCTCAATTAAGGACGTCATGTCTCTTAAAAAGTCTATGTTGCTGAAAAGGGATAATGGCGAAGTGTTGATCAGGAAGCGAAGAGAAAAGTCGAATGAAGAAGTACTGATTTTTTTACACAAATACTCCCAGGCTATTCTGAATGAATTTGCAGAGCTCCCGGAAATGTCTAGTGCTGAAAATCTCTTGCCGAAACGGGTAGGTGAATTTATCAACCGCCAATTAAAGATCATTGGTGCGAAAGCGAACATCCCTTTTAACCTGAGCACAAATATTGGCAGGCACAGCTTCCGCCAATTAATACGGGAATCTGGCATAAGAGATATGGCTACAATTAAGAAAATGATGGGCCATGCCCCCCCGAGGGATATCGATAGTGTTTATGATTTTGTAACTTCAAAAGATTTGTTTGAAGCGAAGACAAGGTTTGAATCATTTTTAACTGAAAATCTTTTACAATGACTAATTCTTATCAGGATAAGAAGAGTGCCCTACAGTACGCCGATAGCTTGAACGCTGATGAAGTTTACGACCGCCAAAACAAATCTGAAAAAAGCAAGTCACAATTTCTTGATACAGCATCTTTGGACAACCTCAGAAGCATAACCAATATAAAGGAATTTAGTGAACAGTTTTATGAATTCTATCAATGGAATTCAGTAGTATTTACGGACGAAATTGGCAATGCTTATAACGATTTGTTAGATGACTCATATTATTATAAGTGGAATATTCCAATTACGCATATTGTCAAACGCATTGGAAAATCCACTCAAATTGACCCCCTGCTACCGGCTTAAACTGACCCCCACTGGCCATAGTAATGTGACCCCTTTCGGCCATTGCAAACTGACCCCCTGAAGTTAATAAAAAGATTAGTTGTTTTTGTAGCATAAAAAC
>NZ_DATGWT010000021.1:0-58903 GCF_035299325.1 Lacibacter sp. | reverse complement strand
AAAGATGCGCCAACTTGTTTTAAGATCGCTTTGTATGCATCCTCTGCTGTTTGTACAGTAATTGCATCAGTTGGGAAAGCAACAGTTTTGATCACTGTTTTCTTTTCTTCTTCTGTTCCTTTCGGATCAATGTGTACGCCGGCAATATTATTTTTTGTTACATCAGGCGCACCATCAACATAGTTGCCCTCAACATAAAATTGTCCGTAAGGTTGTTTATCAAGTTTCGATGGATTGACGATGCGGTAGCGAATATTTTTATTCGTAACCGGACCATACCTGTAATAATTATTCACCATATTATACGTGCCGCCTTCGCCGCCATATACATTGTTGTTTTGCCAGTTGTAAATAAGATTATTTCTGAAATCAACAAATTCTGCATCGGCACCAAGTCGTGCGCCATTGAAACGTGGGTTACGACTTACACAATGCGCAAACAGATTATGATGAGCAGATAAATGTTGACCACCCCAGATACCACCATAACCATGATGCTCCCAATCTTTATCACCTGTTTCGAAATGATAGGAATAGTTCAATGGTTCAGTGATGATATTCCATTGCAGCGTAGTGCTGTCGCCTTTGTAAACCGAACATACTTCATCGGTACTCCAGCTGAATGAACAATGATCGATGATGATATGCTTTCGACCTGAACTGCTAAACGCATCATCGCCACCACTTCCATCTACCATTCCTTTTTGTCGCTGGTATTTATCGCCCATGCGTACACGGATGTAACGAACGATAATGTTATCGCCTGCTAAACTCACCGGCTGATCGGCAAAGCAAATACCATCACCAGGTGCTGTTTGTCCGGCAATGGTTACATCACCTTTGATAAATAATTTCTTTTCGAGGTGAATGGTTCCTGAAACAGCAAATACAATAATGCGTTTGCCTTTTGCCTCTGCTGCATCACGAAAACTTCCAGCGCCATCATCGTTGAGATTCGTAACGATCAATACTTTGCCGCCCCGGCCACCAGTAGTGTATTTACCATAACCTTCAGCACCCGGGAATGCGATTGCTGCTGTGTTATTGTAGTCAGTTACCTGTTTTGTTTGTGCTTTGCAACTCAGCAAATTCAAAAGGCACATAAGTAAACCGAGTGTAATATTTCTATACTTCATAATTAAAAAAGGCTGCTCCTCTAAGAGCAGCCTTTATGCTTTATTATTTTGAGAAAAGAATCAGTAATTCGGATTTTGTTTTAAAATGCCTTGATATGCTGCAAGTGTTCCCTGATCAAACGGGAATAGTTCACTTTTGCCAGCTGTAAAAAAGCGTGCAAGGCCTTGATATAGTGGCAATCCATCTATTGCACTGTTACTGGTTAAGTGTTGTGCCCAGTCTGTACGTGTCCATCCCGTTGTTGGAGAAGGCACCTGAGTTGGTCGCCAGAAAGGTAAAGCTGTTGCAGGAGCAGTTGGACCTGCATAATATTGAATTTCTTCGCCATTATTTCTCCAGTAAATGTATTGGGGTACATTGTTGTAAGGAGCAGTTCTGGTTCTGATGAGAAGTATTTTATCTCTTGCTTCCTGAATTTTTGCAGCCAGTAAATTCCAACGTAGCAAATCGTATTTACGTACACCTTCATGTCCAAATTCTAGAAAACGCTCATTCACAATGGCATTAAAGAAACCTGCTTTATCTGTTGGCGTTATTCCTATCATTGACAAGTTACCAACGAAGGCACGTTTACGAACTTCTTCAAATGCTGCAATGGCCTCCGGTGTTGGGCCGTTACTAATTTCATTCACAGCTTCAGCATACATCAACAGCACATCAGAAAAACGGATTACCGACCAATTGTATCCAACATTCAGCACTGTACCTGGTAATAAAGGTACACGCCAGTCTCTGCGGTACTTACCTGTGTTGAGTTCACCCAGTCTGCGTTGCGATTTTATATTAGTAGCCGATGTTACCTGGTAATGAGTAATTGTTACATCTCTTCTGGTATCAACTGAATCAAACGCATAAAAGAAGTTGGGTAACATAACAATACCACCGCCACCTGTACCATATCGTGATGCTGCGTTAAGATTTGGACCATCGTAATTACCCATTCTGCTATCGCTGTTGCTGTTGCCGCCACCGGCACCAACTTCAAATAAAATTTCACCGTAAGGGTCGTAGGTAAATGATGTAACCTTACGCCATACGTCGGAATAGCTTGGGTTTAATGTGTGTTGTGTTCTGGCGGCCATTAACTCTTCACATTCTTTTTTTGCAATCTGATAGTAGGTGAGATAATCGGCAGGCCTTTCCATTTGTGCATTGCTGCGCAACGAATAGCCACCACGGAATAATGCAATACGTGCACGCAAAGCCTTGGCAGCTCCTTTGGTGATACGCTCATTTCTTGGAACTTCTGTACGCCAAGGCAACAGATCAATGGCTGTAGCAAGATCAGCAATAATATTATTGTAAGTAGAATCACGGTTTGTTTGCGGTATAAACAAACTAGTTTGTTTATAGGCAGGCACCATTGGTGCAGGCACGTCGCCCCAGTTGCGGATTAATTCAAAGAGGAATTGTGCTCGTAATGTTAATACCTCGCCGTGTAACCTGCGCAGTTCTTTCTTTTCCGCTTCGGTTCCGTTGTTGTATTGATTCATTAATGGAATTTGCTCAATACAAAGATTTGCTTTTTCGAGACCTCTGTATAACTGACGGAAGGGGTTTGCAATTTCAGAATTGGTAAGAAGCAGTTGATAGCGGCCAACTCCACGGCGACCATTATCAATATTACCACTAACAATTCCTTCATCTGTATCATAAGGATAATACATACTGATACGGATGCCGTAACCATTATCTCCCTGTAATTCATCATAAACACCCACCACTGCCGAGTATGCATTTGCAGGATCAGAAAACGCCTGCTCAACACTGTATTGCGAAACAGGTTGAACTTCAGTAAATTTTTTACAGCCTGTAAGTATGCTTATCAGTAGCACACCCGACATTACTTTTATTGCTGATTGGAAAAGTTTATTTGTCATAGCAATCTTTTTTAGAATTAGAAAGTAACATTTACACCTACTACCCATGTTCTTGCTCTTGGATAAGCTGCAAAATCAACACCCGGTGTTAATGGGTCGTTTCTGCGTGCTGTTACATCCGGATCGTAACCAGTGTAGCCGGTAATCGTAGCCAGATTGTTTACAGTACCAAATACACGGAGGGTAGAAATTTTTGCCTTGCCAGTTATTTTGGCAGGAAGTGTATAACCAAACGTTACGTTGTTGATACGTAAATACGACCCATCTTCAATTGCCCATGAATGTAACCACCAGCGTTGTACACGCACCGGGCTCCAGATTTTTGCATTAGCATTTAGTTTACCCAGTGCATCGGGATCGGTAACAACATTACCGTTTGCATCAATATTTGTCCAGCGGTCTTTCATTGTTGAAAGCATATTGAGGTTAAGAAATGCACCATCTGTCCATTCTAATTTATTTGCATTATAAATATCATTGCCAACAACAAAGTTGAAGAAGATACTTAAGTCGAATCCTTTGTATGAAAACTGGTTGTTCCAGCCACCGGTGAATTTTGGATTTGCATTACCAATAACAGTCCGGTCGCCATCGGCTGTAATTGTGCCATCACCATTTAAATCTTTCCATTTAAGCATGCCCGGTTGCGGAGTACCGTAGACACTGTTTAACGCAATACCCGGTTTAATAGTGTAAGTAGCAGTAGTTGAGTTGTAATCGAAATCGCCAATCTTATAAAAACCGTCAGTAACAAATCCATACATCAATCCGGTAGACTCACCTACCCGAACGATATAATCAGGCACGCCATCACTACCCTGCCAACCGGAGTTACGCACAATTTCGGTGAGACCGCCTAAGCTTTCAACTTCATTTTTATTAAATGAGATATTAAAGTTCGACGTCCATGTAAAGTTTCGATTGCTTACAGGTGTGGCATTGATCTGGAATTCCAGGCCCTTGTTTGAGGTTGCACCCACATTCTGTATTTGTGAATTATACCCGGTTGTTGGTGGTATAGCCACATCTAACAATAAATTGTTTGCAGAATTCTTATAGGCATCTATCGAAAGCTGAATGCGGTTGTTCAGGAAAGCAAGATCTAAACCAAGGTTACGGGTGATATTTTTTTCCCAACGAAGATTTGGGTTAGCCAAAGAGGTAGGGGCAAAGCCCGGAACAATTGAATGATTGAATGCATATTGCCCTGTAACACCGTATAGCTGCAGATACAATAAATTACCAATACGGTTATTACCCACAGCACCATAACCGAAACGCAGCTTACCGTCACTTAGCCAGCTGAGTTTATCAAGAAAATTTTCCCTGGAGAAACGCCATGCAACCGAGCCCGAAGGAAACACGAGTGATCCGTTATCAGAGCTGAATTTTGATGAACGATCTGCACGTAGGTTAAAGGTCGCCAGGTACTTATCATTGTATGCATAGCTTACCCTTCCAAACCATGAAAATATTCTGTCGGGTGGATTAATAAAAGATGTTGGCAATGGCTGCTGGGCAGTGGAACCTGAAGGCACAGATCCCAACCCCATATTTGCCAACGCTTTGTCTGCACTTATATCAGCAGGGAAATAACGTGTTTCTACAGAATTCTGGCTTGAACGGCGATCAACGGTTTCCTGACCAGCTAACACGGAAAAATCATGATATTTTTTATAGTTGTTTAAACTGTACTGAAGTGTGTTCGAATTAGTGAGTTGCCAGTTGTCCTGTTTGCCTATTGAAGCTACGGGCAGCGCTGCAAAGTTTCTTGCAGTGGGAGTGATTTTACTGTAAAACAAATCAGTTTGTATTCCTGCATTATCGTAACCTACGGTTGAACGGAAGACGAGATTTTTTGTAAGGTTAATGTTTGCATAACCGGTTAAATAAATTGCATCGGTTGTTTGTTTACGATATTCTGCTTCGGTAAGAATAACAGGGTTGATTGCGCCCGCTGAAGCAATGTAATAGGCTTCATCAAAATCCTCAACACCACCGCCATTAAAAGGTATTTCAAATGGGCGATAATTTATTGTATGTCGTAAACGGTTTGTGGTTCGTGTACCACTGTTGGTGGTACCTGCTCCATTAATTACCTGGTTGAGATAGCGGGTTGTAAATCCTACTTTTACTTTATCGGAAACTTTATGATCAAGTTTAAAGTTTACCAGGTTACGGTCGAATCCAGAGTTTAATTGAATGCCTTCTTCTCTGTTTGCAGTAAGACTCAGATTAAAACTTGTATTCTGGTTGCCGCCGTTAACCGCAACATTATGATTCTGGAATCTTGCCTGGCGGCCGAATACACGCTCTTGCCAGTTAATAGCGTCTATATTTTTATATACACTTAGTGTGTCCCATGTTGTACCATAGGTTTGAGCAAAATTACCGCTGTCCGTTGCGCTGCCACGTGAACGCTCATATTGCCAAAGCACAAACTCATAAGGACTGAGTACATCCACTGTTTTTCCGATTTGACGAAAACCATACTGGCCATTATAGCTTACTGTTGTTTTGCCTGCCTTACCGGCTTTGGTTGTAATAATCACTACACCATTTGCACCACGTGCACCATAAATAGCCGTGGTTGATGCATCTTTCAACACATCAATTGAAGCAATATCCTGTGGTGACAAAACAGATAATGCATTTTCTACCTGCACACCATCTACAATGTATAGCGGACCATTATCTTGTGTAATGGAGCTGCCGCCACGAACACGAATAACAATTTCTGCACCAGGAGCGCCTTCTGAAGCAATAGCCTGTACACCAGCCAAACGGCCTTGTATTGCCTCGGCAGCAGATGAAATAGGAATATCTTTAAGTTGTTTCGCATTTACTGACGATACAGAACCCGTAACATCTTTACGACGAACGGAAGAATAACCTACCACCACTACATCTTCCAACGTACTTACATCTTTTTCAAGACTAATGGATACCTCGGATTTACCATCAACTCTTACAGTTTGAGATTTATAACCGCTGTAACTGATCAATAATGTTACAGTGCCGGTGCCCGGGGCTGCAATGGAGAAAGATCCGGTTGCATCTGTTTGCACTCCTTTTTGTGATCCACTTAATAACACGTTTACACCTTGAAGTGGTGCGCCGGCATCATCCATTACTTTTCCTTTGATTTGGCGGTTTTGGGCAAACAGCAATGTGCCGCACATCAAAAGCAAAAGCAGGAGTAAAGATTGTTTCATACTACGCTTTTTTTAGAATTGATTTTTTACCGGAGCACACAGCCACGGTAAAATGGGTTTAAAATTGAAACTGATTTTTTGAATCGTTAACTAAATGGCTGTTGAATTAGACACGGTCTGGCGACTTATGTTTTAGCAAGCAATTCCGTTCTGTTGTCATAACAAGTCTAGGCACATTTTGAGGATTACTGAAGGGTTTAAAACCTTTTATTTACGCAATCGTTCCCGAGAACGATGCCATTTTTTAAACAACCATCCTGCCCTGTCTGTTTTATCAAAAAAATGATTTGCAACGGGTTATGTATCGAGCCCCGAAGTGGCTCATCATTTCAGGCATGAATAAACTATCTTTAGCCGCAAGATTGTTTATATGAAGTTTGAAGCTGTAACGATAAAAGATATTGCTAAAGCATTGGGTCTTTCCACATCAACTGTATCGAGGGCTTTGCGTGACAGTCACGAGATCAGCGCTGAGACCAAACAACTGGTGCTTGAGTGTGCTGAAAAACTCAATTACCGGCCCAATCCCATTGCATTAAGTTTAAAAGAAAAGCGAAGCAGATCTATAGGTGTTGTAGTGTGTGAAATTGCTAATACCTTTTTTTCACAAGTGATCAATGGTATTGAATCAATTGCTTACGACCGGGGTTATAATGTAATTGTATCGCAAAGCCGTGAGTCGTACGAAAGGGAAGTGATCGATCTCCAGTTCCTTGCATCACGTTCAGTTGATGGGGTGATCATTTCTTTATCTACCGAAACAACTGATCTTACACATATCAAAGCGTTGCATGCACGTGGAATGCCGATCGTTTTGTTCGATCGTATTCATGATGATATTGATACACACAAAGTAATTGTAGATAATTACCGGGGAACCTATGAGGCAACTGAACATCTTATTAAGAACGGATTTAAACGAATTGCTGCATTAGCAGGATCAGAGTTTTTGTCCATTACTGCCGAACGTTTAGCCGGTTACCATGATGCATTGAAAGCGCATAATATTTCATACAGCAAAGAATATGTGCAGCATTGTTTTTATGGCGGGATGGTATTTTCTGAAGTGGAAGAAGCGGTGAACAAGCTGCTTACCTTAAAACAAAAGCCGGATGCCATTATTACCACAAGCGATAAATTAACAACGGGCTGTTTAAAAACGTTGAAGCGTCGTGGATTGGATATTCCAAAAGACATTGCGTTGATCGGCTTTTCTAATTCTGATATTGCTGAGTTGGTTGATCCGCCGTTGACAGTAATTCGTCAACCTGCTGAAGAGATGGGAAGAGCTGCCACTGAATTGTTGTTGCAGCTGGTGGAAAGCAAACGGCCGGTGAAAGAATTTGAAAAACGTGTTCTTACACCTGAGTTACTGATCAGGGGATCGGCAATCAAGCTATAACTTATTCTTCTTTCTTTTTAACGATCAGGAACCAATCATTTTCCAACGGCAGATATCCATAATCGTAACAATAGAAATAGGTCTTGCCTGTTTTTGTAGTGTATAAATGCGTGATGTATTTGAAATGAAAACCCAGTCGTTGGAGTTTGTCTTTATTGGCTTTAGCGGTTTCTTCACCGTCAGGCAAAAGGCCTTCCAATATCTTTCTGTTCTTCAATAATGTATTGTTGATGTTGCGTACAAAACTGCTGTGGCTGCCCTTTGCTTTTTGCTGATTGTTATAACTATTGCGGCAGTAATCATCACAGAATTTCTTATCAACTCTTCCTTTTAATGTTTTACCACAGGCGAGGCAGGTTTTGTTGTCAGATGCAGTCATAGCATAGCTTTTGACCGATAAGATACAATTTATTTATCCGTGTGCAAACGTTTCTACACGTTTAGCTTCGGGAAGAAACGGTTAACTACCGACTATCGTTTTTACAGCAGTGCATCTTTGTGTTGTCAACGGAAAAACAAGTACCGCTGATTGAGATAACAAATTTTTAAACCTCGCCTGTACAAACTACGGGCGGCAAATTTCAAACTTATGTACGCATTAAAAAACAAAGTGCAATTGATCGGTAACCTGGGCAATGCACCTGAAGTAAGAACATTGGAAAGTGGAAAGAAAATGGCACGCTTTAATGTTGCGACCAGTGAAAGCTATCGCAATGCGAAAGGCGAAAAGATCACTGAAACACAATGGCACACCCTTGTAGCCTGGGGCAAGGTGGCGGAGATCGCAGAAAAGTACCTGGTGAAAGGAAAGGAGGTGATGATCGAAGGCAAACTCATCAACCGCAGTTATAACGATAAAGACGGAAATAAGAAATACATCACTGAAGTGCAGGTAAGTGAGATTTTAATGCTGGGCGGAAAAGACATGAATTGATTGAAAGATTGAAGTTATGTTTGATCATTAACTTTGACGGCACGGCAATCGATTACAAGCGTCTTATCTATTAATTTATCATTTATGCAATCTGTGGAACGCAACGAAAGGTTTGAATTAGCGTATCGGTTTGTAACTGAAACGCAGGAAAGCGTGTTCCTCACCGGAAAGGCAGGAACCGGCAAAACAACTTTCCTCAAATATTTGAAAGAACATAGTGCAAAGAATACCATTGTGGCGGCACCAACAGGGGTAGCTGCCATCAACGCAGGAGGTGTTACGTTGCATAGTTTATTTCAATTGCCCTTGCACCCATTGTTACCAACTAGTGCAGGCAAGCAGGAATTACTTTCAAAGATCCGTTACAATAAACAACGTTTGCAGTTGCTCCGCAAAATGGAAGTGCTCATTATTGATGAAGTGAGTATGGTGCGTTGCGATGTAATGGATGCCATCGATACAATTTTGAGAAGCGTTCGTTACCAGCATGATCTTCCTTTTGGAGGTGTACAATTATTATTGATCGGTGACTTGTTTCAATTGCCGCCCGTTGCCCAAAATCATGAATGGGCTGTATTGCAGGAGTATTATAATTCCACTTTCTTTTTCGATAGTAAAGCAATACAGGAACAGATGCCATTGCTGATCGAGTTAACAACCATCTATCGGCAAAAAGAAGAACAGTTTGTTCGACTGCTCAACAAAGTGCGCAACAATCAACTGGATGCCGATGATCTGGAGATATTGAATGAACGTTATCAGCCCGGCTTTCAACCTGATCGTGATGAAACATTTATTACACTTACGTCACACAACAACCAGGCAGAATTAATTAACCGTCAGCAATTGCAACGTTTAACAGCGCCGCCTTATACCTACAAAGCAACCATCGATGGTGAGTTCCCGGAGAACAGTTATCCTGCCGATGCAGAGTTGGTATTAAGAGAAGGTGCACAGGTGATGTTTCTTAAAAATGATACTATCAGTAAACGTTTTTTTAATGGAAAGATCGGTGTGGTGCATTCGTTGACTGATGAAGAAGTAATTGTAAAATGTGGGAATGAGAGTATTCGTGTGCAGAAAGAAACATGGGATCACTCCCGCTACACACTTAATCGTACCGATGGAAAACTGGAGCAGGATGTATTGGGAACATTCGAGCAATATCCATTACGGTTGGCATGGGCCATCACCATTCATAAAAGTCAGGGCTTAACGTTTGAAAAAGTAATGATCGATGCCGGTCTTTCATTCACCAGTGGACAGGTATATGTGGCGTTGAGCCGTTGCACAAGCTTAGAGGGAATTGTATTGTTGTCGAAAATTCAACCCAATGTGATTTTCAGTAATCAGCAGGTTGTTGATGGACAAAAAGCATTGTCGCCAAAAGGTTCTTTGCCGCAGCGGTTTGAAGAGGCAAGAAAAGCTTTCTCCCAACAATTGCTGGAAGAGTTGTTTACATTTCAACAAACAGCATTGGCGTTGAAATTGTTGATGCAGGCTGTAACCAAACATAAATTCGAGTTGAATGAAGGAGCGGAAGAATGGATAGGCAGTATGCAATTTCAATTTCAGCAGGAGCAATCGGTGGCCAGGAAATTTTTACTCCAGATCAATCAATTACTCAAAGAGCAACCTGTGGTTGAAACAAACAGCCAATTGCAGCAACGTGTAAATGATGCAGTGAATTATTTCATTCCACGTTTTGAAGAACTGCAGCAACAGTTAAAACAACATCCGCTTATTACCGAACATAAAACAGCAGCAGATGAAGTGAATGAGCAGTTGAATGCATTGTTTACAACTCTGCATACTGAGATCTATTATTTGAAATCAGGATTGCAACCGTTCTCTATCACTGATCATTTGAGGCATAAGCTTAACCTTGTAACACCTCGTACAAATCTTACCTGTTATGCTGCTAATAAAAAGCAAACTGCTGCCGGTATCAATCAACCCGATCTGTATTTCCGTTTAAAAACCTGGCGTGATCGTATTTGCGATGAACAGAATATGCCCATCTATTTATTGGCTAACAGTAATAGTTTGCAGGAAATCTGTACTTATCTGCCATTCACAAAAGCACATCTTCAATTGCTTTCAGGTTTTGGTAAAGCCAAAGCCGATAAGTATGGTGATGAAATAATTGAGATTGTGATGAGTTATTGCGAAGAGCATGGCCTGGAAACAAATATCGAAGCAAAAAAAGATAGCCCCAAGCGTGAGCGTAAAGAAAAATCAACCCAGCCGAGGGAAGATACAAAATCGGTAACGCTTACATATTATAGTGATGGGAAGAGTATTGCTGAGATAGCAGCATTAAGAAATCTTACAGCAGGAACCATCGAAGGTCATCTTGTAGATCTCATTAAAACAGGTGCGATAAGAGTTGAGCAGCTGATGAATGCCGAAAAACTACAAACAATCTTAAACCGGATCGAGTTGTTTCCCAATCATTCAAATACAGAGCATAAACTTGCCTTGGGCGAAGCCTATAGTTTTGCTGATGTGCGTGCGGTGCAAAATCACCTGCTGTTTATAAAAGAGAACATTATGCAGTAATGATCTTACTGTTTCCCTTCAAGTTTATTTACATAGTCAAGTGAACCGAGGCGCACTCTCAAAGGGATGCCTGTCTTTTGTTCCAGCTTGTATTCGCCAATGCACATAAATCCCCAATGGGCGAAAGGACTACCAAGATTTGTAGAAATTTTTTTTGAATGATTGGTCGATAATGGCTGAAGAAGGTTGTATTTGTTAAAAAGGGAAGAATGAATTATTTGAGCCTTCTCTTTTTTAACTTTCACAGAATCAGCTTGTTGGCCTTTTGCTGCCAGCGAAATCAATAGGAGAATTATCAGCATTCCGCAAAAATTGTTCCAATTTCTCATTCCTGTCTGTTTTTTTAATATTTTAGCGGCTCGCAATTGCATAGTAAAGTATAAATGTATTGAGAAAATGGCACTGAGTCAGGGACTACATCAAAAATTACTGCAAAAGTTATCGCCCCAGCAAATTCAGTTAATGAAGCTGCTGCAGGTACCTACGGCCAATCTGGAAGAACGGATTAAAGAAGAGTTGGAGGAGAACCCGGCATTGGAACAATCAAATGAAGAAAATGATGACCAGGATACGGGGGAAGTAAAAGACGAATTTGATACTTCTGATGAAGAAGAATATGATCTGGATGGCGGCGAAGATGAATACGACAATATCGACATTCATGAATACGTGAACGAAGGGGATGATGATATTGCCGATTACCGCATGCGGGATGATAGCTATGGTGAGCAGGAAGAACATAAAACCACTCCCGTAAAACTTGAAACTAGTTTTTACGAAGTGTTGCTCCAGCAGTTGGGTATGTTGAAGCTGGACAGCAAGCGTCAGGCCATTGCAGAGCAGGTTGTGGGCAGTATTGATGACGATGGTTATCTGCGCCGTGAAAACAGTGCCATTGTAAACGATCTCGCATTCAGACAAAATATTGATGCATCGGAAGCAGAGGTGGAAGAAGTAATTCAGATCATTCAGCATTTCGATCCGCCGGGTATTTGTGCAAGAGATCTGCAGGAATGTTTGCTGATTCAGTTAAGGCACAAGCAAAAAACAAATGCATCGAAGGATATTGAACAAGCCATCACAATACTTGAAAAGTATTTTGACGAGTTTACAAAAAAGCACTACGAAAAAATTCAACGTAGCCTTACATTAGATGATGAGCAATTAAGAGCAATCATTCACCAGATCATTAAGCTAAACCCAAAACCCGGAGGTAATTTTGGATCTGTAAATAAAGCAGAAACATATATTGTTCCTGATTTCTTTATTCTGAATAACGGTGGCAAGCTTGAACTCACATTAAATTCCCGTAACGCACCTGACCTGCGCATCAGTGAAGGTTACCGTGATATGCTGAAGGAATATGATAAGGGCAGCAAAAGAGATAAGCGTCAGAAAGAAGCTGTTCTTTTCATCAAACAAAAAATTGATGCGGCTCGTTGGTTTATTGATGCCATCAAGCAAAGGCAGAACACATTATTGCATACCATGACGGCCATCATGCGCCACCAGGAGGAGTTTTTCCTCACCGGCGATGAAACCAACTTAAAACCAATGATCCTGAAAGACATTGCTGAAAAAACCGGGTTGGATATTTCAACGGTGAGCCGTGTGGCCAACAGTAAATTTGTACAAACAGAATTCGGCACCTATCGTTTGAAATTCTTCTTCAGTGAATCGTTGAGTACAGATAGTGGCGAAGAAGTGTCGACCCGTGAAGTGAAAAAGATCCTCTTTGATATGGTTGATGCTGAAGAAAAGAGAAAACCATTAAGCGATGAACGTTTAACCGAACTCCTTCAGGAAAAAGGCTATAATATTGCACGCAGAACCGTGGCAAAATACAGGGAACAGTTGAATATACCCGTGGCCAGGTTACGAAAACAATTATAAGTATGACGGAACATTTGGTGATTAATGAAGAGGGAAGCTTGGATACAACTCCTGAAAAATATCCGGCTGCGTTGAGAATTCCCGCATTGATCTTTTCTTATTTATTTCACCCGCTTTTTATTATTGGTTGGGTGGTGCTGTATCTATTATATCAAAACAATCATGTGTTTCTTGGTGTTGATCCTGAAACAAGAATCATTTATTTTTTACGGGTGTTTGGTACAAGTATTTTTTTGCCGATCGTAACTGTGTTATTGTTAAAAGGGCTTGGATTTATTCAGTCCATTCAATTGCCTACTCAAAAAGACCGCATTATTCCATACGTTGCGTGTATTACATTTTTCTTCTGGACTTACTATGTATCAAAGCAATTAGGTGACCCCACAGAGTTGCGTGCATTTTTATTAAGCGCATTTGTTGCTTCCTGTGCTTCACTCATCATTAATAATTATATGAAGGTGAGTATGCATGCGCTTGGCGTTGGCGGCATGGTAGCTTTTTTTGTACTTCTGGTTTTCGCAAATAAATTAGATGATGTGTTTTCCTTATTAGCAGCAGTACTTATTGCAGGTGTTACCTGCAGCAGCCGGTTGATAGTAAGTGATCATAAACCTGTCGAAATTTATACCGGTATTATTACCGGCATCGTCATTCAGCTTGCTGCATGGATGATCGTACATTAAAAACCCCGGCAGGAATGCCAGGGCTTTTCATCATCAGGAACTCGAATCTCAATTGGTTAAAAAGATTGAACAGGATTAACTGTTCAGTATTGTTGATTTCGTTTTGTATTCTTCAGTTGGGTGATAAATAAATAAAAGACTTCCGTTTTTAATGCTGTTAATGATAGCCTTTGTTTGTTTTGTTGGAACAGCGGGACAACCAAGGCTTCTGCCTAAGTAACCATTGCTGTTGGCAAACTGGCTTGTTACATAATCTGAGCCATGCAATACAATAGCACGTTCAAACGCATTATCATTAATTCCTTTTTCTAAACCCTGAAGCCGTAATGCATATCCTTTGCCACCATAGTAAGGTTGCATGGTGAGGTAAAAACCAAGGCTGCTCTTATTTGATTCAGGTTTGTTTGAAAATTCAGTTGCATAGATAAGTCCGCTTTTGCGGCCATGTGCAACCAATGTTTGAAAAAGAATCTTTCCTTTTTCCATATCAATTACAAACAAACGCTCTTCAGAAGAGGGCTTTGAGAAATCGGCAATCGTCAACACATCTTTTTTCGACATTTTGCCTTGCTCCAAAAGTTTGTAATAACCTTCATAGGCCAGTTCAAAGGCTTCTTCCTGCAAACCTGCTTGTAAAAGGTGAAGCGTATCGTAAATGCTATCGGCCTTTGCAGCAATCATTTCTTCTGCATTCATTTCAACCCTTGCGGCTTCTTCCACTTCTTTTATATAATGCGTAAGTGTTCCGGCGTCGGGGCTGTTACCGGCAATAGCAATTGGTATTTGTAATGTGATGAACGCTGTAATAGCAATATACAGCAGGTTGGTACGGAATAGTTTCATAGTTAAGTGGTTTAACGGATGTTGGATTTTTAAAAATAATAAAAGTTTTGCTTTCACCAAACTCATAGCCGGTAACGATTTAATGTGAAAAATAGTATCTCAGGCAGCAGAGTTGTTTTGGAACTAAGTGTTTTGTAGTAGAGCCTGTTCGTTGGTGAGAGCAATGCAAAGGTAGGCCGATGCTTTTAGCCAGGATGTTAAAAAAGGGTTTGAATTCGGCAAGAATGTGCCTGCAAGAGCCGCCCAATCATGCGAATGGTTCTATTTATGTTCTAATTTGCAGCTCTTATAAGTATGCAAAACCCCATCTATCTCGATTATAATGCCACAACTCCTTGTGATCCAAGGGTGATGGAAGAAATGCTGCCTTATTTCACCAGCCAATTTGGAAATGCAGCCAGCCGAACACATGCATATGGTTGGGTAGCTGAAGAAGCTGTTGCGATAGGCCGGGAGAGAGTGGCAAGGCTGATAGGGTCTGATCCATCAGAACTGATTTTCACTTCCGGAGCAACTGAAGCTGTTAATCTTGCACTGCGGGGTGTATATGAAACCTATCAATCAAAAGGACATCATATTATTACTTACCAGACGGAGCATAAAGCAGTGTTGGATACCTGTGCTTATTTAGAAAAACAAGGTGCGGTAGTTACTTATCTTCCTGTTGATGAGAATGGATTGCCCGATCCATCTCTGCTTGAAAAAAGTATACAAGCTGATACGATTCTGATTGCAGCGATGTATGCCAATAATGAGACAGGTGTTTTGTTTCCGATAAAAGAATTAGCAGCCATTGCCAAAAAAACCGGCGTGCTATTTTTCAGTGATGCCACGCAGGCAGTAGGAAAAGTTCCCGTTGAAGTGTTGAAAGATGATATTGATCTGTTGGCTTTATCTGCACATAAACTTTATGGTCCGAAAGGAGTGGGTGCTTTGTATGTGCGGAGAAAAAATCCAAGAGTAAAACTAAGTCCACTTTTGTATGGTGGTGGTCATGAAAAAGGTTTGCGTAGCGGAACGTTAAATGTGCCGGGCATTGTTGGGTTAGGTAAAGCTTGTGATATTTGTTTGTCAGATATGCAAACTGATCAAACAAGAATTGAACAACTGCGTGATCAATTGCTGAATGGATTGTTGCAGCTCGGCTGCACCACTCTTAATGGCGACAAAAATTTTTTACTTCCGCATGTGGTAAATGTTTCATTTGATTTTCCTGGTGCGGCACAACTCATCGGCCAGTTGAGTAAACATATTGCTGTATCATCAGGATCAGCATGTACTTCTGCATCAGCAGAACCGTCGCATGTATTAAAAGCAATGGGATTGAAAGATGAACTGGCGATTGGTTCTATACGTTTTAGTTTGGGACGTTTTACAACCGAAGAAGAAATTACTATTGCACTGAATAAGATCAAACAAGTTGTACGGGATATGCAACCTGTTTAATTAACCGTACGATCATTGTTTTTATTTATCCGCTTATTGGTCGCATATCAGATTACAGCGTAAGTTGTTCGGAAAAAAGTAATCCGGATCAATGATTAGATGAAGTAGTTTAATAGCAAAACCCCTAGCAACCCTAAAACAGAAATGAGGGTTTCCATCACCGTCCACGATAAAAATGTTTGTTTGAGTGTAAGATTAAAAAACTCTTTGAACATCCAGAAACCCGAATCATTGATGTGTGAGCCAAATACACTGCCTGTTCCCACAGCCAGCACCATCAATTCCGGCGACACAACTCCCGAAGCCACTAAAGGAGTAACCACACCTGCAGCAGTTATGCCCGCAACTGTAGCAGAACCAATTGCAACACGCAACATTGCAGTAACAACCCATCCAAAAATTAGCGGCGGCATTTGCCATTTACCACTGAACGAAGCAATGTATTGATCAGTGCCGCTATCCTGCAACACTTGCTTGAATACACCGCCTGCTGTAATGATCAATAAGATGAGTGCAATGCCGGAAATTGCATCAGCCAGCCATTTCATAGTTGTTTCCATTGTTTTACCTGCCCTGATACCGAAGTACCAGATCGCAATAAAAACGGTTAACAATAATGCAATGGTTGTATCGCCAATGAAAAGAATTACTTTCTTCAATAATTGATCGGGCAAAAAATTATCAGCAATTACAGCCAGTGTAATTAACAGCACAGGTAACAAGCCAATTAAAAAACTGGGAAATGCAGCAGGTAATTCACGTTCGGGAGTTTGTTGAGGAGAAAGAAATGTTCCTGCAATTTTCACTTCTATACGTTGCAGTACACGGCCTAAAAAAGGACCAGCCACTATTACAACCGGTATTGTGATCATCAAACCATAGATCAATGTTTTGCCCATATCTGCATTAAATGCATTTACCAGGAAAACAGGACTTGGATGCGGCGGAAGAAAACAATGTGTGGTAGATAACGATGCAGCCATTGGAATAGCAACGTATAACAATGGAAGTTTTGCTTTGCTTGCAATGGAAAAAACCAGCGGCACTAATATGATAAAGCCTGCGTTATAATAAAGTGGAATGCCAATTAAAAAACCAGTGAGCAGTACAGCCCATTGGATATTTTTTTGTCCGAACCCATTGATCAGCGTAGTGGAAATTTTTTCAGCAGCCCCACCTGCTTCCAGTACTTTACCAAGTATTGCACCAAGACAAATGATAAGCGCCAATCCTCCTAATGTATTACCAACTCCTTTTTCAACTGATTTAATAACCTGCATCGGTTCCATACCGAGAAAAAGACCGGCAAGAATGGCCACCAGCAACAACGATAAAAACGGACTTACTTTTTTATAAGTCAAAAATATCTGCAAACAAATGGCAAGAAAGATGACAAGCAATTCCATAATTATTTCGTTGAGTTCGCTGTATTATTATTTCAGCTTCGCCGGAACATTCAATACAGCATTGAGTGCAGGTTTTGGCTGATGATTTCGATCCCATAGCAACGGGTAATTCGTACGGTTCGGAATTGGATAATCATTTTTCCAATTCATTCCATCCTGCACACCCCACAAAGTAACTCTTGCAATTTTTTCTTTTCGCTTGTAAAAGATAGCGAATAGTTCTTCATAACGTTTGGTCAATAAATTTTGAATACTATCCGGCAATCCATTCCTGTACGGATCAAGGAAGGTTTTAAATTCTTCGAGTTGAAATTGTTTATCACTCATTCCCTGCCCAATGATCTGCCCTTCTTTTGTTAATGGCAGTACATCTACATCCAGTTCAGTGATCATCACTTTTACACCACACGCCGCATATGCATCAATAGCCGCTTCAATGTATTCAGTTTTTGGATAGTTCAATCCCCAATGACCTTGTATACCCACTCCATCGATGCGGATGCCTTCTTTCTGCAACATTTTTACAAGGCGAACAATGCCGTCTCTTTTTGCAGGACGCCATGCATTAAAATCGTTGTAGTATAATTCTGTATTGGGAGCAAACTCGCTGGCAAACTTAAACGCATACTTTACCAATGTATCACCATTGCCAAATGCATTCACCCATGTGGTGGGGCGATAGCTGCCATCGTTATCAATTACTTCATTCACCACATCCCATGCATGTACTTTTCCTGCGTACCGACCTGCAACTGTTTTGATATGATTGCGAAGCTGCTCGATCTGTTCTGCTTTTGAATTTGGTTTGCCGGCTGCATTGGTAAAAAACCACGCTGGAGTTTGATTGTGCCAAACCAACGTATGACCAATGATAAACATTTTATGTTTTTCACCAAAAGCTACAAATGCATCTGCCGGACCAAAATTAAAAACGTTTGGTTGCGGATTGATCAATGCAGCTTTCATGCTGTTCTCCAACGTAATTGTATTGAAGTGTTTCACCACAATATCCTGCGATGCTTTTGCTGAACCTGAAACGATCGGATCGTTCACCGCAACGCCCATAAGAAAGGCATCTTTATAAACGTCTTTCAAAACCAATCCATTACTAGCTCCTTTACCTGCACGTTTCGATTGACTGCAACCAAATAATAACACGATAGACGCAAACGAAAAAAAGAGAATTAGTTTCACCATGATCTGTTTTAATGATCGATACGTTATTCCTGTAAAAAGGAAATAATTATTTTACTGTGTTTTGCAACGTGCCGATGCCATCAATGCTGATGCTGATTTCGTCACCACTTTGCAAAGTAAAATCGCTGCCGGGAACGATTCCTGTTCCTGTCATGATCAAACAACCATACGGAAAACTGCTTTCACGATAGATAAATGAAACCAGTTCCTGTGGCGTACGTTTCATTTGACTGATAGCAATTGTTCCTTCAAATACTACTGCCGCATTTCGTTTAATAGAAAGATGAATCGATGTTTCGGGCTTGAGCGCTTCATTTGTAAGATAAATACATGGACCTACTGCTGCACAACCATCGTATGTTTTTGCTTGTGGCAGGTACAATGGATTTTCGCCTTCAATACTGCGGCTGCTCATATCGTTACCAACTGTATAACCAATAATTTTCCCGGAAGATGTAACCACCAGTGTGAGCTCCGGTTCAGGTACATCCCATGTACTGTCTTTACGGATGCGAACAAAATCATTATGACCCACAACACGATGAAACGAGCTTTTGAAAAAACATTCAGGTCGTTCGGCTTCATATACTTTACTGTAAAAATCAGCGCCACCTGCTGCTTTGCTTTCTTCCTGCCGGCCCACCATACTACGATAGTAGGTTACACCACAAGCCCATAACTCCTGGTTGCTGCCCATAGGTGGCAACACTTCACTAATTAATGTTTTATCGGATGCAGACAATTTAGAAGTAAGCGCTTTTGCTTTTTCAAACACATCATCATTGTTAATAAACTCATCCCAGTTTTCATCTGTAACTAAAAAAAACTGATTGGCCTGTTCAATAACAACTCCTGCTTTGGTCTTAAATAATTTCATGTTTGTATGATTATCTGTTTATTTATTTGTGATATCACTCCATAGCCAGATCAATGATTCCGGCAATATACTGCCTCCATGTTTGCCGCTATGTGTGCCTGTGCCTTTTTCAAATTTAAATTCATAGCCTTTGAATTTAAAGGCCGATTCCATTTCCAAATTAGCAAGCCACCAGTTTCCATGTTCGTTATCAAGATCATTTGTGCCGTCCTGCATAAATATTTTGATGTCTTTCTTTTTATGCTTGCGGATGATCGATGGATAGTTATTACCTCCACGGATATTTGTGTAGCTCCCGATATGACTCAATACTTTGCTGAAGTATTCAGGATGTTCCCATGCAGCTGTAAATGCACAAATGGCTCCACTTGATAAACCACCTATGCCATGCATCTTAGGATCGTTGCTGATATTATATTTCCTTTTCAGTTCAGGAATAATTTCATCCATCAGCATTGTTGCATAACGATCATCCAAAACATCATATTCATCAGCACGGTTTCTTGACGCATACCTGTTTTGCGGATAGTCCTTTGTATTGTGACCCGGATTTACAAACAAGCAGATCGTAACAGGTAATTTCTTTTGATGAATTAAATTATCATACACAATAGGAACACGAAAATCACCGGAATCATTTACATAGCTATGCCCATCCTGGAAAACCATTAATGCTGCAGGTTTCGATACATCATATTGTGCAGGTATGTAAACATAGTACTCTCTGAAATTATTATAGAGCTTGCTTTGCCATTCGTGTTTTGTAACAGTTCCGCCTGGTACACCCTCTTTTCGTTGCGAGTTCGGCCCCAGCATATAAAGCGAATCCTGCGCTGCACATGCAACGGATGTAGTTAGAAAAATGAGGAATAAAAATTTCTTCACGATGGCTGATAATTTATTTTCTCATTTTAAAACGCAATACCTGCATATCGTTGCTGATGTACAAAGTTTTTTCATCAGCACTCAGTGCACAGTTCGATGTGGGGTTTTTGAGTTTTAGTTTGCCCAGTACCTTTCCTTCTTTGTTGAAGATCCAGATACCGCCGGGTCCTGTTGCAAATACATTACCGTTTTTATCAACCTTCAATCCATCAGGTGAGCCGGGTTGCCCTTTTGCAGAAGCAATATCATTGTAAAAAAGTCGGCCGTTCGTTAAGGAATCACCAACCACATCAAAAAGAAACCAGTTTGGATTTTTCCAATCGGAACTGGCGATAATGATTTGCTTTTCACCGGGAAGAAATGCGATTCCATTGGGGCGTGGAATACTATCCACCAATAAGATCACTTCACCATTGGTTTTTACTTTGTACACTCCGTTGAATGGAATTTCTTTTTTTGGATCATTATCTCTTTGCGACTCTAATCCATAAGGTGGATCAGTAAAAAACAATTCACCTGCACTGTTGTACACTGCATCATTCGGACTGCTCAAACGTTTACCTTGATATTTATCTGCCAACGTAATAAACTTCGCAGTTGGTTGATCAAGTGGCGCATCCATTCGTGCCATCTGTCTGTTTCCATGCTGACATAAAACAAGATTTCCATTTGCATCTAATAGCAAACCATTGCTACCCGTTTCACCTCCACGCTTTACAGTATCGGTATAACCGGAAGGAGTGAGATATACTTCTTTGCCTTTTGCTTCTGTCCATTTGTAAACTGTATTGGTTGGAACATCAGAGAACAACAGCATATTTTCTTTTTCGATCCACAAAGTTCCTTCGCTCCATTCAAAACCTTCGGCGATGATCTCTGCTGTTGCATCTGCATTAACAATTGAATCTAATGCAGCATCGATTCGTTCAACTGTTCCTGTTGTCTTATACTCACTCATAGTTTGTTTCTCTTCATTACTGCACGAAAGCATGACAATTACTGCAATAGTGAATATTGATTTATATAACCTCATATTTTTAATAACCCTTTTTTATCTTTTGTATCAGCGTCATCTGTGTTTCTATCATCAATGTGAATCTCTCGTTACCACACTACCCGAACTTCCCTGTAAGAAATCAAGATCAGCACCTTTATCTGCGCCCATCACATGTTTAATATACATGCTTACATAACCACGGGTAGCTGCAGGTTTGGGTGCAAGCCATGCTTCTTTCCGTTTTGCTAACTCCTCATCACTTACATGTAACTGCAATAATCTTTTCTCTACATCCAGTTCAATCATGTCGCCATTCTGTACCAATGCCAATGCGCCACCGATTGCACTTTCAGGCGATACATGCAATACAGCTGTACCATATGCTGTGCCACTCATTCGTCCATCGCTGATGCGCACCATATCTTTGATTCCTTTCTCTAATATTTTTTTCGGTAATGCCATATTACCCACTTCCGGCATACCGGGATAACCAACAGGACCAACATATTTCAACACCATTACACAGGTTTCGTCTATATCAAGTTCCGGATCATCAATGCGTGCATTATAATCTTCAATGCTTTCAAACACTACCGCCCGGCCTGTATGTTTCATCAATGCCGGTGTAGCAGCTGATGGTTTAATGACTGCACCATTTGTTGCAAGATTTCCTTTTACCACAACACAACCTGCTTCCGGTTTTATTGGTGATTCATATTTTGCAATCACATCTTCGTTGTAACATTCTGTATTGCCAACAATATTATCATGATGATTTTTTCCTGTAACGGTAATCACATTTTGATGCAGTTCCTTTTTCAATTCATTTAAGATAACCGGCAAGCCGCCTGCATAATAAAAATCTTCCATTAAGTACGATCCCGATGGCATCAGGTTTAACAGCAACGGAATTTTGCTACCGAGCGTATCAAAATCTTCCAAGTTTAATTCAACACCAATTCTTCCTGCAATAGCAGTGAGATGAATTATGAAATTGGATGAACCACCAACTGCAGCATTTACTTTGATGGCATTTTCAAATGCTTCCCGTGTTAATATTTTATCGATGGTTAAATTTTCTTTCACCATTTCTACAATACGTCTGCCACTTAATTGCGCCATTACTTTTTTTCTGCTGTCTGCTGCCGGTATTGCTGATGCACCGCTCAATGTTAATCCTAACGATTCAACCATTACTGCCATGGTGCTTGCAGTGCCCATTGTCATACAATGACCAATACTTCTGCTCATACAACTCTCAGCATATTCAACTTCTTCCTGGCTCATCTTGCCCGTCTTCATGTCTTCATCAAACTTCCACACATGTGTACCGCTGCCGATGGTTTGTCCTCTGTAACGTCCATTCAACATTGGTCCGCCAGGAACAACAATCGTTGGCAAGCCTACACTCGCTGCACCCATCACTGTTGATGGAGTTGTTTTATCACAACCTGTCAACAACACTACTCCATCAATAGGGTTGCCTCGAATACTTTCTTCTGCATCCATGGCAGCCAGATTACGAAACAACATTGCTGTTGGTTTCAACAATGTTTCACCCAAACTCATGATGGGAAATTCCAATGGAAAGCCACCTGCTTCCAACACACCACGTTTCACTGCTTCTGCATGATCACGAAAATGTGCATTACAAGGTGTGAGTTCACTGAACGTATTGCAAATGCCAATCACCGGACGTCCATCAAACATATCGGTGGGCATACCCTGGTTTTTCATCCAGCTACGGTAAATAATTCCGTCTTTATTTTTCTTACCAAACCAATCGTGGCTTCTTAAATGTGTACTCATCTTCCTTGATTTATTAATTTCATGGTTTGCCTTGAGCGGCTAATTTAAATCTTTATTTGTCCTTTCACCGTTAATCAACCTCCAAATAACCAGTGTGTTTTTATTCTTTAATTCAAGCGGTAATAACGAGTCGGGCATGTTCTGATAGCAAACCGGCCTTGTGAAACGATAGATCGCTGCTGTGCCAACTGATGTAGACTTACTATCGGTAGTTGATGGGAATGGACCTCCATGTACCATTGCACTGCATACTTCTACACCTGTAGGAAATCCGTTTATTACAAGCCGACCGACTTTTTGTTCGAGAACATCAATCAATTCTTTGTACTCTGTTAACTCATCTTCTGTTCCGTGAACAGTAGCGGTAAGATGACCGGAAAGTTTTTTAGCGATATCGATCATTTCCTTTTTTCCTGCAGTAGTAACAGCAATACTTGCAGGTCCAAAAATTTCTTCACTTAATTCCGGGTTATTAGTAAATGTTTCACTGTTAGTTGAGAAAAGTACCGGTGTTGCAATGTTATTTTCTTTTGCAGCATTACCCACTGCCAGTTGTGCTACACCATTTACATGAACATGTTGCTCTACAGCTTTTGTATAAGACTCAAAAATAGAAGGTGCCAACATCACACCTCCATTTGTTTTTTCAAACTCCTGTTTCAATGCACTTGTAAATCCGTCTTCATTCTCTTTGTAAAATAAAATGCCTGGGTTTGTACAGAATTGTCCAACGCCCAATGTTACTGATCCGGAATAGCCAGCGGCAATTGCTGCACCTCTTTCTTTCATTGCTTGCGGTAAAATAAACACAGGATTACTGCTTCCCATTTCTGCATAAACAGGTATCGGTTCAGGACGGCTTACAGCAGCATCATACAATGCTTTGCCTGCTTTATAAGATCCTGTAAAGCCAACTGCTTTTACGTGCGGGTGTTTTACTAACTGAATACCGGTTGTAGTACCATCACCATAAAGCAAAGAAAAAACACCATCCGGCATATTAGTTTTACGTGCAGCCATTTGTATTGCTTTGCCAACTATTGAAGATGTTGCGGGATGAGCACTATGTGCTTTCACAATAACAGGGCAACCTGCTGCCAATGCAGAAGCTGTATCGCCACCGGCAACAGAAAACGCTAATGGAAAATTACTTGCACCAAAAACCACAACAGGTCCTATGGCGATATGCATAAAACGAATATCAGGTTTGGGTAACGGAACACGATCTGGTATTGCTGTTTCAATTCGTGCATCAACCCAGGAGCCTTCACGCAGTAACGCAGCAAACATTTTCAGTTGATTCACCGTTCTTCCTCTTTCACCTTCGATGCGTGCCTGCGGCAGACCGGTTTCGCTGCTGCAAACAGAAAGCAGTGTATCGCCGGTATTCATAATTTCTGCTGCGATCGTTTCTAAAAAAACAGCTTTCTCTTCTCCGCTTTTTTTATAATACTCTTGAAAAGCTGCTGCTGCTTTTTCAACTGCCCTGTCTACTTCTGTGGATGTAGCTTTCGAAAAAGTAAATTCGTTATTCAATGCGGTGGCCGGATTGTGGGAAAAAAAAGTTTCACTTCCTTCATCCGAAAACTGATACCCAATGATCTGTTTCTCTTTTATCATGTTTAAAATTTCATTCATTATAATTATGCTGTATGGAAAAGACCCTTTGTAAATACAAAAGGTCTATTTCTAACGATAGATTGCTATGCAAGTTTTATGTTTCTTTAGCTATTTGCAATAAACTATTTCAGTCTCACATTTTTTTCAATACATTCTGATTGTAAGAAAAGACTTCGACTAAAAACAGGATCAACTGATTGATAATTTCACTGAACCTTTTTGATGTTATAACTTATCCCAAAATACCCTGGATGATAATTTATCTCCACCAATAGCCGCAGCGCCGGCATTATAGTTCGCAGTATTGGAAGATGCTTCAAGATCAGGATAAGAAAGCCTCCTTGCAAAACCAACACTGCCAAGCGCTCCGGCAACAGGGTTGGGTGTTAAAGCAGGGAATCCGCTTCTTCTGAAATTTGCAAATGCTTCTGTTCCGTTTCTGATATTCACGATCCAGTATTGAGTATTGATCAGCTTAAGTGCATCGGCAGGAGTGTAGACCACGCCGGGATCATTTAAATAGGCAGTAACTTCTGCACCGGAAATAGGAGTTGTGCCGGTATAAAGAGAGTAGACTGCCATGTCGGCCGTAATCGCATTATCATAATAGATCTTGGCCTGTGCATCACCTCCCGGTATCCAGCCTCGCTTAGCTGCCTCTGCCAGCAGTAATGATGTTTGCGCATAGGTAACCCAGAACTCGGGAACACCCGGAGCAGCAACGATATTTACATTAAACTGTGAATAATTTAGTCCCGATCCTCTGGCACCTCTATACGGACTTCCTGCAGCTAATATCTGATCACTGGTAACGCCAATTGGAACGCCATATTGATTTGCTAAAACCATATCGGGCGTAAGATTGTTTGCAATAGCACCGGGATCCGGATATTGTGCGATCAGGAACTTACCCCTTGGATCATTTGTTACTTTCAATTGATTTACAAACGGCTCTGCTGCATAGTTGAATTGAGAGAAGTTACGTAATGCTGCATTGTCAGGCTGCGAAAAAGCTGTTCCATCATTTTTTACAAACGCATTATCTGCGTTTGATGTCATCACTCCACCGGCAAATGCTTCTGCTACAATGTTCGCAGCTTTTGTAGGATCAAGCTTGCTGTAACGCATTCCCAAACGTAACAATAATGAATTGCCTAATTTTTTCCATTTCGTCGCCTGGTCTGAAGCGTTTGTAGTTTTGGTTGATGGCTGTGCATTTGCACCATAGAAAAGATCTGCGGAAATATATTCACCACTTGTACTTAATGCAGCGATTGATTCTTTCAGTTCTTTGTACAGGTCATCATAAATGGCTGCATCATCATCATATTTTGGAAAAAACAACGCATCGGAAACCGCCTTCCCGGCCTCTGAGTAAGGAACATCACCGTAGTCATCAACAAGGCCCATAAACACCTGTGCTTTCCAGATACGGATCATGCTTCTTAAATTAACACGGGTTGTATTGGTGCCCAGGATATTCAATGCCTGGGTAAGATTTTTTACCGGTGCTGCGTTACCGTTAGAACCACCGGCATAGGATTGATCCCATTTTGGATTACTGTTTCCGTCAATATCTACATTGAAACTAAAACCCTGGTTAGCACCTGTGTTGTACGGAACCACAAATTGCTGCACAATGATATGTTCTGCATTCCATGTACCGATATGTGTTCGTTGGGCACCGGCTAACAACAGAGCAGGATCAATTGATGTTACCGCATATGGGTTCGTGTTTATTTTTTCAAAATCCTTATCACAGGCTGTAAGAAAGCAGCCGCTGCAAATAATAAGGATCAGTTGTTTAAATATTTTCAGCATGTCAATTAGAATTTAACATTTAAAGTAAGATTGTAATTACGTGTAGTAGGTAATGATGAATTCTCATAACCTGCCCTGATGTCACCAGATGACTGAACAGCTTCAGGATCAAGACCCGGTAAATCTTTGTAAAGAATTGCCACATTGCGGCATGAAGCAGACAATGATAACCCTTTAACAAACTTGAACAGTGATACTTTGTTTATAAGACTGGTCAAATTATACGCTACAGAAATGTTTCTGAGTTTGATAAAATCAGACTTGAATGTAAACGGATCGCCAATCTGATCATTCCTGTAACCTGTCCATAAATTTTGCAAACCATTACCTGCAACTGTAATCGCAACAGTATTGGGTAAGCCGGTATTTACATTAACACCAGGAAATACATAACCACCTTCACGACCAGTCAACGACAATTTGCTATGCCCTTGTCTTGTCATGTTCAACAGCGTAGAAGACAATACGGTACCTCCAAACTTATAGTCAACGTTTATACCAAGACTCAGATTCTTATAAGTGAACGTGTTATTCCATCCACCAGTAAACTTAGGGATTGCACTTCCTACAGGGTTAAAACCACCTGTAATACCTTTCGGATTTGTATTTGATGGCAGCGGACGACCATCATTACCTACAAGAATTTCGCCTTTGGCATTTCTCCTGTATGTTCTTGTATACAGTTGGTTCATTGCCAAACCTTCTGTATATCTTATTTCCCCGAGGAACTCATTTCCTGTACCATTAAAATAAAGCAACAGGATTGTTCCACTTGGATTACCCACATTCAGGACTTCTGTTTTAAGAAACGCATTATTCCAGGAAGTAGTCCAGCTAAAATCTCTTTTTTGTACTGCTTTGTATTCCACCAGGGTTTCCAAACCGCTGTTTTTTAGTGAGGCTTCATTTTGTTTTGAAGTAGCATACCCCGATGCAGTGGAAAGATTTACATCAATAATCTGTTCGGTGGTTACTTTCTCAAATGCTGCAACATCGATCAACAACCTGTTCTTAAACAACCTTAACTCCAGGCCTATTTCTTTTTCTGTTACAGTAAATGGCTGTAATAAGGGGTTAGGTGCTCCGTTGCCATTGATACTGGCTGTTGTTTGACCATTGAACAGATTTGCACCAAGTCCATATGTGAGTACGCCATCATAAGGATTAACTAAGGCAACACTACCTACCTGTGCCCAGGAAGCTCTCAGTTTACCAAAAGAAAGCCAGTTTAAATTCTTTAATAGCTGGGAGAAAACAAAACTACCCGATACAGATGAATAGAATTTACTGTTATTGCTGGGATTCAAAATTGAAAACCAATCATTTCTTCCGGTAGCATTGAGGAATAAAAGTCCGTTATATCCTAACTCAAGCGAGCCATAAAGTGAGTTAACACGTTGCTGGCTATAATTATAACCATCACCTGCGCCTTTTACTGTACCATTCCTGTAAGAATAAAGATCAGGAACAGTAAAATTAGTTGCTGTTTGCACCATGTTTTTCCACTCTGAGCGTAATGTATTTCCACCAACACTTGCGTCAACAGAAAACTTGCCAATCTGATTGCTGGTACCAACAAGGAAATCAGCATTGATGTCGGTTGTGGTGGTTTTGTTCAGATTATAACCACCCCTGTATGTAACAGTAGGAGTGGTAGTGGCAATTCTTGTATTGGCCCCTGTGCCATTCAGCGTAAACCATTCTGCGAAATTATCGCCACGATCGTAGTTGAACCGACCCTGCGCATAGAGCCAGTCTGTAATATCGTATCGTAAGGTAGTAGTTCCAAGTAGACGGTTTCTGTCTTCTTTATATTTCTGTCCGTTTTGCAAGGCAAAGTAGGGGTTATTAACGGTTCCCTGGAAACCGTTGGTTCTCCATTCTGCACCTGTAGCAGGATCTTTTGCACTGGTCCTGTAGGCTTCAATTGGAACAGAAATGGGCATACGTGTAAAGAAGTTTACAGCGCCATCGCCCTGTGTACCTATTTGAGGCGGGTTAATATAATCTTCATCTGCGTAGTTCACGTTCACAAGTAATCTGAGTTTTTTAGCAATCGTTTGATTGATACCCACGTTGAAGATTCTACGCTTATATTCATTGCTTGGTACAATACCTTTGGCACTTGTTGTTGAAATAGAAGTTCTGAAACTTCCGTTTGTACCACCACCAGACATGCCAAGTGTATTGGTCAAGTTTGTTCCTGTTTGCAGGAAGTCGAAAAGCTGATGCGGATAAGCAGAATAAGGACGCATTTGCCCATCGAAATTGATGGTAGGTAGTCCATCTAATTTGGCACCCCATCCAAACTGGCCATTACCTTGTATTTGTGCAGCAGTTGTAAACTTGTTACCGCCCTGGCCCTGACCATATTCAGTCTGAACGATTTCGTCCATAAAATTCAATGCCTGTGAAGAAGTATAACTGGACGTAAAATCAACTCCGATACCGGAATTTTTTGAACCCGATTTGGTAGTAATGATAATGGCACCAGCAGCAGCTCTTGAGCCATATAATGCAGCGGCAGCAGCTCCTTTCAACACGGTCATACTTTCAATATCATCAGGATTAATGTTTGCTAAATTATCACCACGGTCACGTTGCTGACCAGCGCCTTCAGCATTTCGTACACCCTGATCCATGGGTAGACCGTTAATCACTAAAAGGGGGGAGTTTGTTGCACCTGCAAAACCAACTTGTCCACGCAGGCGAATTTGATTACTGGCACCGGCACCTGCAGCGGGAGGTGTGATGTTTAACCCGGCAACCTTTCCTACTAGCGATTCACCGAGGTTGGTGGTTCGCTGCCTAACGAGTTCATCCGCATTAACAGATGTTGTGGAATAACCCAGCTTTTTTGCAGCACGTTTCTCACCCAACGCTATCACTACCACTTCCTCCATGTTTGTTTCAGAGCGGGTGAGCGTTACAGAAACAGTTGTTCTGCCGCTGACGGGAACTTCTAAATTTACAAATCCAATAAAGCTAAACATTAATACGTCTGTCCCGGAAGCAGTAATGCTGAAATTACCGGAAGCATTGGTGACCGTTGCTCTGTTTGTACCTTTTACTGCTACGGTTGCTCCGTTAACAGGATTTTTTTCCTCATCCAGCACAGTGCCGGTAACTGTTTGCGCATTTGCTGCTGTAAGAATTGTTAAGAGGAAGAATGAAACCAGAAGCCGGATCAAACCCGTATTGGTTACGGCTTGAAATTTTACCTTCATAATGCAATCGTTTTGGTTATGTGATGAGTGACTTGTGGGAATTGGCATGTTGACCCACATTACGAGAACTTATGCTAAAGTATCTACATGGTGAAGCAAAAACTTCCAATAAAAAACTTCGTTGAATTTTGCAAATGCAGTTGAGATAAATTGATTTTCTTTATACACGCTGTTACTTATAACAACAATTGCGGAACGATGATTTCCTAAAGCTTGCTCTGGTTTATATATGAATCAATTTGTGCTTTGCCATAATGCTGCCTCGGAGTTGCGATTGTTTCCGCATATTCTTGAAATAGGCGTAATCAAAAATCCTGCAATACGTCTAAATGGTTTCCCTTGTGAAATTGATCGTTGTTTTAAGTTGTATTATATACAGGAAGGGAAATTTGAATGGAGTATCAATGATCGGCTATATACACTCTTCCCCGGTGATGTTGCATTGATATTACCCGGCACTGCATTTGGCAATGAAAGTAATGTACTGGAGATCGGTTGCTTTTCATGGATCCATTTGCAGATTGGCAAAAATGAAAAAGGTGAACTTGAAAATCCTGCGTGGAGCAGTTTGTCTGAAGCAGAGAGCTATGCCATCAATAAAATATTACAATCGGACCACACACCCATACTTCAAAAATTTACGGATGCCGGTGTTATTCTGAAAGGAATACAAACTGAGTTATTTAAACAGGAAATCGGTTTTCAGGCGAGAGTTAATCATTTGATCGATGAAATATTTATACAGGTCAGCAGGCAGTTTACAAGAATGTCGAACCCCGGACGTGACTTTCCAAAAACGTTCATGAAGCTGGAACAGGAACTTCGTCAAAATCTTTCGCACCAATGGACGGTAGAAGAAATGGCAGCATTAGTGGGATTGGGTACAACACTGTTCAATGAGAAAGTAAAAAGTTATTCCGGATTTTCTCCGCTTAACTATTTGATCAATATCCGTATTTCAGAAGCGATCAAATTATTGAAGATACCGAACATCAGCCTCACAGATATTGCACTGGATACAGGCTTTTATTCATCACAACATTTTTCGACCACGTTTAAAAAGTTAACCGGCTATACACCCAGTGAATTCAGAAAAAACCATATTGGAACAAACTAATTTATAATCAAATGGAATGTATCATCACTATAGAACTCGGCACCAATGCAGTAAGAGTTTATGCATTTGATCTTAATGGAAATATCATCGGCTCGTTGAAAGGATACTGTCCCACTTTTCACAGTGAACCCGATTACAGTGAGCAAGATCCCGACCAGATATTTATCACCATGCTGTATGTATTGAAAAATCTGTTGAATGAAGTACTGCATCCAAAAAAATATAAAGTACGATGCATTTGTTTCAGCTCATCGATGCATAGCGTACTTGCAGTAGATAAACGAGGCAATCCAATGGGCCACGCTATTACATGGGCCGATAACAGAGCCAACAAAGAAGCTGCCGAACTTAACAATTCACCTCTTGGGAAAAAGATTTACAGTGCTACCGGCACGCCGCTTCATCCCATGTCGCCTCTAACAAAAATTGCCTGGATCAAAAACAATGAGAAAGAAAAATTCAAACAGGTCAGTAAATTCTTATCGTTGAAAGCATACATTCTGCAACAACTTACGGGAGAGTATGTAATTGATTACAGTATTGCGTCTGCAACAGGATTGCTGAACATTCATAAAATAAAATGGGAGCCGGAATCACTCAAGTTTGCAGGTATTACCGCTGCGATGTTACCCGACTTAGTACCGGTAGATACAAAAGTTGGAAAATTAAATAAAGCATACCAGGCATCATTAGGTTTATCAGCCGATACAAAAATTCTGGTTGGCTCAAGTGATGGTTGCATGGCTGTTCTTGGTGACGGTGTAAATGGCGAAGGTGTAGCCACGATTACCGTTGAAGATAGTGGTGCTGTAAGAGTAGTGAGCGATAAAGTAATGCAGGATGACAAACAGCGCTTCTTCAATTACCTGCTTACAGAAAATAAATATATTTCAGGTGGTCCTACAAATAACGGCGGTGTCATCTTCGAATGGTTCACCCGTCAGTTTGGTGATTTTAAAAATCCATTTGACTTAGAGCATACAATGCTTGAGTTGATCAACGATGCATCAAAAGTACCTGCAGGTTCTGATGGATTAATTTTCCTTCCTTATTTACTCGGGGAGCGTGCACCCATATGGAACCCTAACGCAAGAGGTGTTTTCTTTGGAATAAATATTAAACACGAAAAATCACACTTTGTAAGATCTGCTATTGAAGGCATTCTCTATGAAATTTACAGTATTGGAAAAACGCTGGAAGAACACAGAACAATCAACAGTCTTTCGATCAATGGAAGTTTTGGCACGTTGCCCTTCTTTACACAAATGGTGGCCGACATTTATAACAAACCTGTTCGCTTACGACAGAACTATCAAAGCGTAAGTTATGGATCGTACTTATTAAGCGCAACCGAAATGGGTATTTACAAATCGCTTGATGAAGCAGCAAAAACTGTTGTGCTGCCCGACCTTGCTACGCCAGACAAGCAGAACAATAAAATGTATCTGAAATATTTTAAAATATTCGAGCGGTTAAGTACCAAGCTCGCAAGTGAGTTTGCTGATATTGCTGCGTTACAGCATCAATAATTATTGATCAACACAAGTAAATATCTGCTTGAAGGCAAGAGATGCAAGTCAGTTAAAAAGTTCGTATCAACTATTAAAAGAACACATGAATCATGGAGCGTAAACCAAAACCAATTGTTTTTTCTGTACTTGCTGTATTGTTTGCAATCGTATCAACTATACTTTGGTTTACAGGGTATATCAACTTATCCGGTTGGTCTTTGGTTCTGTTTTTTTTAAGTCTTGCATTTGCGTTCAGAGGTATGGCATTATTAAAAGGCCTTTCGTTCACTGCCATCATTTTTGCTTCTGTTACATTGGCGATGTGGCATCCGGAATATTTTACCACATGGGGCAGTTTTCAGTTAAGCAGCACCATTATTCCGTTCATTCAGCTGCTCATGTTTGGCATGGGCTCTTCCATGAGTGTAAACGATTTTGCTGCTGTAGTTAAATCACCAAAAGGAGTTGTGATTGGTGTGGCGAGTCAGTTTGTAATTATGCCATTGCTTGGCTTTACGCTGGCAAGTGCAACCAACTTTCCTCCTGAAATAGCAGCAGGCATTATTCTGATCGGTTGTTCACCAAGCGGACTGGCATCAAACGTGATGGCCTACTTGTCAAAGGCGAACCTTGCATTATCGATTACTATCACATCCATCACTACATTGATTGCACCGTTTGTTACACCATTATTGATGAAATTATTTGCCGGTGCTTTAATTGAAATCGATCTATTGAAGATGATGTGGGATATTTTTAAAATGATCATCATTCCCATTGGAGCAGGACTTTTATTCAATAAACTATTAAAGGGAAAAATGAAATGGCTTGATAGTGCAATGCCTTTCATTTCCATGTTTGCTATTACCTGCATTGTTACAATTATTGTAGCCTCGGGAAGAGACAACCTGCTTAAAATCGGATTACTGTTAATTGGAATTGCATTGGTGCATAACATTTTTGGATATCTGTTGGGTTATTGGAGTGGTCGCTTATTTAAAATGAATGAACGGGATTGCAGAACCATTGCCATTGAAGTGGGGATGCAAAATGCAGGGCTTGCATCGGGCATTGCAAAGGAGCTTGGAAAAATTGCCACCATTGGTTTAGCAGCTGCTGTATTTGGACCACTCATGAATATCACAGGTTCGGCATTGGCAAGCTGGTGGCATAACCGTCCGCCTGTTAATAATACAAATGAAAAAGAAATGAACCACATTACTCAATAAAAACAATCGCCATGATCAAAATTAAAAACGGATTGCTTGTGTTGTTGCTACTTGTATTTCTTCAACCATTGCAGTCACAGCAAGTACAGATCAGCAAAGAACATTTGATTTCATTAACACCACTTTGGACAGGTGAACGTTTCCCCGACGGGCGACCAAAGGTCCCTGATCAACTTTTACAACGCATGAAAAATGTAAGTGTTGAAGAAGCGTGGGCCGTAATGAAAAACGCAGGCTATGCATATCAGATTGCAGAAGGCTGGCAGATGATTCATCCCGACAGTGTATTAGTTGGCCGTGCTGTAACAGCAACCTTTATGCCCGGGCGACCTGATGTTTGGAAAGCGATTGATTCGGTTGGAAAAAAAGCAGGCAAGCGTGGGCAAAATACATGGGCTGTTGACATACTTGTAAAAGGTGATGTATATGTGGCTGATCAATTTGGTGCACAAAAAAACGGGCCTACCATTGGTGACAATGTGGGCAATGCCATTTATGCAAAAACAGGAAACGGAATTGTGTACGATGGTGCCTTGCGTGATGTGGAAGGGTTGAAAGAAATTCCGGGCTTCACTTCTTATTACACCAGCTACGATCCTTCTTTTCATAATCCGCCCGGTGATTTAACTACCATGATCGTGGGTATTAATCATCCTACACGTATTCGAAGAGTGACTGTAATGCCGGGTGATGTTGTACTTGGTAAACTCGGAGTAGTGGTATTTATTCCTCCACACCTTGCAGAACGTGTGGTTACAACGTCGGAGATCGTACGATTACGAGATCTGTTTGGTCATCAACGTTTGCGTGAAGGAAAATATACTGCCGGACAAATTGATGCAAGATGGAGTGATGAAATTGAACGTGATTTTTCAAAGTGGCTCAACGATCATATCAGTGAGCTGCCTGTTCCGAAAGAGTTTATACAGCAATACTTAAAAGACAGAACCTGGTAACATCTATTCAACAATCGATTCACTCACTACCTAAAAATAAAGTACATGAAGAATAATAATTCACGCAGATCATTTTTATCAAAAGCCGCACTTGCATCGGCATTGATGCCACTTGCTTCTATACAGGCTTTTGGCGAAGGATACAAAGATGCAGTTGATCGTACACCCAAACCATCAGCTCCAGCTGATCTTAAAATTACAGACATCAAATGTGGTTACATACGTGGAAGCCTGTTTGTAAAAATTTATACCAACCAGGATATTTATGGTGTGGGTGAAGGAGTAGATGCTGTGCCCGGTACGTATCACTTAGTGAAAAATTTTGGAATGAGGTTACGGGGAAAAAGTCCGTTGAATGTGCACCGTTTGTTTGAAGATATCCGCAAAGGTGGTTTTTTTCAGGGCGCACAGGCGGGTATGTATATTGCTGTATTGTCTGCTATTGAAACCGCCTTATGGGATCTTGCAGGTAAAGCATTGAACATTCCGGTGTATCAATTACTCGGCGGAAAATTTCGTGATAAAATAAGAGTGTATTGCGATACGGCTTTGTATCAACGCAATTTACCAACGCCAAAAGATTTTGCAGAAGCAGCATTGAATTCAAAGAAGATGGGCTTCAATGCCATTAAGTTTGATCTCGACCAGGCAAATGATCCCAATAAATATGATGCGTATAACTGGACGGCAAGTCCTATGGAACTGCAGCGTATGTACGATCAGATAGCCGCAGCAAGAGAAGCAGTTGGACCAAACATTGACATTTGCGTGGATATGCATGGCCGTTATGATGCCGTTACAGCACAGGCAATAGCAAAACGATTGGAACCACTGAATTTAATGTGGTTGGAAGAACCGATCCCTGCTGAAAATGTGGAGGCATATAAATTAATAACAGAAAGTACGAGTACACCGATTTGTGCAGGAGAAAATCATTATCTGGCTTATGGTTTCAGACGCATGCTTGAAATAGGGGCTGTTGATATTGTGATGCCTGATCTGCAAAAAGCAGGTGGCCTCGGTGAAGGCCAGCGTATTGCCAACCTTGCCAATTTGTATTATACCCCGTTTGCTCCACACATGGTGGCATCGTTTCTTGGTGCAATGGCTGCAGCACATGTATGCGCTTCCGTTCCTAACTTTTTAATTCTTGAATGGCAATCGTATTTCCATACAAATCCTATGTTCAAAGAAATTGTTACATATGAGGGAGAGTGGGTGAAAGATAGTTTTATCACCTTGTCTGAGAAGCCGGGTATAGGAGTAGATATCAATGAAACGGCCATGAAAAAATATGCAGTGCCGGGTGTTCCGTTTTTTGAATAACCAGTTGAAAAGAGATATTAAACCATTAAAAAATCCTGTAGCAAGTTCGATTGCTACAGGATTTTTTTAAACGAAAATATACAGTTACTGAATTTTTATTTTTTTACCGGTTGCCATTGCCTCATACACTGCTGTAATTAATTTCACATCTCTTCTTCCCATTTCACCGGAAGCAATCGATGGTTGATTTTTTATCATTGATAAAGCCATAGCATCCATTTGTTTTGCCTGCTGATTGATATTTGTAAAATTCATGGGGCCTTCAGGTGTTTTGCCTCTTAATCCGCCATAGTTATAAGCAGGCGATAATTCAAACATTCCTTTCTCTGCTTCTGCTCTCAAAAAATTCATGTTGCTTCCATAGCTTGCTTCACCTTCAGCCACTAAACCATTGGGCATTTCAAATTGCCATTTCAACGATTGCTCTACTTCTTTGAATTTATCTGCGATTGTTTTGGGGCCCTCCTGTGCTGTAACAGCAACGGGAACCATTCCGGTTGTGTAACAAATTCCCTGCACACAATAAATACCCAGATCCTGCATAGGACCACCACCGGCCAGATCTTTTTTTAACCGCCATTGTGTTGGATCGCCAATCATAAAACCAAAACCCGCTGTCATTTTTTTGATATCGCCATACACTTTTGTTGTACCCAATCGCATCATTTCCAAATTGTGTGGCTCAAATTGTAAACGATAACCAACGGATAATTGCTTACCGGCTTTCTTTGCTGCTGCAATCATTTTATCACAATCAGCTACAGTAAGTGCCATTGGTTTTTCACAGATCACATGTTTACCCGCTGCAAAACCACGGATGACATATTCTGCATGCATACTGTTGGGCAATACAACATAAATTATATCAATATCAGGATTGTCTTTGATTGAATCATAATTATCGTAGTTGTAAATATTCTTGTCGGGAATATTATACTTCTCTTTCCATACAGGAATTTTAGAAGGAGTACCCGTTACAATACCGGCGAGATAACAATGTTCAGTTTGCTGCAATGCAGGAGCTAATTGCCCGCCTGCATAACCGCCAAGACCCACTAACGCAATACCGAGCTTACCTTCTTTCTTTTGTTGCATGGTTGTTTGTTTTTGTTCATCAGCAAATGTGGAAGAAGCCAGGGGGATACTCAATCCTGCCAGGCTTAACTGATAAAGAAATGCTCTTCTGGATTTAGTTGTATTGTGTTCCATCTGAAACGTTTTAAATCGTTATAGAATGATTGCATTTAACTTGTTCTGAGAACGGATTATTCAAAACTGATCCAATCAACTTCCACCTGCTTTCCATCTTTTGAAACGACAAACAAGTTTTGAACACCGGTTTGTGTTTTCTGCACGGTTGATTTTGTCAACTTCCATTCATTGCTTTTTGCAATACGAAGTTCAGCAATTATGGGTCCGGTGATACTATTGGCACGAAGTTGCAACACTGCTCCATCAGTTGACATTGCATTTATTGTTACGTTTTTCAATGGCTTGTTGCCAAAATCTACACTGTTGTATTGCAGCCATGCACCTGCACCGTTGAAGATGGTTTTCCATCCTTTAAATGTATTCAACGTATCAAGAAAAGCAATCGATATTCCCTGTTCACTCAGTTGGGTATAGCGATCGATTTGAATTTGTTTGTTAGCTGCAGTTACACCAACACCACGTAAGGTAGGAATTACTTTTTTGATTGTTCCATCGGCGTTGAACGATAGACTGTCGATACGGATAGAACGGGCTTTATCAAACTTTGGTGAATAATCTTTATCATGATAAAAAAGGTACCATTGATTTTTAAACTGAACAATGGAGTGATGATTTGTCCAGCAACCGCTTGGTGATTCATCCATAATGGCACCAACAATCTTAAATGGCCCAAGCGGATTTGTACCGATGGCATATTCCAGTCGTTCAATTTTATTTTCAACATGCGGATAGGTCATGTAGTAAATGCCATTCCGTTCAAATACAAACGGACCTTCTTTTAATCCTTTTGTTGGCAACTCGCCGAGTGTGAATACTTCCGAATCCAGCTCCAGCATATTTGCTTTTAACTTGGCGCCATAAATATTTCCTGCCGACCAGTAGAGATATGCTTGCCCATCTTTATCAATAAATACATTGGGATCAATACCACGCACTCCTTTTATAGGTGTTGCTTCAGGAATATACGGACCTTCGGGTTTGTCGGCTACAGCGACACCAATCGTAAAGCCTCTTCCATAGGCAACCGTATCTTTGGCCGCTGTGGGGAAATAGAAATAATATTTACCATTGCGTTCAATACAATCGGGTGCCCACATGCTGTAACTATCAGGACGAACCCATGGCACTTTATTTTGTGTAACAATCACGCCATGATCGGTCCAGTCGGTGAGATTGGTTGAAGAGAATGTATGATAATCTTCCATGCAAAACCAACCGACACGGCCTTTGCCTTCCTGTGCAAGAATATCATGCGAAGGAAAAACAAATACCCTGTCGCCAAATACCCGTGCAGAAGGATCGGCAGTAAACTGGTTGGTAATAAAAGGATTTTGTGCTTGTACCTCTGCAATGCTGATCAACATTGTTACCAGCATCAGGGCAATTGAAAGTATGCGCATAATTATTTTTTATTCTTTATTTCGATTGCTGTTTTTGTTTTACATATTCTGCTACATCGATCATGGTAGCGATCCAGAGTTCTTTTTCCTGTTGTTTGAGATAGCGTAAAAATTTCCGGTGCTCTTCAATCGATACATTCAAACCGTTACCGCCACCTACACCATGAAAAAGAATCACCAGCAGTGAATTGGTTTCCTTTGCTTTCTTTACCCATTGAATCATTTGTTCAGCAGTATGATTATTCACCATGTAACAATCAACATCAGCCAGGTTTACCTCGTTCAGCTTGTGCATTTCGTTCCGCACACTACGCATGGCAACAAAATCCTTTTGAATGTCTTTGCTGAAATCAATGCCACCTGCTTTTGTATCGCCACAGGTAAACGCAAAAGTTCGTTTGGTTTTTCCGTCGAGTGATTGAAGAAATGTATTCGTCATGCGTACTTCATCTACCAATCGTTGTACGGTGTAATTTGCCAGATCATAATCGGGCTTCACCCATTCACGACCAACACCGCCGATGCATGGATGATAAAGTGTATGATTACCTAATTCATGTCCTTTTACTGCAAGGGCTTTCCATTCTGCCAATCGTCGTTTTGTTGACTCAGCAAAAGCAGTGACATAAAACGATGCTTTTAATTGTAATGAGTCCAGTACAGGAATGGCATTATCTAAATGTTCATCAATCGCATCATCATAGGTAATTACAACGGCGGCTTGTTTCCCATTCCAACTACCGGAATTTTGGGCAGTACCATGCACGCATAAAAGAAACGATAAGAGGCCAATGAAAATTTGTTTCCGGTTCATGTTGTTTGTGTTTGCAATCGTTGATGTATTTTGTACTTATTTAATTCCCGGTAATTGAATCACTGATCCTGAAATAATCAAAGTCAGCAAACCCTCCTGTTTCTTTTGTTGCATAATTGAACAACGTAAAACGATAACCCATAAAATGCGGAAGTGTGTACGTCATCTTTAATTGTGTTCCAATAGACTTCCAGCTTTTTCCATCAAGGCTGTAAAAGAAATTGGCTACATCTTTTCTGTCAGTAAAATTGCATTCGGCTTTAAAGTAAACTGTTGATTGATTGATTGGAATGTTTTCAACTTCAATCGGCTTTCCGTTACTTGCATTGATCATCACGATCATTTTACTTCCGCCATTAACTCTCACACCCACCAGGCCATAGTTCTTTTGTAAAAGACCAAGCCCTGCAAAATCACCCTCTTTCATGTTTGAAACATCCAGTGAAGTTGTACCTGTACAAACCGGACCAATTGTGCGTTGTGTTAACGAATTTTTTGCTGATAGAAAACTTGTGTCAACTCTGCCGGTTGTTAACCGTAAAAAACCTTTCCGTGCTTTGAGCGACCATAAACTTTTATCCGGATTATGATTCCATTGCCAAACCAATGGCAACGCAGCATCTTTTCTTTTTCGTTTAAATTCATCGGAAGCAGCAATACCCGGAATCAATCCTTTGCTAGCAGGCAAGTTGAGTGTTGCTGGTACTTTTCCATTTTCACCTAATACCGGCCAGCCATCTTGCCATGTAACAGGAACCAGATATGGAATGCGACCTACTGCACCATAATCACGAAACAGATAAGCAAACCATCTGCCATCAGGCATATCGATCAATCCACCTTGTGCAACGCCGAGATCCTGTAACGCAACTCTTCCTTCCCATGGACCGGTTAATTTATCTGCACGATGAATCACTACTGTACGCATGCCGCCTCTTGGCCAGGTGATGTTGAAGAGATAATACTTACCGTTTACTTTAAACAATTGTGAGCCTTCTCCTAAATTACTTTTTGCAACTTTTTCGCTGGGCGCACTTGCATTTTCTACCACCACTTGATTAAAGCCACCTGGTTTAATACCGGATACATCTTCATTCAATTCAACCAACGTGAGTTTGTGGTTGCCATACAGCATATATACTTTGCCATCATCATCAAAAAACAACGAATGATCATGAAGGCTTGGTTGAAATGAAACATGCTTCCATGGACCCTTCTCAATATTTTTTGTTGAGTAGACATGTGTTTTACCACTTGTAGCTGCAAAGGTTGAAACATAGTATGTGCCTTTGTGGTAACGGATACTGCTGGCCCATGAACCCCGGCCATAAGTAGATTTTCCATTCTCCAGATTCATATCATCATTGCTCACCAATGTATCATACGTATAGCCGATCAGTTTCCAGTTTATAAGATCAGTTGATTTCATAATCGGCACACCCGGACTCATGTGCATGGTAGTGCTGCTCATATAGTAATTCTTGCCCACTCTTATCATGGCCATATCCGGCACATCTGCATGAATAACGGGGTTGATTGCCTGTTTGGTTTGTGCAGTTACATGAACACTCATGCAAATCGATAATCCTGTTATAAATAAATACTTCTTCATCGTTTCAACTGGTAGCTTTAAAAAATTATGCTGTTAATCTTAAATTACTTGACTGGTTTTACACCTTCTGTTGTTTGAATAATTTTTTGAATGGTGCCGTCTTCATTGTAATACATATAATCCACACAAATGGAGCGTCGATAACTGCCACCGGTGGGCAACGTACCGTTGTGATAAAAGAAATACGACTTGCCCTTGTAATCAATGATGCCCGGATGTGTAGTAAAACTGTTCGGTACATTTTCCTGTATAATGCCTTTGTATTCCCAAGGACCTGTTGCACTCTTGGCCATACAGTATTCGATCATTTCGGGTTTCGTACCTGCACTTGCATACACGAGGTAATACCATCCGTTACGTTTGTAAATCCAGGGGCCTTCAATAAAGTTTTTGATTGCTACTACATTGATCGGGCCATCCAGCTCAATCATGTTTTCTTTCAGTTTTACCCATTTGCAACTTCCATTACCCCAGTACATGTAGGCTTGTCCATCATCATCGATCATTACAGTGGGGTCAATATCATCCCAGCCATGTTTTTTATCTGTTGTCATTTCATTGATCACAAGTGCTTTGCCAATGGCATCTTTAAATGGTCCTGTTGGTTTGTCCGACACCGCTACACCAATGGCTGCGCCACCATTACTCACACTGTCTTTTTTATGAAACGTTGAAACAAACCAATAGAATTTGCCATTTCGTTCAATGCACTGTGCCGCATATGCATCGCCGGTAGCCCAAGAAAATGTATGTGGCGAAAGCAAGGTGCCATGATCTTTCCAGTTCTTCATATCGGTTGTAGAGAACACACGCCAGTCAGGCATTTTATAATTGGTAGCTGTTACTGATGCAGTATCATGACCTGTGTATAAGTATAAAGTGCCTTTGTGTACGATGGGTGAGGGGTCTGCTGTAAAAACGTGTTTGATGATGGGGTTTTGTGCAAACGACACAAAACTTACGAGACATAGAATTGATGAAGAGATAATTTTTTTCATGTTCGGTTTTATTTTGTTTTGATCCGAATCACCGTGAGCGACATAGCCGGTGTTTCGTAATTAAATTTTTTACTGATGTTGAAAGTTGATGTTACAGGTGCAATGGCGGTGCTGTTGATAAATGAATTTTCTGCCGTTCCAATTCCGACTAGTTGTGTAAGGGTTGCAGCAGGAATTAATTTCTGAAAAGAAGCAAGATTGATCTGAAACTTCTGTACTGCTGTTCCGCCATTCACAAGTTTGAGAATAATATCACCTGTTTTACTATTGTACACACAAGAAGCGGCCAGCAATGAATCTGCATTGTTTTTTGAGATCACTTTGTCAACATAATAATCACCGGCGTTTGCAGAAAACATTTTTTGTACATGATAATTGGGTGTGAGGTAGTAACTGTTGTTGTTAAAAAAGATCATATCTGTTTTCCACTGCGTAAACTTATCTTTTGCCAGCAGAGGTGCATACGATGCCATGCTTACAATGTCGCCATTACGTTCAAGCCCCGTCATATACAACGCTTCGGCAATGGCATTCGATAATTTATTCCCCCATGATGCATATTCACCGAGATAAACTTTGCTGGCTTTGCGATTGTAAGCATCATAACGGTATTGATTGCTGATAAGCCATTCAGGCTGCACATAATAATGTTCATCTATGACATCTACTTTCAGTTGATTGGCAACAGCCCATCCTTTGTCGAAATCTTCACCCGAATGAAAAGGTCCGCTTGTACCAACAAGAATAATGTTTGGATATTTTGCTTCAACCGCATCATGGATCATTTTAAACCGCTGTTCAAATTCAGTAGTGATCTTATCTTCATTTCCAATACCAACATATTCAAGATTGAACGGAGCAGGATGACCTGCTGCTGCACGTTTTGCTCCCCATGTTGATGTAACAGGTCCGTTTGCCCATTCGATAAGATCGAGTACTTCCTGGATATACTCCTGCATTTCTTCCATTGGCAATGCACGTTGACCCGTGCCACCAATGCGCCATGTGCCACCTGAATTCTGGCAACTGACTGCAGCCGGTAAAACAGGTAATGGCTTGGCGCCGATATCTTCACAGAACTGGAAGTATTCGAAATAACCGATGCCGGTTGTTTGATGATAACCCCAAATATTGCGTTGTGCTTTTCGTTCTTCAATAGGACCAATTGTATTTTTCCAACGATACATATTCCCCAAGCCATCACCATGTACCAAACATCCACCGGGAAAACGAATGAACGATGGTTTCATATTGGCCAGTAATTGTGCAAGATCAGTACGTAATCCATTTGGCCTGTTGCGAAATGTTTTTTCAGGAAACAGCGACACCACATCAATAGCTGTTTTTCCTTTTGTATTTGCGAGTATAACCAATTGCGCCGTATCATGACTTTGATTCGCCGTTAACACAGCCGTATACTTTTTCCAAGCAACGGAAGATGTTGTCAGCTTTGTTTCAGCAATTATTTTCCCTTGAGGTGTTTGCAATGTAATTGTAAATGAAACCGGCTCTTTACTGAGTTGCCGTGTATGCATGGCAAAATTGTAGCGGTCATTTGCCTTTACAATCATTCCTTCAAAGCCAAAATTCTTAATGCCTACACCTGATACGCCTGTAAATTTTTCTTCCTTGCCTATATGCTCCACATCAAGAACAATGTAATGTGGATTATTTGCATGCACAGGATTGTTTGTTTCTATACTTATTCTTCCGTATGAAAAACCAGTAGTGATGTATTCCCAATAAGAAAGCGGATGCCACTCTTTGCGTTCAGTTGGATTGTATTCAAAGGATCTGTTTTGCACCTGCTCTGCATACAAACCTCCATCTGCCGCATAGTTGATGTCTTCAAAAAACAAACCGAATAAATCGGTGCTGATCTTTTTACTATTTAGAATGATTGCACTTTTTTGTTGTGCAATGCTGAGTGAACATACTGCAACAAAAGCAATCAATATAGCTGCCTTTCTTAGTCCCCGAATTCTTATACTAATTTTCATTTTTATTTTTTTACTAATCTCACATCATACACTGCCCCCGCCGTGTGTTCCTGTAATGCCTGAAACTTTACCCGTATTGTTTTCTTTCCTTTGAGCATAGAAGCAGGAATAGCATATTCAACTTCCCTGAACTGTTGAACATTCCATTTGCCGTTGATATTTTCTGTAATAAGTTTTTCATCATCAACATAAATATCAAAAGTGCGGTTTCCTTTTTCTGCACCCCAATAGCGAACAAGTAGTTTCAATGTCGTTTCACTATTTGTTGACAATTGATAACTGAAATAACCATTGCTGCGTGCCGACCGCCAGAAAGCATCAAGATAATTTCCTGTAGTTGAGTTATTCTGTTGAATAAAATGATCTGCTTCCGGTTGTTGCTCACCGGGAGTAACAGCATCAACGGTACGCTTTTGTAATTCTATGCGCTTTTGCTCTATCACTGTTAATGAATCAATGTAATGCTTGTACTGATTGCTTGTCAACCTCATCCAGTACATCATATACCTTGCATCATGCAACTGGTAAAACGGTTGTAACTCCAACCGACTGTTGTTCTTGATTTCCACACCTGATAGTGTAAAATGCAATGGCTTCCCTTTCACCGGTTTTACTGCCGCAACAACAGCAGATTGATTATTGCTCACAATAACAGGTGCCTGATCGATGGGCAACTTTTTTCCGTGAGCGATATGCCCCCAGCGACTGTTATCGGCCGTAAGTCCTTTCAAATCTTCTGTACCTGTTTTTGCAGCAAGCAATACAGGGCCATGCAGAAATGCAATGTACTCGGGCACATTCGGCATCGTTTCGATCCTTGTCTGCATCGGCAGTTTTACCAATACCACATCACCTTTCTTCCAGTTGCGGCGAAGACTGATATAAGAATCCTTGTTCACCTGGAATTGAACCGGTTTTCCATTCACGAGTAGGCTCACCTGATTTTGTTTCACCCATGATGGATAACGGATGAGCAACGAAAAAGAAGAAGCACCTTCTGTAACAGTAAGTTTTGTTTGTTCTTCGTACGGAAAATTTGTTTCCTGTTTCAGCTTTACGCCTCTCTTTTTCCAGTTGAGTTCGGATGCAATAAAAAGATTTAAGAACAAAGAATCATTTTGATGCGTGTAAATAAACTCATTGTACTTGCCATGATTTTCCATGCCGCTTCCCACGCAACACCACATAGCTTCGTTCGGCGTTGAATACACTCTGTAATGACGTGGCCTCGCCGGTGTAAAATATACATAGCCTCCATGTTCCGGATGTTGCGTGGAGAGGATATGATTGTACAAAGTGCGTTCGTAATAATCAATATATTTTGCTGATGGATGCAGACGGAAAAGATCTTGTGTAAGCTTGAGCATATTGTACGAGTTGCAACTCTCAGGTCCTTCCACTTCATTTACAAACTCATGTGATGCAGCTACGCTTGGAAAAAATTCACGTCTGCTGTTTCCGCCAAATGCCAGTGTCCGGTTCTTCGTAACTGTTTCCCAGAAAAAACTTCCGGCATTCAAATAAGTTTGATCATTTGCCAGCTCACCAATGCGTTGAAAACCGATGGCTTTGGGCACCTGTGTGTTGGCATGTTTATTATCCAATTCATCTTTATTTACCGATAATGGTTCTAGAATTTGCCTGTGCGAAAAGCGTTTGGCTGCAAAAAGATATTTCTGATCGCCTGTTATTTGATAGGCATCTGCAAATACTTCATTCATGCCACCATGTTCATTGCCGAGCATCTCTTCCATCTTTGCATCGCTCAATGCCTTTGTAATTTCAATTGCCCAATCACAAAACTGCAGGAACATTTTTTTTGCATCTTCATCGCCTGCATACATCCATGCATCTTTTAAGCCTGCATACATTTTGTGTACGTTGTACCAGGGCACCCAATATTTCCAGATAGCACTTGCATCACCTTCTTTGATCTTTGGCCAAAGATCTTTTCCATTTGGCACTGCACCTACATAACCAACTGCCCACGACGGATGCAACTTAGCATTTGCATCCATGCATTGTTTCAGTTCAGCAATCATATATTCCATGCGGCGTTTACATTCAGCATTACCTGTGGCTGCATAGTTCATTGCCAACGCTGACAAATAATGTCCGCCTACATGACCATCCAATCCATCCCAGTTGGCGAAGATGGTTGCTTTTGCAGGCAAACCAGCTTCTTTTCTGTAACCGGCCAGCAAACGATCTGTATCATATTGTAACAATGTTTGAATATTCAGATCACGTGCATGCTGAAACGGGCCCTTCAACAATTGAACATCCTGTAAGGCAAATGCATTGGGATATAATTTATCCTGTGCGTTCACTGTTTGCAACAAACACAAACCGCCAATGCATACATGCAATAACTTCTTTTGTATTGTACTTCGAATCAGACTCATAATCACTTTAAAAAATTAATCCTTTTTATTATTCTTACTTCATCGTATAACCCAGGAGTGTCAGCATCTTTTCTGCATATCGTTTTCCAAATTCACGGTAGCCTTCTGCATTGAAATGAAGATTATCCGGCGAATCGGCACAACCTTTCGATGATATAACATGTGCTGTTGGAATGATAGCAGGCAACTGATTGATGATGGTATTCATGCCTGCACAAACACCGCCTTGTTCTGCATGCACTACTTCTCCTGCCAATAGAGGAACATTTTGTGCAGTGAGTTGCAGATCGCTTAGCAGATTTTTATACACCATACTTACTTTCGCAGGCCAAGTTGTATCACCATTGTTTGATTCGCCCTGGTGCAGCAGAATTCCTTTGACAACACCTTGTTTTTGTGCAAGCTTTGCCATTTCAACCAAACGGCCATAAGGATTACCATCGTACTCTTTTAACATACCCAGCATCCAGTTGGGTGCTGTTGCCGTATAAGTTTGGTAATTGTTTTTATCAAACAATTCAATTTTACAACCACCAACCGAAACATTGATCACACCGATTTTTACATTGGCAGGCAGGTTCGCTAACAATGTTCTTCCGAAATAATCAACAGGTGTTAAACCGGTTCTGCAACGGCACAACGGAGGAACAGCCGTGAACCATTTTCCTTTTTCTCTGCCGATAGCAGGACAATCAACTGCTTCCAATACCTGAAAGCGTGGATCAACATTCACTGTATCCTGTGCTTCAATTCTTGCATAGCCTTCCATGTTCGATTGACCAAAGCTGAGGAAAATATAAAAATTAGGGTCCTGTGCAACAACGGTTGTGTATGTTGAAAGAAAGAGAAATGCGGCGAGTATAACTGGTTTAATTTTCATATTGTGTTTTCGTATAAATGAACCTGCGTTTTATAAATACTGAATAAATCCTTTTTTGTTTGTTTTGATCTTGTACACTTTACTGTAGCTGACAATGTACAAGGTTTTGAGATCGGCATCTCCAAAGCATAAGCTTACAGGGAATGACGGAAGATTGATCATACCAACAAATTCTCCTTTCTTATTAAATATCTGTACACCATAATAAGTGGCTACATAAATATTTCCATCTGTATCGATGGCCATACCATCGGCACTCGATGATTTTCCTTTTCGATCCAATACATTTTCTGTGAGGAACAGTGTGGCAAACTTTCGTCCGTTACTGATGCTGCCATCGGCATTTACATCATAGGCCCAGATATAATTATCCTTTTCGCTGTTAACCGGATACCACGATTCATTATCGTAGCAGTTGTTGATGTAAAGTGTTTTACCATCGGGAGATAATAATATTCCATTCGGCATTGCAAATTCATTGGACTGCACAAGCCTTGTCATTTTTCCTTCAGGTGAAACATAATACACTGCACGGCCCGGTTGAAATTTTGTTGGCTCCATGGTAAACTGCGGATCGGTAAAATAAAAACCACCTTTCGCATCGGTGATCACATCATTGGGCCCGTCAATTGATTTGCCTTCATATTTATCGGCCAATACTTTTACCACTTCACCCTTCGTGGTCATTTCCACAACACGATGACCCATCATGTCACACACAATCAGGTTCCCGTTTTTATAAGGATACAATCCATTGGTTTGCATTTTTCCTTCCGAAATATTCCGGTATGCTCCGTTGGGATCAAGTTCAACCGTTGAACTTTTCTTTGGATTTGCGCCCCAGTTCTGATCAAAGAACATATTCGATAGATAAATTTTTCCATTCATCCATTTCGGTCCTTCTGTAAAAAACAATTCCGGTTTTGTCTTTTTACCATCAACCAACAACTCCGGTTTTGCATCTGCAGGAATAATTTCATGATACGCTGCAAGTCTTGCTTTTTCTTTTTCAAGATAATCTTCCCGTGCAGGCCAGAAAATATCCAATGCATCACAACCCAACTCACCAATCGTTGCACCATGCACCATGTTACCGGGGATACGCACCATACTGTTTATTTTCATTTCCTGTTCACCATCCAATAATATTTCACGGCAATCGCCCCGCAACACAAACATCAATTGCTCTTCCGGATGGATATGATGCGGAAAAACAGAACCCGGATCCATCGAGATAAAACTCAATTGCATATTTCGTCCTGATAATATCCGTGAATGTGCATCAGGTGTAAGTGTGGTGAGTTGCAGGTTATACAGATCATATAGTTTGTTTGCTGTGATATTTGGTTGCATCACATTCTTCAAATCAGGAATTTCTTTTGGTGCATTTGCAATACCTGCTTTTTGCAGATAGTCAGCACGCAACGGACTGTACACTTCCAGCAGCTTTGCTCCTGAAGCACCAGCCTTAATCGTAGTTGTTGTTCCTTTTTCTGAATAAATAAAATCTGTTCGTGGTGTGCCGCTATGCGTTCCATCCGGGCTTTCACGTTTTTGTGACAGCATTGAAAGCGTGGTGCCATTAACAGTATGTTCAACCGTTCCTTCCAGCAGAAATAGAAACCTGTCTGCAGTTAATACTTCCTCTGGTATGATCGCATTTGGTTGAAGTTGTAATACAGCCACCATGTTTCCAGCTCCCCAGAAAATTTTTGCCGACACGCCTGTATGCAGCACAGTACTGTCTAACTGATCGAGATTGGCTACTTTCGCAGGTTCAATATTTGATTCTACTGTTGAAGCTGGTAAGCCTGCAATTGTACGTTTCTTGAGTTGATGCTGTTTGATGAGTTCATTGTTTGTTTTTTCCCAAGCTGCTTCGGGTACAGCGTTGCAGTTTGAAAGACCAAAGGAAAAAAGCAACAATGCGCTTATATGTAAAATGGATTTGAATGTGTGTAACCGCATGATTCGTTCGTTTAATTTTTTAAGTATTTATCTGTTTCTTTTTCTAATCAAAACTTTCTTCATCTTTCCCAATATTTTTTACTGCAGTTGCACCCAGCCGTTCTTTCAGTTGTGTTAGGTAAAGACTTCGTGGCGCTACATGCTGATCCATCCCTTCCACATAACCATTGGGTTTGGAAAGATCCTGCAGTGCCCTGTTAAAGATCACCGATGCAATACCTTTGTGACCAATGGAATAATTCTGGGCAGTTGGTGGCTGTTGAATCAAAAAATCGCCTTCGCAATTCCAGAATACAATGTTTGCACCAGCCCAACCAATGCTGATATCTTTCCAGAACCTTGCAGTAAGCGGAGCTTTTACATTATCATACAACGCACCATTTACCCAGTTTGCATGAGGCTCACTGGAAGAGTAGGGTTGTGTTGCTTCGCAATTGAGAAATACATTTCCGCTTGAGGAAGAAGATTGCATTACAAACGAGTGCCGTCCTTTTTGCGAATAACATCGCTGGACCAAACTCAACTGCCCATTCAGTTGATAAGTAAACCTTCTTGCACCTGCACGCATGGAAACAGGTTCTCTTGATTCACAATCCTGCACTGTGATCCATTTGGTGCCGGCTGTTGTAAGTACAACGCTGCTGCCAAAATGTAAGGCACTGATATTCCGCACCCATGAATTTTTTGTATTGCTGAAATTGATAAAATTGAAATAGTGATTTTCGTCTGCGTAGTATTCGTCTCCTTCATATTTAGAACCGGGCCCGTCGTATGATCCACGATCCATGTTGCCATAATCTTTTCTTCTGACTGATGGATTGTATTCAGAGATGGCTCTCAAATTTTCAATACCAATCTGTTCAATACGACCGGTATCAGTGTACTTCACAATATCTCCACCGCCCCACCTGGTTTCAATGGCACAAAATACAGGCGCATCAATTGTTATTGTATTACCATTGATGGCAATGATCACCCGGTCGTAAGTGATCGTGAAAGGTTTCCAACGGTATCGCCCAACCGATAATGTATCCTGTCCAAGTTCTTTGATCCATTCTTCGTTACCATATCTGCGAACGAGAATTTTGTTGCCCACCTTGAATCCTTTTGCTGAACCAACGTTGAAACTTTTTGCACCAACAGGAACATACTGATCAGTGATCAGTTGTTTTGGTTCCCCTGCTTCCACAGCACCTGCAGCTCCGGCTACATTAATGAGTGCCGGTTGACGAAAGCCAGGCCCCTGCGTTTGTTCATTTGTTTTACCAATGAGAATCGTACCAAGATCACTCATTCCTTCTCCACGAAGTACAATGCCCGATGCACGGATGTAAATGGGTTTTGCAAGATGATAAATGCCCATCTTCAACAGCACCGCTCCTCTGAAACCAGTTGCCTCAACCGGCATTGCAGCAACACGATCAATTGCTGCTTGTATCAATTTTGAATTATCGCCTTGCACCGGCCAAACAGTTACTTTCGCTGCCACATAGGGAATACGAACACCACCAGCTTTGTAACCTGCGTTGGAAAAATCTGGTATCACATTTCCGATGCTATCAGCTACATACAACAGCTTACCATCAACACCCGGATAAACGAGTGATGAAGTTGGTTGCATATCCTGTGCGTTACTGCTGCTCACAGCAACACACAAATGCATACTGACTAATATGACAGGTGATCGAAAAAACATTTACATTATTTATCGTTGCTCATCATCGCCCATTACATCATAGCCTTTCCACTTGAATTGTGTGGCCAAACCGGATGCTGCAGGCCAGGCAATATCGTGTTGTTTACTTGCTACCCATTTTCTGCGGTTCTCTTCCGTATCAAATGATATTTGTATCTGATAATTGTAAGCAGTAGGTTCGGCCTGAATTTCTTTTGATCTGTTTTCAGGAAACAGCCGAAGTAATTTCGATCCGAGATAACCGGTTTGAACTTTCATCGCAGGAACATAAATGGAGTAGTACATTTTTTCAAACGCTTCTGCATTTTCCTTCGGCACAACAAATTCCATTTGCAAAGCCATTGCTTTGGGTTTGATCAATGGTTTGTTGATCGTCAGATAATCTTGTTTGGATGCAGCAATACCAATCACCAATAGCTCAAGATCTTCTTTGCTATTGTTGCTAATACTTGGTTGTTCACCAAGCAAACCGAAAAAGGATTCATCCTGTTTTATCGTTGCGTTTTGATTATTTAACGTAACAGTTCCTTTTCCTTTTATGACATAGTACACTTCTTCAATACCGTTCAGTTGACGTGTTACTGAACTGTCGGCCGGAATAACAATGTGATCTACATGGTTCCAGTTGGTAGAAAAAATATCAGGACCAAAAACCCGTCTGCTCATCGAAGGTTTAAAACCGGGCGGTACATTCTGATTATTGGTTGGCAGTTTTTCCAGTTTACCTGAAACAAAAACAGGTACGGGATCAAGTGATGCGCCAACACGACTATCTCCCAAATCAAATGCATCCGATTTTCCTTTTTGTTGACTCACTGCAAAATTCATCCAACGCACAGGTTCGTTTGATGCATTGTAAATTGCATGTGAATCGCCTGCTTTGCAGGGCACCACAGCCGGAGCTTTTATTTTTGATGTACGACCGTTGATGGTGAATTGTGCTTCTCCATTGAGCAGCACATACATTTCTTCTATACCGTGATGAAAATGATGGCCGATTCCCGATTTCGCTTTTATGGTACCAACATGCAGATAAAGAAAATTGGTTGAAAGTTCCGTACGTCCGATCAATTGTGTGAATCCCATTTCACCTGCACCGGCATGCACAGCAGACAACATCCTGTATTTTGTCGGATCATTCAAAACAATCCGTTGCTGAAGCGGTTGCGCAACTGTGTGAAGTGCTGCGAGTATAACGAAAGGGATGAATAATTTTTTCATGTTGCTTGTTTAACAGTTCATAATATGCAGAACAGTACTTTTATTTTTTAATGTCGGGTAATGCATAAACCAGATAACCTCTTGGCAAAGCACCGGGTTTAGCAGCTTGATTATAGCTGTCTTTCGCAAATGTGCCCGTTGCATTTACGACTAAATATTGCTTACCATTTTTTGTAAACATGATTGGTTGCCCATTGGTTTCATGACTCAATGTTGTTTCCCATAAAACAGTTCCATCTTCTGCATCAAATGCATACAGCTTACCACCTTTTGCAGTAGTGAATACAATTCCTGTTGATGTAACTACCATTCCTTTTCGTAAAACACCACTCGGTGCCCCGGTTGTTTTATCGCCTTTGCTGTAAAGTGAATCTTCACCAATTGGTTTTCTCCATTTGATGGTACCGGTATTCAAATCGTAAGCAACCAATGATGACCAGGGAGGTGATAATAATCCCATCCAGTCTAACCCATAATCAGTTGTATAGCGATCAACCGGATGATCTACTCCTTCGGGATAATCAAACATGGGCGCACTACGGTTTGCATCTGGTTTTATTTTAGCACCACCTGATGCAACCACCGGTCCATTTACTTTTGAAGTGGTATCTATTCTTCTGGAGAAATTTGGTCGTGCAGGATTTCCTCCGAGATAGCGGTATAATGCAGTAATTGTTTGCTCATCCACATGCACAAAGCCTGGCATCTGTCCACGACCATTCAGTACAATACCTTTAAACTCATCATAAAAAATACGCTGGCCTGCATTTACCAATGTTGGTGCAAGACCTCCTTCCATATTAGCACCATGACAGGTTTTACAGGTTGCGGTATAAAATGCTTTCACTCGTTTTACTTCATCGTTCGACAAATTCGCTGAAGGAGGAAGTACTTTTTTTAATCTATAGGTGGATGCATATTCCTGTGTCATCACATACATGATTCCTTTGCCGGGGTTGGAACCAGTATTACCATAGTTGGCACCGCCCAATGCACCGGGCATCATCACCGTTTCATATTTATCTGATGGAGGAAGATATAAACCGGACTTTGATGAATCAAGACGCTTGAGCCATTGTTGTTTGATGCTGTCAGGAAAAAATGGATTGAGTGTTTCCTTGGTTACAGCATGCCTTGTAAAATCAGGTAATGAAGAAATGGGTTGTGTGGGCCACGCATGTTCGCCGGGCATGTTGCTGGCAGGGAATGGTTTTTCTTCGATTGGAAAAAGTGGTTCACCTGTTTCTCTATTGAACACAAACATAAAACCGTGCTTGGTAGCAACTGCAACAGCATCAATCTCTTTTCCGTTGTTCTTCACCGTTAGTAACTGTGGAGCAGAAGCAAGATCATAATCCCAGAGATCATGATGCACCGTTTGGTAGTGCCAGATTCGTTTGCCCGTTTTTGCATCAAGTGCTACTAAACTATTGCCGAACAGGTTGGCACCAATGCGATCGGCTCCATAATAATCATACGTGGGAGAACCCAGCGGCAGATACACAATGCCTCTTTTTTCATCAACAGACATTTCACTCCACACATTTACAGCACCTGCATATTTGTAAGCATCTTTTGGCCAGGTATCATATCCAAATTCACCCGGATGCGGAATGGTATGAAAGGTCCATTCTAATTTTCCTGTAACTACATTGTAAGCTCTTATATGACCCGGTGGTGAAAAATAATTTTCGCCGGGAGCTGAACCAAGTATAACAAGGTCGTTGTAAATAATGCCCGGCATCATGGATTGCATTCTTCTGATAGAAGAAGGATCACGATCAAGGCCCTGCCGCAGATCAACATAACCACTATCGCCAAAACTCAGAATACTCTTGCCCGTAACGGCATCGATCGCCTGCAACGAATTATTCAACGTAAAGATGAGTCGTTTGTCTTTTTTATCGCTGCTCTCCCAATAGTTGATTCCTCTTCTTGATAAACCCATCAGCTTCGTGTGGATCCAAACTTCTTTACCTGTATTTACATTCACGGCCACCAGTGAAAAGTTTTTCGCCATCACATACATCATGCTGTCCACAACAATCGGACTGAAAAAGTAAGACATACTATCTTCAGAGTTATACATCCACGCTACCTGCAACTGCCCCACATTATCTTTCGTAATTTCAGATGCATCGAAGTACTTCGATTGATCGGGACCACCACCGTATTGCGACCATGTAGTATGGTTATACGTGGATGCCCCGCTGTTGCAACTGATATAAAAAGACAACAACAGCAATGCAGCAACTGCAAAGCTGAGTTTGGCTGACAATCGTTTCAAGATCATAAAGCGATCGTTGTTTTATGGTTTATCAATGAGAGAATCTTTCTATAGCACTCTGCTCACAGTTTATTCACTACTATATTTCTGTTTAATACATTTTTAAAATTCAACTTGTGCTGATATTATCTGAACAGTAATTGTGCAAAATTGTACAGGTTGTTTCTCCATACCGGCCATGTATGTCCGCCGGGATATTCGCTATACGTGTATTTAATTTTCATTTCATCAAACCGCTCCATCATGGTTTGACAATTCTTCCAGGCAATATCTTCCTTGCCACCCATGGCGATCCAGAACTGTTTCAGATTTGTATTGATGGCACTTGCATTTGTTTTCATGAATTCATATTGCGGATTGGAAAGCGCAGGTTGATTACTCCACCATCCTGAACTGAATACACCGAGATAAGCAAACATGTTTGTATTGCGTATACCTGCATGCAGTGTTTGTAAACCACCCATTGACAAACCAGCTAATGCTCTGCTGTTTGCATCTGTTGCAACACGATAATTTTTTTCAATGAAAGGGATGAGTGTTTGCTTTAATTCATTTTCAAAAGCACGTAAAGCCTGTTCGCCAAAACCACCGGGGCCGCCTGCTGAAACGTTGCCATCCATCATCACAATGATCATGGGTTTTGCTTTTTGCTCCGCAATTAAATTATCAAGGATGATATCTGTTTTGCCTTGCATGGCCCAGCCACGTTCATCTTCGCCGCCACCATGTAACAAATACAATACAGGATATTTTGTTGTGGTATTCGCATCATAACCCGGCGGCGTGTAGATATAACATTGACGCCACGAACGTGTAACAGGAGAAAAATATTTCTTGATGCGGATATCGCCATGCGGTATGTCTTTCAATGCATAATAACCATCGCCTTTAAATGGAATTTCAATACCACTTGCCATGCGTCCCATTCCATAAAACGTTTCACTGGCAGGATCAGCTACTGCAACACCATCAATCAACAATGAATAATAATGAAAGCCTTCACTGATGGAATCGGTAGTAACGATCCAGTAACCACCGGTATCTTTTTGCATATCGTATTTCTTTCCCAGATCGATCTGCACTTTTTGTGCATCAGGAGCTTTGATACGAAATAGCACACGACTATCAGGCAATACCTGCGGATATTTTGCAGAACGGATATTGGTTGCTGCTGCTGTTCCCAACACCGTGTACTTCGAAAACTGTGATGCATCTACCGGTTTAAACAGGAATTGAGAAAACATGTACAAGCCATTCTTCCAAACTTTGAAATCATGACCGCCCGGTTCTAAGTAATAGATATGAGGCACTTCGTTTTGACGCAGGTAATCATGTGTGCGTTTGCTGAACGAAAGCAAACCATCATTATCACCACAGGAGATAAATAATAATTTCAGTTGTTGCTTTGTTTTTGCAGGATCGGGCACTAATTCGTTTGGCAACTTCGTATTGGGGGCTGAAGAAAAACCACCTACCCATGCAAACCGATCAAGGTTTCCTAATCCGAAATTCAACGATTGTCCACCGCCCATTGATAAACCTGCGATCGCCCTGTTTTCACGGTCCTTGTAAACAGGAAATTTCTTTTCAATAAATGGGATGAGATCATTTAACAGGTCTTGTTCAAATGTTGCAAAGGCCTGTACTTTATCGGGCGCCATGATGTTACCTGTTGCACGGTCGTCTTTCATGGCTCTTCCATTTGGCATTACAACGATCATTGGTTGCAGCTTTCCTTCTGCATAAAGATTATCAAGAATTACCTGTGGCTTTCCGCCATTGAGCCATTCTTTTTCATCACCTCCAATACCATGTAATAGATACAGTACAGGATATTTTTTCTTTTTAGAAAAGCCTGGTGGAGTGTACACAAGCGCTCTTCTGTTTGCACCTACTGTTTTTGAATTATAGGTGATCGTATCAATCTTTCCCTTTGCAATTTCTGTACGCACTTCATCAAATCCTTTCGGCATCTGCTTCAGTATCTCCTGTGCCTGCACATGCACCATTGAACAAATTAAAATAACAGCACTAACTAGTTTTTTTATCATGATCGAAATTTATCTGCGTTGAATGAACCGGTTGTAAGCGGATACTTATTTAAAAAGAGATGGCGCCATTTCGTATAAACTTCTCCGCCAGCTTTGAAATTCATGTGCTGTGCCCGGAGAAACATAAGTAGCCACTTTATAACCTGCAGCTTTTAAATCTGCTTCTACTTTAGGAAGCGCTTCCGCACCACGGGTTTCTTTACTTCCGTAGGAAATAAAAATATATTTTGGTTTCATTTTACCTTCCAGTTGCGCAGGTGTATAATTGCCACCGCTTAATAATCCCCAATAACCAAATACTTCCGGCTTTGCCAGTGTGATGGTATGCGTTTCAAAACCACCCATTGATAAACCGGCCATCGCCCTGTTATCTCTCTCGGCTTTTGTGCGGAAGTGCGCATCGATGTAAGGAATTAACTCATCGAGTAATACAGTTTGAAATGCATCTACACCGGTTACCTCACCTGCCGTAATTCCTGTAGTAACAATGCCCGGTGCACGCATTCCACCACCAGCCGGAGGAGCAGGAGGAGGAGTTGTTGTACCAGCCGGAGCAGGTGGTGGCGTTGGTCTGCGACCGATTGGCATACCGGTATTCGTCATACCATATGTCATGACTACAATGAAAGGTTTTATTCTTCCTGATGCAATCATGTTATCCATGATGAGGTTTGTTTTTCCCTGTACAGCCCATGAAGTTTCATTTTCGCCCCAGCCATGTTGCAGGTAGAGCACAGGATATTTTGTATTGCCCTTTTCATAACCCGGAGGAGTGTATACAATCGCAGCTCTTTGTGTGTTGGTACTTTTCGAAGGAAAAATGATGTGCTGCATATTGCCATGCGGTACATCTTTCAATGCATACATATCCTGGTCTTTTGCAGGAATTTCAATGCCGCTTTCCCAACGTTGCGATCCATAAAAGAATCCGGTGCCGGGATCATTAAACGTAGCACCATCAACATTTACCCTGTAGTAATGAAAACCTTCATCCATCGGGCCTGCAGTAGTTCCAATAAAATAACCGCTATCTGCCTTCAGTAATTTTGTTCCTCCTTGTCCACCCAGGCCAAGACTAACTCTTACACTATCTGCATTGGGTGCATAAATTCGAAACCTTGCATAACCTTGTGAGTTTACCTGTGGGTATGCCTGAAAAGGTTGATTAAATGGAGATGGTTTAAAATCTTCTTTGATCTCCGTTTGTGCAAAACACATTGTGCTTACAAGCAACGAAGCGAATAAAAAAATTGATCTACGATTCATATGTCAGGTTTTAAGGTTAAAGAGATAGTTATATTTTTATCGAAATATTTCCTGGAGCGTAGTTGCTAAAAACAGTTTGCAATTCATCCATGTATGTCCGCCGGGTACGATGTAACTTTTCAGTTTGATCTTTTTCTCTTCAAACATGGCAATGTTCTTCTTTACCGGTTCGTATAAGAAATCTTCTGTGCCAACGCTGATGGTAAAAAGTTTTACCTGTTGATTGATCTTTTCTGCATCGGGTGAGTAGTTGGCAAAATTTTTCTGAAACTCTTCTGTCGCAGTAAACGGAGCATATGAACTGATATAAGCAAATTTGTCGGTGTTGGTTAAACCGATGTTGAGTGTCTGTCCGCCACCAACAGAAAAGCCTGCTACTGCACGATGTTTACTATCAGTATACACAGGATAGTTTGCTTCAATAAATGGAATGATATCGTTCATCACATCCTTTGTAAAGTCGGGCATTGGCTTGGGCCGAACATTACCGTACGGCATTACAATGATCATCGGCACTGCTTTGCCTTGTGCCATCAAATTATCTGCAATGAAATTTGCGTTACCAACTTTTGTCCATGTTTCTTCTGTATCAGATCCGCCATGAATCAAGTACAAAACGGGATATTTTGTTTTGCTGTTGGTATTAAATCCCGGTGGTGTGTACACCAACAACTGGCGTGTAGTACCTAATGTTGCCGAGTTGTAATAGCGATAGCTGATCTTCCCGTGTGGTACATTTTGTAATGAATGAACCAATGCCGTTTTGCCAGGAACGTCAACAATACTTCTCTTGAAACGTTCGTTGGCGAAGATGTAGGTATTGTTTGGATCGGCCAGTTCAACATTATCTACATGAAAACTGTAGGGATAAATATCAGGCTTAATATCTTTCACCGTAACAGACCAAATGCCCGATGTATCTTTTACAAACGGAAGCGGAGCAGAAAGAAATTCTCCTTTCAGCAGTACAGTTTGTGCTGTTCGTGAATAGTATCTGAAAGTAACGCTGCCATCAGCATTTACATCGGGTGAACTGATAACAGGTGGACGTTGTTGTGCACACACAATACAGCCAATAAATAAACATGCAGTTGTTATGAAGAATGATTTCATGTTGTCT
>NZ_DATGWT010000020.1:0-96136 GCF_035299325.1 Lacibacter sp. | reverse complement strand
TTTCCCAATCCGTTAACAGGTAAAAATTTTAAACAACAGCTCCATGTCGATAAAGGTTATGTAAGTATTGAGGCACGGGATAATGGCATTAATACATCTATAAAAATATGGGCCGATGTTTATAAGCCGGTCGCTCATATCAATATCAGCAGTAAGCAAATCATCAACGTTGAGGCTTCGTACGAAAGCTGGCGCTATCGTGATCGTACCGTAACCACTCGTGAAAATTGGGGCAACTCATGGAAGTGGGGAGCACCGAAAAACAATGTGTACAAAAAAGATGTGATCGATTTTCACAACAATGAAGTATTTTTTTATCATCACAACAGCAGCGAAACAATTTTTGATGCAGTGGTGAAGCAGCAGGGAATGCAAGCTGTGAAAGAGCAATTGTACAATCCCATTAAGCAGTTGGCATTCGGTGGTTTATTCAGCGGAAAGAATTATATCTCAGCCGGAACAGATACAGGCAAATATGCACAAACCGATTTCAAATCATGGAAACTGAAAAGCAAAACAGCAGCAAAGCAACATGCGCTGCAATTAACATTGCATAATGCACAGGTAAATGACATTACTGTATGGAAGCAATCGCTTGATTCCTTGCAGCAAAAAGTAAAAGCAGATAAAACAGCTTTTCAACAAACACAGCAATGGTGGAAACAATTCTGGAGCAGAAGTTTTATTGTTGTTGACCCGTTACAAAAAGATAAACGTTCATGGGAAGTTGGCCGTAATTATCAACTCTTCCGTTACATGCTCGCCTGTAATGCAAAAGGCGATTGGCCAACGAAATTTAACGGTGGATTGTTTACGGTTGATCCGATCTATACCGATACCATCAACAAAGGTCTTACACCTGATTACCGCAATTGGGGTGGTGGTTTACATACTGCACAAAACCAACGTTTGGTTTATTTTCCTATGATCAAGAACGGTGATTGGGATCTGTTGCAACCACAACTCAATTTTTATTTACGTCTTCAAAAAAATGCTGAGTTAAGAACGAAAGTTTACTGGAATCACAACGGTGCCTGTTTTACGGAGCAGATGGAAAATTTTGGTCTGCCCAATTATGCTGAGTACGGCACCAAGCGTCCCGACTATTTTGATAAAGGTGTTGAGTACAACGCCTGGCTTGAATACGAATGGGATACAGTTTTTGAATTTTGTTTGATGATGTTGCAGGAAGCTGAATATACAAGTAAAGACATTAGCGATAAAATTCCTTTCATCATCAGTTGTCTGCAGTTTTTTGATGAACATTATCAATATCTCGCCAGACAAAGAGGAGTAAAGGCATTGGATGGAAATGGTCAACTGGTATTGTTTCCCGGCAGTGCAGCAGAAACATTTAAGATGGCGACTAACTCAGTAACAACAGTTGCCGCAATGCAAACCATCATCAAACAAATACTTTCAACAAAAACTTCAAATCTTACTGTCGAACAAAAACAATATGTTGAATCATTGTTGAAACGTGTTCCCTCTTTAAGCTATCAGCAATTCAATGGTCACACAAGCATTGCTCCTGCAAAAACATGGGAACGTATCAACAATACAGAATCACCACAATTATATCCTGTATTTCCTTGGGGGATATTTGGCGTTGGTAAACCCAGGTTGGATACAGCACTTAACACATGGCATTACGACACATCTGTAATCAAATTCCGCAGTCATGTTGGCTGGAAGCAGGATAATATCTGGGCTGCTCGGTTAGGCCTATCAGAAGAAGCATGGCGCTTAACTTCTCTAAAATTACAAAACAGCGAACGTCGTTTCCCTGCTTTCTGGGGACCGGGTTTCGATTGGGTACCCGATCATAACTGGGGCGGTAGTGGCATGATCGGCTTGCAGGAAATGTTATTGCAGACAGATGGGCAACGCATTCTTTTATTTCCTGCATGGCCAAAAGAAAAAGATGTACACTTTAAATTACATGCACCATCTAATACAGCTGTTGAAGCTGAGTTGAAAGATGGGAAGCTGGTAAAGTTGATTGTATTGCCGGAAGAGCGGAAGAAAGATGTAGAGTTGATGCTGAAATGAAAGCAGCAACTGACACCCTCGTTTGATTCGTTGTTATAAATAAAAAACGCTGACAAGTTTAGAAATCTGTCGGCGTTTTATTTTATTCGTCAGACTAGGAAGGGAAGACCTGACAGGTTGAGCAAACAGGTTGAGCAAAATTATTCTGTCAGTCTTTAATCAAACCTATAACATATATAGGCTTAACCTGTCAGGTCAAAAAAGTTTCTCCCTGCTCAACTCACCAATCATCACTTCTAAAACTACTCACCGGAAACCCTTCCGTACTAAATAAGTCACCAATTACAAAATCCTTAAACGCATAACGAACAGCAACAGGCTCTTTCACATCAGGCGATGAAACAATAATTGTTCCTCCACTGATCAATGCTTTTGCCGGACGAAAAATTTTATTGGCACCTGCAACTTCAAACAACGATAATGTTTTGCCGTACGCAGTTAAACCGTTTGGTGCACCACTGAATTTAATGGTAACTGTACTCCCACTTACCGTCATAGATTCATAAGCCGGGCTTTCGTAACCAAAACCTTTCAGCCCATAGGTTTTTGCCAATGCCATATATGCTAAGCGTTTGCTGCCGGTTAATTTATCCATCGGGTGAATACCAAACTCTTCGCCAATATCCATCAATACAACCATGCCGCTGTTTGGAATTTTTGCTAATGCTTTTCGTTGTGCATCTCTTAAATAAGCCGAGTTGTTATTCACCACATTTACCGCTGCGTTGTTGTTATAGTTATAGGGAGCTATCTGGCAATAGTAAAATGGAAAATCACCTTGTCCGCTCTCATCACGAATTTGTTTTACAAACGCAGGGAACAATGTTTCATATTGTGCCGGACGATCATTGTTGCTTTCTCCCTGGTACCAAAGACAACCTTTAATAGCATAACCAAGAAAAGGTTTCAGCATGCCGTTGTATAATACAGTTGGCGTACGGTTATTCAATCGTGCAGTGTCGGTTGGTGATGGCACTTTTAATTCTGGAAATTGTTTTAATGTTTCTGCATCCATAAATGCTTCAACCGGTGATCCGCCATAGCTGATGTTTATCAAGCCAATTGGCACTTTTAATTTTTCATAAAGCATCTTCCCAAAATAATAAGCAGTTGCGCTGAAGTTGTTTACAGCTTCAGGTTCTGCCAATTTCCAGGGAGAAGCTTTTGTTGTATCCTGTGGGGTACGTTGTACTGAACGTGGTACAGTATACAAACGTATCTGGTCATTTGCTGAATTAAAAACAGCATCATTAGCGCCAAGTATAGGTTGGTCACGGAAACCTTTCATCGGCATTTCCATATTACTCTGTCCGCTGCATAACCACACTTCGCCTAGTAATACATTCTTCAATGTAACAGTTTCGCCATCACTGATGGTAATAGTATATGGTCCGCCGGCCTGGATCGTTTTTACTTTTACTTTCCATTTTCCATTGGCATCTGCCTTTGTATTATAGCTGGCTTTATTCCACGAAGTGTTCACTTTTACTGTACTTCCTGCTTTTGCCCAACCCCATATAGCTGCATCGGTTTGTTGCTGCAAAACCATGTTATCGCTAAAGAAATAAGGAAGTTTAATAGTGGCATTAGCGAAGGATTGCAACAATACTATTGCTGCAAAAACAAAGGCAAAACGAAGGATATTTTTTATCATGGCAAATAGAAGATTAAGGAAAACGAATATACTGTTTTCGATTCTTTGCCCATCATGCACTTACATGATAATCGTTAGCTTTATAAACGGTTGTTGCGGAACCTATCTTTTTTAGTAATTTCCCTTCCAGTTACAGCTTGCACATGAAGGAGATCAAGGAAAATAAAGAAGGCTCACATAAGAATATCTGGTACGGTCTTGGCCGTCAGCGTATTGAAATCCCCAAAACCATTCTAAAGTCGAGGGTGCTGGGTAATTCCCTGCTCAAGCATTTACATGTTTGTTCCATTGGTTATTATCCTAAAGCAAAAGATCATTATACCTACAGGAAGAAAGGATTGCCTGAGAACTTTTTATTTTACTGTGTTGATGGGCATGGCTTTTTCCAGATCGGGAAGCAACGACATGAAGTTGGCCCAAATGAATTTTTTATTCTTCCACAGAATGTTGAACATTCTTACGGCAGCAGTGCCGATCATCCATGGACCATATACTGGATCCATTTTGGAGGAGATTCATTGCCGCAGTTTAATGAGGTGCAGGAAGTGCAGAAACATTTTAAACCGGTGTATGTAAAAAACAACGGCGACATCCTTCCCATCTTCACTAAAATTTACAAAACACTTGAGTTAGGTTACAGTATCGATAACCTGTTGTTTGCAAATATGTGCTTATCACATTTTCTAACCTTGTTTGTTTACAATTCAAGACACTATGCAGGTACAAATACTGATAAGATCGATTGTGTAGATAGCGCCATCCTCTTCATGCAGGAGCATATCAACAATAATATTTCGCTGAACGATCTGAGCAAGCAATACAATTATTCTGTATCGAGATTTTCAAACCTGTTCAAACAGAAAACAGGGTATGCGCCAATCGATTATTTTTTGCAGATGAAAATGCAGAAGGCTTGTCAGCAGTTAGATTTCAGTGATCGTTCCATCAAGGATATTGCATTCAGTATGGGTTTTGATGATCCGTATTATTTCTCGAAGCGTTTTCGTACCATCATTGGTATGTCGCCCAAGAAATACCGTACAAGAAGGATTGATGAAGCAAAGGCAGATATGCAATAGAAGATCAGTTTAGCCCATCACCATTTCTTTTGCTGTAACCAACGATGAGTCAGTTGGTTTTTCGCCGCTCAGCATTTTTGCAACGGTTTCAATTTGCTCTTCTTTATTCAGCAAACGGATCTTTGTTTTGATCACCGATTTCTCTTCCTGTTTGTATACAAAATAATGCGCCGTTGCTTTCGCAGCAATTTGCGGCAGATGTGTGATAGTGATTACCTGCTGACGATCTGCTAACTCCTTCAATAAAATACCCACTTGTTTGGCGGCTTCACCACTAATGCCCGTATCAATTTCATCAAACAACATGGTTGATAAAGAAATTTTCTCTGCTACCAGTGATTTAATACAAAGCATCAACCGGCTTAATTCACCACCACTGGCAACTTTACTGATCGGTTCAAAACGGTTGCTCTTATTCGCATCAAACAAAAAGTTGATACTGTCCGTGCCGTAGTGATAAAGCGAAGTTGTTGTAAGTTCAACTTTCAGTCTTGCATTGGGCATACCCACACGGCTGAGCAATTCATTTACCTGGCGTGTAAAAGGTTCAATATGTTTTTTGCGCTGTTCATGAATAACAGCAGCTTCTTTATTTAACTGTTGCTGTTGTGCCGTTGCTTCTTTTTCTTTTGCTGCAATACTGTTGCCAAGGTCGGCAACTGATTGCTGTTGCAGTTGCAGTTGTTCCAGTAGTTGCAGTAATTCACTCGTGGAATGCAATCCATGTTTCTTCTGCAGCTTATAACCCAGCTCTAAACGTTCATTCAACTGCTGCATTCTTGCTTCATCAACACTGATGCTGTTTTGTAAATGATCAAGTTCCGAAGCAATATCGCTCAATTCAATTTGTACCGATTGTAAGCGGTCGCTGATGGCCGAAAGATCAGCATGCATATCCTTATACTGCTGCAAACGCTGCAACACAATTTTCAACTGTTGCACCACAGGTGTTTCACCTTCTTTTAAGAATTGTACCGATTCTGAAAGTACAGTGGCAATATTCTCTGCCTTGCTCAACAGTTTTAATTCCTGATCGGCATCTTCCAGTTCATTTTCTTTGAAAGAAGCCTGCTCTAATTCATCCAGTAAAAATTGTCGGTAATCCTGTTCTTTCTGTTGCTGCTGTTGTTGTTCTTTCAGCTGCTGTAATTCACGCTGCAGTTTTGCATAGCGTACATATTGCTGGCGGTATTGCTCCACACGGGCTGTGTTGCCAGCCAATGCATCCAATACTTCACGTTGAAAATCTTCTTCGCCCAGTTCCAATGTATCAAACTGCAGATGAAGGTCAACAAGTGCAGAGGTTAATGCTTTTAATTGAGCGAGATTTACCGGCGTGTCGTTAATGAATGCCCTTGATTTTCCATTGGGTGAAATTTCACGACGCAGGATCAATTCATCTTCTTCATCAATTTCGTTTTGCTGCAACCAATCTTTGATATGTTGATTCGATCGTCCGAAAAAAGCCTCCACCACGCATTTCTTATCAGCAGTTCGTAGTACGCTGCTGTCGGCCCGGTTGCCCAACACTAATCCTAAAGCGCCTAAAAGAATGGATTTACCGGCACCTGTTTCACCGGTAATAATATTTAACCCCTGTTGAAATTCAACAGTTAATTGATCAATAATGGCAAAGTTTTGTATGGAGAGTTTCATCAGCATATACGTTTCAAAACTAAATGAATTAATGCAAACAGGAATGGGTTGTTTATAGCTTTAAAAACAACCGGCAGCCAGGCAAAAAATCAAGATAAAAGCGACAGAGACTGCTACCTGTCTCACTCGCTTTTCTGCAAAAAGTAGCGGAAAGGGTTGTTTTGATTTGAAATCAAAAAAATGAACAACCGTTTGCGCAGAGTTTTCAACCGTTTGCGCAGAATTTGTACAGTTTGGCGGTTTGGAGAGACAGTATCTCAACTCTAAATTTGGTAACAACAAAGAATTAATAGAAACATCATAAATCATTTTTCAAAAATCGTTTGTGATGTATAAAGAAGATAAAACGATTAACGACGATTGCATCATTTTCAGACGAATGAACAACAACAGATCCATTTCCTGTAATTAACAGCTATCCTGCAAACACCGTGTATAGTTAACGGCAACTGAAAAGAGATAATGCGCATGGAGGCTTGCCCGATTTTCGAAAACTGACATAACATGATCTTTTGCATGATGAATGTAAAAGACAATTAGAATGAGATAAAAGGAGTGGTTGCCCGTAACACAGGTAATTGTTCAACGGATATTAACCTAACTAACTGTTTAATTATGAATAAGCGAGTGATTCTGGCTGCAAATGCCCGGAAGTGTATACTTACTGTTTTTACTTTCCTTACTTCATTGGGTGCAATTGCCCAAACCGATACCGCTTCTGTTCTAAAAGACTCCATTGTTGTGGTGGTTACCAACGGGGTAAAACTACAACACGAAGTAAATCTTGTTCCGCTTAAATATATTCAGAAGCAACCGGTTCTTTCGCTGCAACAAATGATGAAAGGAAATGCCGCCGGTGTATATGTGCAGGAGCCCAGCGGTGAACCCGGAACTGAACAGAACATTTTTGTACGTGGTATTTCATCACCCCTTTTAAGTAAGCGTGAGTTGTTCGATCAGCAGGCTGCTGTATTTCTCAATGGAATTCCACTTGTGCAGGATAATCCCTTTGCATATGAAATACAGAAGTACGATTTCAACCGCATTGGCCCTGCAACCAATTTACTTGCTGCTGTTAATCTGGATAACATTGAATCGATTGAAGTAATAAAAGATCCCGTTGTGCTTGCAAAGCTGGGGCCAGTTGCAACAAATGGTGCTATCTGGATCACTACAAAGAATGCTCATTCAGGTTACAGAGAAATTTCCATCAACAGTTATTATGGTTTTGCACAAACTCCTTCTATTACACCTGTAAACGCAGCTTACGAAAATAATTTCCGTAAACCTTTTTACGATCGCTTTGGTACACTGGCCGACAGACTTAATTATCCTCCTTATTTACGTGATTCAACCAACGTGGATTATTACGGTCCTGCAAACTGGATCGATAACTATTATAAAAATACACCGCTGTACAATGTTGATCTGAGTTTAACCGGTGGATCGGAAAGAGCCAACTTCCGTTTTTTTGGCGGAGCCACGAAAAATGCATCAAGTGCTGATGAAACAGCCATCAACCGCTACACTGGTTCATTCTTTATTAATGCAGCGCCTATTAAGTGGTTAATGGTGTCGAGTATGATCACGTATAACCGCATGGAACGTACACGTAACCGTAACATACGTGACCGTTTGGCTGAACAACGTTATAATCCTGATCTTACAAACCCACTTACGCCCAATAAAAATCTTTACAGTTCTTACCTCAATGAATTTAACAAGGCTATTGACGATAATATTTCGAACGTAATACAGGGATATTTTGCTCTATCGGCCAATCTCAACAAATTCAGCTATAACGGGCGCATTGCTTTCGATTATAACGAAGGTATCCGTGATGCATTCTGGCCAACTACATTATTAGAGAAGAACAATTTTGTATCGAATTATTTCGGTTACAATCAACGTGTGGTGATCAGCAACACGGTTTCTTATAAAATAAACGTGAACAAAAGGCAGAAGTTATTGCTTGAAGCCGGACAAAATTTTATGGCCGATACCTACAAGTATGATTATGCATATGCCTACAATGGTCCTAACGATTTCGTAAAGATCAACGTAGTCAATGGTGATCCTAATGCTTCTGATTATCTGTTGCCCACTGCTTTCAGGGTGTATTATTTCCCGGGTAAAATGCGTTCGGCATTAGCATCTTTTTCAGGCAATGCTACTTATTCGTTTAATGATGTGTTGAAGTTACATGCAGTAGTCAGCAGAGATGGTTCATCGAACATGCAACCCGATAACCGCTGGACCACTAATTTCTCGAGTGGTGCAGAATGGGATATCAAAAAACAATTTGAAACAAAACTAAAGCGCATTAACGCATTTACTTTAACTGCATCATGGGCACGTTTGGGTAGATTGTTGAGCGACGACAGGTTTAATGCAGGAGCACAATATCGTGTAGATATGGGATGGGGTAATGAACCAACACTTGGTTCTTATGTTGGCATGCCCGGTATTTCAAGACCATATACAAGCGGATGGATCGGCTATGGTATTCCATGGGCTTACAGCGATCAGTTGAATATCGGTTTCCGTTTGGCAACACTCAGCAATCGTTTAAAACTTGCACTTGATATTTATAACAGGGATGATAAGCAAATGTTGCTGCCGGTTCCGGTTCCTGTTGAATGGGGTTATACCAGTGCTTATAAAAACGGTATGCATGTTCGTAACAATGGAATTGATCTTACGGTTTCTGCTGATTTACTTCCTGAAGAAACAAATACAGTCAGCTGGAATTTTGCACTCAACCTCAACTACAATAACAATAAACTCATTGCATTACCCGGCGGTTTGCAGGAAGTGATCATTGGTAATAATAAACTCGAAGTAGGAAAACGTATTGATGCCTTTTGGGTATTATTAAACAACAGGAGTGGATCAGCTTATCCTCCTACAGGATTGGCAACGAGCTACAGAGGAGTTCCTTTTACTGCAGGTGATCCACGTTGGGTAGATGTTATTAATGATGATGTGATTAACGATGAAGACAAAGTATTAAAGGGTAATTATATTCCCAAAGTAAGTGGTGGTTTCAGTAACTCGGTAGGGTTTAAATCCTTTACACTTGATGCACAGTTTTATTTCGCAATTGGCCGCAAAGTATTAAACCAGTATGCATCATCACGTCTCAATTTTATAAATGTTGAAGCAAGTAACAACATCAACTCAGTAAAAGAAATTACGTTCTGGGAAAAGAAAATGGATCTGTCATCTTATCCCATGTACAATCCCTGGAGTGCAGTTGTTCCTTACCGTCTTGAACAGGATCTGTTTCTCGATGATGCATCATTCCTGAAACTTCGTTCACTTTCACTCAGCTATAATTTAAAAGCAGATAAAAAGAAAACATTCACCAGTTGTGTGTTTTATGTAACAGGTACAAACCTGTTCACACTCACGCCATTCAAAGGTGATGATCCGGAGCTTGTGAATTACAACGGTATTTATACAGGCTATGGTTTGCCGCTTTCACGCACATTCATTACCGGTGTAAGAGTAGGATTATAAAAAAGAAATTATTCAAACTAATCAGGAAACATGAAGATTATGTCAGTAACAACAAACAAGGTGATGAGCATTGGAAAAAAACTGGTGCTTGCAACAGGGTTGGTGCTTTTCATGGGAGCTTGTAATAAACAACTGGACATTCAATCGTCCCGCCAGGCAGATGAAAAAGGGCATTGGGATTCTTATGAAGATGCAAGAAGCGGGCTCATTGGTTTATATGGATTGCTGCGTGCAGCTGTTGCAGATAACAATGCGCATTGGATGTGGGGCGAATTAAGGAACGGCGATTTTCAATCAGTATATCGTCCCGATCTGAAAGCAGTGATTGAAGGAAACCTCAATGCATCGTTCCCGACAATTGAAGCTGTTACAAACTGGCGTCGTTTTTATGCAGTGATCAATGCAAGTAATTTGTTTATTGAACGTGTGGCAGGTTGCAAAGCAGATCAACGTTATACCGAATCGTATTATAAGCTTGATGTGGCGCAGGCAAGAGCTATCCGTGCATTCACTTATTTCTATATGGCAAGGATATGGGGCGATGTTCCGCTCATCATCAATACAAAAGAAGGAAGCTTCGATGAACTGCCACGCACAAGTCAGGCCACAGTTCTTTCTTTTGCAGAGCAGGAACTGATCGCTGTTGCACCTAATCTTCCTTTCCTGTATTCAGGTATTGATCCTGCACAGATATTTCCCAATAATTATTACGGCTATAATTCTTCACAATGGTTAAATGCACCAATCACAAGACTGGCTGCTTATGCAATGCTGGCACATATTGCTGCATGGCAGGGCCGTTATATTGATGTAGCAGTTTATACAGAGTTTGTGGTAAACAATGCAACAAAAAGTAATCTTTCGCTGGTTACAACCACAAATCTTGTAACAACATTATTTAACAGCGGTGTAAATAATAACTACAACCAGCTTGTTGGTTTCAGCTTTAACCGCAACATGGGTGAAACAACTTCAGAAGGCCATATAGAACAACTCACGTTGGCAACAACAACGCTTTATCCCATGTCGAAGCAGTTGCCTGAAATATATGTTTCAAAAGATTCTATTGCTGCAGCATTTCCACGTAGCAACGGTGGTACCGATCAGCGCTTTGGTGTTGATCCCCTTTCTGTGCAGCAAACAATTTATACCAATTACTTTGAAAACTATAGTGCAGCAGTTCCTGTGTTCAAGAAGATAAGAGTGGTGGATGGTAACGTGGGTAACGCAGGACAGTTTGCAGTATTCAATTCATCCATTGTATTTACACGCCTTGAAGAAATAAAATTACTGCGTGCGGAGGCGTTGGCTGTATTAGGACAAACAGATGCTTCGTACCAGGAGTTAAATGGTATCAGAAGTATCAGGGGGCTTGCATCCATTTCTCCGGTGCCATCAAGAGATCTGTTAACAGAAGTGTTTGCAGAAAGAAGAAGAGAGTTAATGGGCGAGGGCTGGAGATGGTACGACCTCGTAAGATTTAACAGGTTAAAACGTACAAATCCTGCTTTTAATGAGTTGATCGATAAGGGTGGAGTTTATTGGCCAATAGCACAGGAAGTATTGAACAGGAATTCAAAGATCACGCAAAACAGTTATTGGCAATAACCGGGTTGTTTAAGCAAAAGAAACTTTTTCAATAAAAGTAAAAACGCACAAAATGAGTTTTATCAGAAAAAATTATTTGTTGATCGCTGCGGGTTTGTTGATAGTGATAGCACTAACCAGCTGCAGCAAGACCGACAAAACCTATTACGATTATAATAACACGGCTGGCACCTTCAAAGGCACAACGTATGAATACCTTACTGCGCAAACAGGCTTGTATGATTCGCTCTTGTTTGTTGCAAACCGTTTAACAGGTTTATCTGATGCATTAAAGAGCGGCAACATAACCTTGTTTGCTGCGAATAACAGAAGTTTTGAACTGGCGTTGTTCAATATAAACCAGGCACGTAAAGATTCTATTCCTGCAATGGCACAGGTATCTCTGGCTACAATTGATTCTGCTTTGCTTGATACGTTTGTTTGCCGATATATTATTCCGGGATTACAACATACCGATAGTTTAAAAGGATTTACAGATGGCAAACTGTATGCATCGTATCGCTACGATTACAACATGCAATTGCAGTATGTTGCTACTAATGCATCGGGTTATTTAGGTGGTGGCCCCAAGGCCATTACATTCAGCGATCCTCGTAATTCCATCTTCACACGTAACTGGGTAAGAGTAAATACAATTACGGTTGATATTAAAACATCAAACGGTATGCTGCACTTGTTACCCGCAGGACACGACTTTGGTTTCGGAAACGATTTTATTAAACGAGTGAATAAACGATAGGTTATACCAATCTCTCATTTTCTATAAAAAGAAGATAACGATGAATAAGAGCATAAAAAATTCAGTACATAGCCGCCGTTATTACCTGGTTGCAGTTGTAGTAGTGCTGGCAGTAAGTGCCTGCAAAAAATACCTGCCGAAAGAACGGGAAACGGTTGGTGCCGATTCGCAATACACCATTGATACTTATCAACCGGTTTTAGGCCGCACCACTTTCTTTACTGATAATTTTTACCAGGGCAGTACAACTTATCCATCTGATTTTAAGATCGTGAACCCACGCAGAAGAAACGGTGATCCTGCACCGGAACTCACAGATGTATTTCCGGTGATGGTTTGGAAACAGGCATACGATGGAAATGAAAAATCAGTTGCAGAGATTGAAGCGAAACGTGAAAAGCAATACCGTCCGTTATTTGAAATAGGACCGCACTCAGGTGCATTCACAATGTGGACGGAAGCAAAATCAGCTTTTGTCAGATCACAACCCGATTCAGGTTATTTATTTGATGTGGAGCTTTCAAACTCCGGTGGTCGCAGATTTTACCGCAACCTGAAGCTGATGCCATTGAAAGAACGTCCGTATGAACCATCTAACTACAATGCATCAACAGGTCAGCCAACAACAAACGGAGTATATGCTTCTGCTATAATTAATATAAAGGGAGCTAATACAAACCGCTATCTCTCTTACAATGATATTGATGTGTACATACGCAAGATTGTAAAAGTTGGAGTTCCTTCAACCAATACGTTAACCTTCCGTTTCCTGGATACATTATACAATCCAATTGATCCTGCAAAGTTTGCAGAAACTGATTGGAACAATCTTGTTCATGGGTTTGAAAAAGTGATGACAGCAACAGGGGTTACTTACAAAATGGTTTATCCGATTCCTGCTGTTGAAATACCTACACGCTTTACATCATCTGACGGACGCCGTGCCAGAGTACGTTTCGGTTACTCACGCCTTGGTTATAATGGTTCAAGAGAAGATGCATTGCTGGGGCTCGACTTCGCCATTTATGAACCCGGCGATTGGGAAATAGTGTTTGCGTTCAAAAACGATAATCCAAAATTTACCAACGATTAACACAGGCACACATGTTTAGTATAAATACACAAAAACTAATTGCAATGAGATTGTCACCCTGTATCGCCATACTGGCCTTCACCCTTCTTTTTTCTGTGCATGCCAATGCACAAAACAAGATAACAGTGAAAGGGGTTGTTAAAGATAATGCACAGCAAACTGCTATGCAGGGTGTAACAGTATCAACCGCCAAGCCTTCTAAAACCATTGCAACAACAGACGCAAACGGTGCATTTACGGTAACTATTGATGCAGGAACTGAACTTGTGTTTACACACTCAGGATACGCTGCTATGCGTAAAACATTTCTTTCCAGTACTACATCTGTAACAATATCACTTTCTGTTAAGGATAATACCATGCAGGAAGTAGTGATACAGGGGTTTCGTCAAAAAACGAAAGAAACAGCAACAGGTTCAAGCACTGTTGTAAGTGGTAAAGCATTACAGGATGTGCCTGTATCAAACGTGGTGGAACTGTTGCAAGGTAAAGTGGCAGGGTTAAACGTACAGAATAACTCGGGTTCACCCGGCGGCATGGGCACTATTAACTTACGTGGTATATCAAGCATCAATATCAGCAGTGATGGTTTCTTAACACCAACATCACCATTGTTTGTGATCGATGGTGTGCCCGTTGATGTAAATACAAATTATGAATATGGATTTCAAAGTGGTGGTGCCGGTATCAATCCATTAGCCTTAATACCACCTGAAGATATTGAGCAGATGGAAGTGTTGCGTGATGCAGCAGCAACGTCGGTTTATGGAGCAAGAGCCGCCTATGGTGTGATCATTGTTACAACGAGAAGAGGTAAATCAAAAGTGCCCATTGTACAGTACTCATCTAATTTCTTTGTAAAAGCGCCACCACGTTTGCGTGAAGTACTTGGCGGTAAGGAGGAACGTTTGTTCCGTATACGTACCATTCTTGATTATGATACTTCTGCTGCGGCAGCACAGGCGCTGATCAATCAAACCCCGTTTTTATCCGATAGCCTTAATCCTTATTTCAACAACTCAACAAACTGGCAGGATTATTTTTACCGTACAACATATAATCAGCAGCATAACGTAAGCATCCGTGGTGGTGATGACAGGTTCAATTACAAAACCAATCTTAACTATTACCAGGAAAACGGTATAGTGCAGAACACGGGCTTTAAACGTTATTCGCTTAGTATGAATGCACAGTATGCGCCTACTAATCAATTGCGGATGCTTGTAAGTCTTTCAAGTTCACTTGGCCAAAAACAAAACGGCAGTGGTGTTGGTTTAATACAAACAGGTGTGGCAAGTGGCGGATCTTCTTCATCGTTACTGCCTTCACCATCACTGTTCTCTGAAAATAACAGCGCTCTTGCTGCTGCAAGAGTTACCAATAATAACAAGACAGCGAATATTTCTTCCAGCCTCGATCTTTCATATGAGCCATTAAAAGGTTTACGTATTGGTAACCTTCTTAGTTACAATTTTAATTCAGGTACAGCCGATCGGTTTACCCCTTCGTTTCTCAGTAACGGCTCTTCAGAATCGTACAGTTATAATGACAGGACGTACACGTTATACAACCGTTCTAATATCAATTTCACAAAAACATTATACAACCTGCATAATTTTAATGCGTTTGTTTTTAATGAGATCAATTCTTACGGTTATCGTGCAAACGCTGTTCGTTTAGATCGTACTGCAAATGATCAGATAACAGGTCCCATAGGTTATGGATGGGGAAGTTCACGTGGCGGTACATTGAATAATATCAGAGAAACAAGACAACATGGTTATGGCGGTTCTGTTTCATACAACTTCGATCGTAAGTATGTGATTGATTTCAATATCCGTTTTGATGGGTTATCAACCACCGGTTCAAAACAACCTTATTCACAAAATCCTTCTGTGAGTGCGAGATGGAATTTTAACCGTGAAAAATGGCTGGAGAAAGTTATGTGGTTAAGTTATGGATCTGCGAGAGCATCATGGGGACGTAACATTAAACCTACCGGAACTATATTTGATACATATGGTCGCTACATTGTTGGTTTGCCTTACAACAATAACCCAACTGTAACGATTGATTATGCAACAATCCCAAATGAGAACTTCCTCCCTGAAACACAAACATCAACAAATGCAGGTATTGAATTAGGGTTATTCAACAATGCGTTGCAGCTTACATACGAATCTTATTACAGGTCGATCGATAACCAGATCATGAAAATTAAACTGGCCAACACCAGTGGGTTTGCAGAATTGCAAACAAATGCAGTTAGTCTTGTGAACTACGGCATGGAATGGTCAGCTACAGTACGAATGTTTAAACAAAGCAAGCCATTCCAATGGACGCTCTCTGTAAACGGTGCATTTAACCGTGAAATACTTACCAAGCTTCCTGATAATCTTCGCCAATTGCGGCAGGAAGTAAGAGATAACGGCAGTGACGTTCCGGTTATTTACAGGATAGGACGTAACGCTATATCAAACCTCATTTATCATACGCAGGGTGTTTATGCCGGCACGTCAGATGTACCGGTGAATATTGCAACAGGAAGACGTCAACAGTTGGGTTCAGGTACAGGTTATTATTTCCAGGGAGGTGATCCACGTTGGACCGATGTGAACGGTGATTACATTATTGATGAAAAAGATCTGTTGCCCATTGGTAATCCTATACCAAAAGTGAATGGCGGTATTCTTTCGCAAATGCAGTTCAGAAACTTCCAGTTAAACATTAATGCATCATACACACTGTTTCGTGATCTGTTGAATGCTTCATTGTCGAGAACAATGCAAAACTTTGGTAACCCTGCTTCAATTGGTGTGGCACCGGGAGCATTGGTTCCTATTGATCAATACAATTACTGGAAACCATCTCCATCAGATAAAGGAAGCGGTACTGTAAATGCGCAATATCCAAATCCTTTCGATTTCAGAAGAGCAGGTGTAATGCAACCATTCCGTAGTAACCAAACCTTGTTCCTTGAAGATGGTTCTTACTGGAAAATAAACAACATCGTATTGGCTTACAACCTCGATAGAAAACTCATCAGCAGATTTAAGATGACCTCATGCAGACTTACGTTAACTGCCAATAATGTATTTACATTTTCAAATTACAGCGGCCCCGATCCTGAATTGGTTACACAGTTAGGAAGAGATAATTCCGGTGGTTATCCCAATGCACGGAGCTATGCAGTTGGTGTAAATGTTCAGTTTTAATTGTAAAAGAAAAACAAAAATCAGATGAAACGTATTATCAGCATACTTGCAATTACCACATTACTTCTGTTTGGCAGTGGTTGCAAAAAATATTTAAGTCTTGATCCGCCCAATGCGCTTTCAGGAAATAATTTCTGGAAAACAAGAACCGACCTGGAGAACTATACCAATGGCATGTATGAGTTGTTGCGCAAATCTGTTGCAAGACTTGATATGAAAGCAAGTGCAGGTGAATACAACTTTCCCTTCTTCGCTTTTTCAGGCGACCTGAGAGGTGGTATGGCAAAAGAGAATACGGAGATCGGTTGGGGACGTACGTATGTTGCCAACTTATCAAACAATAATATCAAGGCACTTTTTGTTGATGCGCCAAGTGGTGGTAATAACTGGTATCGTGTGTTTAACATGATCCGTTTCAGCCAGTGGGATAATTTTTATAAAGTGATCGCTGCGGCTAATATTGCTGTTGATCGTGTTGATGGTGTACCCGATCCTTCATTAACAGACGCAGATAAAAAGCAATACAAAGCAGAAGCCATCTTTATCCGCAACATGGCTTATTTCCTGATGGTACGCCAATGGGGTGATGTTGCTTATTACACAGATGCCTATCATAGTGCACCATTGAAGCGTATGCCAATGGTTGAAGTATTAAAAAATTGCCGTGAAGATATGATGGCAGTAAAAGATGATCTGCCATGGACCTATAAAGATCCCGTGTTTGTTGCTGTACGTGGAATGAGAGGATCGGCTATTGCATTGTTAATGCATATCAACATGTGGCTTGCTGCTTTTGATACAGGTAATGAAAAAGGATATTATGAAGCAGTAGATGCATTGGGTGATGAATTGTATAACGAAAACGGTGGAGCCTACGCACTACTTCCATTGGAACGCAATGGTGAAATTTTTAAAGGCCGTTCAAAAGAAGGTTTGTTTGAAGTGCCGCAGAATGCCAACTATGGTGAATCGTTTGGCTGGTCTTACTACTATGATCTTGTTTACTATAACCGTCTTGCTCCCGATCCTACACATCCCTATATCAGTTACGATACAAAATTCATGGAAACGATTTACCCCGTGGGACAGGCTGATAAAAGAACTGATTATTGGTTTGATGTATCAACCATGTACAGCGGTAACAGGAGTTTTAAAATGCTGAAGTTTTTTGTGAACCGTGATCCTAATTCTGTTGATGGTACTTCGTTTGATGCAAGCCAGATCATTTTCCGCTATACTGATGCAATTCTGTTACACGCAGAAGCATTAGCAAATCTTGGTAACGATGTTAAGGCAAAAGAGAAAGTAAATATTGTACGTGACAGAGCTGCGGCTGCTCCTTTAACAAGCGCAGGCGCTGAATTAAAAACAGATATTTTTTATGAGCGCTGCAGGGAATTATTGGGTGAAGGGCACTATTGGTTTGATGTGGTACGGACAAAACGCATCATCGATCCTTCATACAAGTTCGGTTACCATTGCACGGTAGAGCAATTTAAAGCAGGTGCATGGACATGGCCTATTCATCAATCAGCATTGGTGAATAATCCGGGCATGACATTAAACACTTACTGGCAATAACAAACAAAAAATTAAGCAGATGAACTATATGAATCGATCCATCATCATCGCTTTTCTCATAACAACCATCTCCTTTGGTTGTCAGAAAAAAGATTACTTCACCGATACGGGGAGGCATACACCCAATTACCAGGGCACTGTACTTGATTATTTAAAATCAAAACCGCAGATGTGGGATTCGCTGTTGAAAGTGATCCGCATTGCTGGTATGGAAGATGTGTTCAAAAATGAAAAGATCACCTTCTTTGCACCTGCCGATTCATGCATTACACTTTCGATGCGTGTTTTAAATCTGTACCTGGATGCAAAGGGAAAACCACGTGTAACAAGGCTTGATCAAATTAAGCCGGAGGTATGGAAAAAGCAATTGTGCCGTTACCTGTTTAAAGATGCCCGTTCAATGAACGATTATCCGCAGCTCGATCCAGGTAATTTATCAGCTTATCCCGGACAGATCTATAGTTCCTATCTCGGCGACATTATGAACATAGGTGTGATCTATAATGATGCCGGTGGCGTAAAGTATGCAGGTTACAGGCAGTTGATGATCTCATTCATCCCATCCGTTTCAGCACCGAGAGATTATAACAGTTGGTTCCCTGCTATCGTGGCTTCTGTAAATGTTGCACCCACAAACGGGTATGTGCATGTATTGAATTATCAATATCACTTTTTCGGATTTGGAACAGGCCAGTTTGTTGAAGATGTAATTGACAAAGGCATTATTTACTGAGTATAAAAAGCGTAAGCGTTTTTCATGATAAAGCAAACGATTAAAAATTTTTCAGCAATGACAAGAAAGAACAGACAAATATTCCTGGGAGCAATCAGTTGTTTTTTGGTAGCTGTACTTTTAGGTTCATGCTCAAAACAGAAGGTTGAGCCCGTAGATATTTATCCCGATCCTCCTGCTGTGTTGGTGAAATTCCTTGAAGGTGGCCCTTATCCTGCAATTGGCAGCGAAGGTTCTGTTGTAAAGTTTAATGTAACAGGTTTAAAAGGCAAGGAAGGACAGTTTAAATTCTTTGTTCATCTTACCGAAGCAGAAATAATATCAGTTGAAGAAAATGCAATTACTGTAAAGGTTCCTTTGGGAGCAAGCACAGGTGCAGCAAACGTACTCATTAACGGACAGTATTATTTTGGTCCAACGTTTACCATTAAAGGAAAGCTTTCAATTGATGCTTCTTTTAATACAGATGCGTATGTTTCAAATGGCGAGATCAATGGCATCTTCCTGCGTTCTGACAATACTTCTTATTTCCTTTATGGCCGTTTCAGTAATTACCAGAACAGCGCCACAGCAGCTAACCCCATTACAGGTATGGCAATTGTTGACCTCAACTGTGCTTACAAAGCAGTAGCTGATCAAATGAAGGTTGGTAAAACGGGAGTATCAGGAAGTTTAACCAGTGTTATTCAGCAGCCCGGTGGTCAATACCTGCTTGCAGGTTCGTTTGGCAGTTACGATACCACAAGTAACATTAATAATATTACCCGTTTAACATCAGCTGGTGTATTGGAAACTCAGGTTGTTGATTTGATTAATCCAGACCCTGTTAATTTTCCCAATGACGGACAGGCAACAGTGCCCTCATTAAATGGAGGAACAACGGGAGGAATTACCAGAATGTTTCTTAATTCATCTACAGGTGATATTACATTGGTTGGAAACTTCTCAAGCCATGTTAGTACGTTTTATGAACGATCAACAAAGACAGGTCCTTTTGTTGATATTGTAAAAGTCCGCCAGTTGATACGCATGAAATCTACCGGTGCATTTGATTCTTCTTTCAACTTCAACTATGCAACCAAAGAAGGTTATGAAGGTGGCAACGGTTTTATTTATGATGCAGTGCAACTGAACGATGGTAAGATCATTGTTGTTGGAAACTTTACAACATATAACGGAACAACCACAAACTATATCACCCGCATTAATCCAACTAACGGTTTGGTTGATGCCACGTTTAATCCCGGTGGAGTTGGAGCTGATGGACCCATCAATAAAGTGAGGTATAATGCAACCACCAATAAACTTTTGCTTGTTGGTGATTTCAAAAAATATAACGGTCAGGATGCTAACGGTGTTGTTATGATCAATCCTGATGGATCAGCTGATACAAATTTCCGTTTTGGAAAAGCAACAGGTGGTATTCCAACGTTTGCCGCACAATTGAATAATGGAAAAATTATTGTTGCAGGCAGCTTTAGTCATTACAACTACAATTATATCACCACACCAGATAAGTCTATTGTTCGCCCCGGTTTTATGGTACTTGAAAGCAATGGTGCTTTAGCACTTGGCTATAACAATACAGGTTTATTCAGGGGTACCATTAATGACCTTGTACAGATCGTTATTAACGGAACACCGGGTGTAATTCTCGTTGGTGATTTCGACAGGTTCGATGGTAAAACCGTTGCAGATATTGTAAAACTCCGAATGGAAAACTAACAGGTTACTTAACAAATTAATTGATAAGATTATGATACGTTTGAAATATCTAAATGCTTTATTCCTCGTTGCGGCGGCAGGGTTCATTGCAGCAAGCTGTAATAAATCATTTCCAAATCCATTGGAAGCAAATGCAGGTGCTGGAAATTCTACAGCAGTCATTAATCCAAAAACATTGGTAATAGTGGTTGATGGTGCAGTAGGTACGCAAGTGCAGGTATCGAACCCACCCGTGCTTAACAGCCTTGTAGATTATTCCATTTTTTCCTGGGATGCATTGAACGATTATGATAACGTGAATGTTACAAATACATTGGGTTGGTCAAACTTACTCACAGGTGTAAAGGTGAATAAACACAATGTTACGGGTGCAGATTTCAGCGGTAACCGTTTTGCAGATTATCCTTCTTTGTTTACACGTCTCAAACAACAAAGGCCAGGTATGAGAACAACTGCATTCTTCTCATCAAACAATATTGCTGCTGAACTTGCAGCAGATGCTACAAAAAGCGAATCGTTCAATGAAAATGATGCAGCGGTAAAAGAAGCGGTAAAAGCCGAATTAACTACACAAAACCCCGACCTGGTGCTGGCACAATTTCATGATGTTGATAAAGCAGGTGCAGCTTCATCTTACACAGTTGGTTCAACAACTTATAAAGATGCGATACTGAGAACCGATGCATACATTGGTGAACTGTTAACTGCATTAAAAAACCGTCCTGCATTTAAAACAGAAAACTGGATGGTGATCATTACTTCAAACAAAGGAAGCAATACGGTTTATAATCCATCAGGTTCATGGTCGGCGTTTGAAGACACAAGACACAACACATTTTTCTTTTGTTTTAATCCACGGTTTAACAGTAAGGCTTTAACAAAACCCGGTGCACTTATTCCGTATACAGGAACTGCTCCGCTTTACTCAGGTGCAGTAGCACAAAACCGCAGAGCTAAAGTGTTGGGTGGCGGAACAGCATTTGATATTGGAACAACAGGTGAAATGACTGTTTCATGTAAAGTGAAGATACCTGCCGGTAATTATTATTATCCGGCAATCGTATCAAAGCGTGCATCTTTTTCAGGTGGTGTTGTTGGTTGGGTATTTTTCCTGGAAGCTAACTATTGGATGGTCAATTTCGGTCAAACAGGTTTAGGTAACCGACAGATACGTGGACATGTAATTGCCGATGGTCAGTGGCATACACTTACTGTTGTAGTAAGAAAAGAAGGAGCTGCAAGGAATGTTTATACTTATACGGATGGAATAATGTATCCCGGTATTGCTGCTGCTACAAGAGATATTACAAGTTATGGAAACCTCAACAGCCCTCAACCACTTACAATAGGTAATCTTCCTCCTGATAATGTAACGGGTCTCAATAATTACCATATAACTGATATCAGGTATTATAATGTGGCGTTGCCTGATAATTATATTGCTAATACCTATTGCACAACAAGCATCGAACCATCTAACCAGTATTATAACAACCTGGTTGGTTTTTGGCCCGGCTTCCCGGTAATAAATGACAATGCTGTATTTAAAATGCGTGACCTGTCTCCTTTTGGCCGTGATTTCACACTTGAAGCATATTCACCCGGAAGCTTTAATGATCTTAATGCAAATGTTTGTCCTCCTGTTAGTGAACCTGTTTACAAAACAGTTCCTAATTCAGTAGATGTTGCGGTGCAGGTTTTTGCATGGTTTGGTATTACTGTTCCTGCTTCATGGGGGTTAGATGGTAAAAACTGGATACCTACCTATAGCGATGTAAGCGGAGGTTGATAAAATAAGAACGATTAATGAAACTAGTTACAATAAAACGAACAAACATGAATTCTGTTATTCTTGTTAAACGATTATCGGTTTGCCTGCTGTTGCTTTCAGTAATAGTAACAGCATGCAGAAAAAAATATGCATACGATTTTGAAGATGGTACGCCGGGCAACGGTGCAAATGCAGGAAGCATTACTATTGATACGAGTATTAAAAATGTTGATGCTAGTAAGTATGCACAGGCAAGAGTATTCCCCGGTTTGGTTTGCGCATCGGAGCCAAGAACCAAGGTTGATCTTGCAATGAATTTAAACTACAATCATGTGCAGGATGAGTTGCGTATCTCTGTTCCGCCAAGTCCTCAATTCAGCACGGGTTTGTATGCTGCTCCCGGTGAGTTGGTGATCATTGATGTGCCGCAGAATGAATATTCACTTTCTGTACAAATTGGTGCATGGACTGATAATCTTTCTGTTATTCAAAATGCACCACGTGATCCTGTGATTTATACACGCAGCCAGTTAAATCCCGGCAGAAACTATTTAAGGAATTTGTACGGTGGTCATATTTATATTTTCGCAGGTCGCCCAATTACAACGCCGGTAAACTTGTCTTTCACCAATGTGGTGAAGTCGCCTGATTTTGTATTGGGTGTTACAGATAAGAACGAATGGCAAACGCAGATACGTTCGTCATGCGTGCCATGGCTGGAATTGAGAAGCGCTAATATGGTCTTTGTAGTACCTCGTCAGTATTGCATCGACAGACCATTTGCTGATATTCAAAAAGCAATGCAGGATTGGGATGATATTGTAAATCTTGATTATTACCAATGGGAAGGGTTAAGCGAAAATCCTGTTGAATCGATTGACAAATCACCACTTCTTCCATGGAGAGTTGTAATGGATATTAAACCTGTGGTTGGTTATGGTCACTCGGGATTCCCCATCGTTGTACAAAATGATTACAGTTGGTTCGATGGCATTGGTAATGTAAGTGCCATTAATGGTGGTGGTAACTGGGGGGTGTTTCATGAGTTAGGACATAACAACCAACAGGGTACATACTGGAGCTGGAGTACATTAGGAGAAACAACCTGTAACTTCTTCTCCTTTAAAGTTGCAAACCGCTTGAGTGCAGTCAACCCATCATCATGGCCTCCGAAACATCCTGCATTGGCAACAGCAATACCTGCTGCTATTACATGGGCTTCTTCAGCTGTTGGTACAAGAAATTTTGATGGAACAGATGCAGCCATCAATGATCCGTTTGCACGTTTAACACCATTCGTTCAGATCATGAGTAAGATTCCTGCTAACTGGGGTTATCCTGGTCAGCCAGATGGATGGAGTTTTATAACAGAGCTATACAAAAAAGCTAGACGTTCAAACAGGATCTCATTAACCGATCAGAACAAACGTGATTTTGTGTATGAAACATTGTGTGAGTTTACACGCAAAGATATGCGTGCATTTTTCAGGGCATGGGGTATAACAATCAGTACTATTTCTTTAAATAAAATGGGAGCTATTTATCCTCTGTCGTTTCAGGAAATATGGAAATACAATCCGCTAACAAAAACCGGTGGTGATACACAGGCTGATCCAAGAAGCGTTTGGGTGCCCACTGTTAATTCATGGGCAACAAACGAGGGATCAAGCGGAGGCGTTATTACGCATGCGTTTGATGGTTCATTCACAACTTACTGGCATAGTAATTATGGAACCGGTACAGGACCGACAGCGCCGCAGTACACCATAACTGTTGATATGGCAACAGCAACAACCATCAAAGGATTTTCGGCAGCGTTGAGGCAAAGTGGTGCAAACACAGCAACACGTGTTAAAAATATACGAGTACAGGTTAGTGATGATAACATTAACTGGACGCCTGTAACGTTTGCACCCGGTGCAAGCACAATTACCGGAGCCATGACATTATTGAACCAGCAAGGATTGCAGAGTTTTAATTTAACTGCGAATGTTACGGCCAGGTATTTCCGGTATATAATAGCAGCTACTTCCGATAACGATCCAACGGGTAACAGCTCAGCACTTTCAGAAATTAATATTGTAAGACCTTAATCTTCCATCAGCGACAAACACGTAATATGAAAAAGAACAAACTGCATATTGGTCTCTTACTTACTACAGCAGGAATCATGATCATGCTGTTTGCATCCTGTAAACGTTATGCTGATCCTCCACCGTATTTTGAAGAACCTGGAGATACAACAAAGCCGGCAGCAAGAAAAGTATTGCTGATTGGTATTGATGGTGCTGTAGCAACTGAATACAAAAAAATGAGTTTGCCCATATTGCAAAGTATGTTGGCAAAAAGTAAGTATACATGGGAAGGTGTTTCCGATGAAGTAAGTACAGATGCTGCCTCATGGAAAACATTGATGACTGGTGTTTCTTATTCAAGACATAAAATTAAAGACAGCACGTTTATCTATTCGCAAAGTATTAATGATCCGCAGCATTCATCTGTTCCAAATTTTCCATCTATCTTTTCATACATCTTGTCTTCTCCAAGAAGTGATATGCGAACTGCAGTTATCTCACCTTGGCGTACAATGGTTGAAAAGCTGGTGCCCGAAGCACTTGATCCGGTAGTTGCTGCCGATGATGTTGCTGTAAAAGATTCTGCACTCAAACGTATCAAAACTGGTAACCCGGATTTTATGGTGGTGAATTTTAATTCAGTTGCCATTGCGGGTAAAGCCGGCGCATTCCTTGCTGATAATGTTGGTTATAAAGATGCAGCACTCAGAATTGATGCATATATCGGTGAACTGCTAACAGCACTCAAGGCTCGTCCGGGATACGATAAAAATGAAGAGTGGCTGATAATTGTTACAAGCACACATGGCGGTGTGGGTAACAGTTACGGAGGACCAACTGCAAGTGAAGTAAACAGCTTTTCTGTATTCTATCACGAAAAGTTTAAACCATTAGAATTTGTGCGTTCCGGTTTTTCAGGTGTAGCAATGAAAGGAACCGGCAGCTCTGTCATTCGTGCAAGCATACCTGATGATGGTGGACTTTATAATCCCGGCCTGGCGCAACAAACAGTGTCAGTTAAAATGAAATCTCCCACACGTACACAATACCCGCATTTCTTTTCAAAAATGGAACGGTTTGCGAGTACTACAGGTTGGTCATTATTCACCAACTCAAGCGGTATATGGTGCCTCAGTGTAAGAGGGTCAGGTGAATCACGTATTCAAGGGACAACACCTTTAGTATTTGACGACAAATGGCACACAGTTACATTTAAGTTTATGGATAGTGCTAGTAAGCGCTGGGCAGTTCGCTATACAGATGGTTTGCGTATCGATCATACAGATATTACAGCACGAGGTACAGTTACCAGTCCTTCGCCACTTACGATGGGATGGGGAACAGATCCCGGCATGGGTGCTGTTACGGTAAGCTTTGCAGATTGTATGATCTTTAATACAGCTCTTTCCGATGCTGAAGTTGCATCATTGCAATGTTCAAAAGATATTACACAACATCCCCGTTACGCTAATCTTATTGGTTACTGGCCTTGCGGCGATGGATTTGGCGGCCGCTTCCTGAACAAAGCTCCTGGCGCAGTCAATAAGGATTTTGTTTTGCAAGGGTCTTTTACATGGGATAATTATTCTGAAGTTCCATGCAGTGTAACTCCTTTTCAACCTACAACAGGGAAAGCTGCTTTGTTTTTAAAGTCGGTTGATGTTACAGTAACAAGTTTGTACTGGTTAAAACTGAATATCCTGCCTTCATGGGGATTGGAAGGAAGCAAGTGGCTTGAGCAATACGAGCAAGAGTTTGTAAAACTGTAAGCAACCAAATAGAAAATTACAGCAAGGCCTTTCGTAAGAAAGGCTTTGTTGTTTCGTGCAGGGTGCTAAACAAAAAAGCAGCAATGAATTACATTGCTGCTTTTACTTATTTAAACAGGTCAATTATGGTTCAACTGAATCATTCAGGTCTGCATCCACAAGAATGCGACCGCAGTTTTCACACACAATGATCTTTTTGTGTTGTTTAATTTCACTCTGACGTTGTGGAGGAATGGTATTGAAACAACCACCACAGCTTTCACGCTCAATAGGCACTACTGATAAACCATTGCGGTAGCTGTTACGGATACGATCGAAGCTTGCGATCAAACGGTCTTCAACCGCTTCTCTAGCACCATTTACCAAAGAACGTAATTGATCTTCTTCTTTTTGAGTATCAGCAACAATCTTATCTAATTCACCTTTCTTGTGTTCAAGGTTTTTTTCTTTTACTGCAATTGCCTTCTTTGCTTTTTCAAGCACTTCACTCTTTTCAATCAACTCTTCGTTTGCATCTCTGATATGCTTTTCAGAAAGTTTGATCTCGAGACCCTGCATCTCAATTTCTTTATTGATGGCTTCAAACTCACGGTTATTCTTTACGTTCTCACTTTGCTTTTCGTATTTAACAAGCAACGCCTGCGATTCAAGGATCGCATCTTTCTTACTCTGAATAAATTCCTGGATACCGTTGATCTCTTCTTCAATGCGGTTCTTACGTGCATTCAAACCTTCAATTTCATCTTCAAGGTCTTTTACTTCCATCGGCAATTCACCTTTCAGGATCTGGATCTCATCCAGTTTGCTTTCGATCTTTTGCACACGAATGAGTGCCTTCAGTTTTTCTTCTACAGAATACTCTTTTGTAGTAGCCATATTTGTGTTTGAAGTTTTTTGTTTTTGGTACCGGCGGTAAGGCCTTGCTCATCACTTGTTGTGTCACTCTCTTGTACGTTTGTATTTCTAATCATCTGAAATACTCGACAGGATTCGTTTTCACAGCAGTTTTGAGGACGGCAAAGGTAGGGAATTTCCCGCTCAAATGATCGGCCAGTAAATCGATTGTAAACTGTTCACTTTCCCAATGCCCGATGTCGGCCAGCAATAGCCTGCTTTCGGCATCAAAAAACTCGTGGTACTTCACATCACCGGTTACAAAAGCCTGGGCCCCCGCAGCAAGTGCTGTTTTAGTCAAAAAACTCCCGGCACCTCCGCAAAGCGCCACTTTATGAATGGCATGGGCAGGAGGAACAGTATGTCGGATCACACTAAGTTGAAATTGATCCTTAAGCAGTTGGAGAAAATCGGTTGGCGTCATGCTGGCGGGTAAATCACCTATGAGTCCACTTCCCACAGCGTTCCATTCATTTGAAAGCTGAACAATATCGTAAGCTGGTTCTTCGTAAGGGTGATGTTTCAGCATGGCTGCAACAATATTTCTCTCCAGCCAGGCCGGGAAGATCGCTTCGATCTTCAATTCTTCTTCTTCATGTCTTCGGCCTGGTTCGCCAACAAATGGAGTTGTTCCTTCGCCACCTTTAAACGTTCCTTTGCCCGGCGCATTAAAACTGCATTCGCTGTAATCACCAATGTGTCCGCCACCTGCCTCAAAAATAGCCGTACGAACGATCTCAGCATGCGAAACGGGTACAAAGCTGAACAACTTGCGAAGCAGGGCTGTCTTTGGCTGGAGTATTTTACAATTCACCAAACCAAGACGCTCGGCCATTTTCGCATTTACACCTGCAATCACATTATCAAGATTGGTGTGGATGGCATAAATAGAAATATCATATTTAATAGAAGCGATCACAGCACGCTCCACATACGTTTTACCGTTGATCTTTTTTAATCCGCTGAATACAATGGGGTGGTGGGCCACTACCATGTTGAGCCCTTTCTCTTTTGCCTCGAGGATCACTTCTTCTGTTGCGTCAAGGCTTACTAATATGCCTGTGCATTCCCAGGCAGGTGAACCGGTAAGAAGTCCCGCATTATCATAGCCTTCCTGTAAGGATGGCGGGGCCAGTGATTCCAGAAAACGAACGATGTCTCCAATTTGCATGTAGTAAAAATAAGATAATTCAGAATGAAGCGTTGTAAGAGGAGGTTAACCGGTTGAAAACCCGATGCTTGAGTTTTGCGTACTTATACTGTTGCCAAATCAGCAAAACAAATTGTATTTTTAAACCCCGTTAACTTGAAATCTATGAAGCAGTTATTGATTCTTTCTTTCAGTTTTTTAATGCTTGTCGGCTGTAAAAAAGCCATTAAGCGTACCCAGGAACAAATAGCCGAAACATTAATTGTAAAAGCAATGACCGATGGTCGTTGGACCGTAACTGTCTATACCGATGGCACTACAGATTACAAACCTGAGTTTGATGGTTACGAGTTTCAGTTTAAAACCGACCGTAAAGTTGATGCAATTAAAAATGCAACCACTGAATCAACCGGCACATGGAATGAAGATCGGGTGAACATTGCCATCATGGCCGATTACCCTGACAATGCAACCTCCACTTTACAACGCTTAGATGGTGTTTGGAAAATGAAGGACAGTAACTGGACTTGGGTGAAAGCCGAACAAATCATCAATGGTAAACTGGTAAAATTAGAATTAACTAAGAAATAAAAATCATAATTAATAAACGAAAAGCGCTTTCAATTGGAAGCGCTTTTCGTTTGACAGATAGTTTTGTGCAGATCGTCATCACTTCACCTGCTTCTGTATCATCTCTGTAAATACCAATGCAGCTTTTTTTCGATAGCTGTCTTTCGGCCATGTAATAGAGGCCTGGCTGATGATGTTTAATCCTTTAATAGGAATGGTTTTTAAAGTCTGTCTTCCTTTAGCTGCAGCAACCGTCATGATGGTGCAAAAATTCCCCGTCTCCACTAATTGCAGCAGTGTATTAATATCATTCAACTCCATTTTAATATTTGGCTGCACATTATTTTTCGCCAGCTCTTCATTTAAAAAATGACGGGTATGAAATCCTTTTGCCGGCAGCACCAGCGGAATATCTTTCAAGTCTTTTATTGATACCGTTTTTTTATCAGCGATCGGGTTCGATGGATGCACTACCAACGTTAGCGGTGATTCATACAAGCGTTGCGAAATAAACATATCATTATCCTGCAACTCCAAAAAAGAAAGCAGGAAATCAACTCTTGTCGATTTGAGTTTATCCAGCAAATCTTCTGACGTGCCAAACTCAACAATGATCTTTACATCGGGGTATTGTGCAGAAAACTGGATGAGCACCGGCGTGAGCAATGCCGACAAACCATAGGTAACGCCAATCCGCAGTTCACCGGTCTTAATTCCTTTCAAGTCATTAATTACAAAGCGACCGCTTTCTGAATCGGCAATCGTTTGCCGGGCATAGGGTAAAAACAAGCTCCCGGCCTCGGTAATACGCACCCGCTTACCGATACGGTCGAATAAAGGCATCCCCAATTCATCTTCCAATTGCTTGATCTGCTGGCTCAAAGTACTCTGACTGATATACAAAGCATGAGCCGCTTCAGTAAAATTGAGCAGTTCTGCTGACCTGATAAAATAACGTAGTTGGCGAAGCTCCATAATGATCGATCGGTTTTACCGATTGAAGTGATAGAAAAATACAGTTATACAAATTTAGGATTTAAAAATACATTTGGGCTGTAATAAGCGATTGATTGTAACATATTGCTGATCTGGTCGCAAATTTTCATCCTTCTAATACAAAAGAATATGAGTCATACGCCAACAACTTTGTTCGATAAGGTTTGGGATTCCCATGTTGTACGCAGCATTCCGGATGGTCCTGATGTGTTTTTTATTGATCGTCATTTTATTCATGAAGTAACAAGTCCTGTTGCATTTTTAGGACTTGAAAATCGTGGACTGAAAGTGATGTTCGCTGAAAAAACATTTGCGACAGCCGACCATAACACTCCAACCATCAACCAGCATTTACCGGTGCAGGATCCACTTTCTGCGAATCAGTTGAAAGCGTTGGAAACAAACTCGGCGAAGTATGGTATTTCGCATTGGGGATTGGGAAATCCAAAGAATGGAATTGTGCACGTAGTTGGTCCTGAAAATGGGATCACACTTCCGGGTATGACGATTGTGTGTGGTGATTCTCATACATCAACACACGGTGCATTTGGTGCTATTGCATTTGGTATTGGTACTTCAGAAGTTGAGATGGTGTTGTCTTCTCAATGTATTATGCAGCCGAAGCCAAAGAAAATGCGCATTACTATCAATGGCAAATTAGGTAAAGGTGTTGTTCCGAAAGATGTGCCTTTGTTTATTCTTTCGCAAATTTCTGCAAGCGGTGCAACCGGATATTTTATTGAGTTTGCAGGAGAAGTGTTTGAGAACATGAGTATGGAAGGACGTATGACAGTTTGTAACCTTTCAATTGAAATGGGTGCACGTGGAGGTATGGTTGCTCCTGATGAAACAACGTTCAATTATTTAAAAGGAAGAGATCTTGCACCAAAAGGGGAAGCATGGGATAAAGCATTGGCTTACTGGAAAACATTAAAAACAGATGCGGATGCAAAGTTTGATCTGGAGTTGAATTTCACCGCAGATCAAATTGAACCGCAAATTACTTACGGTACAAATCCTGGCTTGGGTACAGGTATTACACATTCTATTCCCGTAGCTTCTGAAGTAAAAGATGGGGAAGCTTCTTACAAAAAATCACTCGCTTATATGGGCTTTGCTGAAAATGAAAAAATCATTGGCAAGCAGGTTGATTATGTGTTCTTAGGAAGTTGTACCAACGGACGCATTGAAGATTTCAGAGCATTTGCAAGTATTGTAAAAGGAAGGAAGAAAGCAGATAATATTACCGCATGGTTAGTACCGGGTTCACATATTGTGGAGCAACAAATTAAAGAAGAAGGTATTCTTGATGTATTAATTGAAGCAGGTTTCCAGTTACGTCAGCCCGGTTGTTCTGCATGTTTGGCGATGAACGATGATAAAATTCCTGCAGGTAAATATGCAGTAAGTACAAGTAACAGAAACTTCGAAGGTCGTCAGGGTCCCGGTGCAAGAACATTGCTTGCAAGCCCGTTGGTAGCTGCCGCTGCTGCTGTTACAGGCGTAGTAACTGATCCGAGAGAGTTGATGAACTAATGGCTGATGTCGGATGTAGGATGTCTGATTTATGATGTCTGAATTCCGATAATGCACTACAACTCACAGAATCAAAAAATCATAAATCATACATCCTAAATCAGAAATTAAAAATGGCTTACGATAAATTTACAGTCCTCAAAAGTACAGCGGTTCCAATGCCGATCGAGAATGTGGACACCGATCAAATTATTCCTGCACGTTTCTTAAAGGCAACCAAGCGTGAAGGTTTTGGCGATAATCTCTTCCGTGACTGGCGTTATAACAGTGACGGTACACCGAAACAGGATTTCGTGTTGAACAATCCTATCTACTCCGGTAAAATTTTGGTGGGTGGTAAAAACTTCGGCAGCGGTAGTAGCCGTGAACATGCTGCCTGGGCTATTTACGATTATGGTTTCCGTTGCGTGGTGTCAAGTTTCTTTGCTGATATCTTCAAAGGAAATGCACTCAACATTGGTATTTTGCCTGTAACAGTCAGTCCTGAATTTTTAGATAAAATTTTCAAAGCAATTGAAGCCGATCCAAAAGCAGAACTGGAAGTAAATCTTCCGGAGCAAACGATCAGCATTGTTGCAACAGGTGAAAAAGAATCGTTCGACATCAACGGTTATAAAAAACATAACATGATCAATGGTTTCGATGATATTGATTACCTGCAATCGATGAAAGATGAGATCAAAGGTTTCGCATCAAAGAGTTTATACTAAGCACCCAAAACGAACATGCCCCAGAACAAGCGTTACATTGAAATAATGGATACAACACTTCGTGATGGTGAACAAACCAGCGGAGTATCCTTTTCTGCATCGGAGAAATTAACGATCGCACAACTGCTGTTAACAGAAGTGAAAGTGGATCGTATTGAAATTGCATCGGCTCGTGTATCGGAAGGAGAATTTGATGCAGTGAAAAAAATCACGAAATGGGCGAAGGCAAATGGTTTGTTGAACAGGGTAGAAGTGCTCACGTTTGTTGATGGAACTGTTTCTGTTGACTGGATGATCAAAGCAGGTGCAAAAGTGGCCAACTTGTTAACCAAAGGTTCGCTCAATCATCTTACACATCAGCTCAAGAAAAAACCGGAGCAACACTTTGCTGAAATTGCTGAGGTGATCAAGCTGGCAAAAAAGAAAGGCATTGAAAGCAATGTATATCTCGAAGATTGGAGTAATGGAATGCGTCATTCAAAAGAATACGTTTTTCAATACCTCGATTTTATTGTAAAGCAACCGGTGAAGCGTGTGATGTTGCCCGATACACTCGGCATCTTAACACCATCTGAGGTGTTTGATTTTGTTTCTGAAATTGTACAACGTTATCCCGATACGCATTTTGATTTTCATGGTCATAATGATTATGATCTTGGGACAGCGAATGTGCTCGAGGCAATGAAAGCAGGGGCACATGGTTTACATCTTACGGTAAATGGTATGGGCGAACGTGCAGGTAATGCACCATTAGCCAGTGCTATTGCAGTGATGCACGATTTTATGCCTAACATTAAGTCATCAGTAGTTGAAAAATCACTGTACGGAGTAAGTAAGTTGGTGGAAACATTCTCAGGTGTTCGTATTCCTTCAAATAAACCAGTTGTTGGAGAAAATGTGTTTACACAAACGGCGGGCATACATGCAGATGGTGACAAAAAGAATAAACTATATTTCAGTGATCTGATGCCGGAACGTTTTGGTCGGCAACGGAAATATGCATTGGGCAAAACAAGCGGTAAAGCAAATATTGAAAATAATCTTGCACAGTTAGGCATTCAGCTTGGCGATGAAGATTTGAAAAAAGTAACACAGCGTATCATTGAACTTGGCGATCGAAAAGAAGTGGTAACACCAGCTGATTTGCCCTACATTCTTTCGGATGTGCTCGACAGTAATTCCATTCAGGATAAAGTAAAGGTTGAGAATTATGTATTGACACATTCAAAGAATCTTCGTCCTTCAGTTACACTTCATCTGAATATTAATGGAGAAACATTTGAAGAACATGCACAAGGCGATGGACAGTACGATGCGTTCATGAATGCGTTGAAGAAAATTTACACGCAAAAGAAAATAGAACTACCACAGCTCACTGATTATGCTGTGCGTATTCCTCCCGGCGGCAAGAGTGACGCTTTGTGCGAAACCATTATTACCTGGAGTCATAACAGTAAGGAATTTAAAACAAGAGGTCTTGACAGCGATCAAACAGTTTCTGCGATCAAGGCTACACAAAAAATGTTGAATATTATTTAATGAGTGATGAGTAATGAGTAAACCTCGTCAGGCGGATTAATCTCACATCTCACGAAAAACAAAACAAACAATGGCAACAAAACACATTTTAATTGTTCCGGGCGATGGTATCGGACAGGAAGTAACAGCAGTTGGTAAAAAAGTATTGGATAAAATAGCGGCAAAGTTTGGTCATACATTTACCTATGATGAAGCATTGATCGGTCATGTGGCCATTGAAGCAACAGGTGTTCCTTTACCTGATGAATCATTGGAGAAAATGCGCAACTCAGATGCTGTGTTGTTTGGTGCCGTTGGTCATCCTAAATACGATAACGATCCTTCTGCAAAAGTTCGTCCGGAGCAAGGTTTGCTGAAGATGCGCAAAGAACTTGGATTGTATGCCAATCTTCGTCCTATTAAATTGTTTGATGAGTTGTTAGGTGCATCAAGCATCAAACCTGAGATTTTAAAAGGTGCTGATATTTTATTCTTCCGTGAATTGACAGGTGACATTTACTTCGGCGAAAAAGGACGTAAAAACAATGGTGATACAGCTTACGATATTGCTGAGTACAGTCGTTACGAAGTAGAGCGTATTGCACGCAAAGCATTTGAAGCAGCACGCACACGTAAAAAGAAACTATGTTCTGTTGATAAAGCGAATGTTATTGAAACATCAAGATTGTGGAGAGAAGTGGTGCAGAAAGTTGCATTGGAATATCCAGATGTGGAAGTGGAACATCAGTTTGTTGATGCAACTGCCATGTTGCTGATCAAAGACCCACGCCGTTTTGATGTGGTGGTAACAGCTAATTTATTTGGTGATATCCTTACAGATGAAGCTTCGCAGATTGCCGGTTCAATGGGTATGTTGGCGAGTGCTTCAATTGGTGATGGTACAGGTGTATATGAACCCATCCACGGATCTGCACATGATATTACCGGTAAAGGAGTAGCTAATCCGTTAGCTTCTGTTTTATCCGCAGCATTGTTATTAGATATTTCATTTGGCATGAAAGAGGAATCCGAAGCAGTGATCAATGCGGTTGATAAAGTATTAAAAGATGGTTACCGGTCAAGAGATATTGCCGATGCAACCACACCGGCCGATAAAATTCTTGGAACGGACGCTATGGGAGAGCAGGTTCTGCTCCATATTTAAAAGGAAACTGAACAGGTAAAAGGGAAGCATTTTTTAAAATGCTTCCCTTTTCATTTAACAAATTGCACGAATTGTTGTTATACACAGATTAAAATAATTAACAGGCATGAATATTAAAATTGGACAAAAAGCCCCGGATTTCACGTTATTCGATAGTGAAAGAAATAAAGTAAGCCTTGCTGACTTTAAAGGAAAGAATGTATTGATCCTTTTCTACCCACAGGCATTCTCAAGTACTTGTACCGAAGAATTGTGTACAGTTCGGGACGATATTGCCCGCTACAGCAATGCCAATGCGCAGGTATTGGGTGTTTCTGTTGATTCGGTTTTTACGCTGAAAAGATACAGGGATGAGCAAGGCTATAACTTCCCGTTGTTGAGCGATTTCAATAAGGAAGTGTCTGCTGCTTACGATTCGTTGTACGAAAACTGGATTTTCGACATGAAAGGGGTATCAAAGCGGAGTGCTTTTATTGTTGATAAAGAAGGCATCATTCAGTATGTTGAGTTAGTGGAAACGAAAGATGGCGTACCTGATTTTGAAGCCATTAACAAAAAACTCGAATCACTCAACTGATTCATTGTCTGCGGAATAAGAGGGTAAACCAACTAAGGGTTTGCCCTTTCTTTTTTAAGAAATGTGAGAAAAAGCTTGTAAATTGCAGATAATAAAACTAAGTTTGTTTCGTTGAAACGGATTTTTACCATATTCGCCTGTATCCTTTTGATAACCACAGCAACCGCCCAGACGGACAGAACACCCGCTGGAAACGCTGAAAATGTGGTTAAGGTTGTCCGTTTCTATCCCAATCCTGCTTCTTCCTTTATTAATTTTGAATTCAAACAAACACGACTTTCAGATTATTCTTTCAAGGTATTCAACTTTATAGGCAAGAAGGTTTTAGAGATCAATAATCTTACTCCACGTACCGTTGTAAATCTCAACGACTATTTCCGTGGTGTTTATATTTTCCAGTTAACCGACCGCAGCGGTAAAGTGGTAGAGAGCGGTAAGTTCCAGGTAGTGAAATAATTTCAATCTGTTTTTTGAATAATTGTGAAGGCTCAGATGAGTCTTTTTTTATTTATAAACCATTCTGACAGGCCATATAACTTCCTTCAAAAATAAACCGCCGTCACTTTTATAAAGTGACGGCGGTTTGGTAGTTCCAACTTTGTACATCGTACTTCATCAAAGCACTTGCACAATCAAAAACTTCAAATAATGTGTGTTCTCCCAACCCCAAATGATCGGGTGGTCGGAGCTTTGTGTTTGAAATGTAACCTGGCGTAATTGTCTGCGTGCATCTTTCGCTGCCATTTGTATGATCTCTAAAAACAGATCAGGCTGAACCAGGTTGGTACAGGAAGATGTAACAAGAAAACCTCCCGGCTTTACGAGTTTCATACCACGCAAATTGATCTCTTTATAACCGGTGATCGCTTTTTGAATTGTTGCTCTCGACTTTGTGAATGATGGGGGATCAAGCATCACCACATCATATTGCTTTCCTTCCTTCACCCATGTTTTTAATACGTCAAACGCATTCACACATTCAAATTTGCATTTGTCAGCAACGCCGTTGAGCTCAGCATTTTTGTTACACATGGCGATAGCACTTTCAGATATATCAAGCCCATGCACACTCTTTGCACCGTACTTTGCTGCATGAATTTCGAATGTACCGGTGTAGGTAAAGGCACCTAACACTTCCGCATCTTTTACAATATGCTCAATGTGCCTGCGGTTATCCTGTTGATCGAGGAAGTAGCCTGTCTTTTGTCCATTGGCAATATCAACATGAAACTTAAATCCATTTTCATTGATGATGATACTGGTATCGAATGGTTCACTCAAGAAACCCTTCTTCTGCTCCATACCTTCCAGTTCACGGATAGGAACATCATTACGTTCGTAAATACCTTTCGGTTGAAATATCTGGTTGATCGCTTTTACAATAGCATCCTTCCACATATCAATACCCAGTGCCAGTGTCTGGATAACAAAATAATCATTGAATTTATCAATGATCAGTTGTGGTAAGCCATCAGCTTCACCAAAGATCAAACGACAGTTCTCGATATATCCCATTTGCTGACGTTGCTTCCACGCTTCGCTCAGTTTGCGTAAAAAGAAATCATCATTGATCTCTTCATTCTTTTTTCTTGTAAGTATGCGAACAAGTATCTGTGATTTAGGATTGATATAACCCCGGCCTAAAAACTTATCGTCATGCGTATGCACATCTACAATAGCTCCTGCTTCTGCATTTCCATCCACACGGTTCACTTCATTTGCAAAAACCCATGGATGCCCGTTTGCTACACGTTGAGAGATCTTTCTGTTGAGCGTCACTTTTGTCATAGCCGGCAAAGGTATTTTTAAAAAATGAGTTTCGTGCAACGAAATCAATTGCATGGAGGTCAACCAAGCAAAAGGACTTATGAAACCTTATCATCTTTTAATATTCGTCACTCTGTTTTTATTATCTGCGTGCAGCAAACCGTATCCACCTGAGGGAAGTTTTAAAGCAAAATTGCTGGCATCGTTCTGTGCCTTCCACATTGTACAGATAGAAGATGTTGATGGGAAAGGACGGGGTATGGACTGGACCGATCCTTCAGGGAAGCAATACAAGAATGTATTTACTGTAAAAAACCATTGCGATTTTGCAAAAGCAGGATTGAAAGTTGGTGACAGGTTTACTGCCGTAATTGTGCAGGAAGCCCAGGAAGTGAATTGTGCTGTATGCATGGGCTTTATGGAAACGCCACCACTGCAATGGAATATTATAGTGGCTGAATAATTTTCTGTTTTATGTTTAGGTTAAGGCATCCGGAAACGGGTGCTTTTTTGTTTCCAGTCAAATCGATTTTCAGGCAGCAGGACAATTTGTCCCAATTCAGCCATTGGCAATATTCTTGACCAGCTTACCTTTGCCGACAATTTTACGTTTTATGGAAGAAAAGACGAACGAAATGACAGAACAAAATGCAACAGAGGTGAATAACACCGCCTTTAGTGCCGACATTAATACGGATGAAAACATTGCAGGTGTGAACCACCTCAATGAGCAAATTGCTGAAGAAACTGAACTGGAGAAGTTGAAAGAAGCTGTGGAAGAAGAGAAGAAAAAGTATCTCTACCTCATGGCTGAATTCGACAATTTCCGCCGCCGCACCGCAAAAGAAAGGGTGGAGCAGATGCAAACTGCAGGGAAAGAGGTGATCGTTTCAATGCTGGAAGTGCTGGATGATACCGACCGTGCAGAAGCTGAACTGGCAAAAAATGGTGGAGTAGATGAAGGGGTGAAACTGGTGTTTCATAAACTCCGTTCCACTTTACAAAGCCGTGGCCTGAAAGCGATGGAAACAAAAGGACAGGACTTTGATGCCGATAAACACGAAGCCATTACTGAAATTCCTGCTCCCGAAGGAATGAAAGGGAAAGTGATCGATGAAATTGAAAAGGGCTATTTACTGAACGATAAGATCATCCGCTTTGCAAAAGTGGTGGTAGGAAAATAGTCTACCAGCCGCAAGCCACTAGCTGCAAGCTGGTTTGCGTTTTACTAAAAGCTTGCAGCTAAAAGCTAGTAGCTACATATGTCAACAAAAAGAGATTTTTATGAAATATTGGGGGTAGGTAAATCTGCTTCTGCGGACGAAATCAAAAAAGCGTACCGCAAAGTTGCCATGCAATACCACCCCGACCGTAATCCCGGAAACAAAGAAGCCGAAGAGAAATTTAAAGAAGCGGCGGAGGCTTACGAGATACTAAGTGATGCTGATAAAAAAGCACAGTACGATCGTTATGGACATGCCGGAGTAAGTGGTAATGGCCGTGGTGGATTCGGTGGAGGTCAGAATATGAATATGGATGATATCTTCAGCCAGTTTGGAGATATTTTCGGCGACGATGTATTTGGTAGTTTCTTTGGTGGCGGCGGTCAACGCAGAGGCGGTGGTGGCGGAAGAGCCAGAGGCGTAAGAGGAAGCAATCTTCGGGTCCGTATCAAATTGAATTACGAAGAGATCGCAAAAGGCGCCAGCAAAACAATCAAAGTAAAAAAATACGTTAGCTGTAACACCTGCGGCGGCACCGGTGCAAAAGATAAAAGCAGCATGCAAACCTGCGGAACCTGTGGTGGTAGCGGACAAGTGAGACGTGTACAAAATACTTTCCTCGGACAAATGCAGACGGTTACAACCTGTCCAACCTGTAACGGTGAAGGTTCAACCATCGCACACAAGTGTACATCATGTAAAGGGGAAGGCCGTGTTTATGGCGAAGAAAATATTACGATCGATATACCTGCAGGTGTACAGGAAGGAATGCAGTTGAATGTTAGTGGCAAAGGAAATATGGGTGAGCGTGGTGGCGCTCCCGGTGATCTGATCGTATTGATAGAAGAAGAAGCACATCCACAGTTGCACCGTGATGGTTTGAATGTGGCCTATGACCTTCATATCTCATTTCCTGATGCTGTGTTTGGAATACAAGCCGAAGTGCCAACAATCGACGGTCGTGCAAAGATCAAAATACCACCGGGTACGCAAAGTGGCAAAGTGTTTCGTTTAAAAGGTAAAGGTTTCCCTGCTGTGCAGAGTTATGAAAAAGGCGATCAACTTATTTATGTAAATGTGTGGACGCCGCAGCATCTGACCTCAGAAGAAAAAGCAATGTTGGAGAAATTACAACAAGGGCAAAACTTTCAACCCAAACCGGAAAAAGGTGAGAAGGGTTTCTTTGAACGGGTGAGGGAAATGTTTAGCTAAAAACAGCAAGCAGAAAATAGTAAGAGGCGAGTGGTAAAACTGCTCGCCTCTTTTTATGCTTCGTCAGACGCCCTCGTCCAACGGGGAAGTTGAGTTTTCCCATGTCAATCTCGACTATCGCTCGATTGACTACCCCGCCCTCGATTCTGAGCGAAGCCAAAGAACGCTCAGGGCTTCGTTCGATTCCTTATTTTTACGGCTTTTTAAATGCTTAGCAAACATGAGTAATAACCTGATCTATTCCATCCCTGCAAGGTTTCGACGTATTGAAAATCTGCACATCCTTTTCTGGCTTATTAAGGATGCGTGTTGGGCGTTGAACCTTCACATACCGGCGTTGATCATGATCGTTCCAACCATGTTGGCGGCATTAATTATTACCTGGCAAACAAGAAAAATATTCTCTGAACTGGTGCATAACCTGGCGGTGGTTTTCTGGATCACAGCCAACTGTACCTGGATGATCGGTGAGTTTTATGGTTGGGACGAGGGTAGGTTCGGGCTTCGTAACATGTCTTTGATCCCTTTCAGTATCGGCTTATTAATTCTTTTCGTGTATTACTTGTTGTATTTCGTGAACCGAAAATTCAGGGAAAAAGTGATTGTTCAAACTGAAGAGGCGTTGAAAGAAGAGCTGAGCCATCAAACAGAACGAAAAACAGCCTGAAACTGCTTCGGAAGGTTGCCGCTCAGTAGTTATCTTTGCGCACCTTAGCAAACCGTTTATGTTGAAACTGTAAAGCCCGGATCGGACTTTTCATTTTCAACTTTCAATTTTAAATTTTACTATGTATCGTTCTCATACCTGTGGCGAATTAAGAAGTAATCATGTTGGTAACACTGTAACCCTGGCTGGCTGGGTGCAAACCGTTCGTAAGTTCGGCAGCATTACGTTTGTTGATTTACGTGACCGGTATGGTATTACACAGTTGTTGTTTGGTGAAGAACTGAATAAAGTGCTGGATGAAAATCCGCTTGGTCGTGAGTTTGTATTGCAGGCAACCGGCACCGTTAGTGAGCGTAGTAACAAGAACGCCAATATTGCTACTGGTGATATTGAAATTCTTATTACTGAATTTAAGGTGCTGAATAAATCGGCAGTTCCTCCTTTTACTATCCAGGACGATACGGATGGTGGCGATGATCTGCGGATGAAATACCGTTTCCTCGATCTGCGTCGCAATGCAGTGAAACGAAATATTGAACTGCGTTATGCAGTAAACCGAGCTGCAAGAAATTATTTGCATGGGAATGGCTTCATGGATATTGAAACACCGTTCTTAATTAAATCTACACCCGAAGGCGCAAGAGATTTTGTGGTGCCGAGCCGTATGAACCCCGGACAGTTTTATGCATTACCACAGAGCCCGCAAACATTCAAGCAGTTGTTGATGGTGAGTGGTTATGATCGATACTACCAGGTGGTGAAATGTTTTCGTGATGAAGATCTGCGTGCCGATCGTCAACCGGAGTTTACACAGATCGATTGTGAAATGGCATTTGTTGAGCAGGAAGATATTCTCAACATGTTTGAAGGGATGATCAAGTCGATCTTCAAAGATGTAAAGAACATCGACTACACCGAAACTGTTGAACGCATGACTTGGGAAGAAGCCATGTGGCAATACGGAAACGACAAGCCGGATATTCGTTTTGAAATGAAGATCTGCAACCTCAAATTCCCTGCGCATACATTTCCAACAAAACAAAGTCAATCGGCTTTAATTGATGGTGCAGATTTTAAAGTGTTTGATGAAGCAGAAACAGTTGTTGCCATTGCATCTCCCGGTTGCAGTGAATATACACGCAAACAAACCGATGAGTTGACAGAGTGGGTGAAACGTCCGCAGATTGGTATGAAAGGATTGGTGTTTATCAAATGCAATGCTGACGGAACTTACAAAAGCAGTGTAGATAAATTCTATAGCGAAGAAAAATTAAAAGCAATAGCTGAAGCAACCAATGCAAAAGCAGGTGATTTGATTTTGATACTGGCAGGAGCAGAAGAACGCACACGAAAAGCCATCAGCGATCTGCGTATGTACATGGCTGATAAGTTAGGCTTACGTAAAGCGGATGATTTTAAATTGTTGTGGGTGCTCGACTTTCCTTTGTTTGAATTTGCATTGGAAGACCAGGATGGAGGCGGTGCCGGTCGTTGGGTGGCAAGGCATCATCCTTTTACAAGTCCAAAGCCGTCGCATATTGAAACAATGATCAATAACAGTCCGAAAGTGGATGATCTTGATAAATACCTGGAGCATCCGTATGCAGGCATCAAAGCCAATGCATATGATATGGTGTTGAATGGAAACGAAATTGGTGGCGGTTCAATCCGTATCTACCAACGTGAATTGCAGGAAAAAATGTTTGCAGCATTGGGGATGGATGCAGAAGAACAACAACACAAGTTTGGTTTCTTATTAGGCGCATTTGAATATGGCGCACCGCCGCATGGTGGTATTGCCTTTGGCTTCGATCGTTTGTGTGCCATCCTTGGCGGCAGCGAAAGCATCCGTGATTTCATTGCCTTCCCGAAAAACAATTCAGGAAGAGATGTGATGCTTGATGCACCAAGCGAAATTGCTGCAAAACAGTTTGATGAATTGCAGATAAAGCTGGATTTGAAATAAATGTCAAAACTTAAAGGCAAATGGAAAGCACTCTTGGTGTTGAACTATTTGAGTGCAGCGGTATGGGCGATAATGCTTCTGATATATATACTAGTGCTTTGGCAATCGAAACATGATTGGTCCGAAGTGAAAGCAAATGTTGTTACAATTACACTCGGAGGAATAGCTTTGATACTTTTTAATATTTTTTTCATCTACGTTTTAAAGCAATACTTCCCTTCAATTACATTAAAAGGGTTTGCCAAGTTTTTGTATGTTTCGGGGCTTGTTTTTATTGGAACATTGGCGCTTCTTTTTGTTTCGCTGGTTTTTATTAGTTCTTTTGATGGGTTCTCAAATCTAAGTGGGAGTATTGATGTTTATAGTCTTTTGACATTGATTTTTAGTTTCATTTTTGCAATCATTAATTCGTTACTTTTTATTTGGCATTTTCAATTAATAGATGTGTTAAATCGAAATAGTAAAGAAAAAATGGAGTCAGTTTTAAATTCTATTGGTATAAACGAAAACAATTCTGCTGTGTAATATGAATATCCTATATCGTATCTTCTCTTATTTCCTTTTAATCATTGCCGCAATCTTAGGCATTGCCGCATTGTTTGCACTATTGATCGCATTATCTAATCCTGCGTTGCTGCTTAGCGTGTTTGTGATAATTGCAGTCGTGATCTATAGTATTGCCAGTTTCCTGTTCCTGTTAAATGGTATTGATGGGAAACGTCAGCTTCAACCCAAACTGCGTGACTGGATAAAAGTAAATGCTTACGTTGCTCTTGTGTTTGTGATCATGAATATCTTTCAGTCAATTGCTGTGCTTCAAAACCCTGCCATTCTTTCCGATGCTGTTAAGCAGGTCTCTGATATGCAGCAATCCAACTCGCCGGTATCATCTGATTTGATGTTGCGTGTCATGAAGGCAGTTGTTTGGTTTCTGCTTTTTTATGCCGTTGTACTCGGCATTCATATCAGTTTTACCTTTCGCTACCTGAAACAATATGCTCACCTGTTTGGCGAAAAAAATAACAACACTCCGGTTGGCGGTTCTTTTTAACACAATTCATTTCCAGCTTCTTCGTTTCTTTATGCAAACGAAGTCTATGCGTATTCTACTCATTAGTTTGGTTGCAGCTATCAGCCTCTTTTCCTGTAAGAAAAAAGATAAAGATGCGAACGCTGCACAAACATTGCTTAATGTGAAATACGGAACTGATGCAAAACAAGCCATGGATATTTACCTGCCTTCAGGTAGAAGCACAACTGCAACTCCGGTACTTATTTTAATTCATGGTGGCGGCTGGACAGAAGGTAGCCGTGCCGATCTCAATGCATACGTTGATACACTTAAACGTCGCACTCCGCAGTATGCCATCTTCAACATCAGTTATCGTTTGGCAGCAAATGGACAAAATCTTTTTCCCTCTCAAGAGCAGGATGTAAAAGCAGCAATTGAATTTATTTACAACAAACGGGAGGAGTATAGGATATCTGATCGCTTTGGATTGATCGGTGCAAGTGCCGGCGCACACCTGGCTTTGTTGCATGCTTATAAATACACAACGCCTGTAAAAGCAAAAGCCGTTATTTCATTCTTTGGTCCCTCAGAATTGGTGCAGATGTATAATAATCCACCAAATCCCTTGGTGCCGTTGCTGCTTGCTTCGGTTACAGGTGCAACGCCAACTACTAATCTTACTATTTACCAGCAGTCATCGCCATTTAATTTTGTGGTGAGCAGCAGTGCGCCAACATTACTCCTGCATGGCAGTAACGATATCGTTGTGTCATCTTCACAATCGGCCATTTTGCAAGACAAGTTGAATGCAGTTGCTGTACCTAATCAATATGTGTTATATCCCGGTGGCGGTCATGGCGACTGGAGCCCTTCGGTTTACTATGATGCGTTCAATAAAATTGATGCCTTTTTAAAACTTTATCACCCATAAAAGAGGCATACCGTTTCTCATTTCTGCACTCTTAAATTTCCATAATTGCTATAACTTGCCTGCATGCAGGCTCCATTAGCAGAACGGTTACGTCCACAACAATTGCACGACCTTGTTGGTCAGCAACACCTCACGGGGCAGGGCGGCATTCTGCAAAAAGCAATTGCCAGCGGCAACATTCCCAGTATGATCTTGTGGGGACCTCCCGGTGTTGGGAAGACAACCATCGCCAATATTATTGCACATAATGTAAATGCTACGTATTACCAGTTAAGTGCCATCAGCAGTGGTGTGAAGGATGTACGTGAAGTAATTGAACAGGCGAAGCAGGAAACAAAAGCCATTTTATTTATTGATGAGATTCATCGTTTCAATAAAGGTCAACAGGATGCTTTGCTGGGTGCAGTTGAAAAGGGAATCATCACACTTATTGGTGCAACCACAGAAAATCCTTCATTTGAAGTGAATAGTGCCTTGCTCAGCCGTTGCCAGGTATTTGTATTGAAGGCATTGGATGAAAAAGATCTTGTTCAGTTATTGCAAAAGGCAATTACAGATGATGTTGTGTTGAAAGAAAAGAAGATCGAGTTAAAAGAAACTGAAGCACTCATTCGATTAAGTGGTGGCGATGCAAGGAAGTTGTTGAATTTATTGGAGATTGTGTCCGATGCTTCATCTTCGTCTGATGCATTAGTGATCACTGATGAATCCGTATTGCAAACTGTTCAGCAAAAAATGGCGTTGTATGATAAAAGCGGTGAGCAACACTACGATATCATTTCTGCTTTTATCAAATCCATTCGAGGCAGCGATCCCAACGCCGCTGTGTATTGGTTGGCAAGAATGATCGAAGGTGGTGAAGACGTAAAATTCATTGCACGTCGTTTATTGATCCTTGCCAGTGAAGACATCGGCAATGCAAATCCCAATGCATTGTTACTCGCCAACGCAACGTTCGAAGCTGTGAATAAGATCGGTTATCCTGAGTCGCAGCTTATTTTATCACAATGTGTCATCTATCTCGCCTCCAGTGCAAAAAGTAATACTGCAACAGTTGCTATTGGAAATGCAATGGCCGCCGTTAAACAATTTGGCGATTTATCTGTTCCGCTGCATATTCGTAATGCGCCAACAAAGCTCATCAAGAATATGGACTACGGGAAAGGGTATCAGTATTCTCATAGTTATGAAAACAATTTCTCTTCACAGGAGTATCTGCCCGAGAAGATCGTTGGAACAAAATTTTATGATCCGGGTAAAAATATAAGAGAAGAGGAGTTAAGAAGATTCCTGAAGCAACTCTGGAAAGAAAAATATAATTATTAATCGATCAACTTTATGAAGCAAGTTTCTTTATTCGTTTTTGTTTGCCTGTTCTTGTTAAAAGGAATCAATGCCCAAACCACTATTCAGCGTGACCCTGAAATTGAAAAAATGGTCACAGCAATTTCTCCTGATTCACTCAAAGCGTACATTTTGAAAATGGTGAGTTTCGGCACACGCCATACCATGAGTACGGTTACTGATCCTAAACAAGGCATCGGTGCAGCACGTGAATGGGTAGTGACAAAGTTTAAAGAGTTCGCCAAACAATCAAACGGAAGAATGACGGCCTTTGTTGATACAACAACATTGCATCCCGATGGAAGACGTATCAGCAAATCGGTGAATCTGGGTAATGCCATGGCTATCCTGAAAGGAACCAACCCTGCTGATCAACGTATCTTTGTGATCAGCGGCCATTTAGATAGCCGTGTTACTGATGTGATGAATGCAACAAGTGAAGCACCCGGTGCAAATGATGATGCAAGTGGTGTGGCTGCGGTCCTTGAGTGTGCACGCATAATGAGTAAGTATGAATTTTCTGCAACCATCATTTTTGTTGCGGTGAGTGGTGAAGAGCAGGGATTGTTAGGTGCCAATTTTATGGCTGGAAAAGCAAAAGATCAAAACTGGATCATTGAAGCTGTGTTGAACAACGATATCATGGGTTCGAATAACAGCAGTGAAACAAACATCATCAATAATACAAAAGTGCGTGTGTTCAGCGAAGGATTGCCTGCGTATGAATTAGATAAAGCTGCAGCAAACATCCGCAATCTTGGTTTGGAGAATGATGGCAAGTCAAGACAGTTGGCACGTTATGTAAAAGAAATCGGCGAGCGTTATGTTGATAATCTGGAAGTGGTGATGGTGTATCGCAACGATCGTTTTTTACGTGGAGGAGATCATACATCGTTCATTCAAAAAGGTTTTGCAGCTGTACGTATTACAGAGATGAATGAAAACTTTCATCATCAACACCAGGATCTGCGAACAGACAAAGGAATACAGTACGGCGATTTACCTGAGTTTATGGACTTCGTGTATTTGGCAAAGAACACAGGGATCAATCTTGCCTCCTTAGCAAATCTTGTAAAGGCACCATCAATGCCACTGGAAGTAAAGATTGAAACAAGAAGCCTTACAAACTATTCGCTCATCAACTGGAAGCAACCTGCCGTTGGAAAAGTAAAAGGTTATTATGTGTTGCTGCGTGAAACAACAAGTGCTGTTTGGCAAAAGAAAATCTTCACTACTGAAACTAATGTGAAACTACCTTACTCGAAAGACAATTATTTTTTCGCAGTGCAATCCGTTAACGAAAATGGTAATGAAAGTTTGCCTGTAGTACCAACACCCGGACGATAATGAAACTGAATTGGATCGTAAAAAAATTTGAAGCATTAACGCCATACGAGTTATACAATATCATGTGGTTGCGTAATGAAGTATTTGTTGTGGAGCAAAACTGTGTGTACCAGGATGCTGATTATAAAGATCAAAAAGGTTGGCATTTGATGGGCGTTGATGAAGAAGGCAAGCTGATGGCGTATGTTCGATTATTGCCGGTAGGTGTTTCGTATGAAAACGAGCCTTCCATTGGAAGAGTAGTTACAAATCCTGCTGCAAGAGGAACCGGAGTTGGGAGAGAGTTAATGCAGATCGCTATTCAACAATGCGAAGAGTTATTTGGAAAGACAGATATCAAAATCGGAGCACAGTATTACTTGTATAAGTTTTATTCATCACTCGGTTTTGAGCAAACAAGTGACATTTATCTGGAAGATGGAATAGAACATATTGAAATGATTCGTTTTTTTAAAAATGAATAAGTAATTTTACCAAACACCACAAGTAAAACTCCCTAAAAACCTATGCCAGTAAGGGTTTCCACCGATAATGCGAAAGAAAAAATTTTGAACTTCAGAATTTGTTCTCTAATATTGTCCTGTCGTATCCAATACAAGAAAAACCAAACATCCGATTCTATGAAATTACGTACAATGTACATCCCCCTGTACGCAATACTGTTCATTTTATGTAGCATTCAGGATCTGAATGCACAGGTTGGATTATCTACAGCAAATTCCCGTTTTGAAATTGGTTTAGATTTTGGCCCGATGAGTTTCCTTGGTGACCTTGGTGGTAACCGTGGACGAGGAGGCTATGGTCCTAAAGACAATAACCTGCCGGTAACAAATGCGATCATTGGTATTTCTGCTTCTTATTATCCTGCAGAGTGGATCGGGTTCCGTTTGTCAGGCAACTATGGTAAAATGGAAGGCGATGATAGACTGGTGAAGCAAAAGCAACCTGCTGATACATGGGAAGGTTCAAGAAAATACCGGAACCTTACATTCCGTTCGCCTTTATACGAAGCTTACGCCGCAATTGAAATATATCCAACAGCATTCATTGGTTTAAAGAACGGATCAGGATTACCACGTTTCCGTCCCTATGGTATTGTAGGTTTCGGTGTGTTTAAATTTAAACCACAGGGTTTATACAAAGATCCCGCTGGTAATGAATCATGGATCGATCTCAAACCACTTCGCCTGGAAGGACAAGGAATGGTTGAAACAGGAATTCCGGAATACAGCTTGGTTAATTATGCTATCCCCATGGGCGTAGGTATTAAATATGATATCACTGAACGAGTAACATTTGCAGTTGAACTCATCCATCGCAAAACAGGAAGTGATTATATTGATGATGTAAGTAATAAATTTATTGATCCGGCTTTGTTCGATCAATACTTAACACCAACCCAGGCAACGTATGCTAAATACCTGGCGAATCCAAGTTCATTTTATCCAAATTCTAATCCGGCTTATACTCCTTATCGTGCAGGTAAGAAAAGAGGTAATCCATTAAAAAACGATTCTTATTTCTCCAGTACATTCAGATTAACGTGGAAGATAGGCGATGTTTATGCCGACTGGTTCCGAAATAAGAACTCGATGAAATGCCCGCAATACTTTTAGCGAATAATTTTTATCCATACCCATACCCAAATCCCTGAAAAAATGAAAACTGAAATCCCCAAAACAAAAGCAAGAGCACTGTCTAACAATCCCGAGCTAACTATTTGGTTGCTTCGTGTAGGATTAGTTACACTCTATGTTGTGCTTTACATTTTTAAGAAAAAACTCTATCTATAACTTCTTAAGCAAAGTATGTAATAAACGTTTGTCCGTACCCTTCTCATAATGTTCCAATCCTGTGAAAATCCAGTGAGAACCAGCGACCGATATTTATTTCACCATGCTTTGCTTATTCTTTTAATTACATAATCTATCTATATGTAAACTCTTTGAACAAAGTATGCAATAAACGTTAATCCGTACCCCTTTTCTCAATTTTTTTTAATCTTGAGAAAATGAAAAAAAGAGAACCAGATCGATATTTATTTCACCATGCTTTGTTCATTTTTTCTTTTCCAGTGTAAACCAAGACAATCCTAATGATTTGGCAAAGTATGCAATAAACGTTAGTCCGTAACCTTTCTAAAGTTTCCAATCCTGTGAAAATCTGAAGAGAGAACCTGAGACCGATATTTATTTCACCATGCTTTGCTTTGTTTCTCTTGGTCCGTACTCTATCCTGTTGCCCCCCATTGGTTCGGGGGGCTTTTTTTTTTACAGTTCAACCTTTAAAAACTTTGCGGTGTGACTTTCTTTACAACTAAGTAGTTCTTCCGGTGTTCCTTCAAATAAAATTTGTCCGCCACCATCGCCACCTTCAGGTCCAAGGTCGATGATATGATCAGCAACTTTAATCACATCCATATTGTGTTCAATCACTAATACGGTGTTGCCCCTGTCTGTTAATTTATTCAAGACATCAAGCAAGTGCTGAATATCCTGGAAATGTAAACCTGTAGTGGGTTCATCGAGAATATAAAATGTTTTACCGGTATCTTTTTTTGCAAGTTCGGTTGATAGCTTTACACGTTGTGCTTCACCACCACTTAAAGTAACAGCACTTTGTCCGAGTGTGATATATCCAAGCCCCACATCTTCAAGTACTTTGATCTTGCGATAGAGATAAGGAACAGGTTGAAAAAACTCAACAGCTTCTTCAACCGTCATATCCAACACATCAGCAATTGATTTTCCTTTGTAACGAATTTCCAGTGTTTCCCGGTTATAACGTTTACCATTACATTTTTCGCAATGCACATACACATCTGGTAAGAAATTCATTTCAATTACACGCATGCCGCCACCTTCGCATACATCGCATCTTCCTGTCTTTACATTGAAGGAAAATCGCCCAGCATTGTAACCTCTGATCTTCGCTTCAGGCACTGCAGAAAACAATGTTCTGATCTCTGTAAAGAAACCACAATACGTTGCGGGATTGCTTCGTGGTGTACGACCAATAGGCGACTGATCAATTTCTATCACCTTATCAATGTGCTCTAATCCTTTGATGCTTTTATAAGGCATTGGATTGGCTTTTGAATCGTAGCAATATTTACTGAGGATAGGATAGAGGGTTTCGTTGATGAGCGTACTCTTGCCACTTCCACTAACACCCGTAACAACAATCAGTTTGCCCAATGGAAATTTTGCATTCACATTATTGAGATTGTTACCGCTTGCACCTTTTAATTCAATGGATTTTCCATTTCCTTTTCTACGCTCTTTCGGAACAGGGATTGATTTTTCGCCATTCAGGTATTTGGCAGTATCACTTGTTGATTCAAGCACATCTTTTGGTGAACCTGCAGATACAATTGTTCCGCCATGTTTCCCTGCCTGTGGCCCCACATCAATTAAATGATCAGCTGCCAGCATAATGTCTTTATCGTGTTCAACCACTAATACACTATTACCAACATCACGAAGATTTTTTAATGCCTCGATCAAACGATGGTTATCACGTTGATGCAAACCAATACTTGGTTCATCTAAAATATACGTGATGCCTTGCAGTTGAGAGCCGATTTGAGTAGCCAAACGTATACGCTGACTTTCACCTCCACTTAATGTTCTGCTTGAACGGTTGAGTGTGAGATAAGTTAAACCAACATTCAATAAAAACTGTAATCGTTCCCTGATCTCTTTCAACACATCTTTGGCGATGGCTGCCTGTTTATTGCTGATGCGTAATTCCAGTCCGTCAAACCAGGCAGCAAGATTATCAAGATTCAATTCACTTAATTCAGAAATATTTCGGTCTTCAATTTTAAACCATAAGCTTTCCTTTTTCAATCTGGCACCATTGCAGCTGCCGCATGTTTGTAATGTCATGAATTGTGTCACCCATTCACGCAACCCTTCTGTGCTTTGTGCAGAAACAAACCAACGCTTCAGCATTGGAATGATGCCTTCGTAACTGCCGGTATATTCATGCGGAACTGTTTCATCACTTGCATCAACTTCCAATGTTGCACTGATATTTTTATCACCGAATAATAACAGGTCCAGTTGTTCTTTTGGAAGATTCTTTACTGGCACATCTAATTTGATCTTATACTTTTTTGCAAAAGCAATCACTTGTTGAAACACACTGGCATCTCTTTCTTCACCCAGTGGAGCAATGCCACCTTCTTTTACAGTTAGTGTTTGATCAGGAAGTACTAACTCCATATCAATGGTATACACATTGCCTAATCCTTTGCAGGTAGGGCATGCGCCATAAGGAGAGTTGAATGAGAATGCATTGGGCGATGGTTCTTCATAACTCAGCCCGGTATCTTCACACATCAATTGTTTTGAATAAGAAACAACGCCACTCTTTTCTGTTTCAATAAACATAAGGTCTTTCCCGATCTTCAATGTTTGTTGCACACTCTGGCTGATACGCACCCGAAAATCATCACTCACTTTCAAACGATCAACCACTACTTCAATATCATGGATCTTATAACGATCGACCTGCATCTTTGGAGTAATATCCTGTATCTCACCATCAACCCTCACTTTTACATAACCTTTCTTACGGATGTCTTCAAACAATTCACGGTAATGACCTTTACGTCCTCTTACTAATGGCGCAAGCAATGAAACTTTTTGTCCGTCAAAACGATTGAAGATATTTTCAACAATTTCTTCTTCACTCCATTTCACCATTTTCTTACCGGTGTTGTAAGAGTAAGCTTCACTTGCTCTTGCATAAAGAAGGCGAAGGAAATCATACACTTCAGTAATAGTGCCTACTGTTGAGCGTGGATTTTTATTCGTTGTTTTTTGTTCAATGGAAATAACAGGAGAGAGGCCGGTGATCTTATCAACATCGGGCCGCTCCATATCACCCACAAACTGCCGGGCATAAGCACCAAATGTTTCCATGTAGCGGCGTTGGCCTTCAGCATAAATGGTATCGAATGCCAGCGATGATTTCCCGCTTCCGCTGATTCCGGTAATCACTACCAGTTTATTTTTTGGAATGCTTACATCAATATTCTTCAGGTTATGTACCCGTGCTCCCGATACTTCGATCTGATCATTAGTTGAGTCGCTCATAATTTTTCTCCTGCCGGTCGTTTACGACCGGACAGCGAATTTACCGTGAAATCCTTTACTAAAGTTATTAGGTTTTAGAATTGTCCTCCAATGGTTTTCAGAAGATTAGATGTTTAAACAAGCCAGGGGCTTGAAGTAAGATGCTTCAACGTAATGCGGTTAAGCCAATATTAATTAATTGTTATGTGGAAAACTAGGCCGTTTTGATATTTTGATTTGGCCTGCTTCATACTAACTTAAAGCTCAATTACGACCTGCCAATCATAAAAGCAAAAAACTTACACTATGGGTATAGCCGTTTACAACGCCGTTCCAATGATACTTCACGACGGTCAGAGAGAACATCGCTTCACCTTAAAATTAAGCCCCGCCACCGAGAGCTTCCGCCTTGAAAGTGGAATGATCAAACGCAGCATCTTCATTGGTAAACGCATGTTCAACCGTTTGTTCCAGTTTGTAAGGAATGAATATGGTTACACGTTGGGCCGCATTCAGTACGACGATGATCAAATGACAAAAGGATCAGCCATAACAGAACAGCACGATCAGTTCAGGTTTACAATCAATGAACAGGATGGAATTGAAGTAATGCTTGAAAATGAAGCAGTACCATTAAAAAAGGTATCGGCAACTATTCCGCTGCGTTACGAAAATGAAACGGAGAAAAAAGCACACCTGCGTGCACTCATCCCTTCAGTACTTGCAGCATTGATCCTTACAAGAGAAATGCAGCCTGCGCTTTAACAACTGTTAGCCAAAGAAATTTTGCAGTTTGCAGTTTTTGCCGCTAACTTTGCGGCAGTTCTTTTAACACCGGTATAAAATACTGGTCCGCTTATCAAGAAAGGCAGAGGGTAATGGCCCAATGAAGCCTTGGCAACCTCTCTCAATTGTTTTGCAATTGAAAGGAAGGTGCCAATTCCATCCTGAAAAGGGTAGATAAGTCAGATTTCAAGCTTAACAATGTTCAACTACATAGCAAAAGCTCATCTGATATTATCGGATGAGCTTTTTTGTTTTGAACAGGTTTGTTCTTACAAATGCTCTCTGGTAAAATGTTTCTTAGATAGGCAAAAGAGAAAGCGAAAAACAGAAAGCAGATGAAACAAACAATTGTTATTAAAAGCATTGACAAAACTTTTGCAAATGAGAATTTGTATAAATCAATAAAGCCAACTACTTTTGTTGGGTATACATACTTCATGTACAACAGCAACAACAACACAAACATTTCTTTAACTGCAGCCATGCAGTGTTGTTGTATTTGTTGTATGCCGTAAGGCATACATATCTTTTCCGACCCTGCCTGTCAGGGAGGTAACACACACTTCTTCTTTTTTACTTCATTCTTCAATCATTAAATCTTAATTATGAGCAACACTCTTCGTTTCGAAACATTGCAATTGCATGCCGGTCAACAAATTGATCCAACAACAAAAGCACGTGCAGTGCCTATTTACCAAACAACCTCTTATGGTTTTGATAACAGTGAACACGCTGCTGATCTGTTTGGCTTAAGAGCATTCGGTAATATCTACACACGAATTATGAACCCAACTACCGATGTGTTTGAACAACGCATTGCAGCCCTTGAAGGCGGTGTAGCTGCACTGGCAGTAGGTAGCGGGCAGGCTGCACAGTTTCTTGCACTCAATAATATTTTACAGGCGGGCGATAATTTTGTAACCACTACTTTTTTATATGGTGGAACCTACAATCAGTTTAAAGTTGCGTTCAAACGTTTAGGCATTGAAGCACGTTTTGCTGATGGTGATGATGCAGAAAGTTTCGTAAAGCATATCGATAAAAATACCAAGGCGATCTACCTTGAAACAATTGGTAATCCTCGTTTGAATATTCCTGATTTTAAAAAGTTTGCTGACTTAGCAAAAGAGTATGATCTGCCATTGATCGTAGATAACACATTTGGTGCAGGTGGTTATCTGTTCCGCCCAATTGAACACGGCGCAAACATTGTGGTTGAAAGTGCAACAAAATGGATCGGTGGACATGGAACTACTATCGGCGGTGTAATTGTTGACGGTGGTAATTACAATTGGGGCAACGGAAAATTCCCTCAGTTTACTGAACCGAGCGAAGGTTATCATGGTTTGAAATTCTGGGATGTATTTGGCGAGGGCAATCCGCTTGGTTTACCAAACATTGCATTTATCATTCGGGCAAGAGTTGAAGGCTTGCGTGATTTTGGTTCTGCACAAAGTCCGTTTAATTCATTTTTATTATTGCAGGGTTTGGAAACATTGTCGCTTAGAGTACAACGCCATGTTGATAATGCACAGAAATTAGCAGAGTGGTTGGAGCAACATCCTTCTGTTGAGTATGTATTATATCCCGGCTTGAAGAGTAATCCATACCATGAGCTGGCGAAAAAATATCTCACTAACGGATACGGTGGTGTATTGCAGGTAGCAATTAAAGGTGGAAAGGAAAATGCAGCGAAGTTTATCAATTCACTCAAACTGATCAGTCATTTGGCGAATGTGGGAGATGCAAAAACATTGGCGATTCATCCTGCAAGTACAACACACGAACAGTTAGGTGAAGCAGAACAGATTGCTGCAGGTGTTGCACCCAATCTTGTTCGTTTAAGTGTAGGTATTGAACACATTGATGATATTAAAGCAGACCTGGAACAGGCTTTTCAAAAAGTATTTGAAAAAGAATTGGTAGGATAATTTTTTGTGACAAACGCAGGTACTGCTATGTGCCTGCGTTGTGTCACTCACTTGTACGCTTTGTTCTTTGTTCTGCTGAATGAAATACAGAACGATGCAGTGAGTGACACAACAAGAGCTGATCTAGTATTCAAAACGATGATAACAAAAAATGTCTACACAAATTTTTACATACAATAAACCATTCAGACTTGAGTCGGGAGCTTTGCTCAATCAATATCATTTGGCATATACAACGCTGGGTGAATTGAATGAAACAAAAGACAATGCCGTTTGGATTTTTCATGCATTAACGGCCAACAGCGATCCATCAGAATGGTGGAGTGGTTTGGTTGGCGAAGGAAAGTTATTCGATCCTGCAAAACATTTTATTGTATGTGTGAACATGCCCGGCAGTGCATATGGCAGCATTGGTCCGCTGGATATTAATCCGTTAACCGATGAACCATACTACCACGATTTTCCGTGGTTTACCACAAGGGATATGATCCGTGCATACGATCCATTACGTAAAGAGCTGGGCATTGAAAAAATATATATTGGTATTGGTGGCAGCATGGGTGGTCAACAATTATTGGAGTGGGCAATTGAAGAGCCGCAGTTGTTCGAACATATTATTCCTATTGCAACCAATGCGTATCACTCAGCTTGGGGCATTGCATTCAATGCATCACAACGTTTGGCAATTGAAGCCGATTCAACATGGAAAAACAAAACAGAGGATGCAGGAACTGAAGGGTTGAAAGCTGCAAGAAGCATTGCCTTGCTTTCCTACCGTCACTATGATGCGTATGGCATCAGCCAGATCGAAGAAAGTAATGATGTGCTGGAATCATTCAAAAGTGAATCGTACCAACGTTACCAGGGCGATAAATTGGTAAAGCGCTACAATGCGTTCAGTTATTATTTCCTCAGCAAAGGAATGGACTCACACAATGTGGGCCGTAGCCGGGTTTCTATTGAAGGAGCGTTAAAAGAAATTACCGCCAAAACATTGGTGATCGGTATCAGCAATGATGTGTTGTTCCCTGTTAGTGAGCAGCAATTTCTGGCAAATATCATCAGCGGAGCAAGCTTTAAAAGTATTGAATCGTTTTATGGTCATGATGGATTCTTGTTAGAGTATGATCAGATCAGCAAAGCCATCAATCATTTTTTACAGCAAACACAGAAAATAGATTTAAAAAAACAATTAACAAGTTAATATGTCATCAGATAAACAATTGGTCATAGGACTGTTTGGATTTGGAGTAGTAGGAGAAGGTTTGTACAAAGTATTGCAGCAAACACCATCATTGAATGCACGCATTAAAAAAGTGTGTATCAAAAATGCGAATAAAAAGCGCAATGCCCCCGACGAGTTATTTACAACAGACAGAGATGTGTTGTTGAACGATCCTGAAATAAATGTGATCGTGGAAGTGATCAACGAAAGCGAACCGGCTTTTTATATCGTATCAACAGCATTAAAGAGCGGGAAAGAAGTTGTGAGTGCCAGCAAGAAAATGATCGCTGAGCATTTGCCTGAACTGTTGCGTTTGCAAACTGAAACAGGTATTTCATTCCTTTATGAAGCATCATCTTGCGCTTCTATTCCTGTGATCCGTAACCTGGAAGAGTATTACGATAATGATTTGCTACACGGCATACGTGGTATTGTAAATGGTAGTACTAACTATATTCTCACAAAAATGTTTGAGGAGAAACTCGATTTCAAACAGGCATTGTTGCAGGCACAACAATTAGGTTTTGCAGAAGCTGATCCCACATTAGATGTGGATGGGTGGGATGCAGTAAATAAATGGGTTATCCTGTTATTACATGCATACGGTATTGTATCGCATCCCAATGACATATTGTTCACCGGTATTCAGAATATCCAGGGTTCAGATGCTTCAGTAGGTCGTGAGAAAAACTTAGAGATTCGTTTGGTAGGCCAGGCTAAGAAATTGCAGAACGGAAAAGTAGCAGCGTTTGTGTTGCCACAGTTTGTAAAGCATGATGATCATTTAAGCTTTGTAAAAAACGAATACAACGGAGCTGTTGTAGAAAGTTCTTTTTCTGATAAACAATTCTTCTATGGCAAAGGTGCAGGCTCATTCCCGACAGCATCAGCTGTGTTGAGTGATATCTCTGCTTTGCGTTACGATTACAAATACGAGTACAAGAAATTGTATTATCATCAACCAAATGAACTCACCAATGATTATTACCTGAAAGTGTATTTGAGCTTTGACGATTGGAATTATATTCCAAAAGATAAGTTTGAGTGGATCGAAGAGTGGCATGCAGAAAGTGATCGTAAGTATTTAGTGGGTGTGCTACACGCAACTGAGTTAAAAGAAAATAACTGGTGGAGAGAAAACGGAACTTCACTTATTCTTTCTCCCGAACCCATCATTGAAGATGTGGAGGTTCGCAAATTGAAAAAAAAGAGTCTTGAATTAGCAGGTTTAAACTTTAACTGATCATGAGTTTACAACAACAAATAACTGAGCTGGAAAGTCAGCTGCAAGGCAAAAGCCCTGCAGCGGCTCTTCAGTTGTTAAGCGAACGGTTTAAAGGCAACATCGTTTTTTCAACCAGCTTTGGTTTGGAAGATCAGGCCATCAGCCATTTGATCTTTTCTGAAAAATTGCCGATTGATGTGTTTACCCTCGACACAGGTCGTATGTTCACCGAAACATATAGCACCTGGCGTTCAACACTGGAAACATACAATCAACCCATTCACGCCTATTATCCCAATGCCGAAAAGCTGCAGTTTTTTGTAACAGAGAAAGGTCCGAATTCCTTTTACGAATCACCTGATAACCGGAAAGAATGTTGCGGTATCCGTAAGGTTGAGCCATTGAAACGTGCATTAAAAGGCAAGCAGGTTTGGATCACAGGTTTACGGGCTGAACAAAGCCCTGATCGTCAGTCTACTTCTCAACTGGAGTGGGATGAAGGCAACCAGATCATCAAGTTTCACCCCATCCTGCACTGGACTTGGGACGAACTGAATAATTTCATTCGTGAAAATCATGTTCCATACAATTCCTTACACGATAAAGGCTTTGTAAGTATTGGTTGCGCTCCCTGTACAAGAGCCATCCGCCCGGGCGAAGATTTCCGTGCCGGCCGCTGGTGGTGGGAGGACAAAAGCAACAAAGAATGTGGGTTGCATGTACACGCCGAACCCGGTGTGGAAAATAATTCCTGATCACGGCAAACGTTTGCGTATTTAAAAACAACTGTTAGGCACTTTTGACCTTATATTTGCATACAAACCCTACCTGATAAGTAGGATAATAAATAAATCATGAGTCAGTATCATTTAAATTATTTGGAGCAGTTAGAAGCGGAGAGTATTCAGATCTTCCGTGAGGTGGCGGCGCAGTTTGAAAAACCGGCCCTTTTATTCAGTGGTGGAAAGGATTCTATCGTGATGGTTCATTTGGCAAAGAAGGCTTTTGCCCCCGGCAAAATCCCTTTTCCGTTAGTACATGTTGATACAGGACACAATTTCCCTGAAGCATTGGAATTCCGTGATTGGTTAGCAAATCAAGTGGGTGCTACGCTGGTTGTACGTAGGGTAGAAGATACCATCAAGCAACGCAGCCTAACCGAGCCAAAAGGAAAGTTCCCAAGCCGTAACTGGTTACAAACTTATACGTTGCTCGATACTATTGAAGAATTTGCATTTGATGCATGTATTGGTGGTGCACGCAGAGATGAAGAAAAGGCCCGTGCAAAAGAGCGCATCTTTTCTGTGCGTGATGAATTTGGGCAATGGAACCCCAAACTGCAACGTCCTGAATTATGGAACATTTACAACGGCCGTATTCATAAAGGTGAAAACGTTCGTGTGTTCCCGATCAGTAACTGGACAGAACTAGATATCTGGAATTATATCCGCAGTGAAAAAATTGATCTGCCTTCTATTTATTTCGCTCATGATCGTGAAGTGATTGAACATGAAGGCCAGTTGGTAGCAATGAGTGAGCATGTGCAAACAACTGCTGAAGATAAGATCATCACCAAACGTGTACGTTACCGTACTGTTGGTGATATGACCTGTACTGCAGCTGTTGAATCAAATGCTTCAAACTTAGATGAAGTAATTGAAGAAATCATTGCAACACGCATCAGCGAACGTGGTGAAACACGTATTGATGATAAAGTAACAGAAGCTGCAATGGAAGACAGGAAGAAGAATGGATATTTCTAAAAGGCGAGTGGAGAGTAGTAAGTGGCAAGTATCTATTCACAATTCACCATTGACCATTCATAAATTTTTGATTTAAACTTTTTAAGATAACATGGACTTATTACGTTTTATAACCGCAGGTAGCGTAGATGATGGTAAAAGCACATTGATCGGTCGTTTGCTGTACGATAGCAAAAACATCCTCATCGATCAATTGGAAGCGTTGGAGAAATCAACCAAGAACCGCACAGATGGGTCAGTTGATTTGGCGTTGTTAACTGATGGCTTACGTGCAGAAAGAGAACAAGGGATTACCATTGATGTGGCGTATCGTTATTTCACCACACCAAAGCGTAAGTTTATTATTGCTGATGCTCCCGGTCATGTGCAGTACACAAGAAACATGATCACCGGAGCAAGCAATGCCAACCTCATCATTATTCTGGTTGATGCAAGACAAGGTGTGGTTGAACAAACACGTCGTCATTCCATCATTGCTTCATTGCTGAAGATCAAGCATGTTGTAGTTGCCATCAATAAAATGGATTTGGTTGAATATTCTCAAGATGTATACAACAATATCGTAATTGATTATGCTGATGTAGCAAATCAATTAGGCTTAAAAGATGTTACTTATATTCCGATCAGTGCTTTGAATGGCGATAACATCGTTGATAAATCTGAAACAATTACCTGGTATGATGGCAAACCATTGCTTGAGTTCCTTGAAGCTGTAGAAATTGATAACGACATTAATTTAACTGATCCTCGTTTCCAGGTACAGTTGGTGATCCGTCCGCAAACAGAAGATCTGCACGATTACCGTGGCTATGCAGGCCAGGTAACAAGTGGTATTTATAAAGTAGGTGATAAAGTAACCGTATTGCCTGCAGGTATCGAAACAACTATCAGCACATTGGAAGTTGGTGGCAAATCGGTTGATGAAGTATTTGCTCCGCAAAGTGTAACCATTCAATTGGCAGATGATATTGATATCAGTCGTGGCGATTCAATTGTAAAATCAGATAATCTTCCGCAAGTAAGCAATGAGCTTGATGTGATCCTTTGCTGGATGGATGATAAGCCATTGATCCCCGGTAACAAATATTACCTGCAACATGGCAGTCGTTTGGTGCGCTCTGTTGTTAAGCAAGTGGAATATAAATTGGATGTAAACAGTTTACAGCAACAACCCGTTGAAGGTAATGTGAAATTGAATGAGGTAGTGAAAGCTGTAATCAAAACTGCTTCACCATTGGTGTTTGATTCATACGATCGTTTAAGCGAAAACGGCAGTGCCGTATTGATTGATGAAACAAGTAACAGCACAGTAGCTGCTGTTTTAATAAAATAAAAAAACCGAAAGGTTTTTTTATGATCAATAACCCTACTCACAGAGTAGAATAGTAAAGAGAAGAAAAGACATGTCAGACCAAACTCATACAACAAGCGGCCGAGTGATTATTGCAGGAGCAGGGCCCGGCGATGCCGACCTTATTACTGTAAAACTGCAACAGCGTTTGGCAGAAGCAGATGTAATTATTGTTGACCGACTGGTAAACCCTGAGATCACTGATTTGTATGCACGCCCTGATGCGTTGGTATTGATGACGGGTAAACAAGGTTACCATGATGGATCAGTTGCACAGGAAGATATCAATAAGCTCTTGGTTGGTCATGCAATGAATGGTAAAACAGTTTTACGTTTAAAAGGTGGTGATGTTGCTTTCTTCAGCAATGTGTTGGATGAATTGCAAAGTTTGCAGGAAGCAAATATTAAATTTGAAATTATTCCCGGTATTACCGCTGCATCAGGTGCATCTGCATATGCAGGTATCCCGTTAACAGCGAGAGGTTATGCCAAAGCTGTTCAGTTCATTACATTTAACCCTTGCAGTTTTTACAGTCGTGATCAATGGAAAGCATGGGCAACATCAACCGACACATTGGTTTTTTACATGGCTGCACGTAATCTCGATGGCTTAACAGAGTTGTTGCTGCGTCATTCTAAAAAACCCAACGCTCCGCTTGCAGTTATTGAGCAGGCCACAACAAAATTTCAACAGGTCCATATAACAACAGTTAGCGATTGCGCCATCGATTTTGCAACTAAGAAATTCAGTTCACCTTCATTGGTCATCATTGGCGATGTGGTGAAACTGCATGAGCAATTCAGCTGGTACGAAGCCAGTAAAGCAGGTTCTGTTTTTCATGAATTAGTGACTGTTAAATAAAGCATTTTATGATTGGTGATTTACGATTAAAAAAATTACACGAGTTTTTCGAAGGCTATTCCAAAGAAGAATTGATTTGGGTGAATGGTTATTTGTCCGGGCTTGTGAGCAATGGCAAAGTGAATGGTACTGCTGATGCAAATGGCCAGGATCATAAAGCCGTGTCAACAAAAAAGATCACACTTGCTTTTGGTACCGAAACAGGCAATTCAAAAAAACTCGCAACACAATTAGCTGCTGCCGGTAAGAAACATGGCGTGAATGTCAAACTTACTGATCTGAGTCAATACCGTATTACTGATCTTCCAAAAGAAGAATTCTTTTTTGTGGTGATCAGCACACAGGGAGAAGGTGAGCCTCCAATTCCAGCAAAGAAGTTTTACGATTATATTCATGAAAATGAATTGTCACTTCCCAATTTAAAATTCAGTGTGTTGGCATTAGGCGATACTTCCTACCCGATGTTTTGCAAAACAGGTGAAGATGTAGATGCTCGTTTCAAAGCCTTTGGTGCAAAAGAAGTAGTGCCTATTCAGAAATGTGATGTGGATTATGAAGAGGATGCACAGGCATGGTTTACTAAAGTATTACAGGTTGTAGAAAATCAAACTGCAGTTGCTCCGGCTGCTGCTGAAACTGCACCTGTTACCAAAAAGCCAACAGGTAAAAAGCATTACCACGGTAAGATTTTGACCAATATCAACTTAAACGATCGTGGATCGAAGAAAGCAACCTATCATATTGAAATAGGAACGGATGAGCCCATTGCTTATGAACCCGGCGATACAATTGGTATTGTTCCTAACAACAGAGCCGATGTCGTAGATCGTATTTTATCACTAACAGGAATAGCTGCTGATAAAGTAATTGTAACTGCAAAAGCAGAAGGCAAAGTGAAAGAACTGTTGTTGCATAATCTGAACATCTGCTACCTGTTAACTTCCACAATAAAAAAATACGCAACACTTACACAACAGGAAATTCCTGATACAAGGATGGATCTTGTTGATCTCCTGCGTATCTATCCTGTAAAAGATGCCGATCAATTTGAAGATGTTGTGAAAATACTGATGCCGATTGCTCCCCGTTTGTATTCGGTATCTTCTTCTCCTGCGGCACATGGCGAAAATGAAATTCATATCACGGTAGCGAAGAATGCATTTTTATCGCAGGATGAACAGCGTTATGGCTTATGCAGCGAGTTCCTGGGTGATCTGCCGGTAGGTTCATCAATTACTTTCTATGTGCACAAGGATAAAAATTTCAAATTACCTGCTGCTGATAAAGATGTGATCATGATCGGCCCCGGCACCGGTGTGGCACCTTTTCGTTCTTTCCTTGCAGAAAGAGATGCAACCGGTGCAAGCGGAAGAAACTGGTTTTTCTTTGGCGAACAACATTTCACAACTGACTTTCTCTATCAAACAGAAATGCAGAATTACGTAGAGACAGGTGTGTTAACGAATATTGATCTTGCTTTCTCGAGAGATCAACAGGAAAAAATATATGTACAACATCGCATTAAAGAAAAGGCCGCTGAGTTTTTTCAATGGATCGATGGTGGTGCTTCTGTTTACATCAGCGGAACAAAAGATCCAATGAGTAAAGATGTTGAGCACACATTATTGCAGGTGATCCAGGAACACGGAAAGAAAACAAGCGAAGAAGCACATCAATACCTGGAGCAGTTGAAGAAAGAAGGCAGATATGAAAAGGATGTATATTGATGAGTAATGAATAATGAGTGATGAGTAGTCCTGAGCGGAGTGCCTATCCCCTCCCTGGAGGGGTTGCAGAGTGTTACACAGGATGAAAGATGATTGGGGTGGGTTGATGAAGAATAAACTGAACGCACAAGTGAGTGACACAACGAAGTCGCCATGAAAAGAAAGAGCTGACAACAAAAAATAAAATCGAACTAAGTTATATACTGAAATGGCGGAGCAAGTAAAAAATAATGAGAAGGTGGCTTTGTCACCTGTTGAGCGGATCAAAACTGCAAGTGAAGGTTTAAGAGGAACGTTGAAAGAAAGTTTAACGAACCAACTCACAGGTGCATTGTATGAAGATGATCAATCGTTGATCAAGTTTCATGGCATGTACCAACAGGATGATCGTGACAGGAGAGAAGAGCGTACAGCCAAGAAATTAGAATGGTTGTTTTCGTACATGATCCGTTTGCGTTTGCCCGGTGGTTTTTTATCACCTGAGCAATGGGTGGCTTTGCATGAAGTAGCTGGTGAACATTCAACCGGTACCATTAAGATCACTACAAGACAAACAGTGCAGTTGCATGGTATCTTAAAATCACATATCAAACCAACGATTTCAGATTTCAATTTAGCTAAGCTGGATTCAATTGCAGCTTGTGGTGATGTGAATCGAAATGTTACCTGCAGTGCACATCCAAACGAATCAGAAATTCATGAGCAAGTATTTGCATTTGCTGATAAGATCAGTGTGATGGCTTTGCCAAAAACAAGATCGTATTACGAAATATGGCTCGATGAAGAAAAGCTGGCAGAGAAAACAGAAGATGATCCATTATACCAGGATCGCTACCTGCCACGTAAGTTCAAGATCGGTATTGCAATACCACCGAATAATGATGTTGATGTTCTTACAAATGATGTAGGATTGATCGCTGTAATTGAAAATAATAAACTCATTGGTTTCAATATTGCTGCTGGTGGTGGTTTAAGTTCAACACATGGAAACCCGAATACCTATGCACGTTTGGCAACTGTATTGGGTTTTGTTACTGTTGAGCAAACATTGAAAGCGGTATATGAAGTGATCACGATTCAACGTGATTATGGAAACAGAAGTGATCGCAAACTGGCACGTTTGAAATATACTATCGACCGATTAACAGTTGAAGGATTAAAAGAAGAACTTAAAAAGCGTTGCGGTTTTGAGCTTGGTGAAATAAAACCTTACAGCTTTACTTCACGTAAAGATCATTACGGTTGGAAAAAGAATCATCAGGGCAAATGGTATTTCACACTGTTTGTAGAAAATGGTCGTGTGTTAGATGATGAACAGGTAGCAATGAAAACAGCATTACTGGAAATTGCCAAAACAGGAAAAGCAAATTTCCGGTTTACCGGCAACCAGAATGTGATCATTGCAGATGTGCTGGAGGCAGATAAACCTACCATCGAAAAAATATTGAAAGAATTTAAACTGGATGAACATACTGCAAATGCCGGTGCACTTCGTAAGAATGCAATGGCATGTGTGGCGTTCAATACCTGTCCATTAGCATTGGCTGAAGCACAACGTTATTTACCAACATTGATTGATAAGATCGAACCAATACTTGCAAAGCATGGTTTGCAGGATGATGAAATTATTCTGCGTATGACCGGTTGCCCCAATGGGTGTGGTCGTTCACCAGCAGCGGAGATCGGGTTTGTGGGTACGGCGTATGGTCAATACAACTTACATATTGGGGGCGACAGGGAAGGCGAGCGTTTGAATACGAAATATAAAGACAGCTTAAACGAAGAAGAAATTCTTACAATACTCGACGAGTTGTTTGAAGTGTATTCCAAAGAGCGTAACAGCGGCGAAACGTTTGGCGATTTTTCACAGCGTAAATGGATATTGAATTAATCGCTTGAACAAATTGCTTACGATAGGATTAGTTGCGCTTTCAGCAAGAGCATACACACAAACACCGCCTGCTGAATTGTGGATTGGTGCGAATGTTACTTTTGCATTTCAAAATCAATGGCAATGGCATAATGATGCCGGCTACAGAACCAACGGGGTAAATCTTGTGCCGCATCAATATCTTTATCGTACAGGCATCCGTAAAATATTTTCATCGAAATGGAATGCTGCGGCTGGTGCTGCGTTTTTTTCAACAAGGATATCGTATAACAAAGCTGATCATGAATTTGGAAATGAATACCGGGCATGGCAGGAAGTAAACCACCAGCATGAATGGAAAAATGGTTTCAGCCTGCAGAACCGGTTCAGAGTTGAGGAACGTTTTTTTGAAGAGGTAAGTACGAGAGATGCCTTTAAGGCATTAAGGCTACGTTACCGGGTTGGTCTTACAAAACGGTTTGCAGAAAAATGGACAGTTCAGGTAGCAGATGAGTATATGCGCCAGCTTCAACAGAAGCATTTTTTACATAATCAAAACAGAACCTTGGTTTCGTTGGGGCATGATTTAAAAAAACACGTACAATTGCAGGTCGTTTATATCTGGCAGCAACGCCCAACGGGATCACAACATATTTTGGCACTCTTATTTCAAAAAACAATTACAGCAGATGGAAACAAGAATTGAGGCAGATAAAAAAAACAGGCTCTATCCTGTTTTCCTGAAGCTGGAGGAATTACGCATCCTGCTGGTTGGTGCAGGGAATGTGGGTTTAGAAAAACTGCATTCATTGCTGGCAAACTCACCGGAAGCAAGTATTACGATTGTTGCTCCGATTGTAAAAGATGAAGTAAGGAAGTTAGTATTTAAACATCCGGCATCAGTTATCGTTCAACGTGAGTTTGAAGCGGCTGACCTGGAAAATAAAGACATCGTTATTCTTGCAACCGATAACAGGAAACTGCATGAGGAAATAAGAGTATTAGCAAAAGAAAAAGGTCTCTTGGTGAACGTAGCAGATACTCCTGATCTTTGCGATTTTTATTTAGGCAGCATTGTGCAAAAGGGAAATCTGAAAGTAGCTATTTCAACAAATGGGAAATCACCCACCGTTGCGAAACGTATCAAGGAAGTTTTAAATGATGCATTGCCGGGTGAGTTGGACGAAGTGATCGAGAATCTTCATCATGTAAGAAATAAGTTGAATGGTAATTTTGAGTATAAGGTCAAGAAGCTTAATTCGCTCACAAAGGTATTGGTTGAAAAAGACCGCATTGGTACAGAACGCCAATGGAAAAAAATCGCTACCTATTCATTGATAGCCTTTGCGTTTATGTTGATCGGTCATTTTATTTTCTCGTATATACCATTCGGTCAAATTGCAACTGATACTGTTGCCTGGTATAAAACACTTGATAAGAATTTTCATTGGCTGGTGTTGGCGGGTTTTCTTGCCCAGTTGGTGGATGGTGCATTGGGTATGGGTTATGGTGTTACGAGTGCAACGGTATTATTATCTGCAGGTGTTAGTCCGGCAACGATCAGTGGTGCGGTGCACACAGCGGAAGTATTTTCAAGTGCAGCGTCGGGATACAGTCACTACAAATTTGGAAACGTCAATAAAAAATTATTTAAGGCCTTGGTAATACCGGGCGTTATTGGTGCTATACTCGGCGCCATTTTACTTACATGGTTAGGAAACGCAGATGCTGCTTGGTTGCGGGCAGTACTTGCCTGTTATACCATGTTTCTTGGTATCAAGTTTTTGATCAATGCATTTCGTGAACAACGTCAGCAAAAAAAATTCAAGCATTATAGTGCACTCGCAGGTGCCGGTGGTTTTCTCGATTCATTTGGCGGCGGCGGTTGGGGTCCTTTGGTAACTACTACACTCATCAATAAAGGACGTAGCCCGAAGTATGTGATTGGTTCTGTAAGTTTAACGGAGTTCTTTGTAACACTTGCAAGTGCCTTTACATTTTTTACACTGCTGGGCGTAAGCCATTGGCAGGTAATTGCAGCATTATTGATCGGTGGTTTTGTTGCTGCTCCTATTGCAGCAAAGCTTACAGGTAAAATGCCAAAGAAAACCGCTTATATCCTTTTAGGAATCCTTGTAATTATCTGGAGTCTCCGGATCTTGCTAAAAGCCTTTTAGGCTTTTTTTTAAAATAAAAGTCTATCTTTTTGGTAGATTAATAATACCCTACTAAATTTGTAGGGTAAATGAAAAAAATCAATCATCTCAACATTCACCTGATCATGCGATTTGCATCGGCTACACGATGTTGTCTGTGAAACTGTTGATCATTTGCTCCTCCATATAACTATTCATTTTTGTCGCTATTTACGGCGATGCAACTTTTTACTTCTAAAAACTAATCATGATGGGAAGGCGTTTTCTTTTTGTTTTATTGCTGACTGTACTTACGCAGGTTTCGTTTGGTCAAAGTGCATTAAAAGGAATTATTAAAGATGGTAAGGGACAGCCCGTTGAGGCTGCCAGTATCAAGGTAAAAGGAACAGCTATTAATGCTGTTGCTGATGGTAAAGGACAGTTTAGTATTCCTGCTCCAAAGGAATTGCCTTTTACTTTGCTTATTTCTTCAGCCGGGTATTACCCAAGCGAAGTAGAGATCACTGAGCTGAAGGAAACTGAATTAAATATTGTTTTGATTGACAATAATCAATTGTCGGAGGTAGTGATTACTTCACGTCGCCGTATTGAAACAGCACAGAATGTTCCTATTGCTATTTCAGTAGTAGGAGGTGCACAAATTGAAAATGCGGGTGCGTTTAACGTAAACCGTTTGAAAGAGTTAATACCAAGTGTACAGCTTTATACATCAAATCCACGTAACACCGGTATCAATATCCGTGGCCTTGGATCTCCATTCGGACTTACAAATGATGGTCTTGATCCGGGTGTAGGTTTTTATGTTGATGGTGTCTATTTTGCACGCCCTGCCGCAGCAACACTTGATTTTATCGACATCGAGCAAATTGAAGTATTGCGTGGTCCACAAGGAACACTGTTTGGTAAGAACACCACTTCAGGTGCATTCAACATTACAACACGTAAACCAAGTTTTAACCCCGGTGCAAATTTTGAAGTGAGTTATGGTAACTATGGATACATACAAGCCAAAAGCTCAATAACAGGAGCATTAACAAAGAAAATAGCAGGACGTCTTTCTTTCTCAGGTACACAACGTAATGGTTTAATTGAAAACGTAAAAACGGGAAAGTATACAAATGATATCAATAACCTCGGCTTACGTGGCCAGTTATTATTCAAACCTTCAGTAAATACTTCTATCACACTTGCAGGTGATCTGTCCCGTCAGCGTCCTGATGGTTATGCACAAGTGGTAGCAGGTGTGGTGCAAACAAAACGTGCTGCATACCGTCAGTTCAATGCAATCATTGCAGATCTGAATTATTCATTGCCCAGCCAAAATGCATTTGATCGAAAAATAGATCATGATGTTCCCTGGAATTCAGGCAACGATTTAGGTGGAGCATCATTGAATATTGAACAGAAATTAGGTGCCGGAACTCTTACTGCAACTACGGCTTGGCGTTATTGGAATTGGGATCCATCTAATGACAGAGACTTTACAGGTTTACAGGCATTGGCTAAATCTCAAAATCCTGCCAAGCATCAAAACTTTTCGCAGGAAGTTCGTTATGCAGGTCAGTTGTCTTCACGTTTGAGTGGTGTTATTGGTTTGTTTTATATTGATCAGGAAGTGAAGATCAATGGTACAGAAGAATCAGGTTCTGCTCAGTGGCGTTTTTCACAAAGCTCAACCAGCAACCTTTGGAAAACACCAGGTCTGTTCGAAGGTTTTGGGATCAACACAAAAGCTTCTATTAAATCGAAGAGTGCTGCCGTATTCACAAACATTGATTGGGAAGTTTTTGAAGGTTTTCACATATTACCAGGTTTACGTTACAACTACGACGAGAAAGATGTTGTTTACAACCGTATAGCGTATGGTGGTTTGGACACTGCTACTTATAATGGTTCTAAGGCAGATAAAACTACTTTGCAGGGATTTAAAAATGGCGTATACACCAGCCAGGCTTATGTAGCCGATGCTAGTGAAAATAATCTTACTTACCAACTCACACTTTCTTACAGGGCAAATAAGCACATCAATACGTTTGCAACTTATTCAACCAGCTTTAAACCTGTAGGTGTAAATGTTGCCGGTTTACCAACGGTTAACGGTGCCCCTGCAACCGATCTCGCAGTAATTAAACCAGAAGATGTAAGACATTTTGAGGTTGGTGTTAAGACAAATCCAACGGACAACTTTATTTTGAATGCCGTATTCCACAATACGAATATTAAAAACTATCAAACGAATGTTCAATCGGCAGAGTTAGGTGTTAACCGTGGTTACATTGCCAATGCAGAAGAAGTAAATGTAAAAGGAGTAGAGCTTGATGCAAACTATAAAATAAATAGTCACTTCTTATTCTATGGGGCGTTGGCTTATACTGATGCGAAATATGTGAAGTTTACAAATGCACCTCTTCCGCTTGAAGAAACAGGCTTAACAGAAAATGGTGTGCAGAAAGCATTCAAAGATATTTCAGGTGGCGAGCTCCCTGGAATTTCAAAATGGTCAGGATCATTGGGCGGTGAGTTTACAAAAGCATCTACTTTCTTGAATAAACCTGCAAAATTCTTTATTGCATTGGAAAGTTTTTATCGCTCATCTTTTTCTTCGAGTCCATCTCCATCAGCTTACCTGAACATTGATGGTTATACACTTGTGAATGGACGAGTAGGCTTCCGTTGCGTTAACACAGGCTTTTCTGCTTTTGTATGGGGTAGAAATATTTTCAATAAAAACTATTACGAACAACTTTTGCCTGCAGGTGGTAATGCAGGTCAGTATGGAGCTGTTCTTGGAGATCAGGCTACGTATGGTATAACATTGCGTTACTCATTGTAACAATGATAAAAGATTTTTGAATTTAGTTTTCCCAATAGCAATCGTAAAGAAAGCCACGCATCCCGATTCTTCGGGATGCATTTTACACAGCTGTATGGCCGAGTGGTTAGGTAGAAGTCTGCAAAACTTTTTACGTTGGTTCGAATCCGACTGCAGCGTCAAATAAAACCGAATGCAAATGAAACATAAATACTTTCCAATACTACTGACGTTGCTGAGTTCGCACTCGATCATGGCACAATCAAAAACTACAATTGATGTAAGGCAGATATGGACTGGCTATTTTAATCAAACACGTTTAACTGATAAATGGGGTTTTTGGGCTGATGTTCACTTGCGTACAAAAGACAACTACTTTAATAATCTTTCACAAGGCATCGTTCGGTTAGGTTTAACCTATTATCTCGCAGATGATGCGAAGTTGACGGCAGGGTACGCCTTTGTGAATCATTTTCCCTCCGATAATCATAAAAACATTTCACAGCCTGAGCATCGTCCCTGGCAACAAATTCAATGGCATACCAAATATCCTAAGCTGAAGCTGATGCAGTGGTTCAGGTTAGAAGAACGTTTCCGAAGGAAAATTAAAAATAATGATGAGTTGGCAGACGGATACAATTTCAACTTCAGACTCCGATATAATATTTTGTCGCAGTTTCCACTGAGCAAGAAACGCTTTCAGCCAAATACGTTTTCATTTGTGTTAAGCAATGAAGTATTTGTAAATTTTGGAAAACAGATCGTTTATAATGCGTACGATCAAAACAGGTTCTTCGCAGGGTTTCATTATCATGTAAACAAACACGATAATCTGCAATTCGGTTATATGAATGTATATCAGCAGCTGGCTTCGGGTAATCAATTCAGAAGTACACATGCGGCCCGGGTCTTCTATTTCCATAATCTTGATTTAAGAAAAAACACACAACACTGATGTTTTTTAATACTTCCGTTCGTTCGTAAGAAAATGGTAAAACCATTGCGCAGAATGCCATCTTTCTGATGTCTTAAAAGTCTTTCTGCCCTAACTTCGCAGCTCATTCAGAAGAACAATATAGATATGAGTAAGTATCATCCACAAACGGACGCCATCCGGTTACAAATGAGCCGTACCAACGAGAAAGAACACAGCACTCCTTTGTTTTTAACCAGCAGTTTTGTGTACGATAGTGCAGAAGATATGGCGGCTGCTTTTTCGGATGATAGTCTTGACGTAAATATCTACTCCCGTTTTTCAAATCCAACAGTTGATGAGTTTATCGATAAGATAGCAGCGCTTGAAGGTGCAGAAGATGGTATTGCTACAGGCACCGGCATGGCTGCAGTGTTTTCAACCTTCATGACATTTTTAAGTAAAGGAGATCATATCATTTCTGCATCAGCTGTATTTGGTTCAACACATACGATCCTTACAAAGTATTTGCCGAAATGGGGTTTTGAATCGAGTTACTTCGATATGAATGCGCCGGAAACAATTGAAGCATTGATCAAACCCAACACCAAGTTGTTGTATGTTGAAACGCCATCAAATCCCGGGCTTGACATTATCGATCTTGAATATGTAGCAGCTATTTGTAAGAAACATAATATTCTGTTTGTAGTTGATAACTGTTTTGCAACACCGGCTGTTCAACAACCAATAAAATTCGGTGCTGATCTTGTGCTACATTCAGCAACGAAATTTATTGACGGACAAGGAAGAGTATTAGGTGGAGTCGTGGTAGGACGAAAAGAACTGGTGCATGAAATGTATTTGTTTGTTCGTAACACCGGCCCATCTCTCAGTCCGTTTAACGCATGGGTGTTGACGAAGAGTTTAGAAACATTATTCATTCGAATGGATAAACATGCTGGTAATGCATTGAAGCTTGCACAACGGTTGGAAGGAAATCCAAAACTTAACTCGGTAAAATATCCGTTTCTCTCATCGCATCCGCAATACGAAATTGCGAAAAAGCAAATGAGTAACGGCGGTGGTATTGTTACGTTTGAATTAAAAGGCGGCATTGAAAGCGGTCGCAAGTTTTTAAATGCATTAGAGATGTTATCGATGACGAATAATCTTGGCGACAGCAGAAGCATCGCTTCGCATCCTGCCTCAACAACGCATTCCAAATTATCTGTTGATGAAAAGAAAGCAGTAGGTATAACAGATGGCTTGGTGCGTATCTCTGTTGGGCTGGAACATATTGTTGATATTATTGCAGACATTGAACAGGCATTGGAGAAATGTTGATGCAATAAACGAATGATAAAGAGAGCCACGCTTTGCGTGGCTCTCTTTATTTGTGTATACAGCATGCTTAAAATAAAAAAGCCCCGCCACCTAAAGGACGGGACCGTTATTACCTGATAAAACCAAAACACTCTTTAGCGTGTGGGCATAGTTTCGTTTGTGCCTTTTACTTTTTTGAGTAACAAAATATAACCGCAACACTCTTTATTCTTTTTGTTCACCTGTACCGGTTTGATCATGTGCCACTCACTGATCTTTGGCATATAACCATAGCTGATAATATTACCATCCAGTTCAGGTTTTAATTTTTTGTAGAATACCTGCTTCTCGTCATAATCGTACATACGCACTTCCTGGATCTTACTGCTTGGGTCGCCAATAAAAACAATATGGTACCAGGCGCCTTGTGTCATTGGAACAATAACCGGCATTTCAAATTCACTTTCCATGGTCATGCTGGCTTCTTTCAAAACCATAAACCCACTTTGTTCAAATGATTTCTTTAAACTATCTACTTGTAAACTGATTGATTGATTGGTGCAACTCCGTTGCCGGATAACATCCTGTGCGGAAGCAAATGTGCACAGTAACGCAAATGTGCAGATGAAAAATAAGTTTTTCATACTAGTACGGATTATTAGGGTTTTAATGCTGTTTTTCAGCAGGATTTGGTACGATTTACAGTACAAGATACTGTATATATTATGATATTGGAGCCTTTTCAATGCTATGTTTTACTACTACGTAGTTCCCCTTATGTTGATTTATGATTTTTACCTGATGAATATACCAAGAATTGTGCCTCGATGAGCCTTACGACCCCTTATAGGTATAAAAAGAATTGGCCTGGGCTGTGCAGGTGAGAACCAGGTCGTTTATGCACACATGGGCAGGTAAGGTAGCCGCATAAAAAATAACATCGGCCACATCTTTTGCCGAGAGGGGAGTATAGCCGGCGTAAACCAATGCCGCCTTATTTTCGTCACCCTTAAAACGCACCATGGAGAACTCTGTTTCGGCTGCGCCAGGGTGAATGGCTGTAACTTTTATTTGATGTTGCAGCAGGTCAATGCGCATGCCTTTGCTAATACTGTCAACCGCTGCTTTACTGGCACAATACACATTGCCGTTTTCATACGCTTCTTTACCTGCCGTTGATCCAAGATTGATCACATGTCCTGCTTTACGTTTGATCATGTACGGAAGTACCGCACGGCTCACATATAACAGCCCTTTCAGGTTGGTATCGATCATGATCTCCCAATCTTCCATATCAGCTACGTCAAAATGATCACGACCCAAAGCAAGACCGGCATTATTTACCAACACATCAATAGCTTGCCATTCTTCCGGTAAACTGTTAATGGCAACAAACACTTCGTCTTTCTGCTGCACATCAAAGGGCAACAGGAAAATGTTTACGCCATATTGTTCTTCTAATTGTGTTTTGATTTCCTGCAGGCGCTCGAGCCTGCGGCCATTCAGAATAATGTTCCAGTTGTTGGCTGCAAATACTTCTGCACAGGCTTTTCCAAAACCTGATGTGGCACCGGTAATAAAAACAAGTTTACTCATGCCGTGAATGTACAGAGAAACTGAATTGAGCGAACGGGATGTGATTGATTTTTTAAAGCTTAATATCTTCGATCGTCCGGTTCTGGCGGCTGCGTTCGGCACCAAAAGCCATGAGATGACTTTCAACCGAAACTTCAATGGAAGAACTGAGTAAGTCTTTGTTTTGTTGATATACAGCCTGCACCCAATCTTTCACCAGTCGATGATCCCCACCGCCATGTGCATCTGTTTTGAGACTCCAGGAAGTTTGTTTACGGGTTTTAAAATCGGTAAGCACAAAACTTTCCATATCGCCGATTATATCACCCTTTGATCCCATGATCCTTGTCTTTCTTCCTTCATACGATACATGTGCTTCCATAGAGAAGGCAGCAGTAGTTCCGTTTTCAAACAACATGTTAACGGTAAGATGATCTGGCTGATCATTATCCATCCTGTACACACACCGTCCGTAGTCACTTGTTTTTAATTGCTCTAAAATAAACGGACCTTGCTCATCTTCATCTTCGGGCAGATCAAACACATAAGTGCGTTTACGGTCACGGTAATAGATCTGCAAGGCAGAATAAGCACAACTGTCTTCCACTTTGCAACCATCGGTACAACGTTCAGTGCTTCCTTCGGGTGCATTCGCATTTTTAAACCAACGAAGATTACCAAAGCAATGCACATCGTGAACCGGGCTGTTTACCAGCCAGCGGATAATATCTGTATCGTGTGATGATTTTGCAAGAATGATGGGCGCCGCCATTTTACTGTTGCGCCATTTGCCACGGACATACGAATGACTCATGTGCACATGTTCGATCGGTTCCATGTGTTGGATGCTGATGATCTCACCAATAAGCCCTGCATTGATCACTTCTTTCAGTTCACGGAAATAAGGCGAGTAACGCAACACATGACAAACACCCACAATGCGGCCGGTCTCTTTTGCTCGTTTTAAAATCAATCTGCATTCTTCCTCAGTAGGAGCAATTGGTTTTTCAAGCAGTATATCATAACCTGCATCTAATGCAGCCAGGCAAGGTGCTGTGTGCAATTGATCAGGCGTGGCAATGATCACCGCATCTGCAAACTTTTCTTTAATGAAAACATCTTTCCAGTCTTTATAGCATTGGTCGGCTGCTATTTTATGTTTGCGTGCTGTACGTTTTCTCCGTTCAGGATTATTATCTGCTACAGCAACAATTTGTAATTCATCGGTATTGAGTGAAGCATAGTCGGCATAGATGGTGCCACGATGGCCTGCTCCAATAAGAATTGCAGTTACAGGTTTTTCAATTTTCCTGTGCTGCGGATTATAGAATACATCATCATTCAGCCCAAGTAGATCTGCAACCTCTTTCCAGCCAAGTGTGGCAATATTGGTAAGCGATTCAACGTGACGTAAAAATTTTCGAGAGGCAATAAACTGGCGTAACGACATAGCTAAACAATTCTTCTTTTGGTAATTGATTCCTTTCTCACAACAACAGATCTTTGGTTACGACAGGTTAAAGTTAAAACAAGAATTTATTTATCAAGCAATACAATGACAATATCCATCACATTTGTCTGCGTAGCTCCGGTTTTTAGTAAACCATTCACGTTTTCAAAGAAATGATATGCATCATTTTGGTTGATAGCATCCTTAATGGATAGTTGTTGTTCATCTGCTGCTTTCAACAACGCATGATCTGCAAAAGCACCTGCAGCATCTGTTGGTCCATCTGTACCATCTGTTCCTGCTGACAGAAGTGTAATATTATTGGGATTATTTCTTAACTGCTGTAGAGCACACAAAGCAAGCTGTTGGTTGCGTCCTCCTTTGCCATTGCCGGTTACGGTAACAGTTGTTTCGCCACCAAACAATAAACAGCCAGGTTTGTTTGGAAAATGCTCCGTTGCTTCTTGTATGATGTGGGATGCTGCCTCTGCTGTTTCTCCTGTCAATAATTCTTCCTGAATAACAACGTTGTAACCTAATTGCCCTGCTTTTTGTTTGGCAGCTGCAATGGCTGTTTTGTTGCTGCCGATGATTATATTACTTACTTGTTTTAATAATTGATCACCGGGTTTAGTGCTGTCTGCAAGTTCTCCATTCATTCCTTTTTGCAGATACTTTAAAACAGATACAGGCAATTGCTGTTGCAATTTGTATTTGTTGATGACATTCATCGCATCAGCAAAAGTTGTTGCATCTGCACTTGTTGGCCCGCTGGCAATATCCTGTAATTGATCACCGGGTACATCAGAGATGATGAATGTAAACCAATTTGCTTCAGGTGCATACCGTAATAACTGTCCGCCTTTTATTTGTGAGAGATGGCGGCGTACACAATTCATATCATCAATAGATGCACCGCTGCGGAGCAGGAGTTGAAATGTTTGTTGAAGCTCTTGCAAACTAAGACCATCAGGAGCATCAGCCCAAAGAGAAGATGCACCACCGCTGAGCAAACAAATGATCACATCATTTGGCTTTGTTTGTTTCAGTAAGTTGATGGTTTGTTCAACAGCTTCTACACTGTTTTCATCAGGCACCGGATGTGCAGCTTCAATAAAGGTTATTGTTTCGAGTGGTAATGCATGCTCGTATTTGGTTGTAACAATTCCTGCTTTGATGTGATCGCCAAGAATTGATTCAACAGTTTTTGCCATGGCAGCTGAAGCTTTTCCTGCGCCGATCACATACAGATTGCTGTTTGCTAAAGGAATTGTTTGGGTGCCGATCTGTAATACATGACCATTCAGTTGCAGGTATTGAGGCAACAACGCAGCCGGTTGAACTGCTGCCACTGCTGCACGATAAATAGCTTCTGCATGAATTCTGTTTTGCATGATTAATGTTGATAGAATAAACTTACGTAATGATATTGGATGCCTGTAATTGAAACCCCGATGCTCCCTTTATTTGTCGGAGGCATCGGGGCAAATAGTAATAATCATCAGCCGTAGAGATATGCTGCCTACAGTTTTATTCCCCACTCATTTAACATGGGTCTGCCAAGAAGCGCATTTGCCTCTGCATCGTTTTTAAATTTTTCTTTTTTCGGATTCCATTTTAAAGGGCGTTTCAGTTGGTAGGCAATGTTAGCAATATTACATACCGAGGCTGTACGATGCCCGATTTCAACATCAGATATTGGTTTCACACGTGTGCGCATCGCATTCAGGAAATCTTTGTAATGATTTTCGCTTTTGTACACATGCTTTTGAGCATCACCAATGACCTGACTTTTTAATGATGCAGGTGTGGTTTCAAGTTTGCCACGTCCAATTCGCAGTTCACCTTCAGTACCGGTAAATAACAAAGCATTATTCCATTCCCACTTTTCATGGGTCATGATAACACCGTTTTTATACTTAAACGTGAGAACGGGATGGTCAGCATCAGGAGCAAAAATTTCCACCGGGCCGCTCTTATCCATATCCAAAGCCCATTGAGCAATATCAAACATATGTGCACCAAAGTCTGTTACCATGCCGCCACCAAATTCTTTGTATAGTCTCCAGTTGGGATAAACATCTTTTGTTATGGGTGGAGCCAGTTCAGCATTAAAGGGTTTGTATTCATTCGGGCCAAGCCATTTCTGCCAGTCTAAACCGGCGGGTACAACCTCTTCCGGTAAATTATACGGAACCGGTGGTGTGCCGATATTTACTTTAATACTTTTTATTTCACCGATATAACCATTGCGGATCAATTCAACAGCCTGCCTGAATTCGGGCCATGAGCGTTGCATATTGCCTGTTTGAAAAATGCGATTGTGTTTACGTGTAGCATTCACCATTGCCCTACCTTCTTTTACCGTAAGTGATAATGGTTTTTCGCAATAAATATCTTTACCTGCTTCAGCTGCCTTTACAGCCATGGCAGCATGCCAATGATCGGGTGTGGCAATTACAACCGCATCAATATCTTTTCTTGAAAGCAATTCCCTGTAATCAGTATAAACTCCAATATCGTTTTGGTTACCCGTTTGCTTGTACTTTTCCTGGTTCGCTTTTACTGTTTTCAGCATCAGTTCGGTCTTGTCTTTATACACCTCACTCAATGCCAGTATCCTGATCTCGTTTGTTGCTAAAAAATAATTACTGAGGATACGCCCTTGTTTTCCGCAGCCAATAAAACCAAGTGAGATCATATCGCTTGGAGCGATGTATTTCGAACCATCGGGACGATTGCCCCCCAACACATAACGGGGCACAATAATAAACCCTGCAAGAGCGGTAGCTGAATGTTTGATGAAATCTCTGCGGCTGTTGTTTGATGGGGTTTCGTTTTTCTTATCGATCATTGGTTGTAGGTTTTTATTGGTAAGACAATCGGTTGTTTAAAACGCAACTGAAAATACGAAGATTAGGTCAATGGGAATTACATCAATTTTTACAGGAACCTGTTTTTTTAACGCTACCGGGAATGGCGAATAATTCTACCTCAATGGTTCACTTGCTGTCGTTATGGAGATGATATTTAAAACGCTGCTTTTACTGAAGCAGTGTGAGTGTGTGGAGATTTCTCATCCCTTCTTAACACTACAAGTTCAGTTCTGATAACAACGGGATTCGAAATGACGCACCTCGATTAAGTACAAGCTAACCATTACTCAAACTTTTACCCCGTCATGTCGACGACAGGAGACATCTCTAAAGTTTTAGTGGGCTACGAAGATTGAACGGCTGTAATTGTTGATTGTGCAATTGTGCTGTTGAAATCCCCGATACAATCGGGGCTGATTTAGATGGTCTCAAGTAATCCTGCGGAACACTTGAGGCGGCAGTTTATGTAATTTGCTAATACAAATTACTCCTTAATAATGCTTATGACAGGTAATTTAGGATAGTATAGTACGGCGATAGTGTCTTGTTCCTTATACTTTTTCGGTCTATTGAATATTTGTACCTGATAAAACTTGTCGTTGACAGCGTACTGATAGAGGCAATACTCACCTCGTTTATTTTGCCTGCAGTCTTTGATGACAGCATTTGCTAATTTTCCAGAGGTGCTTAAGAGATAGTTATTAAACTTTATGGTTCCGAAAGACACTAATGCCATGTGAATAATTCCTAAGGTCAATGCAATAACAACTCCTCCTAGATTATTGGCGGAAGGATATTGATTAATTTTCTGTCTGGCATTTTTTAATACGGGTACTTGTTTAACCAACACCCAGAAATAGCCAAAAGCACTGAATATCAAAATTGCCCTTGCTGCACCGAATACAAAACTGTATACCATAGGTTTATCGATAAGAACTATTTGCCAATAATATAACGCAGAAAGGAAAACAAACCCAACGCATAATGCGAAAGGATTAATAGCTCGTTTTGTCATTTACAGAATATTGTACACAGCATTAAATTATGCGTCACTCCTTATAAAACCAAATTTCTCAAGTGAATGGTTTTCATAGGGAGAAATGTCCTCGTTAATTGTTTTAGTTAATCCATTTTCTTACCGTATCAACACCACCGTCCCTTTTTTACTAATTCTTCTTCCCAAATAATCAGTACCACTCACCATCCACACATAAGCACCGGGATCTTGTTGTATGCTTTTGAATGTGCCATCCCAACCTTCATTGGTTTTTGTGGTAGCAAAAATTTCCTGTCCCCACCTGTTAAACACACGGAAGTAATGGAACTGTGCAATACCTACAGGATACGGTGTCAACACATCATTCAGGTCATTACCATCGGGTGTAAAACCGGTAGGCACTAAAATATCGGGTGAAATTTTAAAGATGCGGATATTGATGGTATCAAATGCAAAACAACCTTCAGGCGTTTCTGTACGCATGATGTAACTGAAGTTTTCTCTTGATGCATCAAAAATGGCGAGAGGATCAGATATGAACGGATCATTTAAAAAGTCAGGAGGTATCCATTGATAAATGGTCCCTCCACTTCCATTCAATTGTAATGGCTGACCAACAACAACGGCTGTATCATTTCCTGCAAACGCAGGAACAGGTGGCACTACTCTTACCTGCACAGTATCAAACACCGGTTTGGGACAACCTAAACTTGAAGTGCCTCTTACAATATAATTCGTTGTTGTTAAAGGAAACGCTGTGGTAACTGCACTTGTTGGCGAACCCAATGTTGAAGCAGGCGACCATAACCAATTCTCTGCATCACCAACGGCGGTGAGTGTTAATGTATCATCATAACAAATCGCATCATCTGGTCCTGCATTTACCAGGGGATATGGAACAGTGTTAACGGTTACAGTTCTTGTTTGGTTACACTTACCAATGGTTGATACAACGGTAAACACCGTTGAAGGCGCAGTTGGTATCGCAACTGCATCACGAACATTTGGATCAATGAATAAATTCGGCGGACTCCATGCATACTGCAAACCATCGGTGCTCGGTTTCAATACAACTGTATCGCCACGACAAATGGTTGTATCGTTTGGTGCACGCAGTGTTACAAAATCAACCACATTCACTAATACCGAATCAGTATTAAAACAACCCGGCGCCAATGTAAGTGTTACATAATATTTTGTCGGCACATCCGGACTCACCAATGGGTTTGCAACTGTTTGATTGTTGATATTATAAGCCGGCGACCATTGGAATGTTCCTTGTCCGAATGCATTTAACTGCAACGTATCAATCGAACAAATGAGTGTATCATTCGTAAGTTGCAGTGTTGGTTTATCCGTTATGTTGATCGGTTTCGTTATCGTATCCAAACAGCCTTTACTGCTGCCTGCAATGAGTTGCACATTATACGTTCCGTTTAATGGATACGTGTATTGCGGATTTCGTAGCCTCGACGTATCTGCTAAGGTTGCAGGGTTACCGAAATTCCATTTCCATGAATTGGGGACACCATACACAGAAGTGGTGTTATCTGTAAATTGTATTGGAACGTCTTTGCAACCATCATAACTATTGAAATCAGGGAAAAAACCGGGGAACACATAAATATCAGAATAGGAAGTATCGGTACAAATTTCACCACGGTTAACGATGAGCATTACTTTGTACACACCGGTATCAGCATACGTAAAAGTGGGAACGCTTTGTGTTGATGTATCAGTTGTTGCACCCGTTACGCCAAAATCCCAAAACCAGTTTCGTATTTCGGTGCTGGGTGTAAGGTTTCGAAATGTTTGTGTAAAACCATCGCAGGTGCGGTTCTCCAATGGTAATTCAGCATCAGCAAAATCACAATCAGAAATACGGATGGTAAAATCTTTGCGGTGTGTTGAAATGGGTACGCCTCTGCGCCATTCAGTAATACACACATTCACTACAAAGAATGAAGCGCCGCTTGGGTTTACAACACCTGTTGGTGCAACACCGGATATAACGCCTGTTACAGGATGAATAGTAACACCTGAACCGAGTGGTGATGCACCGCTGTAACCACCGGTGTAACCAACCGAATTATAAGGAGGGGGCAGTGGTTTGCGATTGGTTGAATTAGGCAGACCATCGGTATCGTATGCTTCACAAAAACTATAGCTTAATGAATCCCCAGGATCGGGATCAGTTGCACTGAAGGGTAATACAAAACGTTTATTACGACATACCAACGCCGTATCTTTTGTATCAAAAACAGGGCTTGAATTTTTTTCAGCACCTAACAGAGCTGTGCCTGGAATATTCGCAACATAAGTTGAGCCGGTAGCTGCTCCACTCACATTTGATAAACCATTAATACGGCAGCAGGTTTCAAAGGCTATGGTATAACCCTGTGCACTGTTGGGTAATTCTATTGTGGTTGAAAACAGTCCTACTTCATAACAAACAGGGGGTGCATTAATGATGCAGGAAAAAGGGCTTTGCAAGCTGAGCGTTCTGAAATCAGTTCGACTTACAGAAATACTATCACGAAAAGCTGTATTTGTTCCCCTGTTAAAAACGCCCAACGTAACCACCGATGGTAAGGGGGCAATTTGAGCACCTCCGGTATTGTTCAGGGGATTGCAATCACGAAACAAACGCAGGGTAACACGAAAAATATTGCCGCCATTTGGACCAGGGCCAACATAGCTGTAATACATTTCGCCACCGGAAATATGACCGGCATAAGTGTCTTGTAAAACCAATAAGGTAAAAACAATCAGTATAATTCGTTTCATTTGGTAGTGGTGGTTACAGTAGTTAAGTCGTTTACTGTTTTACAAAATTCTCCAATGGTAAGGTTCAGTTCTGTTGTTGCTTCAAGCATACCCATATGTGCAATGCCGGGAGCAAGTTTGGCCATGCATACAGTTGGTAAAGCTGTTTGTGCCAATGCATCCGCAGGGTTAACGGCTTTATCTTCTTCGCCAATAAAAAACAAAACAGGTACTGTTGTTTTTTGCAGGATATGTGATCGGTTGGGCCGGTTGATCATTGCCCTGTAATAAGCTATTAACGTGTCGGCAGTAAATTGATTGCCTTGGGCAATGAGTTCATCCACCACATCTTTGTGCTCCCTGTTGAAGCGCTGAGAAAAAAGATTGGGAATGGTTGTTTTCATAAACTCAGCTGCACCATGTTCTTTGATAAACAGTATAGATTTCTCTCTTGCTGCTTTTTTCTCTTCATTATCTGCATAAGCCGTTGAATGGATCAACCCATATGCTGTTAAACGTTCAGGATACAATTCAGCAAAAGCTAATGTTACATAACCACCCATTGAATGACCAAGCATCATGCATTCATCGATCTTTTCTTCATCCATCATTTGTTTGATCACTTCAGCCATTGATTCAATTGACAATTCACTTTTACCAATTGCCGATTGTCCTGTGCCGGGCAGATCGGGGACGAACAGACGATAATCGTTTTCAAGAAAACTGATCTGCTGTTTCCAGATACGGCTGTCTTCACCAAACCCATGAATCAATACGATTGGTTGATTGCCTTTTCCTGTAATAGAATAAGATAGCGAATGATTGCCCTCCAGCCTCTTTTGTAGCATGCGGGTAAATTACAAAAAATAACAGGGTGGCAAAACCGTTGTGGAGCAATTGGCCGAATTTTACCAGATGTTTTACATCTTTTTCTTCTGTTTGCCTGCAATGGTTTGGTAAATAGCGAACAGGAGGAGGAAGCCTGTCAATATCAGTGCAAGTTTACTGAGCAGATCGCCAAAGCGTACAAAAAATGTTTGTTGATTATTAACCGGTATATGCATTTTGGTAGCAGTTGCTGTCCACCAGGGTTGTGGTTGAAATACATTTCCAATGGGGTCAATAAAACAACTGATGCCGGTATTAGCACTACGTAACACCCATTTTCTTGTTTCGATGGCACGCAGTTTTCCATACAGCATATGATGCTTATAGCCGGGTGTGTTGCCCCACCATCCATCGTTGGTGATCACAGCAATAATGTTGGCACCACTGCGAACATACTTACTCATGTACTCGCCATAAATACTTTCGTAGCAGATTGCAGGCGCAATTACATACCCATTGGTTGTATTGACAGGTGTCCGTTCATCCTGCTTGGCATAACCACCTGCAGTACCACCAAATTTTTCAAACACAGGTGCAAGAAATTTTAAAAAGCCGGGCAGTGTTTCTACACCGGGAACCAGCATTGATTTATGATAGAATTGTTTGGGGCCGGTACTGTCGAACAATACACTGCCGTTATACACTTCGTAAAAATTGGAAGTGCCCTCGATTGGGCGTGCATCGTTTGAAATACGTTCGCTGAATACACGATAACTTTCAATACCTGTAAATAAGTTGAGTTTCGGATACCGTTTTAAAAATGCAAACAAAGGGTTCAAAAAGAAATTCTGTTGCAGTGAAGCTTCATCAAAACCATTGGGTGCATACAATGCCGTTTCGGGCCATACTAATAATGTTGTGTTGCTGTCGATCTGTTGTTCGCTTAAGCGGATGAGTTGTTGCAGTTGAGCTTCAAAAGTTCCGGTAGATAATTTTTCGTAAGGATCAATGTTTGGTTGAACGATGACGATGTTGGAAGATGTCGGATTTTTGATGTCTGATGTTGGATATGATGTGCTTCGGTTATTATTGATGAGTAGTGATACAATGATCGGTAGTGCAAGCAGTGCTGAAATAAGCAGGAGTGATGACATTCGTACATCGTACTTCGTACCTCGTATATTATCTTTCCCACTTCTAACACGAATTAGCTGAAACAACAATACATTCACCAACAACACCCACAATGTTCCGCCACTTGTTCCTGTGTATTCATACCATTGAATCCAGTTCGTTCGTCCGGCAAATACATTTCCTAGTGTGAGCCAGGGCCAGCTAAGTCCCCAATCCTGCAAGTGCAGGTATTCAAAGCTCATCCAGAAAATGATGAATGATGCGTAACCGATGAGTGAACCAAAACGTTTGTTCATGAAGCGGAAACCCATCAACGGTATGCACATCAATAAACTGTTGACGATAATAGCTAACCATGCGCCTAACATATCTGCATTCCAGATCCACCAGGTGGTGCTGATGTTCCAGGTGAAAAGGGCGAGATACATCAACCCGAAAAATTTAATGCCTGAATAGTTCTTTTGTTCAATGATGAATAATGGAATGAATGCAACGAACACTGCAACAGTGATATTGATCATGGGCCATGCAACAAAGAACAACAAGCCGGAGAGAAGCGAAAGCAGAATGGGTTGGAACTTTTTCAAGTAACTGATTTTTGTAAAAATAAGCGAAAGAATAACTGTCAGGTGAATGATTTCTGTTGAAATAACTTAACAATAACTGAATCTGGCGGCTGAATAAAAACACTTTTGTATCTGCCTAATGATTTGATGTGGTACAAGAGTGCGACGCAACATGCGATCCTATGAAATGCAAAAGCCGGTATCAAAAAAATAAGCCGGGAAGACGGCAAGGCGGAAAGTTTTTCTTCCAGTCTTATCGTCTTTCCGGCAACACATTATGGTCTGACGGCCTAAGGGCCGTACCGACCAATGTTATCTTGAATAGTTGGGGCTTTCTTTTGTAATGATCACATCATGTGCATGGCTTTCTTTCATCCCTGCATTACTGATCTTGATGAATTGTGCGCCTTGCAGATCTTTGATGGTTTGTGCACCGCAGTAACCCATGCCTGCACGAAGACCACCTGTGAACTGGTGAACAATCTCACTCACATTCCCTTTGAATGGTACACGACCTTCAATTCCTTCAGGTACTAATTTCTTGATGCCATCTTCCACATCCTGGAAATAACGATCGCCACTTCCTTGCTGCATAGCACCAATAGATCCCATTCCACGGTATTGTTTGAATTTTCTTCCTTCGTAAATAATGGTTTCACCAGGGCTTTCTTCAGTTCCTGCAAACACACTACCCATCATTACAGTTGATGCGCCTGCAGCTAATGCTTTCACAAGATCACCTGTATAACGGATACCACCATCTGCAATTACAGGAACTCCTTTTGTTTTTAATGCAAACGCAGCTTCCATAATAGCCGTTAGTTGAGGGACACCTGTACCGGCAACGATACGTGTTGTACAAATAGAACCGGGTCCGATACCAATTTTCACTGCATCAGCGCCAGCATCAGCTAAAGCTTTTGCACCAGTGCCTGTTCCTGCATTACCTGCAATGACTTGTAATTTTTTGAAATTCTTTTTCAGATTTTTTAATGCATCGATCACTCCTTTGCTATGACCATGGGCACTGTCGAGCGTTACTATATCAACACCCACATGTTGCAATGCAGCTGCACGATCAAGCATGTCGCCTGTAATACCAAGGGCAGCGCCAACGAGTAAACGTCCATATGAATCTTTTACTGCATTAGGGTGACTTTGCACCTGCAGCATATCACGGTAAGTAATAAGCCCAGCAAGCGTACCGTCTTTTTTTACAACCGGGAGCTTTTCAATTTTATGATGACTGAGAATGGTTTGTGCTTTTTTGAGATCTGTTCCTTCAGGTGCTGTAATGAGATTTGTTGAGGTCATTACTTCACTTACTTTCTTCTTCGTGTTTGTTTCAAACCTGAGATCACGGTTGGTGAGGATGCCAACCAGTTTATTTTTCATGTCAACAATAGGAATGCCACCGATCTTGTTTTCTTTCATCAGTTGCAAGGCATCAGCCAAAGTAGCATCAACATGTAATGTAATTGGATCGATGATGAGGCCGCTTTCACTACGCTTTACCTTGCGCACCTGCGCCGCTTGTTCTTCAATACTCATATTCTTGTGCAGGATGCCGATACCGCCTTCACGTGCCAGGGCAATGGCCAAACCTGCTTCGGTAACGGTATCCATTGCTGCAGAAAGCATGGGAATATTAAGCCGTAGTGATTTTGTGAGATTTGTGCTGATATTGGTTTCTCTCGGGAGAACCTGTGAATAGGACGGCATGAGTAAAACATCATCAAATGTGTAACCTTCGCCGAAAAATTTGTTGAGAACCGCTTTGCTGAGTGGGGAATTATTTCTTGTTGCCATGTGCAAAGATAAGGGAGCGGATATATTGCTTCCAAATCGGGGAGAGATCAGCTCAATTTATAGATTTTTCCAGGTAGGCTTTTTACCAGTCCGTTCATTTCCATCATTAGTAAAGCCGTTGATACAGCGCTGCTGTTGATGTTGCTTTGCAGGTTGATCTCGTCAATGTGCATCTGTTCCTGTTTTTGTAAGAGTTGGGCAATCATCTTTTCATCTTCTGTCAAATCAACAAACAACTGTTTTTGAATTGTTTTTTTCTTTTGTTTTTCTTCCCAATTCATTTGCTCAATAATATCTTCTCCGTTTCTGATCAACACTGCTTTATTACTTTGAATTAAATAATTGCAGCCTTCACTTTTGCTATCGGTTGTTTTGCCGGGTATGGCAAATACATCACGGTTATAACTGTAAGCAAGATTGGCAGTGATCATGCTGCCGCCTTTTATTCCGGTTTCAATCACAATGGTTGCATCGCACATACCTGCTACTATCCTGTTTCGTTCAGGAAAGTTGTGACGATCAGGTTTGGTATCTTTTCTGAATTCAGTTAGAATGCCACCGCCTTCAGCAATCATTTCTTTTGCGAGTGCCGTGTGTTGGGGCGGATAAATTTTATCTAAGCCATGTGCTAATACTGCAACGGTGGGTAGTTGTTGTTTCACACTGTATTTGTGTGCAATGGCATCGATGCCATAAGCAAGTCCGCTTACAACTAAAGGTTGATGTGGTGCAAGTGATGCAAGAATCTTTTCCGTCATCATCTTTCCATAATCAGAATTACTACGTGTGCCGATGATGGAAATAATTTTTGATGTATTGAGATTAGCTGTGCCCCGGTAAAATAAGAGAGTAGGAGGATCGTAACAATGCAGTAACCGTTTGGGATAATCATCTGCCGTTAAGAACAGTGGCTTGATCTTGTACTTTTCAATAAAGCTGATCTCTTGTTCCTGTTCTGCAAAGCCATCAAATTTTTTAATGCTGCTGGCACGCACTTCACCAATGCCTTCAATTTTTTCCAGCGTTGATTTTTTTGCTTTGAAGATCGCTTCTGCCGTGCCAAATTCTTCGGCAAGCAGTTTCGCCTGTACATTGCCGATATACGGCACCTGTGTTAATGCAAGTTGGTAGATCAGGTCGGTGTTCATCTTATTTCTAAGATAACACAAAAATTATTTTGCGATCACCTTCAATTCCGTTCTCCTGTTTTTTGCACGGCCTTCCTCGCTTTTATTGTCAGCCAACGGTTTTGTCTCGCCAAATCCCTTGCTCGATAACCGGTCGGGGGTAACGCCTTTATACAGGAAATAATTGATCACCGCTTTTGCACGGTTATTCGAGAGTGTTAAGTTGTCGGCAGGTTTACCCACATTATCTGTGTGGCCTTCAATCTCGATCTTCAAGGTTGGATTTTCTTTCATCAGTTGCACTACTTTATCCAGCTCGATCATCGACTCCGGTTTTACTTCTGCTTTATTTACGTCAAAGAAAATATTCTTCAACACAATACTTGCATTTACTTCAATCGGTGTAAGCGGAATATCGATGGTGTAAGTAGTATCGGTGCTGGATGCTTTCAGGAAAAAGTTTTCAGAGTAAAAGAGATAACCTTTGCGGTTTACATTAAATGCATAATCGTTGCCAACAGGTAAAGTGATGAGGTAGTTGCCTGTTTCATCGGTCTGCACTTTGCTGATGGTTTGTGCAGTAGAAAAATTGATCAGTTCAACTGCAGATGGTAAACCTTGTTTTGTTTTTGCATCAAACACATTTCCTTTTACCCATAATGTTTTGAAGGGACGCACATGATCGGGCATTTCAAAACTGTAAATATCCAATCCACCTCTGCTGTCGGCACCATCACTTGCATAATAAGCTGTTTTACCATCGCTGGTAATTACAAGTGAACCTTCTTCATCAATGGTATTTACAGGGTAACCAAGATTAACTGGTTTACCCCAACTGCCATCGGGTTGTTTCCGACTCATAAACAGATCGGCTTCGCCATAACCGGGATGACCTTTTGATTTAAAGTACAATGTTTGATTGTCGGGATGAATAAACGGGCAACCTTCATCCGCACTTGTATTAATAACTGCCCCAAGATTACGTGCTGCTCCCCATTGTCCGTTTGGTTGCAATGTGCTTACGTAAATATCACTGCCACCTAAACCTGAAGGATCACTCGCAGTAAAATACAACGTGCGTTTATCTGGCGAGAGTGATGGTTGTGTTTCCCAATATTCAGTATTGATAGCACGACCAAGATTTATTTTTGGTCCCCAACCTGTTTTGTTGAGGTTCGACATGTAGAGATCAAAATTTCCTTCCCCTTCATTGCCATAGTTTGCTGCAAAGAACAGCAACTTGCCATCAATGGAAATATTCTGTGCGCCTTCGTTCGATTCGGTATTTAATTCACCGGGCAAAGCTGTTGCATTACCCCAAATACCATTCTTACGTTCACTCACATAAAAATCTTCGTTCAAATGCGAACCGCCTGTTTTTACTCTGCGTGTGAAGATGATGGTATTGGCATCAAGTGTTAACGAGGGTAAATATTCTGATAGATTAGAATTGATACTATCGCCCATGTTTTGTGGCTTGAACACATAACTGCCAACAGGAAATTGTTTTTGATAGCCTACTGCAAACTCGTAACAGCTCTTACGGTACAACGCTGATTTCGCAATACGTTCATTAAGATTTGGCTTCTGTAAAAAACGATCAATTGACGAAAGTGCTTCATCAAATTCACCATTGCCTGCTAATGCAATAGAGTAGGGCAATAAGAAATTACTGAAATAAACAGAATCAAGATTTTTACCGATACGATAGATTTCAACTGACTGTTTGTATTTCTTCTGTTCAGAATAAATGCCTGCTTTACTTAAATATGCATCTACAAATCTTGCATCAGTTTTAATGCATTCATCAAGCAGACTAATTGCTTTTGGATAATTTCTGTACCTGGCTTCGTTTAATGCCTCTGCATATTTATAGCCAAGCTTTACTTCAACTTTTTGGGGATTGTACCATTGAGCGGTTGAGAAAAAACCGAGGAGTAAACAAAAGATGGTAAGATGCGTTTTCATCTGTATTGAATTTGAGGTTCAATATACAAATGAATTGACAAAGCAGTGGCCGGATGGCTGATAAAATGCTGCTAAAGTACAAACGGTCAGGGTACGTTGATGTATTTATGCAGCTGAAGACTCAGTTCCCACTGCGGATTTGCTTTGATATAATCGATAATGAGCGGGGTCATTTGTGCGGCTTTATCCCACTCTGGTTGCAAATACAGTTTGCATGTTGGTGACACTAATGCTGCATATTCTTCGGCCCAACCGAAATCGCTTTTGTTAAAGATCACCACTTTCAATTCATTTGCATGTGGCACTACTTCCGGTAACGGCGCTTTGAATTTTTTAGGCGATAAACAGATCCAATCCCATTCACCGCTCAACGGAGATGAACCCGATGTTTCGATATTGGTTTCAAATCCTGCTGCATGAATTGCTTTTGTGAGTTCAGTAAGATCATGCATCAATGGTTCGCCGCCTGTAACAACAACAATGGGTTTAAGGTTTAAGGTTGTAGGATGAAGGTTGTTACCCAATTCCGAATTCCTAATTCCTGTTTCAGCATAAAGTTTATTTACGATGGCATCGATACTATAACTTGGATGCTTGCTTGCATCCCAACTTTCTTTCACATCACACCAAACACAACCCACATCACATCCGCCAAGACGAATGAAATAGGCAGCACGTCCCTGATGGTATCCTTCACCTTGTAAAGTGTAGAACGATTCCATTACAGGTAATACCTGTTGTGTTGTTTCAATTAATGTTTCACTCATGAAATGCAAAGATAACGAAGGCTTACTGCTTCTTCATATAAGCATTGTAGGTATTCATCAACAAACCGGCAATGGTCATTGGGCCTACACCACCGGGCACGGGTGTGATGGCACTGCTTTTCGGAGCAACTTCATCAAACTTTACATCGCCTTTTAATGAAAAACCACTTTTCTTGCTTGCATCTGCCACACGTGTAATACCCACGTCAACAATCACAGCACCTTCTTTCACCATATCAGCAGTTAAAAATTCAGCCTGACCCAATGCGGCTACGATAATGTCGCCTTGCAAACAGATCTCTTTAAGATTAGTCGTAGCGGAATGACAAATAGTAACGGTGCAATTGCCGGGATATGCTTTACGGCTTAACAAAATACTCATGGGTGTGCCCACAATATGACTGCGGCCGATCACCACCGCATGTTTTCCTTTTGTTTCAACTTTGAAATGTTCTAACAGCAAGAGAATGCCATAAGGCGTTGCAGGAATAAAAGTTGGTGTTCCGCTCACCATATTACCCACACTCACGGGATGAAAACCATCCACATCTTTCGATGGGTCAATTGCGTTGATCACTTTATCATCGCTGATATGTTTTGGCAACGGCAATTGCACAAGAATGCCATCCACGTCTGAATTGTTATTCAACTCTTCAATTTCACGCAACAATTCCTCTTCGCTGATGGTAGAAGGAAAGCGTTTTAAGGTTGATTCAAAACCGATCTCGGCACAGGTTTTTACTTTTGATGCAACATAGGTTTCACTGGCACCATCGGTACCAACCAAGATCGCTGCTAAATGAGGCGAACGTTTTCCCTGTTCCTGTAATGCTGCTGTTTTTTTCTTGAGATCTTCCTTAATGGCTTGGGCCGCCAGTTTACCGTCGAGTAGTTGCATGGCGCAAAAATAACGCAGTCGGCCATTGTTTCAAGAGAGTCGCAAAAAAATTAAATCGCAGCTATTTTACCCGGAAGAATAAATTATTAAATTTCAGTCTCAAAACCTTCTGCTTGAAAACATCTATACTATTCCTTTCTTTTATTTCCTGTTACTTTCTGTCTGCCCAAACGGTGCGGCAACCTTTGGTAAGTAGCTATCCCGGACTTGGAGCGTATAGCAAAAATGCGGCTGATGCATTTTCATTTATGGTAAATCCGGCGGCTTTGGCCAATATTCAACAAACAGGTGCAGGGGTTTACAGCGAAAGGCGTTTTCTGCTGAATGCGTTAAGTCAATACACAGCCGTTGCAGGTTTTCAAACCAACTCAGGATCCTTTGGCTTGCAGGCCGATTATTTTGGGTACAGCAATTACAACGAAACACAGATCGGTCTTGGTTACGCAAGATCATTGGGAAAGAGAATAAATGTTGGAGTAAAATTCAACTACTATAATCTGCGGATACCGGCTTACACTTCTGCTTCCACATTTCATTTTGAAGCAGGCGTGTTGATTCATTTGAGTGATAAGCTACATGCCGGTTTTAGTATTTTCAATCCGGTTGGCGGAGAGTTGAATAAAGCAGCCAATGAAAAAATTGCTTCGGTTTATCGTGGAGGATTGGGCTATGAAGTAAGTGATCGTTTCTTCATCAGTGCTGAATTGATTAAAGAAGAAAACAAGAATACAGGTGTGAATGCGGTGTTTCAATACGAATTGGTGAAACAGTTATTGCTCCGTGCAGGTATCAACACAGTCAATACGCAGCCGTTTGTTGGTGTAGGTTTAAAGTTTAGTGCATTCAGAGTTGATGTGGCAACAGCTTATCATCCGCAGTTAGGTATTTCACCAGCGGTAATGATTTTATTTAACGGGAAAAAGAAGGAGAAGAACGACGAGTGAAAAAGGAAATCATTATACTCGTCTTTTGTTTTTGTTATGTTACAGCCATAGCACAGGAAACACAAACCACTGAACAGCAGATCGAAAATATAACTGAGGTAAATGAATCTGAAACGGAAGACGATTCTTATTTACAATCACTAAGGCATTATCAACGGAATAAACTTAATCTCAATATTGCTTCCGAAACTGAATTAAAAGAATTTATTTTTTTATCGCCTTTACAAATAGCAAATTTTCTTAACTACCGGCGCCTGTTTGGAAAGTTCATCAGCATTTATGAATTGCAGTCAATACCAACATGGGACAATGAACTAATTCAAAAAATATTGCCGTTTGTAATGGTTGGCCCCGCTATATCGATAAGAGAAGATGTTGGCCGAAGGTTGCGTGAGGGTGAGTATACCATTCTTTCACGCATCACATATGTACTGGAAGAATCAGAAGGATTCAGACGAAGAAAAGATACAGCAGCAACAAGTTATTATCCCGGAAGCAGGGAACGTTTTTTGTTGCGCTACAAATATGTTTACCGGAATTTGTTGCAATATGGTACTACCGCAGAAAAAGATCCGGGTGAGCAGTGGTTTAAAGGTGCGCAACGAAATGGGTTTGATTATTATTCCGCTCATTTGTTTGTTCGCAATATTGGCATCATAAAAAATCTTGCTGTTGGTGATTACACTGTGAACATGGGTCAGGGGTTGATTCAATGGCAATCATTAGCATTCAGGAAAAGTGTTGATGTGATCAATACAAAACGACAGGCATCTATTCTTCGTCCGTTTAATTCTACCAATGAATATTTCTTTAATCGTGGTGCAGCAATCACGTTGGAAAAGAACCGTTTTCAGGTAACAGGCTTCGCATCTGTTCGAAAGGTGAGTGGCAATCTTACTGTTGATACATTGAATGCAGAAGATTATTTTTCTTCACTCGTTACATCAGGCCTGCATCGCACACCTAATGAACAAGCTGATAAGAATGCTGTGCAAATGAATTCTTTTGGCGGAAACATCAGCTACAATGATGGCAATCTGCACATCAGTACAAATGCTGTGTATTTTCAATTTAATAAACCACTGCAGCGAGATGATCAGCCGTATAACAATTTTGCATTTAGCGGAAAACAGCTTACCAACATGAGTATTGATTGGAGTTACACCTGGCGAAATATGCATTGGTTTGGCGAAGTGGCAAATCACAACAGCAATAATTATGGTATGATGAGTGGTTTACTTGTTAGTGCTGATTCAAAAGTTGATCTGTCATTTGTCTATCGGAATATTCAGAAAGGGTATCAATCCATTTTCGGAAATGCATTTACCGAAGGCACTTTCCCCACCAACGAAAGGGGATTATTTGCAGGAGCTTCCATCAAACCAAATGCAAAATGGAAACTTGATGCGTACATGGATTTTTATCGTTTTCCTTATTTACGTTTTCGTATTGATGCGCCATCAAATGGTCAGGATTATCTTGTACAGTTAACTCATCGCCCAAGCAAGCTAATTGAAATTAATACACGTTTCCGGCAGGAAAGCAAGGCACTTAATTATACCGATGATGGCGAGTTGATAATGTCATTGGTAGAACCGGTAACCCGTAAAAACTGGCGTACACAAATTCAGTACAAGCTGAATCCGTCCTTAACAATTCGTCAAAGGCTTGATGCAATTTGGTTTGATTTAGGCGGCCCCCTCGAAAGCCGTGGTTTTCTGGCATTTTTTGACGTGTTTTATAAACCACAACTGAAGCCATTTTCAGCTAACATCCGCCTTCAATACTTCGAAACCGATGATTTCAACAGCCGCATTTATGCCTATGAAAATGATGTGCTGTATGGTTTTTCCATTCCTCCCTTCTCAAATAAGGGCTACCGCTATTACCTGAATGTGAATTACGACATATCAGAGAAACTGGCACTTTGGGTACGGTGGGCACAGTTTATCTACCGAAACAGAACTGTAATTGGCTCCGGACTTGATGAAATTGCTGGTAATCAACGAAGCGAAGTAAAGATTCAGGTCTTATGGAGGTTATGATTTTTATGCAGCCAAAGCAGCTATCCGGGATATAGACTTGTCAAAGCAGTAATAAGCCTTTAATAAAAATTAACAATTTTTTGTTAGTTTAAAAGAAGCCTTATATTTGAAACGTCTTTTTAACTAAATCAATCAACATGAGAAAAATTGCAACAGTCTTAGTCCTGCTGTTAAGTTGTGGGCTGACCTTTGCCCAACAAAGGACTGTAACCGGAAAAGTTACATCTGAAGACGGATCTCCACTTGCTGGAGCTACTGTCTCTGCGAAAGGTGGAAATTCATCCACAACTACAGATGTGGCCGGACGCTTCAGTCTGGCTGTCGGTCCCAAAGTCAAAACTTTAATTTTCAGTTATGTAGGTTTAGCTACAACTGAAGTTGACATTGAAGGAGGGGAAGTGAACGTCTCCTTAAAAAATCAAAGTGCCGAGATCAGTGAAGTCATTGTTACCGGTGTTGCAGGTGCCACATCAAGAAAAAAGATGACAGTATCTGTAACCAAAGTAGGTGCAGAACAATTGCAAACTGTGCCCGCTTCTTCAGCAGCCAATGCATTGGCAGGTAAAGTGGCCGGTTTAAAAACTTCTTCAGTGAACGGTAATCCTGGACAGGGTGCCGATTTGTTGTTAAGAGGTGATAATAACCTGAGCACAAGCTCTGCTCCGCTTATCTTGGTGGATGGTGTGATCATGTCAGGTAGCTTGGCAGATATTAACATTGATGACGTTGAATCAATGGAAGTGGTGAAAGGTGCGGCAGCGTCAGCGTTATATGGTTCCAGAGCTGGTAATGGTGTAATCTCTGTTATTACAAAAAGAGGTAAAGGGCTTGGTCTTAATAAACCAGCTATTACAGTGAGAAATGAAATAGGAATGCAGGATTTGTCTCACTACCTGAAAACATCTGAATCTCATTACTATGCTTTAGCACCTGATTGGCAAACAGCCCAGGGAAAATATACCAAGTATGCAGGTGTTACATATCCTGCTAATTACATCGGTGCCGGTTTCAACCCCGGAATCAGTGGTTCAAGAGGTATTGATGCTGATGGTTATATGGATAATCCTTATGGAGTTTACCGTAACCCCCAAGCTGAATTTTTCAGAACAGGTATGAATATGGTAAACTTCATTTCTGTAGCAAACCGTACAGAAAAGAACAACGTTTATCTTTCTTTTGAAAATAATAAGCAGGAAGGTGTTGTTAAACTCACTGACGGTTATGAAAGACAAAACTTCAGGTTTAATATTGATCAGAACATTACTCCATGGTTACGTTTCAGTGCATCGAACTTGTTTATTAACAGGTCTTCCAGTACTGCAGGAGCTGCAAGCGGATTGTTTTACAATATTGCCCGTATGGAAAAGGATGTTAATCTGAGTGCTCCAAACCCAGACGGACAACCTTACTATTTACGTGTTAATAATTTTAATGCGGAAATTACAAACCCTCTGTATCCTTTGTACAAACAGAAAAACAGCTCTAAATCACGCAGATGGTTGGCAAATTATAATGCTAATATCCGTTTTACAAGCTGGGCTGATTTGGATGTAACGCAAACAATGGAGATTCAGAACGACAGATCACAAAGTATTAATCCAAAAGATACGTGGACAAGATCAGGGGGTACGGCTGCAACCATGGGTATGTCTTATACACAAGGTGGAATGTCTCAGTCAACAAGCGAGTCTAAAGTGAGCAACACGCAATTAACGCTTAACCTGGGTCATAAATTCGGAGACTTTTCTACCAGAGGTAAATTATCATACCTCTACGAGAACAGGCACTACGAAAGCAATTCTATCAGCGCTTCTCAATTCATTGTTTCAGGCATGGAGAATTTTGAAAACTTTACATCCATCAATGATGCTTCTTCCTACTTAGAGAACGAGAGAGCGCAGAATTACTTTGCAATCTTAGGTATGGATTGGAAAGAAAAAATATTATTTGATGGCATGTTCCGTTACGATGGTTCTTCTTTGTTCGGTCCAAAAGCTCGTTGGAATCCATATTACAGGGCATCTGCTGCTTATCGTATCTCTGAAGATTTTAAGATTAAAGGTATAGATGAGTTAAAGATAAGAGCTGCTTATGGTACTGCAGGTATTCGCCCAGGATTTAGCTGGCAATATGAGTTTTATGATTTGAGTAATGGTGCAATACCGGGAGCACAACAATTAGGAAATGAATTCTTGAGTCCCACAACGACTGAAGAAAGGGAGATTGGCTTAAATGTTGATTTCCTGAAAAAATTCACTTTTGAATTTACATATGCTTCATCAATAACAAAAAATCAGTTTTTAAATGTACCCCAGATTACATTTTTAAATATAATCGGAGCCCCGAACCAGTGGCAAAACGCTGGTACAATTAAGTCTAACACGTTTGAGTTCACACTTGGAGCAAACTGGTTTAAGAAAAAGGATTTCTCCTGGAAAACCAACATTGTGTTTTCAAGGGTACAGCAGAGAATTACTGAGTTGCCGATTGCTCCTTACTTA
>NZ_DATGWT010000019.1:0-16261 GCF_035299325.1 Lacibacter sp. | reverse complement strand
CCAGCTCGCACGGAAAAACAATGCTTCGCTTTTTGAAGTTTGTGTAAGCAACAAACTTTTCTGCACAGCCTCCACTTTTACATTCAAGCCAATATCCTGCAACTGCCGGGCAATATAGCTACCAAGATCTGCATAGATAGGAATGGTGAGCAGTTTTATCTCCGGAACATTTTTCATTGATGTAAAGCCAGCTTGCTGCAACAAGGCTTTTGCTTTTGCAGGATCGTAAGAATAACCTTTTACAATCGTTGAATCAAAGCTGGGCAAGCCTGTTGGCACAAAACCACTTTCAGCAGCAGTACCTATTGAGTTACGCAAGTACAGCATCATCTTCCTTCGATCAAATCCATAGTTGATCGCCTGGCGGATTGCTTTTAATCGCAAGGGCGAATTCTTTACCAACGGATTTGCAGAATCAACCAGTATGCCGATGTATTCAATATTGAGATATGGATTTTTATTCAACACAACTTTGTCTTTCCATTCAGCACGCAACTCTCCTTTTTTATTCAGCACTTCATCTTTAAACGATGCATCAATATCATTAATGAAATGCAGATTCCCCTGCCTGAATTCCATAAACTCACTCGCCTTATTATCAAGAAAACTCACTTTTACTCCGTCAACATAAGGCAATCGCTCACCTGTGCTATCCTTTTCGAAATAGTTTTTGTTTTTCACTAATATCAATGCCTGTCCTTCTTCCCATGCTTTAAATTGAAACGGACCTGTGCCGCAAGGGTTGCGTCTGAAATCAGGCCCATGTTTCTCCACCACTTCTTTTGGTACAATGGAACAATATACATTACTCAACACACCAAGTATCTGCACAAAAGGTCGTAATAATGTGATGCGGAATGTTGTATCATCAAGAGCAGTAAAACCTGTTGCTGCATCAACCCTGTTGTTGAATATCCATGCGCCGGGGCTGGCGGTGTTTTTATCCATCAACCGTTGAAAGCTATACACGACATCGCCTGCAATCATCTTTCGTCCTTTTCCATTCGGGAAGGCGCTATGATCATGAAAGAATACATCATCACGTAAATAAAACGTGATCTGCATGCGATCATCACTAACAAGCCAGCTTTTTGCCAACGAAGGAACAATGTGTAGTTGGTCATCTGTTTCAACAAGTGTGTTGTATAACTGATGAGTTGCCCAAATTACAGACTGACTTTTGGCGAATGCAGGATCAAGCGAGCTGATACCGCTTACTTCATTGTATCGAAAAATATTCTGCTCATTCTTTTTGGCTTTGCCGCAGGAAAACATGAGCAGGAATGAAAAATAAAGAATGAAAAATGAAGAATGAAAAAGTGTTCGCCTGAAGGTAAACGCCGACTTTACCCGAAACACTCTTGCCTCTCTTGTATTTTTCGCTTTCTGCATAAAGAATTACTGCTAAATTTAGGCTCAAATATAAATCCGGTGCAAAAAAAGAATTTATCGACCTACCTCAGCTTATTTCTGTTTTTGTTATTCCAATCTGTACTTGTTCAATCGCAATCGTTTCATAATAACGAAAAACTTACGAAGCAAGATACATTACGTGGTTCAATAACTCCTGAACGTGCCTGGTGGAATGTTGTAAAGTATGACTTAGCTGTAACACCCAACTTTCAGAATTTTACTATCAGAGGCAGTAATACCATCTCCTTCAAATTGGTAAAGAAGAAAGGTGCCCGTATGCAGATCGATCTGCAGGACCCATTGGTCATTGATAGTGCTGTCTTGAACGGAGTGCCGGTGAATTTCAGCCGTGACGGACATGCATGGTATATTGAAATGCCAAAACGCAGAATGCCAAAACCGCTCACTGCCGATAAAGACCTGCATCAACTCTATCTTGTTTATCATGGTGTACCAAAGCCGGCTTTACGTGCTCCCTGGGATGGCGGGGTAGTTTGGAAAAAAGACAAGAACGGAAATCCATGGATCAATGTTGCATGTCAAGGTTTGGGTGCAAGTGTTTGGTGGCCTTGTAAAGATCATCAGAGTGATGAACCCGACAATGGCGTAAGCATCAGCATAACTGCTCCTGATACATTGATGAATGTTTCAAACGGAAGACTGAAAAATGTAGTTGCAGACGGAAAAGGAAATAAAGTATGGACATGGGCAGTAACGCAGCCGATCAATTTATACAATGTAACAATGAACGTGGGCAAGTATGTGCATTTCAGCGATACGTTAAATGGCGAGAACGGAAAACTTGATCTTGATTATTATGTACTCGATTACAATCTTGATAAAGCAAAAAAACAATTTGAGCAGGTGAAACCAATGCTTCGTGCGTTTGAACATTGGTTTGGCCCCTATCCTTTTTATGAAGACGGATACAAACTGATAGAAAGTAATCATCTTGGCATGGAACACCAAAGTGCGGTTGCTTACGGTAACGAATACCAAAATGGTTACAAAGGAACAGATCTTAGTGGTTCAGGCTGGGGATTGAAATTTGATTTCATCATCATTCATGAAAGTGGTCATGAGTGGTATGGAAACAACATCAGCAGCAAAGACATTGCTGACATGTGGGTGCATGAAGGTTTTACCAATTACAGCGAAACACTTTACACAGATTATATTTTTGGCACAGATGCAGGTGATGCTTATGTGCAGGGAGTGCGCAGAAATATCCGTAACGACATTCCGATTGTTGGCAAATACAATGTGAATAAAGAAGGAAGCGGCGATATGTATCCAAAAGCGGCTAATATGATTCATATGGTGCGCCAGATTATTGGCGACAAAAGCACCTTTCGCATGCTGTTACGTGATATGAATGAGAAATACTACCACAAAACTGTTACAGGCGCAGAAATCGAAGATTTTATTTCGAAACGTACAGGCTACAACCTGGATAAAATGTTTGATCAATACCTGCGTACCACCCAGGTACCAACGCTGGAATATTATCTTACCACTGAAAACAGCACACAACTGTTATATTACCGCTGGACGAATTGTGTGAAAGGTTTTAATATGCCTATTCGATTGCCCGGCAACAGTAACCCTAAATATGGTTTATTGCTGGCTACTGAAAACTGGCAGAAATTCCGTACCAACTTTAAGGAAGGTGAAGACATCAGCAAACTGATGGATAAGAACTTTTATGTGACTTATAAAAAGGTAAAATAATATCTTCGGCCACGTATGGGACAAATCAGGAAACAAGCCATCATCTCCAGCATTGTTATTTACATTGGCTTTTTTGTTGGTTTTATTAATACATGGCTTTTTACGAAGAACGGCATTTTTAATCCTGATGAATATGCCCTTACACGTTTATTCTTTGATGTGGGCCAACTCATGTATGCAGTTGCAAGTCTTGGAACAATTTCAGTGATCTACAAATTCTTCCCCTACTACAAAGACAATCTTGCTCCAAAAGAAAATGATCTTGCAACATGGGTACTGGTAACAGTACTTGCAGGTTTTATTTTAGTTGTAATTGGAGGTCTTGTTTTTGAACCACTGATCGTCCGTAAATTTTCAGGTCGCTCTCCATTGTTTGTTGATTATTACAAGTGGGTATTCCCATTTGGTTTAGGGCTTTTGTTGTTTACCATTCTTGAAACATTGAGCAACAATGCACGGAAAACCATTTACCCGGCTTTTCTACGTGAAACAGGATTCAGGCTACTTACCACAATACTGATTACGTTATACCTATTCAATCTTCTCGAATTTGATCTGTTTATCAAACTGTTTTCGTTTAGTTTTTTGATTACCGCTGTGTTGCTGGCAATTTCAATGAAAAAGAACGGACAGCTTCACTTTACATTTAATGTAAGCCGTGTAACAAAGAAGTTCAAAACTAAAATGCTGACTCTTGCAGCATTCGTTTTTTCCGGGCAGGTGATTTTTATACTATCGCAGGTAATGGATAGTATTTTTATTGCCAGTTTAATGGGACTTGTTCCTACCGGCATCTTTGCTCTCTCCTCGTATATTGCCAATTTAATTCAGATACCGCAACGCAGCATGATCTCCATTACACTTCCTGCTTTATCGCAGGCATGGAAAGATAAAAACATGCAGGAGATCAACCGCATTTACAAACGATCTTCAATTAATCTCTTAATTGCTGCACTGTTTATCTTTGGAGGAATATGGCTCAACATTGAAGATGCATTTCGTTTACTGGATATTCAATCACAATACAGTACAGGACTTGCTGTTGTTTTTATTCTCGGTATATCAAGAATTATTGATGCGGGCACAGGTGTAAACTCGCAGATCATCATGACTTCCACACAATGGAAGTTTGAATTCCTTACAGGTGTCTTGTTATTATCAATCAGTTTACCGCTGAACTATGTGTTGATCAAAAAATTTGGTATTGAAGGAAGCGCCTATGCAAATCTTGTTGCATTTATTATTTACAATGCCGTTCGTTATACTTTTTTATGGAAGCGATACAACCTGCAACCATTCAGCACAAAAACTGTACTTGCGCTTTTAACGGGAATCACTGCTTATTTTATCAGTTACTATGCTCTTGATATTATGAGAGGCTGGATGGGCATTATCCTTCGCAGCAGCTTATTTGCAGCAATATTTATCGCAGGTGTTTTTCTGCTCAAGCTTACGCCTGATGCTTTACAACTTGTAGATGTAGTGAAAAAGCGTTTTGGAAGAAAATAACTTAACTGAACTTCTTTAATTCATTCAAAGTTACTCTGCCTTCATAAATGGCTTTGCCGACGATAGCACCATTACAGCCGATCTCGGCTAATTCATCCAGGTCTTTCATGGAGCTAACACCACCACTGGCAATAAAATGCAGTTGAGGGAATTTTTGAAGAATATTTTTATAGAGTTCAGTTGATGGGCCTTCGAGTCGGCCATCTTTGCTTACATCCGTGCAGAATATCTGCTGCACGCCATGATTGATATATTTTTCAATGAAATCATAGATCCAGATATCTGTTGTTTCCAACCAACCGCCTACAGCAATTTTTTCATTCTTTACATCAGCACCTAATAAAAATTTATCTGCACCGAATTGCTGCAACCAGCTTACAAACTTTGTTTCATCTTTCACTGCAATACTTCCAACTGTGGCGAAAGCCGCACCGGAATTGAGAACGATCTTCACATCCTCTTGCTGCTTAATACCGCCGCCAAAATCAATGATAAGCGATGTTTTAGAAGTGATCGTTTCTAATACTTTCCAATTCTTAACGGCACCTGCTTTTGCACCATCGAGATCTACAAGATGCAAACGCTGCAAGCCTGCACCTTCAAATTCCTTTGCGACTTCTAAAGGATGTTCGTTGTAAATTTTCTTTTGTGAATAGTCTCCTTCTGTTAATCGCACACATTTCCCGTCGATGATATCAATGGCTGGTATTATCTGCATACTATTTTTCTATAAAGTTTTTTAAGATCTGGTCGCCCACTTTCGCACTCTTCTCCGTGTGAAACTGTACACCGTAAAAATTATCTTTCTGCACTGCACCAGCATACTCTAATCCGTAGTTGGATGTTGCAATGCAATACGGATTCATTTCCGCATAATAACTATGCACATAATAGATATAACTATGTTCAGGTACATCTTTGAACAGATCAGTCTTCAAATTGTAAATATCATTCCAACCAACCTGCGGTACTTTAATGGGAATGTCAGGACTGATCTCTTCACTCTTGAATAACTTCACCTTCGCTGGAATAATTCCCAGGCATTCCGTATCACTCTCTTCCGAATGTTCAAACAGCAACTGCATACCCACACAAATGCCCAGCACAGGTTGCCTCAATTGTTTAATGACAGCATCCAAACCTTTCTCCTTCAAACTATCCATGGCACTTCGTGCAGCACCCACACCGGGGAAGATCACTTTATCAGCAGCAAACAATTCATCCTGATCATCCGTCACTTTTGCATCAAAGCCTAAACGTTCCAATGCAAACAGCACCGACTGAATATTTCCTGCGTTGTATTTTACAATTGCCAAATTCATAGTAACTTTCTTTTATCATTTAAGCGACAATAGCTCATCAGGTAGAGTGCGAGTTTCCCAAACTCGAGGTGGCGGGTTCGAGTCCCGTTTGTCGCTCAACTTAACACTCCGGACAGAAACTTTTTTGTTGTTCCTGCCACATCAACCGTTCCTTCCAATGCCTTGATATATGCTGTGCCAATAATCGCACCATTAGCATTTGCACAAGCAGTATCAAATGTTTGTTTGTCCTTAATTCCAAATCCCACCAACACAGGATTCTTTAACTGCATGTTTTTCAATTTCAGCAAGTATGCATTTACATCCGTCATGTTCTTATCGCTTCCGGTGGTGGATGAAGATGAAACAGCATATAAAAACCCCGTACTTAAACTGTCAAGCTTTTTAATACGTTCATAACTTGTTTCAGGAGTTACCAGGAAAACAAAATCTAAACCATTAGCTTTAATGATAGCACCATACTCTGTTTCAAATTCATACTCCGGCAAATCAGGCAAGATCAAACCATCCACACCTACAGCTGCAGCATCTTTACAGAAATGTTCAAATCCATATTGCAATACCGGATTCATGTAACCCATTAAGATGATCGGCACAGTAATTTCATTCCTTGCATCTTTCAATTGCGCAAACAATGTCTCAATGGTCATACCGTTTGCTAATGCAACGGTGCTGCTGTGTTGAATCACAGGGCCATCAGCCAACGGATCACTGTACGGCATCCCTAATTCAATTAAGTCTGCACCGTTTTCCTGTAACGCTTTCATTACTTCAATTGTACTGTTCAACTGCGGATAGCCTGCTGTACAATACACATTCAGCACATTTTTGCTTTTGCGTTCAAACAAATCTTTTATTCTGCTCATAAATTCTAACTTCTATGTTCTTGATTCTATACTCTTCCTTCCATCGCCTTCATATACGTTGCCAAATCCTTATCCCCTCTTCCACTCAAACAAATAATCACCTGGTCGTCTTCTTTAAACTTATAAGTATGCAACACTGCAAACGCATGCGCTGTTTCCAACGCCGGAATAATTCCTTCCAACTTACTTACTTCAAAAGCAGCGTCCAATGCTTCTTCATCTGTTGCACTTAAAAATATACCACGACCAGTCTCAAACAAATTTGCATGCAGCGGACCAATACCCGGATAATCCAATCCCGCCGAAATACTATGTGGCTCCACCACCTGTCCATCTGCTGTTTGCATCAACAAACTTTTGCTGCCATGCAAAATACCCGGCTTACCAAGTTGTGTAGTAGCTGCACTCAAACCACTGTTTACACCATGCCCCGCTGCTTCCACTGCAATCAACTGCACACTCAATTCATCTAAGAAATGATAGAACGCACCGGCCGCATTACTGCCGCCGCCAACACATGCCATTACATGCGTAGGCAAATCGTTGCCCGTGTGTTCTTTCAACTGCCAACGCATTTCTTCACTAATCACACTTTGAAACTTCGCCACCATATCAGGATATGGATGCGGACCAACCACACTGCCGATGATATAATGTGTATCGTTAGGATTATTGATCCAGTCACGAATGGCTTCATTCGTTGCATCCTTTAATGTTTTGCTTCCGCTTGTTGCAGGCACAACTGTTGCACCCAGCATTTTCATACGGGCCACATTCGGCGCCTGGCGTTCAATATCTTTTTCGCCCATGTACACAATGCACTCCACGCCTTTCAACGCACACACGGTTGCAGTTGCCACACCATGTTGCCCCGCACCTGTCTCTGCAATAATGCGTTTCTTACCTAGACGTTCAGCCAGCAAAATTTGCCCCACCGTATTATTGATCTTATGCGCACCGGTATGACAAAGATCTTCCCGCTTCAACCAAATGTTGGTGTTGAATTGTTTGCTCAACCGCTTTGCATAAAATAACGGTGTGGGACGACCGACGTAATCTTTCAGCAACGCCCTGAACTCCTTTTGAAAAGCAGCATCGCTCATAATATCGAGGTAACGGCTCTGCAGTTCCTCCACATTCCGATGCAGCATTTCAGGAATATATGCCCCACCGAATTTTCCGTAATAACCTTGCGAAGAAGGTTTTTGATATGTTGTTTCCATCATTTTATATTTTAATGATACCAGCTTTTGTTTTTCATGGCATCAACTGTTGCGTCGCAATCCTTTCATCGGTTGTACACAGGGCATCATGATTCCTCCTCATCATTCGCATACTTTCCAATAGCAATTATGCCGTCGTCTGTACACTTAAGTATCTCTGTAGTTATTGGATAGCCTGATTCATTATATTCTTGTAACACAACTCCGCCAACCCTTTCAATAAAAAACTCAGAATCCTCCTCTGAAAATAAATACACGAAATCCCGTACAGGAATTACTGCATAAATCGGCCAGCCTAATTCCTTTCTCACTTTGTCTTTTAGTTTTTTGGAAAGAAGAAATGCAGACTTTTTAGTTTCTTCAGTAGTTTCTAATAACCCGAGTTTTTTCCCTTCAATTAATTCAATCTCAAGGCTAGCTTTTTCAACCTCTTTATCAAGATTAACATTAGCATGCCTTACCAAAGTTTCGTTATCGATGCTCCACTTTTCAACCTGAGCTTCATCGATCCATTTCTTACTTAACTTTTCTTCATAAACAAAGACCGTATTAAACAATTCAGTAACAGGGAAATTAACAAACTCTCCATAATCATAATCACTGGGAAACAAAGATGGAAACACCTTATCCTTTGCCACTTCCCAAGTTGGAATTTCCTCTCCTGCAGAAGCGATAGCTTCCGCAAATTCTGATATTACGTTTTCATCATTTTCTTGCGAAAACTCTTTCCTGAGATTATCCAGACTAACAGTTAATTCAAAATCACCTTTCACTACACAAACACGTTCATCATCCGTTATACTAGAAATAACAAACCCGTAACCAGCAATTGCCTTCTTAAACAACTGAAACACAAAATCATTTTCTGTAAAGTGCATAACTCTTTTTTAGAAACTATTTATCAAGCTCACCTTCTCAACTCTCCCACAAACTTCTTCACCAATTCCATATCCTTTACACCGGGCATTGTTTCAAACTTGCTGTTCATGTCCAATGCAAACAGATCCTTTGCTACTTCTTCCTTTGCAAATTCTTTGATGGCTGCTGCATCGGTTGGCTCAATACCTCCACTTAAGAAAAATGGTTTACCAATGTTCAAGCCTTTCAGCATATTCCAGTTAAACTTCTTTCCTGTGCCGCCATAACCTGCACCCATCGTATCGAACATGTACATATCCACCGCCTCTACATAATCTTTGATCTTCCAGGGAATATTGTCATCATCAGTAATGCGGAATGCTTTGATCACCGAAATATAATCACTCACTTTTTCACAGAACTTCGGTGTTTCATCGCCATGCAATTGTACCATATCCAACCCAAAATTCTCCACATGGTTAATGATCTCATCATACGACGCATTTACAAACACACCCACCTTGTACACTTTCAGCTTTGCCCGTTTCACTTGCACACCGTTTAAATGTTTCAACACAAACCTCGGCGATTTGTGGTAAAAGATCATTCCGGCAAACTCAACACCCATTTCTCCTAATTGGTGCATCTGTTGCAAATCGGTCATGCCGCAAACTTTAATTCTCATACGCTTTGCCTTAATTGGTTGGTTGTAAGCAAACGCAATCGTTATTCATCGTCCAAACAATCCTGTCATCCCACAAATCACAGTTCCGACTATTTCATCCCTAACTTAAACTGCAACACTAAACTCATATCTTTTTCACCGGGTGCTTTCTCCACTTTGCTGTTAACATCAACACCATAAAAATCAGGATGCTTAAATGCTTTAATACGTTTTACATCTTCAATACCAATACCACCACTCAGGAAAAACGGTTTTTCAATTTTACTCTTTGCAATAACATCCCAGTCGAATTGTTTGCCGGTGCCACCTTTCTTGTCTCCGCTTTTTGTATCGAACAAATAATAATCACAAGCTTCATCATAAGGTGCTACCAACGCATCAATATCTTTCACCGATTCATCAATATGAAATACTTTGATCACTTCCACATCTTCGTTGAGATCAGAACAAAATTCCGGTGTTTCTTCGCCATGCAATTGCACCACATCCAAACCATAATCTTCAATGGCATCCAGGATATCACTGTAGGATGGGTTCACAAACACACCTACTTTCTTCATGTCGTAATCCGCTTTCTTGATCTCTTTCTTATCCAGCTTTCCTTCCACATAACGGGGAGAATTCTTGTCGAAAATAAATCCGACAAAATCAATATCCAATCCTTCTAACTGTTGTACCTGTTTCAATTGGGTAATACCGCAAACTTTAATATTCATGCTTCTGCTTTTTTAATTGTTGTGTGAATTGTTCAAATGCTTTTCCGGGATTCTCTTCTTTCATAAAATTTTCACCGATCAAAAATCCTCTGAACCCGTTTGCTTTGAACAACAGTATATTTTCAACCGAGCTTATTCCGCTCTCTGCTACTTTAATTTTATCTGCCGGAATTTGTTTGGCCATGCGCAAACTACGTTCAATATCCACTTCAAATGTTTTGAGGTTGCGGTTGTTGATACCAACAATTTCCGTCTCCTCACATATATGCTCCAACTCTTCTTCTGCATGCAGTTCCAGCAGCACTTCCAGATTCAGCGATTTTGCAAAGGTCGCCAATCGCTTCACATCTGCCGGCGATAAACAGGCAGCGATCAGCAAAATTACATCAGCTCCCATTGCTTTTGCTTCTGTGATCTGGTATTCATCAACAATGAAGTCTTTCCGTAAGATAGGAATTTCATTCACTCTTGCTTTCAGCAGATCGTTGGTACTGCCACCAAAGAATTGTTCATCGGTTAACACACTCAAACAGGATGCACCGTTGTTTGTGTAAGCAGTTGTTACTTCCACCACATCAGCCTTGCCATTGATCACACCTTTTGATGGCGACTGACGTTTGAACTCTGCAATAATGCCTGTCTTTGTATCATCCAATAAAAATTGTTTCAACGAAAAAACCGGTCTTGCATACAACGGACTTTCCTGCAATTCTGCCACACTTGTTTTAGCCTTACGCTCTTCTACTTCAATTCGTTTCTGAACTATGATCTTATCTAAAATATTCATGCTTATTGTAATTCGATCAGTTTTTTCAAACAGTAATTCGCTCTTCCACTTTCTAAACTTTCAACTGCGGCGGCAAACGCATCATCATAAGTTTTATAAGCACCTGTGCAATACAAACCCATTGCTGCATTCGCCATTACCACTGCATTCTGTGCCCATGTGCCTTCGCCACTTAATATTTTCGTGAAGATCTTCGCTGCTTCTTCAATGCTGTTGCCACCATGTATATCAGTTTGCTGCACCATACGTTTGCCCAACTGCTCAGGTGTCATGATAAACTCGCCTTTGTTGGTGATAACCTTTGTATCGTTGGTGAGTGAAATTTCATCGTATCCATCCAAACTATGAATAATGGTGAACGCACCACCCGTTTGTTGTAATAAATAATTATACACCCTCGCCATCTCTAAACTAAACACGCCCACCAACTGATAGGCCGGACTTGCAGGATTCACCATTGGCCCCAGCATATTAAAGAAGGTACGCATCCCCAGATTCTTACGGATAGGCCCAACTGTTTTTAATGCCGGATGAAACATCGGCGCATGCATGAAACAGATATTTGCTTCTTCCACTTCACGTTTCAACTGATCCACACTGTTCTTGAATTTATAACCCAACTGTTCCATGACATTACTTGCACCACTGATGGTTGATGCACCGTAATTCCCATGCTTAGCAACTTTTTGTCCGGCACCTGCCACAATAAAACAAGAGAGTGTAGAAATGTTGAAAGTGTTCTTTCCATCACCACCTGTACCAACGATATCGAGCACTGCATGTCCATTGAGATCAACCGGCACACAAAGCTCCAGCAATGCATCACGGAAACCCTGCAGCTCTTCAATGGTAATGCTGCGCATGAGATAAACCGTCATGAAAGCGGTGATCTCATGTTCGTTGTACATGGCTTTGCCAATGTTCAGCAACACATATTTCGCCTGTTGACGATCGAGGCTCTTATGTTCAAATAATAACTGAAGTATCTTTTTCATTTTCAAATTTTCAAATTAAGCCTTCAACCAATTACGAAGTATGGTCTCTCCTACCGGCGTCAACACACTTTCCGGATGAAACTGCACACCTTGCACATCATATGTTTTATGTTGCAAAGCCATGATCATTCCTGTTTCATCTTCGGCTGTTATTTCCAATTCAGCAGGAAAACACTCTTTATTCACCACCCAACTATGATAACGACCAACTTCAATTGTATCAGGAAGTCCATTCAACACGCCATCGGGTTTTGGATTCTTTGGATTTTGAATTTTAATCGGCGTAGCTACTCCATGAAATACAGTTGCCAGATTCGTCAACGTTCCGCCAAATGCTTCTCCAATTGCCTGGTGACCCAAACACACACCAAGAATAGATTTTGTTGCTGCATATTCCTTGATCAATGGCAACAACAAACCTGCTTCTTCAGGAATACCTGGACCGGGAGATAGAATAATTTTATCATACTCCTTCACTTTCTCAAATGGAATCTGATCATTGCGATGCACATCTACTTTTATATGTGTGATCTTCTCCACCAAATGGACAAGGTTGTATGTAAAGCTGTCGTAATTATCGAATACTAAAATTTTCATTGTGTTATGGTTCATCAACTATTAACGAATGCTTTCCGCAAACTCAATTGCTTTCTTTAATGCTCCTAATTTATTATTCACTTCCTGCAATTCACTTTCAGGTTTGCTTGCAGCAACCACACCTGCGCCAGCTTGATATACCAATGTATTTTGCCGACTCATGAATGTGCGGATCATGATGGCATGATTGCAACTACCATCAAAACCCATAAAGCCGATACCTCCACCATAATAACTACGGGCTGTTGGTTCATTTGCATCGATCAACTGCATGGCTTTTATTTTCGGCGCCCCACTTAAAGTACCTGCGGGAAATGTTTTGGCTAATAATTCAAACGGATTAGAGTTGGGACGAACCTTTGCCACCACTTCACTCACCAAATGGATCACATGACTGTAATACTGCACCTGCCTGTAATGTGCCACACTCACATCATCACACACACGACTCAGATCATTTCTTGCAAGATCAACCAACATTACGTGCTCTGCATTTTCTTTTGCATCTTTCAACAAACGTTCGGCTTCCTGCTGATCGATCACATCATCACCTGTACGTTTAAATGTACCGGCGATGGGATGAACAACAGCTTTACCATTATTAATGATGATCTGCGATTCAGGCGAGGAACCCATTAATTTATAATCACCATAATCAAAAAAGAATAAATAAGGAGAAGGATTGATGCTGCGTAATGCACGGTACACATTGAACTCATCGCCGCTGAATGACTGCTGGAATCGTCTGCTTAATACAATCTGGAACACATCACCCCTGTGACAACTTGCAATGCCTTTCTTCACCATCTCCACATATTCTTCATTGGTAACATTCGAACTTTCTTCGCCTTTTACTGCAAACGGATAAACAGGCACGTCTTTACTGCGGATCAAACTTTCTACAACCGCTACATCACTTTCAATACCGGCGATCTTATTTTCACAAATAAACAATTCATCTTTATGATGATTGATCGCAATCACGTATTGATACAAACGGTAACGCATCAACGGAATAGCCGCCGGATCTTTTCGTTCTGCATTCAGTTTGATGGTATCAAAGAATTGAACTGCATCGTATGTTGTGTAACCATAAAGTCCCTGTGCAAATTTTGCTTCTTTGCAATCGCCAAACGCTTCAAAGCGATTCATGAAATCAAACAATTGCTGCGGCACTTCCGTTGGTTGTTTGATGGCAATACGTTCAGGCTTTTGTCCGGGCAATTTAAATTCAATGCTGGTTGTGGAACTGATCTCCATCCCCGCAATTGCATTGATACCGATAAACGACCAGCTGTTTTCAGCTGCATGATGATCTGTACTTTCCAGCAGGATGGTATCCCGGAATCGATCTCTCAGCCTGAGATAAATGCCAACAGGTGTAAATACATCTGCCAGCATCTTTTTGCAAGTCGTTTCTATCTTAATTTTCTTCATGATCCGTTTAATTCATTTCAGTTTCAGCAAATAAAAAACCCCGAAAAACTTCGGGGTCTGAATATGATTGGAACAATCACAGTAATAGCATTACAGACCCCTTAGAGTTGTATGCCACCACCACTGATTATTTGCAATTACTTTGTTCATTGAGTTGCAAAGATGTTGTATGACAGTTAAATAATCAAATTTTTTTTCAAAGAAGCGATACATGTAACAAATTATACTAATGGTTGTTTACTTTTGAACAAGCGGATTGGCTGAAAGTCCGTCAAAATCGATCCTTAAAAATTTGTCGTATGAAAAAAATCATTCTTGCAACTCTGTCTGTTTGCTATTTGTTAGTCCTTTCGTCTTTTCACGTAAAACAGGATAATCCTGATGCAATAGTTGGCAGCTGGAAAAATGGTGAAGGCACCGGCATCATCCAGATCTATAAGAATGGAGACAAGTACCAGGGGAAGATCACCTGGTTAAAAGAACCCAACGATCCTAAAACAGGCAAACCAAAAACAGATATCAACCACCCTGAAGAAAAGAATCATTCACGACCTGTTTTGGGTTTGGTAAATATGTGGGGATTCAAATACAGTTCTTCAAACGAATGGACCGGCGGAAAAATTTATGATCCCAAAAATGGTAAAACTTACTCCTGCAAAATTTCTATGGAAAATAACAACTCAATCAAAGTACGGGGATACATTGGCGTTTCACTGATCGGAAGAACAGATACGTGGACAAGGCAATAAAACAAGTTCTGAGTTCTTCAGTTCTAAGTTTGTGGCTTGAATCTTTAAACGGTTCTCTGGATTTTGGAATTTGGAATTTGGATTTTGGATTTTCTTGCTTTTATTATTACAACCAAACCACTTTATCCGGTTGCTCTAAAGCATATCGTTTGATAATGTTTCGTACAAAATCATATTCAGGGTATTCCTGCAATTGATTACGTAGTTCATCTTTTGCACTGAAATCAAATTCAGTTGCCACATACCCCATTCCATAAAAGCGGCCGCCTTCCATTAAAATGCAACTGTCTTTTTCGTTGAAATAAGAACGTTCCCGTATGGCAAAACTTGGTAATTCCTTTTGCAATTGATCAACTGCCTTTTGCACTCGTTCATTGTAAGCTGTTGCGGTTTCGGTTCCATTGCAAGCGCCTTTGCATCCCTCCGCACTGCATAAAGGATCAGTTGATCGATCAATAAAACAAAGTTTATTGCACAGATCAAATTCTTTGATCAATCGCTTTAATTCTGTTACTCCTTCGTACCTGCTGTAAAACAAATGCACAGCCGGGAGATGTTTATGTTTCCGGTCAACCGCCAACCGCATGTAACCATTTCCATCTTCATACAAATACAAACCATAACTTGCTTCGTACCCTTTAATAGCACGGTTATACTTTGGCCACAGTCGTTTGATCTCGATCGTTTCTAATACCGAAGCCATTAATTCCGTACCACATTGCTGATAAGAGATGCGATGGATGTTTCGTTGAAATTCCTGTTTCTGACGGGAAGGTTTGTTATTGGAAAAATGACTGGTTACACGCTTCTTCAACTGCAAGGCTTTGCCTACATAAACGATCTTATCTTTTGCATCATGAAAATAATACACGCCAGGTGTGAGTGGTAACTGATCAATATCTTCTTTATTGAGATGTAGTGGCAGATATTGTTCTTTCGATTGTTTCCCGATCATTGTGTGCAAATGATTATTCACATCATTTTTCCGCAACAGTTCCAGTAATTGAACAGTTGCTTTTGCATCACCCGCTGCCCTGTGTCGATTGTACAATGGAATTTCAAAATGCCTGCAAAGATTGCCTAAGCTGTACGATGCAAGTTTTGGAAAGATCTTTCTTGCATAACGAACAGTACATAATTTTTTACAGTTCAGATTGTAACCAAGCGATTGTAGTTGGTGATTAACAAACGAGTAATCGAAGTTCACATTATGCGCCACAAACACTTTGCCCTGAAACAATTCCATCAGGCGTGGAGCAATTTCTTCAAACGAAGGTGCCAGCTGCACCATGTCGTCGGTAATGCCTGTTAAGGACTGTACAAAACGGGGAATGGGTTGATGCGGATTAACCAGCGTTTCAAAACTATCCACA
>NZ_DATGWT010000018.1:0-127245 GCF_035299325.1 Lacibacter sp. | reverse complement strand
TACAAAGGTGGCGGCGGTGGCGGCTACAAAGGTGGCGGCGGTGGCGGCTACAAAGGTGGCGGCGGCGGCGGTTATAACAGAGATTATTAATCAGCTCTATTCGTCAAAATACTTGAAATCCTTCCGGTTCGGAGGGATTTTTTTATTGCATGGAGGTATTGCATACCTGAAAACAAAAAAATCCTCCCGTAAATCAGGAGGATTTCTATTTCAAGTAGTCTTTGTAAACTTATTCGCCGGCAGGCTGAGGGCCTTTCACAATACCCATCTTTGCTTCTATGCTTAAGGTAGCATGAGGTACTGCACGTAAGCGGGCCTTATCGATAAGCTTACCGGTTACACGGCAAATACCGTAGGTTTTGTTTTCGATACGCATCAATGCTTTTTCCAGGTGATCGATGTAAGTAATCTGGCGGCTGGCCATCTGGCTCAGTTGCTCACGCTCCATACTTACACTACCATCTTCCATGGTCATGTAACGTCCATCATCACCATCGCCACCCTGGTCATCTTTACGGGTGATCAAGCCCTGCAAATAGTTCAATTCTTTTTTTGCAGCTTCATGTTTACGCTGAATGAGTTCTTTGAACTCCACGAGGTCTGCATCACTGTAGCGGACCATTGGTCCCTGAGGTTTTTCTTCCACTGACTTATCTAATACTGATTTTGTAAAATCGGGTTGATATTTCACCGAGGTGTTTACCGATGTTTTAATTGGCTTCACTTCTTTCGGAGGAGCCGGCTTTTTTGCTTCTTTTTTCAAATCTTGGATTGCTTGTTTAACGGTGGGTTTAATAGCGCTCACTGGTTTTGCAACCGGCTCGGGCTTCTTTACTTCCGGCTTTACTGCTTTTGCTGGAGCAGGTTTAGCAACCGGTTTGGCCGCTGGCTTGGGAGCAGGTTTTGCAGCTACCGCTTTTTTAGGCGCTGGTTTTACCGCTGCCTTGGGGGCCGCTTTTTTTGCTACAGGCTTCGCAACCGCTTTTCCCGCCTTTGGCTTGACAGGTTTAGGAGCTGGCTTTTTAGCAGCTGGCTTTGCTGTTTTTTTAGCGACCGGTTTCGCCGCTTTTTTGGGAGCAGGTTTCGCTGCTTTCTTTTTAATTGCCATTCTATCCTCCTTTTTTGAGTACTTGAACTTTTAATGGAATATCGTTAACCTCAACTTCGATGCCATTGGATAAATGCGGTACAAATTCAAGGTTATCTGCCAAAATTTCGGCGCAAATATAGGATTTAAATTGAGTGATAGAAGGCTGCAGGCTCTCATTCTCCAAAACCTGCACAGCTATTCTGTCAGTCAGCTCAAAACCACTCTCTTTGCGGATTTTCTGGATCCTGTTCACCAGTTCCCGGGCATTGCCTTCGTTGAGCAATTCGGGGGAAATGGTTACATCCAATGCCACGGTAACTGCTCCCTTGTTCGTCACCATCCAGCCGGGCACATCCTCGCTTAGAATTTCTACATCTGTCAAATATAAAGGAACAGTTTCATTCTCTATCAACAGATTATAAACAGTTTCACGCTCAAATTGGCTGATGTCTTCCTGGGTGAATTGGGCGAGGGCCGCCGATACCGCTTTCATCTTGGCCCCCATCTTTTTGCCGAGGGCAATAAAGTTGGGTTTGATCTTCTTTTTGATAAAGGTATTATCAGCCGTGAGGTACTCGATCTCTTTCACATTTACCTCGCTCATGATGATGTCTTCCACTTTGCTGAATTGCTCTTTCATGCCATTGCTCAGCACAGGGATCAATATTTTCTGCAAAGGCTGACGAACCTTGATGTTGACTTTTTTTCGGAGCGACAGCACCAGCGAAGAGGCATCCTGTGCCAATTGCATACGTTCTTCCAGTGCAGCATCGATGAATGATTCGTTGGCCACAGGAAAATCAACATGGTGGATAGAAGCTGCATTGAATCGGCTACTCACTTTGTTCAACTCAGTGAAAATGGCATCACTGAAGAAGGGAGAAACAGGTGCCATTAAACGCAGCACAGTTTCTAGACACTCGTATAAGGTTTGATAAGCGCTGATCTTATCCTGTTCGTACTCGCCTTTCCAGAAACGGCGGCGGCACAAACGCACATACCAGTTGCTTAAATGTTCATCAACAAATTCTTCGATCAAGCGACCGGCTTGTGTTGGTTCATAATCATCCATTGCTTCAGTCACTTTTTTGATGAGTGTGTGAAGCGATGATAAGATCCATTGATCAATTTCAGGTCGTTCTTTTACCGGGATAGCTGCTTCTTTAAACGCAAAACCATCCACGTTTGCATACAATGCGAAGAACTGGTAAGTATTATAAAGTGTACCAAAGAATTTGCGTTGCACTTCTTTGATTCCTTCAATATCAAATTTCAAATTATCCCAGGGCGATGCATTGGTGATAAGGTACCAGCGTGTAGCATCGGCACCAAACTTTTCGATGGTTTCAAATGGGTTCACCACGTTACCGAGGCGCTTACTCATTTTGTTACCATTCTTATCTAACACCAAGCCATTACTTACCACCGTTTTGTAAGCAACACTATCATACACGAGTGATGCAATGGCATGCAGTGTATAAAACCAACCACGTGTTTGATCCACACCTTCGGCAATAAAACTTGCAGGATACAGATCTTCAAACTTATCAACCCCTGCAGGAAGTTTAAACGGATACTTATCTCCATTCTTAACTTTCTCATGATCCAATCCCCACTGTGCGTAAGGCATAGCACCACTGTCGAACCAAACATCGATTAGGTCTGGTACACGTTTCATTGGTTTGCCTGTCGGACTGATGAGCACGATCTCATCCACATAAGGTTTATGCAGATCGATATCGTTGCCTAAATATTTTGCATTGTTGGTGCCGAGTGTGGCATCTGCTTTTGCCGCATTTTCTTTCAGCTCTTCAACAGTGCCAATACAAATTTCTTCTTCGCCATCTTCTGTTTTCCAGATAGGTAATGCTGTACCCCAGAAACGTGAGCGGCTGAGATTCCAGTCAACCATGTTCTCTAACCAATTACCAAAGCGTCCTTCGCCAGTTGATTTTGGTTTCCAGTTGATGGTTTTATTCAACTCCACCATTTTATCCTTGATCGCTGTGGTTTTAATGAACCATGCGTCGAGCGGATAATAAAGAATTGGTTTATCAGTTCTCCAGCAATGCGGATAACTGTGTTCGTATTTCTCTACTTTAAATGCTCTGTTCTCTTTCTTTAGTTTTACACAGATGTCAACATTCACATCTACATACTCTTTCTCGTCTTTGTAATTTTTTACATAACGGTTGCTGAATTCTCCCAACCCGTCAAGGAACTTTCCTTCACGATCAACCATGGTTAAGATACCAATATTGTATTTCTTTCCTACACGGTAATCATCTGCACCAAATGCAGGTGCGGTATGAACGATACCTGTACCATCTTCTGTTGTAACAAAGTCACCGATCAATACACGGAACGGATCGGCATCCGGTGTAATACGTTTAACTTCTTCGATACTGTTGGCTTCATACGGCAACAATTGCTCGTAATGTAACCCTTCAAGCTGTGAACCCTTGAAAGAAGTAATGATCTTCCAAGGCAATATTTTCTGTTCACCATTGTATCCTTCAAAATCTCCATTCTCTCCTTCTGCTTTCAAATATTTATGAACGAGATCCTTCGCCAACACAATGTTCACCGGTAAGTGTGTGTAAGGATTGAACGTTTGCACCAATACATATTCAATGTTCGGTCCAACAGTCAAACCTAAGTTACTTGGCAATGTCCATGGTGTGGTTGTCCATGCCATGAAGAATACTTCTGCACCATGAACTGCATCGTGGAGGAATTTACTTTTTTCATCCTGCGATGCACGGAACATTACTGTTGCACTGGTATCCTTTACATCTTTATATGTGCCGGGTTGGTTCAGTTCATGCGAACTTAAACCTGTACCTGCTGCCGGTGAGTATGGTTGAATGCTTACGCTTTCATACAACAAACCTTTTTTGTACAACTGCTGCAGCAACCACCACAATGTTTCAATATAACTGTTTTCAAAAGTGATGTAAGGATCGTTGAGATCAACCCAGTAACCCATCTTCTTCGTAATCTCATCCCATTTGTCTTTATAACGCAACACCGCTTCACGGCATTTCCTGTTGTATTCTTCAACGGTGATCTTTACACCAATATCTTCTTTGGTAATACCTAATTCCTTCTCAACACCTAACTCAATTGGTAATCCATGGGTATCCCAGCCGCCCTTGCGGTTTACTTTGAAGCCCTTCATGGTTTTGTAGCGACAAACCAAATCCTTCAAGGTTCTTGAAATAACGTGGTGAATGCCTGGCATACCGTTAGCACTGGGCGGACCTTCGTAAAACACAAAAGGTGTTGCCCCTTCCCTTACCTCAATGCTTTTTTCAAACGCCTGTTCAGCATCCCATTTGGCCAATATCTCCTGCTCGATGGAGGGTAAATTCAACTGCGAAAATTCTCTGTACTTAACGCTCATAAGTCAATCCCTGTCTTATTTTTAAAGTTGCCAAAGGTACGGAAGTTCGGGGGTGAATGAACACCCAAATCAGGGGTTTTCATAAACTGACGGCAATCATCTTCTGCTTGTTTTTTTGTCAGGACGAAGGGCCGGTCATTTTAGCAATTTTGCCCCATGCAACAAGAGACTATCAGGAGCCTGACCAAAAAGTATAACCGTCCGGTTCCCCGTTATACGAGCTACCCTACCGTTCCCGTTTGGAAAGAAGGCATTGATGTGGATGAATGGAAGGATCTCCTGACCCAGCAATTTGAACTGCACAATACCCGGAATGGCATCAGCCTTTACATCCATTTACCTTTTTGTGAATCGTTGTGTACCTATTGCGGCTGCAATAAAAAGATTACCACTAATCACAGTGTGGAAGAAGAATACCTGGCCATGATCGAACAGGAATTTGAATTATACCTCGAACTGTTCCATCAAAAACCCATCATCCGTGAATTGCATTTGGGCGGTGGTACACCCACGTTCTTTTCACCGGCAAATCTTGAACGGTTGATTCGTTTCATTACCGATCGCTCCATTGTTCATCCCGATCATGAATTCAGCATTGAAGGTCATCCCAACAATACAACATTCGCACACCTTGAAACTTTGTACAATCTTGGTTTCCGTCGTATCAGCTATGGTGTGCAGGATAATGATCCCGAAGTGCAGCGCATCATCAATCGCATTCAGCCGTTGGAAAATGTGCAGCGTGCAACAACAGATGCACGAAAGTTGGGCTTTGTTTCAGTGAACTACGATCTCATTTATGGTTTACCCAAACAAACATTACAAAGCATTACCAAAACAATTGAAGAAGTAATTGCACTTCGTCCCGATCGTATTGCGTTTTACAGTTATGCGCATGTACCATGGACGAGCAGAGGACAACGTTTGTTTGATGAAAATGATTTGCCCACTCCCGAAGATAAATTGCAGTTATACCTGAAAGGAAAAGAAATGCTCACGGCTGCAGGTTATGTTGACATTGGCATGGATCATTTTGCATTAACTACAGATGATCTTTATACAGCCTGGAAAACGGCAAAACTTCACCGCAACTTTATGGGTTACACCACGCAACATACCTCGATGTTGCTGGGATTAGGTGTATCGAGCATCAGCGATATTGGTGGCGGGTTTGCACAGAATAAAAAATCGATCCACGAATATTACGAAGCCATTCAGCAAAAAGAATTGCCGGTGTTCAAAGGTTATTTTCTGACTGATGAAGACAAAGCATTTCGTAATTATATTCTCAGCATCAGTTGCAGAGATTATGCAGTGTTCAGAAGAGAAGACAGACGACTCATCGAGAAATATGTATTACCGCAATTACAGCAACCACTTGATGATGGATTGATCAATATGAATGACGATGGATTGGTTGTAACAGAAACAGGGCGTCAGTTCATCCGCAATATCTGCAGCGCATTTGATCTGTACCTGCAACGGGAAATGGTTACACCGATGTTCAGTAAAGCGATCTGAATGATCAGTAATGAGTGATGAATATTGAGAGCTACGGCTGTCTGGCGATTACGGACTATTGCTTCTATATACTTGTTGTTGGCCTCATTAAATGACGCATTTGATCTGACACATGACTCTATCGGAGGCTCACTCATCACTCATCACTCATTCTTTCCCCGCAGCAGCTTATAAATCTTAATTGCACTCATCAACAACACAACAAACAACACAAGGCCAAGTATTCCCCATAAGGCACTCAGGTTTTGTTTCACAACTACCAACATCACCACTGCAACTAAAAAGATGGTTGCTACTTCATTCCAGATACGGAGTTGCTGTGAGGTGTAGTTAAATACTCCTGCAGTTTGTTGTTTGAAAATTTTATGTAAAGAGAAATGATAGAGATATAAGAAAAGAACAAAGATGAGTTTGATGAGCATCCAACGACCTGCCGGTTGAAACACAATTTCTGAGTAGCCGCTTTCAAACAAAACCCAAATTCCAAAAACCAATGTCAACACTGCTGATGGCCAGGTAATGCCATACCACAAACGTTTCATCATAATGCCAAACTGTTCCTGTAATACTTTGCGGCTTGTTTCATCTTTCGTATTCGCTTCCACATTGTAAATAAAAAGGCGGGGCATGTAGAATAAACCCGCAAACCAGGTAACGATGAAGATGATATGGATGGCCTTGATGTATAAGTACATGTTGTGAATGGTGAATAGTGAATGGTGAAAAATCACCCCACACTATTCAAACCTGTTTAATATGAAGATGTAACTATTTAATTAACCCGTTTCATTCAAGGCATACTACTCACCACTAACCATTCACCACTCACGTCATCCTAGCACCATCTCCCTCTCCCCCTTCGCCACTCCTTCCACATAGTTTGCAATTGCCTCCACCCACAACGGATGTACATTCATGCATGGGATCATGGTATATGTTTCACCGCCTGCTTCTTCAAACGTTTCTTTTCCACGCTCTGCAATTTCTTCCAATGTTTCTAAACAATCACTTACAAATGCCGGGCAAAGGATCAATAATTTCTTAATGCCTTCTTTCGGCATATCACGCAAGCGATAATCGGTGTAAGGCGTTAACCATTGCTCACCTGCTAATCTCGATTGAAACGACAAACTGTATTTATCTTTTGTCAAACCAAGTTTGGCTGCAATCAGTTCTGTTGTTACAAAACATTGATGACGGTAACAGGTTGCATGCGCTGTTGAAGCCACATTACAACAATCGCCTGTTTTTAAACAATGACTTTTTGTAGGATCTGATTTCTTTAAATGACTTTCAGGAATGCCGTGATAGCTGAACAGTATATGATCATACTCCTGTTCAAGGTATGGTCGGATATTTTCAGCCATCGCCGTGATATAATGCTCTTCATTATAATAAGGCTTAATAAAACTCAGCTTAAACGGGTAGTTATTTTTTGCATGGATCTCTTTTGCACTCTCCACCGCAGTTTCGTAACTACTCATGGCATAATGCGGATATAACGGCACGGCTATCACTTCATCCAAGTCAGGATTTTGTTCCAGCAAACGATCCAATGCATATTTCACGGTGGGGTTGCCGTAACGCATCGCTATTTCAACCGGCATATCAACTTCTTTATCCAATGCGTCACGTAGCTGCTTTGTGAGAACAATTAATGGTGAACCTTCTTTTGTCCAGATGGTGCTGTACGCTTCCGCCGATTTCGGTGCACGGAAACGTGTAATAATTCCTTTCACCAATAACAGACGCAACAGATATGGGTAATCGATCACACGTTCGTCCATCAAAAATTCGTTGAGGTAACGACGAACATCTTTTACTTCGGTTGAATCAGGTGAACCAAGATTCATTAACAGGATTCCTTTGCGTGTTGCTTTTTCCATGTGCATTTTTACTGGTTTGCAAAAGTAACGGCAATACAAAACAAAAGTTCATTTTCCAAAGAAATCTGTATTAACTGTCGTTTTTTAAAGATGAACTGTAGTGCTTTCGCTACAAAGATTTCGTTGACAGCAAACAGTTGTTATCATGATAAAAATCAATGGGTAATATGACATTGCAATGACAGATTTTTTAGGTTCATAGTGCTGTCTGCAACTACATTTGCGCTGTAGAATTTCTTACGATTAACACATGCACAGAACAGGCGCAAAAGACATATCAAAATTTTTTATTGCGGGTATCAACTACCGCAAAACAGATGCATTGATCAGGGGTCAGTTTGCCGTAAATCCGGAACAATACAATACCATCCTGCAACTCGCACCTGAATTTGCTGTGCATGAATTCTTTTTGATCTCAACCTGTAACCGTACCGAGATCTATGGTTTTGCTGACAATGCCGATCAACTTATTCGCTTGCTTTGCACACAAACCGAAGGAACAGTTGAGCAATTCAGACAACTTTCTTATATCAAACAAGGCCAGGAAGCCATCAACCATCTTTTTACAGTAGGCGGTGGATTGGATTCGCAGATCCTCGGCGATTACGAAATTGTAGGCCAGATCAAACAAGCTGCCAAGCTGGCTAAACAGCATGATCGCATTGATGCATTTACAGAACGTTTGGTGAACTGCATGTTGCAATCATCAAAAGCCATTAAGAACAATACAGCATTAAGCGATGGTACTGTTTCTGTTTCATTTGCTGCCGTACAATATATCCGCAGACATATCAAGGCTATTAAAAGCAAAAAGATATTGTTACTCGGTACCGGTAAGTTTGGACGCAACACCTGCAAAAACTTAGTGGACTATCTCGGTACAAAAAATATAACACTCATCAACCGTACGGAAGAGAAAGCAACAACTTTGGCTGAAGAATTAGGTTTACAATCGGCTCTGTTAGAAGATTTGCAACAACATATTACAACAGCCGATATCATTCTGGTAGCAACTAATGCTACAGAGCCTACCATTTTAAAATCGCATCTGGAAGGTTTGAATCATAAACTCATTATTGATCTTTCTATTCCGTACAATGTGGAGCAGTCAGCAAAGGAACTAGCCAACATCACACTTGTGAATGTGGATGAATTATCAAAGCTGAAAGACGAGACATTAGCAATGCGTGAAGCTGAAGTGCCGAAAGCAAAAGCCATCATTGCCGAACATATAGCTGAATTTATCGACTGGTACCAGATGCGTAAACATGTACCGGTATTAAAAGCGGTAAAAACAAAGCTGAAAGAAATACATACTTCCCCATTATACATAACTTTGCAACCGCATCATACAGCCTGCACCAAGACCGATGAAAAAATTCAACGGGTGATCAATGGCATGGCGTCAAAAATGAAGGAGCAAAACCAGCGTGGCTGTTATTATATTGAAGCCATCAATGAGTTTATTGCTACGGGCACAGACTAAAATGGGACAAATCATCCGCATTGGAACAAGAGAAAGTCAATTAGCAGTATGGCAGGCAACACAGGTAAAAGAATTGCTTGCCCAACATGGTTTTACTGCCGAATTAGTTTACATCAAAAGTGAAGGCGATATCGATTTAAAAACACCCTTATACGAAATGGGTGTGCAGGGCATTTTCACAAGAAGCCTTGACCTTGCTTTACTCAACAATACGATTGACATTGCGGTACACTCCATGAAAGATGTGCCTACACAATTACCGAAAGGAATTATACAAGCTGCGGTGTTACCAAGAGGACCGGTGAAAGATCTGTTGGTGTGGAAAGGTGAATGGTCAATGCTGAATGGTGAATGGACCATACCGGGAAAAGCAGAACTGCAAATAGCAACAAGCAGCATTCGCAGAAAAGCACAATGGTTAAATAAATTTCCATCATCACAAGTTCATAACCTACGTGGTAATGTAAATACACGTTTACGTAAGTTGAAAGAAGAAGATTGGGATGGAGCCATTTTTGCTGCCGCAGGATTGGAACGCATCAACCTTCGTCCGGAAAATTCCATTGAACTCGATTGGATGTTACCAGCACCTGCACAAGGAGCCATCATGGTTGTTTGTCGTGAAGAAGATAGTTATGCGTTGGATGCATGTGTTCATTTTAATGATGCTGATACCGACTTCTGCACAAAGATCGAACGTGATTTCCTGCGTGCATTAATGGGCGGTTGTTCTACTCCCATCAGCGCTTATGCAGAAATGAAAGATGATGAAGTTCATTTTAAAGGAAATATTTTATCGCTCGATGGAAAACAAAAAGCAGAGTTTGAAATTACGATGCCGGTGTGGGAAGCAACAGATATGGGTTCGTATGCAGCCGAACAAATTTTGAATCACGGTGGACAAGCCATCGCAGACGCTATTCAACATGCAGCAAAATAAAATCAACATACTATCTACACGGCCATTGAATAAATCATTGGTACATGAAGCGAAAGCCGTTGGCATTTCGATCGATGAATTATCATTCATTGACACAGAACCTATACAAGACATCGCCACACAACAGGAAATTGAACAGGCCTATCTGCAATCATCCACTGTTGTATTCACCAGCATGAACGCAGTTGATGCTGTACTTGCCTGGCAGGACGGACAACAACCTGATTGGGTAATTTATTGCATGGGCAACACCACCAAACTATTGTTGAAGGAAAACTTTGGCGAACACAGTGTTGCCGGAACTGCCAGCTCTGCTGCAGAATTAGCTGAACTGATTGCAGAAGAAAGTGATATCGATGAAGTGATTTTCTTTTGCGGCGAACAACGCAGAGATGAATTGCCAGCTATTCTACGGAGTAAAGGAATTGAAGTACATGAAATTATTGTGTACGAAACCATCCACACACCACACAAGGTCAGCAAAGACTATCATGCTATTTTATTTTACAGTCCAAGTGCGGTGAGCAGTTTTTTCAGTAACAATAAAGTACCTGCGCAAACAATTTTGTTTGCCATTGGTAATACTACAGCAAAAACAATCCAACAATATTGTAATAATACCATCATCATTGGCAAAGAACCGGGGAAAGAAGAACTGGTAAGGCAGGCGATGGATTATTTCACTTGATGTCTGATGTAGGATGTCTGATTTATGATCTGCAAACAGATCGCAACATCCATCCTACATAGACTTTGAACTAAGAACATTCAAACTAAAAGCAGGGTGTGTGACCTGAAACAAATCAGACATCATCCATCCTACATCAGACATAAAAATTATGCTAAAGAACGACTTATTACTAAAAGCACTCAGAGGAGAAGCCGTAGAACGTCCGCCCGTATGGATGATGCGACAGGCAGGAAGATATTTACCTGATTACATTAAGCTGCGGCAGAAATATGATTTCTTCACCCGTTGTCAAACACCGGAGCTTGCAACAGAAATTACCTTGCAACCGGTTGATCAGGTTGGTGTAGATGCAGCCATTATCTTTAGTGATATTCTTGTGATACCACAAGCAATGGGTTTGGAAGTATTGATGGAAGAAGGCAAAGGGCCTTCATTACCAAAAACAATTGCTACGCAAAAAGATATTGATGCATTGATCACAACAGGTGCAGAAGAAAGTTTGAAGTATGTGTATGATGCGTTGGCATTAACCAAAAGAGAATTGAATGGTCGTGTACCATTGATCGGTTTTGCGGGTGCACCATGGACCATCCTTTGTTATATGGTAGAAGGCAAAGGAAGTAAGACATGGGATAAAGCAAAACAGTTTGCGTATACACAACCTGCAATGGCACATCAGTTGTTGCAGAAGATCACTGACATCACCATTGTTTATTTAAAGCACCAGGTAAAAGCAGGTGCAGATACAGTACAAGTATTTGACAGTTGGGCAGGTTCTTTATCACCAGCCGACTTTAAATTATTTGCTCAGCCTTATTTATTCCAGATCGCAGAGGCATTGAAAGATGATGCGCCGGTGATTTTATTCCCCAAAGGAACCTGGCATGCGTTGAAAGAGATCAGCGAAAGTGCTGCAAGCGGTGTGGGTATCGATTGGTGCATCACACCACAAATGGCAAGAGAGTTTACACAGAATAAGATCACCATTCAGGGTAACTTTGATCCGGCGAAATTATTAGCTCCTATTCCTGAGATCAAGAAAGCAGTGAAAGACATGATCGATGCATTTGGAACCCAACGATACATTGCTAATTTGGGTCATGGTATTACACCCAATGTACCTGTAGATCATGCAAGAGCATTTGTTGATGCAGTGAAGGAATACAAATAATGAATGATGAGTGATGAGTAATCAGTAGTTAACTCATCATTCATCACTGATTACTCATCATATGGACGTTAAAGAAACCTGGATATTATTCATTCACGATTTGCAGAACCGCATTTGTGCTGCGTTGGAGCAGAGTGATGGCTCAGCAACATTTGTGGAAGATGCATGGGAACGCCCCGAAGGTGGTGGCGGTAAAACACGTGTGATCGCTAATGGAAATGTGATTGAGAAGGGCGGCGTAAATACTTCGATTGTATTTGGTGATGTGACCGATGCAATGCGAACTCAACTAAAGATCAACGGAGCAAAATGGTTTGCGTGTGGTTTGAGTCTGGTGATTCATCCACAGAATCCATTTGTACCAACGGTGCATTGCAACTATCGCATGTTTGAATTGTACAATGAAAACGATGAAGTGATCGACAGGTGGTTTGGTGGTGGTACAGATCTGACTCCTTATTATTTATTTGAAGAAGACGCAAAGCATTTTCATCAGACCTACAAAAATGCATGCGATGCATTTGATGCGTCGTTCTATCCTAAGTTCAAGAAAGAATGTGATAACTATTTTGTGAACTGGCATCGCAATGCAGAACGCAGAGGTATTGGTGGTATCTTCTACGATTACCAAAGAGCAACTGAACAACAAGATGTAGCTTTCTGGATTGAGTTTGCGAAGAAATGCGGCAATGCATTTATTGATGCATACATTCCAATTGTTGAAAAAAGAAAGAACACTCCGTACACAGCAGAAAACAAACATTGGCAGGAGATACGCAGAGGACGATATGTTGAGTTTAACTTAGTACATGACCGTGGTACACTGTTCGGTTTAAAAACCAACGGCCGTATTGAAAGTATTTTGATGAGCTTACCTCCTACCGTTCGGTTTGAATATAATTATCAACCTGCATTTGGCAGTGAAGAATATAAATTGCAGGAAGCCTGTCTGCATCCGAGAGAATGGTTGAGTGAAATAAGTGAAGAAGAAAGAATTGCGTGGGCCAAGCGTTCCAATTCCTGTTGAATGTCGGATGGCTGATGTAGGATGTCGGATTTATTGCCGATCGTTGGTACCTTTCTTAGAAAAACTATCTATGGATCGTAAAACACTACAAAGCCGAACAAAAAAGTTTCATGTAGATGTTATTCATTTATGTGAGGCTTTCCCGAAAAATGCCGCAGGATTTGAAACAGCCAAACAGCTGATTCGTTCAGCTGGATCTGTTGGTGCAAATTACAGAGCTTCTGTAAGAGCAAAATCACCGGCAGATTTTCTTTATAAAATTGAGATCGTTTTAGAAGAAGCAGACGAGAGTCATTACTGGCTTGAAGTGGTTAAAGATGCAAGGCTACAAACAGGAGCAGAATTAGATACTCTAATAAAAGAAGCAAATGAATTAACAGCCATTTTTGCGGCAACAGATAAAACGAATAAGATGAAACAGAAAAGAATGTAGGATTTCTGATGTATGATGTCGGATATTCAAAACATCATATGATGCATCATCCATCCTATATAAAGCATTTAAAAATCAGGGTGATTGAACTGAGTGAAATCAGACATCAGCCATCCTACATCAGACATCATTTATGTATTTGCAAAGAAGAAATAGAATCACTAGAAAGTCCGAAGCCATCAGAAGTATGGTAAGAGAAACTATTCTCACACCTGATGATTTCATCGTACCTCTTTTTATTGATGAAGGCGAGAATGTAAAAACAGAAATTGCATCCATGCCCGGCTATTACCGTAACAGTTTAGATGTAACGGTGAACGAAGTAAAAGATTTGTGGAGCATGGGTTTAAAAAGTGTATTGCTCTTTGTAAAATCAAAAGACGAATTAAAAGATAATACCGGTAAAGAAGCATGGAACAAAGATGGACTGATGCAACGCAGCATCAAAGCCATTAAAGATGCTGTACCGGAAATATATGTGATGACGGATGTTGCCCTTGATCCTTATTCTTCTTATGGTCATGATGGTATTGTGAAAGATGGACAGATCGTAAATGATGAAACAGTAGAAGCCTTGGTGAAGATGAGTATCAGTCATGCAGAGGCAGGTGCTGATATGGTTGCGCCAAGCGATATGATGGATGGAAGAATCGGTGCCATACGTAAAGGTTTGGAAGAAAATAATTTCATCAACACAGGCATCATGAGCTACAGTGCAAAATATGCATCCTGCTTCTATGGCCCCTTTCGTGATGCGTTGGATAGTGCTCCCGGCTTTGGTGATAAGAAGACATACCAAATGGATTATTCAAATCGCATTGAAGCCATCAAAGAAACATTGATGGATGTGGAAGAAGGCGCAGACATTGTAATGGTAAAACCTGCATTGAGTTACCTAGATATCATCCGTGAAGTGAAGAATGCAGTGAATGTTCCTGTGAGTGCATATAATATCAGCGGTGAATATGCCATGATCAAAGCTGCAGCAGAAAAAGGATGGATCGATGAAGACAAAGCGATCATGGAAGTGCTTACTTCAATCAAGCGTGCAGGTGCTGATTTAATTGCAACGTATTTTGCGAAAGACGCAATAAGAATTTTAAACCACTAAGACACGAAGGCGCAAAGCTGCACAAAGATTTTTCGTGATACTTTGTGTTCTCTGTGCCTTTGTAATTCAAACAATATTCACAACTATGTACGATAAGAGCAAAGAATTATTTGAACGTGCGCAGAAAAGTATTCCCGGTGGAGTTAACTCTCCAGTACGTGCATTTAAAAGTGTAGGCGGTACGCCGCTCTTCATGCAAAAAGCAAAAGGTGCTTATATGTATGATGCTGATGGTAATCGATACATCGACTACATCGCTTCATGGGGACCAATGATCCTTGGTCATGCACATGAACAAATTGTAAAAGCCATCCAGGAAAAAGCACTTGATTCAACTTCATTTGGCGCACCAACAGAATTGGAAATTGAAATGGCTGAACTCATTCTCAGCATGGTACCGAATGTAGATATGATTCGCATGGTGAGCAGTGGTACCGAGGCTTGTATGAGTGCTGTGCGCTTGGCAAGAGGTTATACAGGAAGAAATAAGATCATCAAGTTTGAAGGACATTATCACGGTCATGCTGATTCATTTTTAGTGAAAGCAGGAAGTGGTGTTGCAACATTCAACATTCAAACAGTGCCCGGCGTAACTGCAGGTGTTGCGAATGATACATTAACAGCAGCATATAACGATCTTGATGCAGTAAAGAAATTAGCAACCGAACATAAAGGAGAAATTGCAGCGATCATCGTGGAGCCTGTTGCCGGCAACATGGGTTGCATTTTACCACAAGCAGGTTTTCATGAAGGATTAAGAAAGCTGTGTGATGAAGAAGGAATCGTTTTCATCTTTGATGAAGTAATGACCGGCTTCCGCTTGGCACCCGGTGGTGCGCAGGAACGTCTCGGCATCAAAGCCGATCTTGTTACCTATGGAAAAGTAATTGGTGGTGGTATGCCTGTTGGTGCATTTGGCGGCAAAAAAGAAATCATGCAGCATATTGCACCTTTAGGCAATGTGTATCAGGCTGGAACATTAAGTGGTAATCCTATCGCCATGATCGCAGGTTTTACATTGCTGACTGAATTAAAAAGTAATCCTGCCATTTATAAAGAGCTCGAAGAAAAAACTATCTACTTACGTGATGGCTTGAACGAAGTATTGAAAGCATGGGGTCAACCATATATCATCAATCAATTGGGTTCAATGATCAGTGTTCACTTCAGCGATCATGCAGTTGTTGATTTTGCAACTGCAGCTTCAGCTAATAATGAACTGTTCAAAAAATATTTTCATGCGATGTTGAAGCGAGGTGTTTACTTACCGCCATCTGCGTTTGAAAGCTGGTTCCTCAACAATGCATTAACGTATGAGGATTTAGATCAGACTATTGCTGCGACAAAAGAAAGTTTACAGGAGCTATAAATAAAAAGGGGCTGAAATTCAGCCCCTTTTTGTTATGCTACTTTTTCATCACCTGTTAATGTAACAATAGGTTCTTCTTTTTTAGTTTTCGTTTTCTTCTTCATCTTGTTCAGCCAGATCATTGTACCAGTGATCGGCAAACTTGTTGCGATCAAGCAAGCAAGAAAATAAAGGATCTTCGTAAACGTACCATATACATTACCAACATGAATGGCTTTAATAGAACCGGCCACTCGTTCGTTGAATGGTTTCTTCTTGAAAACATCCAGCTTCACCACTTTCCCATTCTTTGGATCCATTGTAATTCTGTCGCCTGCTGCTGGAGCAAAGAAGCCAAGCTTCGTTTTAGTGATCATTGTTTTTGCATCTGCATCAGCAGGTAAAGTGATCACGTAATTTCCTTTGTAGGGTAATACTTTATCTGCTTCATTTACATAATCAGCAATTGATAATTGAACAGTAGCCAAATCTGTTGTATCCGCTGCCGCTTCTTTCTTTCCTTCGCTTTCTTTACGTTCACCTCCGGATTTTCCGTTTGGTGCTTCTTTAGGTTTATAGGTGCCTAATATTTTTTGTAGACCCGTTCTGTACCATTCAAACGACCATTGCGGACCGGTTAATCCCATTAACAACAAAAAGATGAGTGAGTAAAATGCAAGACTGTTATGCAAGTCATGATTCACACGTTTCCATCCTGCATTCCATTTTATTTTTAATCCTTGTCGCCAGTGTTTTACTTTTTGTGGAAACCAGATAATCAAACCTGTAATGCATCCCAATGTAAAAATGATCGTTGCCCAACCGGTAATCATACTACCAAGTTTCCTGTTTTCTACTCCTTTAATAATTGGCTTCTTCACTTTATCCAATAACAACCAACGATGTAAACTGAACATCGTTCCCATAAATTCTTTTGTGCCGTTTTTCTCTTTCGAGTTACCAACGATAGTACCTGCATAAGGATTCACCATATAGGTTGTGCCACCCCTTGCTGTACTATCCTCTTTCTTCTTTACATTGAATTGATAAGTACGATTTAACTCAGCAGGGATGGTTACACTTGCAATAGTGCCGTCCGTTTCATGCTTTACTTTTTCCACTAATGAATCAACGTGCATTCGCTCCTGTCCTGCAACAGGTTGCACTTTATACAAATGCGGCGCAGCTTTTTCGGTGAGTTCAGTATTAAACACATATACCGTTCCACTAAAACAAACAGCAACTACAATCAATGCACTACTTAAGCCCAGCCAAAGATGGATATCATTGAAGAACTTTCTTATTCGTTGCCACTTGGTTTTTTCTATAATTGCTTTGGCCATTTTATCTCGATTATTTTCTTTTACGATTGTTAGTGATGTGAAAAAGGGATCGCATTGCTACGAGTCCCTTTTTGACGTTATTTAGTTATTTTCCTTGCTTAAAATTTATAGGCAACCGTTGCCACAAACTGACGTGGGGCAATCGGGTTGATGCTATAATTTTCATGCACATAATAATTAAGAGCGTTTGTAAGGTTTGAAACTTTGGCAAGTAAAGAAAAACGTTTGATAGTGTAGCCGGCAGTTACATCAACGGTTGTAAATCCTTCTACCGGAATCAACCTTGAATAGCTTTGCGGCTGACCAATAGTATTGTTCCATCCACCAAAACGATCTCCTACATAAAATACTGATGCACCAAATTTCAACCCATTCAATTTACCTTTACTGATCGTATAAAATGCACTTGTATTTGCTGTTTGTGCAGGTGTGCTTACCAGGCGATCACCTTCTACATAACTGCCCACTTTATCAGGTGTATTGGTATAACGCATATCGTTAAAGCTGTACCCGGCCATTACTGAAAAACCTTTTACAGGGTTAGCAGTAATATCAAGCTCAACACCATTGCTGGTTGTTTGTCCGGTAAGTTCTTTCAGGTTGCTGTTGTTGTTTGGATTGCCATTCTGATCGAACTGTGCTGTTTGCGCAAGATTATTGTTTACGATTTTATAGGCCGTAACATTCACCGTTAATTTTCCTTTCAACAGAATATTCTTTACACCTAGTTCATATTGATCGATAATTGAAGGAGGCAATACATTGTTATAAATATCTAAACCTGTATTAATTGAAAATGAATTCGAATAGCTGACAAAGAATGATATGTTTGGTTTCATACGATACACTAGTCCAACACGTGGAGAAAACGCTTTATCCGTCTTAACCTTTCCCTTTGCTATCGAATCTTTTGCTAAATAGGTTGTTGTTGCGGGAGATGATTCCTGTAAAGACCATCGAATACCTGCCAGTAATTTTATCTTTTCGGTAATGCTGATAAGATCCTGTACATAAGCACCTACTCTGTTCACAGGTGTTTGAACAAATGTTACTCTTGTTGCAACAGGAATATCGGTACGACGAACAAATTTGTTTGGATCAAGAATATTAATGCTGTCGTAGATCTTTCCCTGTATATCGTAATTGTAGGTTTCGGTGAGATAATTATCGGCATCAACTCCAGCCAGCAATGTATGCTCAACTGTTCCGGTTTTGAATTTACCATTAAGATTGATCTGGCCTGTAAAATATTTTTCTTTTGTATCAACACGACCTAATGGGCGACCCCAATCTCCGTTTGCTTTTGCCTGGATACGTTCTACCGAATAATAATCACGATCAAATTGCTGGTAAGAAACAACAGTTCCTAATTGCCAGTTATTATTGAATGCATGTCTTACCGTTGCAGAAGTTGTTGCCTGCTGGGTAATATTATATTGCCAATTGGTACCCATAAAACGTGAGCGTGGCACATCAGGAATAACAGTGTTGCCCAATGATCCTATTCCGAAGTCAGGAGTAAAATCATGTTTGAGATAATCCCCTTCAACAATCAATTCAGTTTTGCTGCTAAGCTTAAAAAGCAAAGATGGATTTACATAGTAACGTGTTGATAATACCTGGTCACGGTAGCTGTTTGTTGATTCAAACGTTCCGTTTATGCGATAGGCAATATGTTTATTGATGGGACCATAAACATCAAATACCGGTTTCCAAAGATTGAAGCTGCCTGCACGTAAGCTTACTTCACCACCAAACATGAACTTAGGTTTCTTGGTCACCATGTTCAGCACACCACCCGGCGCTACATTACCATAAAGAATTGCAGCACCACCTTTCAGGATCTCAACACTTTCAAGCGAACTTACCTCAGGCATTGCAGCACTGTTTACCCTTGATCCATTCTTGAACATATTGGTTGATGAAAAACCATAACCTCTTGCAAAAAAACTTTCCTGTGTGCTGGCCCTTGTTGTGCCGAGATACACACCGTTCACATTTTTAACAACATCACTCAGACGTTGCGCCTGTTGATCTTTGATCACTACTTCACTTACAGTAGCAATAGCTTGTGGCATATCCATAGGTTTAATTAAAGACTTACCAAACACCGTTGCCTTATCGTTTACTCCTCTGAAGTAAGCGATCACAATTTCATTCAATTCTTTTGCATTTTCAGTTAAAACAAAATTGGTAGTAAGCACCTCGTTTTCACTCAGCTTTATTTTCTTTTCAATTGTTTGAAGACCTGTGAAAGAAGCAACAATTGTGTATTCTCCTACAGGCACATTATTGATCCTGTACGAACCATCTTCGAGACTGATAGCTCCTTTATTGATCTCTTTCAAGAATATGCTTACATGTTCTGCAGCCTTACCATCAACAGTAGTTACAACACCTTTAATACTTTGTTGCGCAGGCACCGGATTTGCGTTAACATTCTGTTGGGATGTTGATACGCTGCTATTAAAACCTTGTTGGGCAAATATGGTTGAGGTGAGAAGTGTAAAAAGAATAATTAGTTTGTTCCTTGATTTCCGTTCCATTGATCTTATATATTATGTGTTTTTATAAGATGCAAATTTGGTTCAAGCCAACTCAAATCATTTACAGAATGAGGAAAACAGTTTACGCAACACGAAAACAAAGTGTTACTAAAATTTTTTTCGTAATGACATAAAAAAACTTCACTCAAAAGGTGAAGTTTTTTTGAAGATTAGTTTCGATTTAGAATTTCGCTCCTACACTAATAAAGAACGTCCTTCCATCTGCGGGCAATGCACCCGGACCCGGATAACCACCCGCCCTGCGTGTGAAATATTTTTCGTTTGTGAGATTATTAATACCTGTTTTGATGTTTAGATTTTTATTGAAGCGATAAGACGCCGTTAAATCAGTAACAGTATATGCAGGAATAATTCCGTTTTGCGCATTTGCTGTTGGTGCAACAGTATTGTTAGCATCTGCAAATGATTCACTCACATAACTTACCTGTGTTGTAAATGAAAATCCTTTGAACGAATAAGTTAAACCACTTCTTACAATATGCTCCGGTGCGTTTTCTACTTTCTTATTCTGCAGATTGCTTTCAACCAACTGATTACTGCTGTTCTTCGTTATCACTTTAAAGTTGCCGTAGCGTGCATCTGTGAAACCATAAGAAACAAACAGGTTAATATCGCCCCATGTTGATTTATCTGTAATTGCTTTTACCGGGCTGAATTCTACCAAGGCCTCAACTCCTTTGCTTGTGCTGTTGCCAACATTTGTACGATAGTTATAAAAACTACCATCGGTACGTTGTTGTACAATGGTGCCGATACGGTTGTTGTATTGCAGGTAAAATGCGCTTACATCAAAAAAGAGATAAGAACCAAAACGTCCACGATAGCCTAAATCAGCATTATATCCCTTCGCATCTTTTATATCCTGGTCCACAACATCGGTTGTGGGCGGTGCTGTTAAATCAGCAAACTGAACTGGGCGGTAAGCTTGTGTAATATTTGCATAGAGTTCGCTCATTGATGTAACATGATATTCTGCTCCTACACCGGCCAGAACAAATCCACGGCTGCGTTTTTGATTCTGTAACAACACTTCATTTCCGGCGCTGAAACCATTTCGTCCGCTTGCTTGTCCGGTAATATATTCATAACGTAACCCGGGAATAATGATCAGCTTTTCAGAAACTCTGAAAATGTTTTCTGCATGTAATGCTGCATTTACTGTGTTGAAATCAATATCTCTTGTCCAGATACCATCACTCACCCTCATATCATAATCTGATCCTGTACTTCCTTTTCCATCAGCTGCATAACGGAGTGTTGTGCCTTTGTATATACGCCCGCCCAATGAAAATGAGTTATTCATTTTTCCAAGCTTGTAAGCACCAAGGTAGCGTACTTCCAAACCGTAATTCCTGTAATCATCTTCGTTCAGGTTACGTGCATTGTATTGATTGGTGGCTTTGTTGATGGTATCGTTTACAATTATTCCTGCAGATGGCATAAAGCCAACACTGTTCCTGTCGCCATGTACAGCAAATAACTTTACATTCAAACGTGAGGTTTCACTGAATTTGTAATTGCTGATGAGTGCTGCAGTTGTCCAGGTAACATCAAACCAGTTCCGGCTTCTGAAACTTTGTTTGATATCTTGGTTCAATTGTGCATCTGTTATTCCACCGGGTTGCTGGCTGCGCATGTTGCTGCGCATCAACTCTGCAGTTACAGAAAATTTATCGGTAAACCGATAGGTAAATGTTCCGAAACCTGAGTTGTTATAGTAACGGCTGTTCTGCCTGTATCCATCTGCATTTCGGTGGTCAAAGAAACCATAGTAATGATACTTCTTTGTTTCGCCACCTACAGCATTATAACTATTAAACAAGCCGTTGCTGCCAATAGTTTGTTGTGTTTCGAATTCAAACGGCTTATTAATTTCACTGCCATTGCGTAAAATATAATTAACCATGCCGCCAAACTGCGGACCGTATTGCAGCGATCCATGTCCTCTTATAATTTCAATCCGTTGAACTGCCTGTAACTGCGGATTATAGTATGCTTCCGGATAACCGTAAGGATCGGCAGCAATATCATAACCGTTTTGTCTGGTGTTAAACTCCCAGCTGCGGTTAGGGCTTAATCCCCTTGCTGCAATACCGATCTGTATACCGCTGCCATCGCTTTCCCAAATTTGAATACCGGGAATTTTAGCTACCACTTGCCGCATGGTATTGGTGACTACGTTTCCCTGCACATTATCGACTACAATTAATGAGTTCTTCTTACCGGCATTGATATTTACACCAACAATTTCCGGCAAAAAATGTACATCTGCACGGCTGTTACGGCCAACCACTGTAATGTCGGCCAGGTATTTAGTATGGAGACGACTGCTGTCTGTTTTTGTTGAATCCTGTTGAGCTGTTGTTTGTAATCCTAATACTGCCAGTCCAAAAGTTAATAGTATCCTGTTCATAAGCTTTTATTTCAGGCGCAAATGTCAATCATCAACACTCAAATCATTTACATAATGAGGAAAACTGTTTACGCAATACGGAAACAGGCACGTTTTAAGCGTGCCTGTTAGTTGTTAAGAAAGAACGGTTGTTCGTTTTAGATATCTTCCCCCTCCAAATAAGAAAACCGTTTATGGGTAAACTGGCCAACCGAATTTTTCGGATGAAGTATTTCGTACGATCATTAGAAGTAAAAAAGTACTTATCCTCTATGATAGACCCTTACCTCTTCCTTCTTCTATTTCTTCATAATCTTAAAATGTATTTTTTTATGCTGCGTATTTTCAAGTATAACCATATATAACCCTCCTGGTAAAGCAGAAGTATTCACAGAGAGTGATGTTTTGTTTTCTGCAGCCAACACTGGTAAAACCTGTTTCCCTTCGATACTGGCTATTGTCACTGTCTTCCATTTGTCTGTCAATCTCAGTTTGTCAATAACCAATACATTGCTTACAGGGTTCGGATAACAACGGATACCATACGCCGAAGCTGATACATTATCAATGCTTGTAACAACACTATTTAATTTGTTACGGTAAACAGCAGTTACAAGTCCTGAAAAAGAAACCAGTAGGTCTGTTGCGCCATCCATATCTATATCACAGGCCAATCCAGTAGATCCATAGTTGTTGCCGGTTTGTATATCAAATCTTGGTTGCAAACTGAAATTTCCCGGTGTACTTACATTCTTAAGCAGCGAGATAGATCTTGGTTCGTAGATATTTACGGAACATAAATCAGGTTTACCATCTCCATCCCAGTCTCCAACGCATAGTGTGTTAGGGCCATAGCTCGTAACAAATTTCACACTGCCATCGATCGAAAAATTGCCAGGTGTGCAGTTATTGGGATATATATGTATATCCGAACCATTAATGTTCGATACGACTATATCTTGTTTCCCGTTACCATCCATATCTGTTGTCGCTATCCCTGTCGGCCAGTTACCACCGGGATATTCTTTTCTGTTGGCAAATCGTATAGAACCAGGCACACTGATATTAGGATAAACATTAATTGTTGTAGCTGTTGCTACTATTTCAGGTTTGCCATCACCATCCAAATCTTTTAAATCCAGCATATTACCATAGCTGAAAAGACCATAATTTACAGGCTGTTCGAATTTGATAACCCCTGCGTTTGAGTTATTTCTATATATGGTAACAGATTTTGAACTATAAGCAATCAGCACAATTTCCGGCTTGCCGTCAAGGTCAATATCTCTCACTTTTATTTCCCTCGGCCAGACAATTGCAGGATCAAAACTTAGGATGGCAGGAGACGCTAATGTAATAACTCCAGGGGTGCTGGTATTTCGAAATATGTTCACACTGGAGTTAGAGAAAACAATAATGTCCGGTTTCCCATCACCATCTAAATCTGCAACTTCGGGTCTGGAGGAAGTAAAACCCAAAGGAAATAATACATTACTCGCAAAGTTAATAACGCCTGCTGTGCTGTTGTTACGGGAAATAGCAAGAGAATTACCATATGCAAGCACTAAATCATTTTTACCGTCATCATCAATATCAGCCATATTGGCTAGTGTCCCTTCATTACGAAGAATAGGTGGGTCAAATAAAGCAGAAGAGAAAATAGCTGGACCACCGGGAAAGGTTAAATTAAACTGTGTTGGGGCCCAAGCTGTCAGGCCATCGGTTGTTACACTAAGATCATCATATTTAATCCCGGCTGGGATACTTATTGTTAATGAGGTTTTACTTGCATTTATAACCGGCGCTTTGATGCCCCCTACACGTACAATGTTTTTGGATGCAATGCTATCAAAATAATTTCCGGTGATGGTTACTATCGTACCTGCAGGACCGGAAGCAGGAGCTATTGATGTTACTAACGGAGGAAACTTATAAACAAAACTATAACTAACTGCTGAACCATAATTGTTGGTCACAACCAATGCACCGGAAGCGCCGTCACCCACAATCGCTGATATTTCTGTAGTGGAGTTTACAGTATAAGAAGCCGCAGGCACACCTCCAAAACTTACAGCAGATACATTTGAAAAATTACTACCGGTTATGGTTACAACGGTGCCGGATTCCCCAATAGTAGGGCTGAAAGAAGTAATGAAAGGAGCAGGTTTTACATGATTCATGTAAATTGTTAAGCTACGGTTAGGTTCAGAAATCACCGCCAGATCTGGCTTCCCATCTTTATTAAAATCACCTGCAGTATGATAGTGAAACCCCCGGAAATCTCCGGGTGTGAACCGAACAGGTTGCGCAAAAGATACATTACCATTTACAGTTGTATTTTTTAATATCTGCAAATTGTAATTCAAAAGATTAAGACCAATATCCGGCCTCCCATCACCATCGAAATCTTCTGTAGTTATTCCCTCTGGAGCTGATGTTGCATCAAATTCTTTTACTGTATCAAACTGAATAGTTCCCCCATTAGTAATGTTACGAAAAACAGCAGCTTTATGTTTATCATTTCCGGCAAATACCAAGTCAGATTTTCCATCCCCATCGAAATCTGCAGTACTGACACTGGCGTGCGTATAACCAGGAAAAATTTGTGAACCTGTAAATGATATATTACCTTTTGTACAGCTGTTCTTCATTACAACAAATTTGTTTTCTACTGCATCAGGAATAATTAAATCAGGTTTGCGGTCATTATTCAAATCCTCCAGTAATATATTTCTGCCTCCGCCCGCTGCGAAGCTAACCGGAGCTGCGAAATCAATTGCTCCGGGTTCGCTGATATTCCTGAAAACACCTACCAGTCCTGCTGGATAGGTGCTGGTTACAATATCAGGCTTGCCGTCTCCATCTACATCTTTAACAGCTGTGCCTGAAACCGAATTGGCAGCTGATAATGAATAGCTATTAACAAAAGAAAGATTGCCGGGCACCGATGTATTACGTAAAATTGTTGTCTTAGAAATAATATCTGGTTTCCCATCGCCGTCAATATCAGCTACCGTTACAGAGCCATAATCAAAACCAGTTAAATCCAATGGGCTTGCAAATACAGGTTTGCTTCCGGTACTAACATTGCGATAGATTAACAGTCCATTGTCAATAGAATAATACCCATATTTACTAATGATAATATCTGTTTTCCCATCACCATCTAAATCTGCAGAACTAATTCCTGAAGCGCCATTCGTATTTGTACTGATTAAAGTATCTGCTTTAAATGACGTAGTATCTATAGTGCCTCCTTCTGCAAAAATCAGAGAAAATGATTTGGGAGAGTAAGCAATTAGATTATTGCTGTTAACAGTAATATAACCAGACACAGCACCTGTTGGTATCGTTATATTTATGGAAGTAGCGGATGCGCTGTTAATAATTGCTTTAATGCCACCAATGTAAACCACATTATTAGCAATACCTTCATTAAATCCAGTTCCTGTAATTGTAATTGAACTTCCCACAGGTCCGGCTTGCGGGGTAAAAGAAGTTATTACAGGCGGCGGAAACCACGTAAAAGTGCCCTTCGATGAATGACCACCAGGTCTCGTGACAACCACATCGCCAGATGAACCTGCTCCCACAATAGCCGTTACGCTTACCGAGGAATTAATTTTGTAAGAAAGTACACGTATACCTCCTACTGTTATTAACAACGTATCGGAAAATGAAGTTCCGGTTATTTTCATGACTGTACCCTGTGTACCTTTCGTTGGAGTAAATGAGCTGATAGTTGGTATAGCAACAAAACCTGTAAGTGTAGCAACGCCTCCGGGTGTTTTAACAACCACAGATCCATCGTTTCCTGAAGGAACAATGGCAGTAATCTTGGTATCGCTAACTACCGTAAACGATGTAGCCGGTACTCCGCCAAAACTTACAGCAGATGCATTGGTAAAATTTGATCCGGTAATCGTAACAGTGGTGCCTGCTGTTGCAGACGTTGGTAAAAAAGTTAAGATAGACGGAGCTGGTATAAAAGTAAATCCGGGTAAACTGCCACTGCCTGTTGCGGTTACAACTCTAACGCTTCCTGTGGCGCCGCTGCCTACTATGGCTTTAATAGTAGTTGAAGATTGCATTGAAAAACTCGAAGCAGCAACATTGCCGAAGTAAACCGCCTTTGTTCCTGCGAAATTAGTACCTGTAATTATCACTTCAGTTCCGGTTGCGCCGGTTGTTGGCGTAAATGAAGCAACTGATACGGGAGGATAAAAACTCTGGTACCGAACAGCCGTATCGCTGAATATACCATCGGACACAATCAACCTCACGGTATCGTATAGGCTGTTTACGTTATGGGTATAGCTTGCATTAAAAGTAGTAGCAATGGGAGTGCTGTTCACCAACCATTGATAACTGTAATTACTCTTTGAATGATTAACTAAGGATATTTTTCCACTGGCAGCAAAACCCGTTGAATCTATGATAAAATACGCTCTAGGTAAAGGGGTACCTCCACCATTGGTAGTAATTTCAAGAAATCCATGCCCGCCACCGGCCCAAAATTGATTAGTGCTGTAAAAATGTAAATCGTTATGAGAGTAGTTGAGATAAGCAAAAGAGTTATTCTTTTGTAAAGGTTCCCAAACGGCACCACCATCGGTGGTTTTATATACTTTAAATAACCCTGAAAGTGCATAACCTGTATTGTTGTCAATAAATTTCATTCTTATGCCGGCAAATGAAGCTGCCAATGGATTGTTTTGTAAAGTCCAGTTTGATCCGCCGTTTGTTGTTTTATACACGTATCCTTCTCCGTTATTCCCGGTCATAGTTATCCAGCCGGTGTTACTGTTAAGGAAAGTGGCATAAAACAACATGCCATCAGTTAAAGCAGGAATTGTAAGTGTTTGCCAGTTGTTGCCTCCATCACTGGTCTTAATAAGCTTGTTTTTAAGAATTCCTGAAGAAAATGCATAAACAGTATAATCATCCGGCGCATCCAAATAAGAAAAATAACTTCCTGTCATTATTTTTACGGGCGACCATGTTAAACCCTTATTAGTAGTTTTTAACACCCTGTCTGCATCTATCGCATATCCTGTAGTTGCATTTTGAGGAAAAATCATATCGGTAATACCACCGGTAAGTGAGAGAGGGTTATACTGATCATGATATACAAGTTTAAACGATGTGCCGCCATTTACTGAATATAAAATAGCTGGCACCAATCCATAATCACCATAAACAATTAGTGTATTCTTATCAAATGCTTTTACCCCGTTTATCCCAAACCCAAACGTAAGGTTAACATCCCAATAACCGTTATAATCTACATTGGTCAGCGTAATTGCTTTACGGGTAAACGTATGACCGCTGTCTGATGTAAACCCGATCCAATCTCGAAAGGCCACAAAACCTTCCTTTTCAGAATAGAAACTGATTTTATAAATTTCATTCCCTTCAACGCTGTCGGTATACACCGTCCGCATTTGTGAATAGCCTGCAACAGATAAAATTAATAGTAACAACGACAAGAAAAAGGTAGCCTGTGTTCTCATATTTAGGTATTGACTGACAAATTGTAATTATACCCCAAATTCAGCATAATTCGGAGAGCCAAATGTAATCTTTGTGAAAGCAATTTACAAACAAGTAGCCACTGCCCAAGTAGGCTCTAAATATTACGCAATACGGAAACAAGAGCTTCTTACCACTTAGAACTTCTTACAACTTAGAACCTAAAACTTAGAACCAATCTCCCCCGGAAACGCCGTCACAACCCGCCCTCCAGCATCAGTTATCACCGTCAGGAATTTTACTGCATGGCCATTACGGTCAAACCCTATCACCTCACCTGCATCCAGCTCACGGTAAAACTGAATGCTGCCATTCATTAGTCTGGCCTCAGCCGCCGAAGCATCTCTCAATAATTCAAGTAAGCGGGGAAGAGAAACATGAAACTTCCCTTTTGATGGATGACGATTGATCTTGTAGTAATGCCCTTCCAGTATATGCGCCAGCGCACTTACCGTCAGGTAATAAGTTTGCCGCTGGTATTTCCGCTGGCCGGCAACCGGTACAACATGAAAAAGACGTTTACTCATTTCTTCCATCCATTCCTGCGTATCAGCCAGCACAAATAACATCCGTATCCACTCCTCTTCTATAAAACCACTTTTTAATTGATGCTCTTCCATAACAACTGTATTGTAAAATCATAAATCCTACATCATACATTCTACTATCCACTACCGGCTACCGGCTTTTTCCTTGTGCCTTCCTCTTGTATTTTGTTTTTTGGATTTTCTTTCTTCCGCCTTGTTCCTTGTGCCTTCTCCTCTCTTCCACCCACATTGCTTCAATCATTCTCTCCACCTGATAATAAAACCAAAGCACATGATCCCGTTCTCTTGCCGTATCATAATAACTGTTGTCTTTGGTCAGCGCAATTTCTGTTAATGCACCAAGGTGATTACGTATCTCATCAAGATGATAGGCACCAAAAAAATCAGCAATGATTTGCTTTGTTGCTTTTTGTTCCTCATCCGTTAATCGAACAGGTATCCGTTCAAAACCTTTTGGCAAATGACAACTGAACATGGTAAATAGTGTTTCGTTAGATTGATAAACTCATGGTGTTTTTACCTTCGCTTGCTTCTTTATGTAGGAACTATAAGTTGCCTTGAATTCAACCATCTCGTCCTTTAGTTTCTTATTGGCCTTACGTAGCAATTCCGTCTGTGTTTTCATAACACTTAATAAATCATGCATGGCACTCAGGTTTTCCAATTGACAAAAAACGAGTTCTTCCAGATCAGCCTTCGTATAGTTCCTCATGAAGAGCATTTAGCTCAAAAATATTCATTTTATGCTTTAAAAGCAAATTATTTAGCCTTAAACACTAAATATAGCAATTTTTTGCTTTGGGCATTCTGCTTATTTTACAGAATAATCACTGTTAAAGGCAATTTTTTATGACAACAGAAAAGAAAGCAGCTAATAGAATTAAGGCTGTTTTAGCTGAAAGATCGAAGACTAATAACTGGCTTGCTGAAAAATTAAATAAAAACAGGACCACTGTTTCCAAATGGTGCACTAACCAAATGCAACCAACAATCGAAACGCTTTTTGAGATTGCAGAAGCGTTAGATGTAGACGTAAGAGAATTACTCGTTTCAACAAAATAGAATTTAAGTAATAGTATCTGAGCTAAAAAAATATTATGGCTAAAATTAACCTTGACGCACTCATACAAAGAGAAGATTTTGAAGTACAGGACACGATAAATCCTGCTAAGAAAAAAGAAACCATCTCGATCGAAGACCTAAAAACGGATTCCTTTTTTTTCTCAAGTATTAGGAAGCCGGATTTCCAACGTGAAACTAACGAATGGGATGCTAAGAAAATTGCTGATTTTATTGAAAGCTTTTTAGATGGAGATTTTCGTCAGCCCGGGGTCTGGCATAGCCGACCCCGGGAGTGAGAATTTCTTATCGGTTGTTGCCCTCATCAACCAATAAAAATCACTTAATATGCAATGCCGCATTCAACCGCTCTGCCACATTATCCCAATTGATGATCTGCAACATCGTATCAACAAAATCGGCCCGTTTATTTTTATACTTCAGGTAATAAGCATGTTCCCAAACATCAATTACCAGTAATGGGATAACACCCCACTGCGTTAATTTTTCATGGTTCTCACATTGAAGAATAGTAAGCTTATCAGAATAAGGTTGGTAACCCAAAATACCCCAACCATTACCATCTACGTTCTTTGATGTGGCGGCAATATATCCTTTCAGTTTATCGTAGCTCCCGAAATCTTTTTCAATACGTTTCAGCAATTCACCCGAAGGTTCATTCTTTTTATTGGTAAGATTTGTCCAGAAAATAGTATGCAGCACATGCGAAGAAAAATGATAAGATAATTTCTTTGTCCAGTAATCAACCGTTTCAAAATTATTTTCATCCATTGCTTTTCTGATCTTTTGCAGGTCAACATTGGCTGCTTTTACAGCGCCTCCATGATGAAAGATATGATGCAGGTGAACTGTTTCTGCATCCATATAAGGTTCTAAAAAAGATTCACTATATGGCAATGAAAGATGTACAAAGTTCCCTGACGCATCGGTAAGCTTGTCAATAGGGCTGTTCTCCAAACCCTGTGCATACACACCGTTTGCACCAGCCAGTATAACGGAACCTGAAGTAAGTACCGAACCTTTCAAAAATGATTTTCTGTTCATATAACCGGTTTAATGAAAATGCTCTGCAAAGCTGCTGCAAATGAGCTTTGTTATTTTTCTCATCTAAATTAATGCAATCACTTTTCCTGGAGCAATAACAACAGTTATATAATCAACAATGCTTCTTGTCGCAATGATAATAATAGCTCTGGTTAATGCACTAATAACAGCCCTCGTTATTTTCTTATCGGTTGCTGTCTTCACCAACTGAAATAAAATACGCTACTTATTTTTCGCATGAAACTCTCTTATCGCTGCATGGTAAACACTCTCCCCTTTTTTCAACTTCGCAGCAAACGCTTTCTTCTTCACAGGATCATGTAAAATAGCTTGCGCATAGGCAACCGCTTTGGCAAATTGTTTTCGGTTGGCTTTCTGCGCCTTGCTTGGTTTTACATTACTCATATCAGGGTAAGCAGTAATTACCGTCTTCTTACCATACTGTTTTACAACAAACTGCTTACCGATCTGCCCTCTTACCTGGCGCAGTAATAAACTGTTTGTGCTTTGTGCCATAGCCTTGTTTTTAGTAATACTAATTTAACTATTATGGCTGGCAAATGCAAGTTTCCTTCGTTCATCCTTCGTTGATTCTTCGTAAGTATAAGCAGATATAAATATTGTTTCTTACTATTTACAGCATCTTTAAGGCAGTTAACCTTGCTTTTATTCTTCGGATAATGACGCTGTAAAACAGTACTTACAAAAAGAGAAGAAATAGAGTTTGTCGAAAATTATGACCTGAAGAGAAGTTCACATGGTTTTAAACCCGTGTGCTTTTTAAACGCAGTAGAAAAGTGTGAGATAGAGGAATAACCGAGTAATGCACTTACTTCGGTAACGCTTAATCCTTTTTCGTATAAAAGATATTTAGCGTGTTCCATTCGCTGGCTCTGGTAGAATTCGAAGATAGTAGTGCCGAACATTTCTTTGAACCCTTTCTTCAGATAACATTCGTTGGTGCCAACTTTACGGCTCAATTCTTTAATGGTGATGGGCTCGCCAATACGTTGCAATAAAATTTCCCTTGCCTGCAGAATAGTATCTTTTGCGTTATCTGTTGCAAGAAAACGGCAGACAAAACTTTCCTCGGCTTTCTGATCAGTTAAACATTCTAAACCATACAACAGCAATGTTTGCAACTGGCTGTTTACATAAATATTCTCCAGTGCATTACTGTAGTTGTGCTGTAACAGGTTTTCCAATACCGTTCTGATGCGGCTGCAAAGATTAACGGTTGTGCTGAACGATTGTTTTTCCTTAAACGCAAGCACACGCTCACTTTTTGTTGTAATGGTTTTTCCTTTTACAAATGGAGTGAGATAGGACGGGGAAAAACGGAACATGAATACATCAATCGTAGGTTCAGCTGTACAATCATCCGAAGTTTTTTTACAAACCCCGTTTGCGCAGGTTTTGCTGTTACAATATTTATTACCGTTGATGCAGAATCGCAGCTCAATGTTTCGCTCCTTTGATTGCTGTGGATGCGAATTATAAACGAGAACTGCTGTGTCTTCCGGAGTTACATGTGGGAGCAATTTGTAGCGATAAATACCATACTGCACCGAGCCGGGAATTTGTTTTTCCTTTTCATACACGAGATCCAGCTCATGCGATAAGAGCGGGTTTCGGTTGGCGAGTGTGAGTATGTCGTTCAATTGCTGCATCGGTGGGCAAAGATAGGTCATAAAGCAGGGCTACTATCATGGGCTATTGACAGAGTTTTGTCATGTTTTTGAAGGAAAAAAGAACCGCCGTGCCTTCTCCGTTTTCAAGAATTCCACAACCTGTTCCAAACGCTTCATTTTCAGTAAGAAAATTGTGGATTTCTTGCTGTAAAATCGGCTTTAAAAATCGCTTCAAGCGCTGCCTTTTCCGTACATTTGTCCGAATATATTTTCACCACTCCCAATCAGATTTTTTGAGAATCATTATATGAGCACAGAGTTAACAGACTTACAGGAAAAAGCCATCAGCGCAGCAGCGCAAAATGCAGGTTATGGTGCCGATAGTATCCAGGTTTTAGAAGGTTTAGAAGCGGTTCGTAAGCGTCCCGCCATGTATATTGGCGATATCAGTGAAAAAGGTTTGCACCACCTCGTGTATGAAGTGGTCGACAACTCAATTGATGAAGCATTAGCAGGTTATTGTAAAAACATTACGGTTAACATTCATGAAGATAACAGCATCAGTGTGCAGGATGATGGTCGTGGTATTCCCACAGCCATGCATACAAAAGAAAAACGTTCAGCTCTTGAAGTTGTAATGACTGTGTTGCACGCCGGTGGTAAGTTCGATAAAGGTTCTTACAAAGTATCAGGTGGTTTGCATGGTGTGGGTGTAAGTTGCGTTAACGCATTATCATCTAAACTGCAGGTAACCGTTCAGCGTGAAGGAAAAATATTTGAGCAGGAATATCGCATTGGTGTTCCTCAGTATCCTGTTCGTGAAGCAGGCGTAAGCGATATTACAGGTACAAGAGTTCATTTCTGGCCCGATACGACCATCTTCACCGCATCTGTTTATAAAAAAGAAATTCTTGAAGCACGTTTACGTGAATTATCATTTCTGAATAAAGGCATCCGCATTATCCTCAACGATCTTCGTGAAGTGGATGAGAGTGGTGCAACTTACAGTAACACATTCTTCAGCGAAGGCGGTATCACCGAATTTGTAGAATTGATCGAGAAGAATGGTAAACGCAGTCCGCTGTTACCACAAGTGATCTACATGGATGGCCATGACCCTGAGAGTAATGTAGCAGTAGAAGTGGCGATGGTGTATAATGACTCGTACAGTGAACATATCTTCTCCTATGTAAACAACATCAACACCATTGAAGGAGGCACTCACGTAACAGGTTTCCGCAGATCAATTACCAGAGTGTTTACATCATACGGTAAAAAAGAGGGCTTATTTGAAAAAGCCAAAGTAGATGTTGAAGGTGATGATTTCCGTGAAGGATTAACTGCTATCATTTCGGTGAAGGTTCCAGAACCTCAGTTTGAAGGTCAAACAAAAACCAAGCTCGGTAACAGCGAGGTAAGTGGTATTGTTGAAACATCGGTAAGCCGCACACTCGAAGCTTATCTCGAAGAAAATCCAAGAGAAGCAAAGAACATTGTTCAAAAAATTATTCTTGCAGCACAGGCAAGAGCAGCAGCAAAGAAAGCACGTGAACTGGTGCAACGTAAAACCGTATTAAGCGGTGGCGGTTTGCCCGGTAAACTTGCCGATTGCTCTGATCGTGATCCTGAACGTTGCGAATTATATTTGGTCGAAGGTGATTCGGCGGGTGGTACTGCAAAGCAAGGCCGTGACCGTAGTTTCCAGGCCATTCTTCCTTTACGTGGTAAAATATTGAACGTAGAGAAAGCAATGGAGCATAAGATCTACGATAACGAAGAGATCCGCAACATGTTTACAGCTCTTGGTGTAAAGATGGGCACTCCTGAAGATCCAAAAGCGTTAGACATCAGCAAGCTTCGTTATCATAAGATCATTATCATGACGGATGCCGATGTGGATGGTAGTCATATCGCCACATTGATCCTAACTTTCTTCTTCCGTTATATGACGGCGATTGTTGAGCAGGGTTATCTCTATCTCGCACAGCCACCGTTATACCAGGTGAAGAAAGGAAAGGAAATGGCTTATGCGTGGAATGAAGAAGAACGCAAAGCTTACGTTGCCCAATTCGGTGCAGGTAAAGAAGACAGTGTGGGCGTACAACGATACAAAGGTTTGGGTGAAATGAATGCCGACCAGTTATGGGAAACAACCATGAACCCGGGAACACGTGCGCTGAAGATGGTTACGATTGAAAGTGCAGCAGAGGCCGACAGGGTATTCAGCATGCTTATGGGCGATGAAGTTGCTCCAAGAAGGGAGTTTATTGAAAGCCACGCCAAGTACGCAAACCTGGACATCTAAGGCGGAATTTTATACAAATCATGCAAGCGGCCCGTCAATCCGGGTCGCTTTTTTATTGATTTTCAATGCATAGCGGCTGTGGAAAGCATTTTGAGCCCTTTTTTAGCGAAAATCTGTACTTTAGCCCGAACCGAGTGACGGTAATTATTAACTAACCCCCTCATAAAAAATTAAATTATGGAATTAACAGCGTATAACGTAAAGACAAAAGAAAAGAACGTTCCTATCCAGAATGCAGTAGTTGAGCGTACAGCTAAAGGTGGATACATTGCTAAAGGTGATGATGGAAAAGGTAACAAACTCACTGCCTTATTAGGCGAAGCAAAAGCTCTGGCTGCAATTGCTGCAGGCACTGCAAAAAAAGGCTGGGATTAATTTTATTCTACCCATAAAAAAAGTCGTTCTGCTAACGTAGAACGACTTTTTTATTGACAGGATTCTTTATAAAGGAAATCTTCTTGCAATAGCTCTTGTTACATTTTGAATGGACTGCTGGAACGGATAGTTCCAATCGGTTTGATTAGTAAAGCGTGTACTCCACACAGTATATCCTTCTTTCACAAGAGCACTACTCACAAACATATCACTTGTGCGTGCCATTCCTGTTGGCACACCAATGCCCGGCACGGTACGGTTAAGAATACCACCTACTACATCAACACCCATTGCAACTTCATTACTGAGGATATGGTTCTGTGTTACCTTGGTTGATACTACTGCATCAACACCCAGTATTTTTGAAAGCTCTGCAGGATCCATTTGCCAGGATGCAGAATCAGTGATGCCTTTTTCCTCCAGTAGTTTTTTAGTACGCTCTGAGCTTTGAAATTGAACCTGCGAGTAGCGACGAAGGCGGGTATCAACATACTGCACCAGGTCGATATACAAAGCACGGTTTAGAAACGTTGTATTTTTTGCAACCATCTCACTCACCTGTTCAGGCGTTAATTTCTTTGGAATGTTTCCGGTTACTTCTAATTGAGCAGGAAGAATAGCAATAGTACGGATGTTATATTGCTGCACCCTTTCCATCATTCGTTTTCTTGCGCAGGAAGTAATCAATAATGAAAGAGAAATCAAGAGTAAAACTTGTTTCATAAAGTTTCGGTTTTTATTGAATAATACAATGTGTCATAGATATTGGAACAATTGCAGTACCAAAATTAATAAAGGCTTTCGTTTATGAAAGCCTTTATCAATGAATTAACTTAAAAAAAGTAAAACTACTTGATGAATCTGATCGTGAAAGGATAACGGTAAAGCACATCATCAGCCGCTTTTACGGCCGCAATGATGTAAATAATAAGCGAACCTATACCAATAGCAATCAAAAAGAAAATACCTATGATTATAAATATCAGTGGTATGCAGATGATGCAATAGATAACCACGCTGATTCCGAAATTCAATGCTTCTTTGGCATGCTCACCTACATAACGTGATTCATTCCTTTTTACAAGATATATGATTAACGGAGCGAGGATGGAAAAGAAGATGGATAGTACATGTGTGAGAATTGCGATAGAGCGCTCGTCGCTGCTTACCTGTGCGTACCTGATCTCACTCGAATTTGCAAAGTTTTGTTCCATGAATGAAGGTTTAATGTTTTAAAAAATGATCGGTTAAAGATGGAAGAAACAGCAACTTTGTACAATTAAAAATAAGAATAAATTGGGTGGATTCAGAAAAAGTACCCATTTATTCAACTGGAAGTTTTCCTGCTTGATAAAAAGGGAAAAATCTGTCGATGAGAAGACTTACGCAGTAACCGGCTTTTCAACCACGGCTGCATGCATACGGGTGAGGAGACGAAGCAATGCTTCCATCCCATCCATATCCCGAACAACCAACAGGAATAGTTTACCTGTTTGTTTCAGTTGTGCTTTGTTGAGTGAAGTTTGCACAAACTGCATGATACCCTGGAACACCGGTGATTCAAAATAAGGCGAATCAGGATTATTGATGAAGTAGCAACGCAGCGTTTGTTCTTTCAGAGTCATTTTTTCAAAGCCGAGTTCAACCGCCAGCTTACGGCAACGAACAGTTGTAAACAGATCCTCTACCTGCGATGGTATGGGGCCAAAACGATCGATGAGTTCTTTATGGAATTCGATCAAATCATCTTCGGTTTCACAGTTATCCAATCTTGTATACAAACTCAAACGTTCTGCAATACTTTCTACGTATGCATCCGGAATCAAAATTTCAAGATCAGTATCAATTACACAATCCTTCACATAATTTTCCTGCTGCTGAATTTCTTCTTTAAACAGCTCACGGAATTTCGTGCGTTTCAATTCACGGATAGCTTCGTCCAACACCTTCTGATACATTTCAAACCCGATCTCTGCCATGAAACCACTCTGTTCACCACCGAGCATATTGCCTGCACCACGTATATCAAGATCACGCATCGCAATCTGGAAACCGCTTCCCAACTCACTATGTTGTTCTAATGTTTGCAAACGTTTTCTCGAATCGTTTGGCAGTGTACTCATAGGTGGCGCAAGCAAATAGCAAAATGCTTTTTTGTTGCTTCGGCCTACCCGTCCACGCAACTGGTGCAGATCACTTAAACCAAACTGGTGTGCATTGTTGATCATGATGGTATTCACATTGGGAATATCAACTCCGCTTTCAACAATGTTCGTGCAAACCAACACATCATATTTTTTGCCGATAAAATCGAAGATGCGCTCTTCAAGATCATGACCTTCCATTTGTCCGTGTGCAAAACCAATGCTGAGGTCTGGACACAAACGTTGAATGATGGCAGCCATTTCAGCCAATCCAGCAATTCGGTTGTGAATGAAAAAGACCTGTCCGCCACGTTCTGTTTCATAATAAACTGCATCACGAATAAAATCTTCCTGGAACACCTGCACTTCGGTCTGTATGGGCTGACGGTTGGGAGGCGGCGTATTCATGATGCTCAGATCCCTTGCACCCATCAAACTAAACTGCAATGTACGTGGAATAGGTGTTGCCGTTAGTGTAAGTGAATCCACATTCGTCTTCAACGTTTTGATCTTTTCCTTATGACCAACGCCAAATTTCTGTTCCTCATCCACTACCAGCAAACCAAGATCTTTAAACTTTACATCTTTGGCCAACAGCGCATGTGTGCCAACAATGATATCCACTTTTCCTTCCTGTAATTTCTGATAGGTTTCCTTTTTCTCTTTTGCTGATTTGAAACGATTCACATAATCAACCGTAACAGGAAAATCTTTCAATCGCTCCTGGAATGTTTTATAATGTTGATAGGCAAGAATGGTTGTGGGCACCATGATAGCAGCCTGCTTGCCATCGCACACTGTTTTAAATGCAGCACGAACGGCGATCTCTGTTTTACCAAAGCCTACATCGCCGCACACTAAACGATCCATGGGTGATGGAGCTTCCATATCTTTTTTTACATCGGCCGTTGCTTTACTTTGGTCTGGTGTGTCTTCGTACATAAACGAAGCTTCCAGTTCTGTCTGCAAATAACTATCCGGTGTATGCTGAAAACCTTGTTGTGCTTTACGCTGAGCATACAGCTGAATGAGATCGAAAGCGATTTCTTTTACTTTTGTCTTCGTTTTCTCTTTTAACCGCTGCCATGCATCACTGCCCAGCTTGTTGATCTTAGGCACACTTCCCTCCTTGCCCGTATATTTCGAAATTTTATGCAGTGAATTAATATTCACATACAAAATATCGCTGTCTTTATAGATCAAACGCACCGCTTCCTGCATTACACCATTCACTTCTATTTTCTGCAGACCACTATATGTTCCAACTCCATGGTCAATATGCGTAACGTAATCGCCGGGCTGCAATTCTTTTAATGCACGAATGGTAAGTGCCTTGCTTTTATTATATGCCTGCTTTACTTTATACTTATGATAGCGCTGGAAAATTTCATGATCGGTATAACAAACAACTTTTAAGTCTTCATCAATAAAACCTTCATGAATAGCTAATGCAATTGGTGTGAAAGGTATCTCTGCTTTGAGATCAGCAAAAATGCTGTGAAGTCGTTCCAACTGCTTGGGGTTCTCTGCAAAAATGAATATTTCAAATTTCTTAGCACCCCAACTTTTCAAGTCATTAATGAGTAATTCAAACTGTCGGTTGAACGCCGGTTGATGTTTGGTATGATACTCCAGTTCAAACCTGTTCTTCTGTTCAACTGTATTTAACAAGTGTGGTTCGTAACCAAACTCTATCGTATGATGTTGCTGTATCTGTTCTTCAACAATTGCAGCAGTAATAAAATCCTGTTCATTCAAATCGATCTTTTCCAATCGCTCATCATCATCACGCTCCTGTTTGGAAACAGGCAATTTCAAAAACTGCTCCATGTCTTCTTCCATAGTGAGCAATCGTTCTTTCATCACATCAAAATCCTTCACCCATACAATGGTATTCTCCGGTAAAAATTTAAACAGCGAAACTTTCTCGCCACTTTCAAATTGTGTTTCCACATTGGGAATGATGCTCACCTGCGCTAACCTTCGTTCACTCAACTGCGTTTCGGGATCGAATATGCGGATACTGTCTACATCATTACCAAATAACTCCAGACGATAGGGCTTTTCATTACCAAACGAATAAATATCGAGGATGCCGCCACGTACTGCAAATTGTCCGGGCTGATACACAAAATCGGTTCGTTCAAAACCAAGATCAACCAGAAAGCCCATCAAATTATCAACGTCTAATGTGTCGTTGGTTTTGATGAGCAGCATATTGCCTTGCAGTTTTTTTGGCAACACAACTTTCTCAAACAAGGCGTCGGGATAAGTAACGATGGCGCCGACACGCTGACCGGTGGGCATGGAAAATTTCGTCAATGCTTCGGTACGCAACATCACATGCGATGAATTAAGCAAACGAAAATTCTTTGGATGTTTGAATGATGAAGGGAAGTAAAAAAGGTTGAGTTCCTTGGTGATACTTTCCAGTGAATTGTGGAAGTAAGCCGCCTCTTCTGCATCGTTTACAATAAACACATGATTGAACTGTTCAAGCGAAGAATGGTTAAAAACCGATGCTGCCACGAACTGAGATGAGCTTCCCAGCAGGTTTTTAAGGTAGATCCGTTGAGTTTGGGAAAAAGAAAGCCTGTCCGCCAGTTGAAAAAGGCGGGGATCATCATTAAATTTTTTCTGCAACAACTCAAAATTCACAGGCTGCAAAGATACGGTTAGAATAAGGATTTTAGCGCATGTCTGTTTGTTTGGAAGGCTTCCTTTTTCGGGAAAGAATACCTATTTTTGAACTGAATCCAAATCTGTAAAACCTACTTCATGAATTACCGCCATCCGTATGTACAGCCATACTCTTGTTCATTCTGGCAACTACACCATTTTATTTACCTGTTCAGAAATATGAAAAAAGCTTTATTGCTAACTGTTTTATTGTGCAGTTTCGATTCATTAATTGCCCAAAAGAAGATCACCACACTGCGTTTAAAAGCAGGCGATGTTGCTATCCAGGGAAATATGGAGGCAGAGACCATCACAAAAGAATTCAGGAAAGGTCGATTTGGAGAATGGACGTACAGTGTTCTTGCTTTTGAAAAACCTGTTACGAATGCACAACAACTTGCATTGAAAGGAATGGGAATTGAATTATTAAGCTACCTGCCTGACAATAGCTACCAGGTGCGCATGAAAAGGATGCCGATGTTTTCGCAGCTTTTTGGTGCGGGTGTAAGAGCAATGATCAATATGCCCGGTTCGGCTAAGCTAGGCCGTGAGTTGAATACGCTCTTGCCATCTCAGCAACCTGAAACAATATTGTTGCTTAATCTTCAGTTGCAACCCGGTATAAAATGGAATGAAGTAAAAGAAACACTGGCGGGTTACGAAGTTGTATTAACAAAATCAGACTATCTCAACCAGGGGCTTGCACAAGTGAACGTTCCTGCTAAAAATATTACGGCGGTCAGCAATTTGCCTTTTGTTTCTTTTTTAAACGCATCTTTTTTGCAACCAACGCCGTTGAATCAACGTGAAAGAGGTTTATTTGGGTTAACGAATCTTACAAGTTCAGAAGTTGCCGGTAGAAATTTAAGTGGACTTGGGACCACTGTTGGTGTTGGAGATAATGCAGATCCACTTCATCTTGATAACACAAAAAACGTACTAAACAGGAATCCTTCCTTTACAACAAATAACCATGGCCGGCAGGTAACAGGTGTTGTTGGTGGTGATGGGCTTATCGAAGAAAGATATAAAGGTGTTGCGCCTAATAGTTTATTGATCGTTGATTACTTTGATCTGGTTCTTACAAAATCAGCAACTTATTTTTCTGATTTTGGAATGACAGTAACCAACAATTCTTATTTCAATGGCTTGGCCGGTTGTCCCGGGAATAGTGATTACAATGAGTTGAGCGTTTATGTTGATCAACAGATCTATAACAATCCTTTTTTGCAACACATTTTTTCAGCTGGCAACGATGGGCAACGTGTTTGTTCACCCTATCCACTTTCATTTGCAACAATCAAGAGCGGATACCAGGTTGGCAAGAATGTTCTTGACGTGGCCGATTACCATGTTGGTACAGATGTATTAAATCTCAGTTCAAGCAAAGGCCCTGTTGAAGATGGACGGTTAAAGCCAGAGATAACAGCAAGTGGTGTAAGTGTAGTTACAACAAGCAATAACAACACTTATGCTCAAGGCTTTGGTACAAGTTTTTCATCTCCTTACATTGCAGGAGTATGGGCTTTACTTACAGAACGTTACAAACAACTGCATGCGAATGCTCTTCCTAAATCAGCATTAATAAAAGGGGCACTTTGTAATTCAGCAGATGACAGGGGTAACTCAGGACCAGACTATAGTTATGGATTTGGTCTTGTGAACCCTCGTAGAGCAGTTGAAGTGTTGGAAAATAACCGATACTTCACCGGTACTCTTTCAACTGCCGGCACTTCATCACAGATCATTGCTGTTCCCGCAAATACCAGGCAGGTAAAAGTATTACTGTACTGGCACGATAAAGAAGCTTCGCCTCTTGCATCAACTGCATTGGTCAACGATCTTGATCTTTCTGTTACTGATGGTGTAACCACTTACCTTCCATGGATACTTAATCCATCACCTGCAACTGTAAACAATCCAGCAGTAAGAGGAGTTGATCGTATCAATAATATTGAGCAGGTTACAATTGACAATCCCGGAGCAAACATCAGCATTAACGTCAGTGGTTTTAATGTGCCGAATGGTCCGCAGGAATATTTTGTAGTCTATGAATTTTTGAAAGATGAAATTGTTCTTGAACATCCCTATGGTGGAGAACGATTTGTTCCCGGAGTTGAAGAGATCATTAAATGGAATGCAAAAGATAACGGCACAAATGCTTTTACAATTGAAGTATCAGTTGATGATGGTGCTACCTGGAGTATAGTTGATGCAAATGTTCCGGCCGATCAACATCGTTACAGATGGTTTGGCGTTCCCAATACCCCAACAAACAAAGGAAAGATAAGGGTTTCAAGAAACGGTGGCGGTGCATCAGCTACATCACCTGGAAATTTTACCATATTAGCACAACCTGTTGTTACTGCAACCGTTCCCTGCGAAGGTTATGTAAATCTTTCATGGACGGCTGTTACTGGCGCTACGGATTATGAAGTACTACAATTAAATGATGGTGCGTTTTCATCATTAGGAACAACCAACACATTGACCTATCGTGTGAGTGGATTGAATAAAACACAAACTTACTGGTTTACGGTTCGTGCAAGAATGACTGATTCATTGGGCCTGCGTGCAATTGCACGAAGCATCACACCTTCATTTGCTACAGCATGTACTGCTGCGGAGTTTGATAATGATCTAAAAATAGATTCATTACTTTCTCCTGTTCATGGCAGAGAAAATACAAGTATTGGTTTAACAGCAACACAACCAATTACGGTACGCATCAAAAATCTTGACGATGTTGCAACAAGCAGTACCTACACTATTTCTTACCAGGTAAACGGAGGCACTGTTGTAACAGAATCTTCTGCAGTCTCCATTGCTGCTAATTCAACTGTGAATTATACATTTTCCGCAACTGCAAATTTATCAGCTCCCGGAATTTACAATATTAAAGTAACCGTGAAGCAAACAGGTGATACACAAACAGCTAATGATGAACTCACTTATGTTGTAAAACACGTTGCGAACCCGGCAGTGAGCTTACCTTTCGCTGAAACTTTTGAAGCAACTGGGAATGATGAATACAAAACAAATTTCTTTGCATTAACAAATGCTGATCGGTTTGATTATTTAAATACGTCAAATGGCAGGCTACGCACATTTGTTAACTCAGGTGTTGCGGTCAACGGAAGTAAAGCTATTACACTTGATGCCATAAATTATAGTGGTGTGCTGGCAGGAAACAGTGTTACGGGCACCATTAACCTCAGCAGTTACACAGCAACACAAGGCTTACGTTTTGATTTCAACTTTAAAAATCACGGACAGTTAAAACAACCGGGTACTGGTGTGTGGATGCGTGGAAGCGATACCCAACCTTGGGTACTCGTGTACAATCTCTCTAACAATCAAGGCAACCTCGGTGAAGTAAAACGTGTAAGTATTAACATCAACGAACTTGGACAAACAGTAAGTTCAAGTTTCCAGGTCCGGTTCGATCAGATAAGCAGTACATCAGCTAACAATGCAACGTATGATATTAATGGATATGATCAGGATGATGGATTTACGTTTGATGATATCCGTATTGTGCAGACAAGTAATGATGTGTTGCTTACACAATTGGTAGCGCCTGATACATTTAATTGCACTCCGGGAAATGCAAACATCACGATCAAAGTAAAAAATACCACGGCTACTACTTTCACGAATGTTCCGGTTTATTACCGTATCAATAATGGAACAGCTGTTGCCGGATCAATTCCTTCTTTGGCAGCAAATACAGAGCTTGATTTTACATTTCCAACACAAGCCGATCTTTCTGCATTCAAGGCATATGAAATTGATGCGTGGGTGCATCTCATTGGTGACGATTATCCTGTGAACGATAGTATTAATAATCGGTTTGTTTACAGCAGTCCTGTGATCAGTTCGTTTCCTTATCTCGAACGCTTTGACAATTCTAATGGAAACTGGTTTACTGATACAGTCAGTTACAGCAGCTGGCGTTGGGGCATTCCTTCTAAAACATTGATGAAGCGTTCTGCCAGCGAGGGTAAAGGTTGGTTCACAACACTTAACAGTATCTATAAACAAAATGAAAATTCTTATCTCTACTCACCTTGTTTCAATTTAAGCAGCTTAACACAGCCGGTTTTAAGTTTCAGTCATATTACTCAGCAGGAAGATAATTGCAATTGCGATTATCACACGTTGGAATACAGTACCGACAATGGAAACACATGGCAACGATTGACTGCAACCAACGGCACTAACTGGTTTGATTCATCAGTAAATCAATCATGGAAAAAAAGTATTCAGCGTTGGCATGTGTCAAGTACTGAAGTGCCGAATGCTTCCAACATCCGTTTCCGTATTTTCCTTTCAAGTGATGAAGCAGCGCAATATGAAGGTATCGGCATTGATGATATTCACATCTTTGAAAAAGCAACGATCTATACAGGTACTGATATATTAAATATCAATCAATCAGTAAGTGGAAATAACTGGATACATTTTAACAATGGCGGAACAAGGATAGCATCCATCCATCCAATGGGACAAAATCTTGGCAGTACTGATGTAAGTGCATATATCAATTCAGGGCCTGTTCGCACAATGAACAATCAATATTACCTCGACCGCAACCTGGTAATCCGTTCATCTATTTCACCAACTGATAGTGTACTTATACGATTCTATTTTACAGAACAGGAAGCAAAAGCTTTGATTGATGCAACCGGCTGTGCTCTGTGCATCAAACTTACTGATGCATACCTGGCAGCAGTTACAAAATACAACGGCAGTGCTTCCTTTGAAAACGGAATATTAAATGATGGAGCAGATGGAACCTTCCAATTTATTGACTCAGGAAAGGTTGATGTAGTACCCTTCAACAATGGTTATTACGCAGAGTTTAAAGTGAAAAGCTTTTCTGAATTCTGGATCAATGCAGTGGATATGGGTCTCACGCAAACAGTTACTGATGTGAATGATGTAACCGGGACAGGAATTTTTATTAAAAATGTTTATACCGATGATGCCGGCGGCTTGTTCATTAATGCAGGTAACAAAACACAGATACGTGAAATGAATATCCGTATCGTAAACGCCATGGGCCAGGAAGTCATGAGCAAACTAACCTCTTACTCCGATACAAGGCTCAACATCAACATCCTTTCAAGTGGCATCTACTTTGTTGAAATAAGAGACAGAAAAGGTAAAGAGCAGTTCGTGAAAAAGATCGTAAGAACTACAAACTAAATAAGACGAGATTTCTGCAAACAGAAAAGTCCCCCGATAGTACGGGGGACTTTCCTTTTGTATGTTGTTGCAAGTTTTAACCGATTTTCCCGAGAGGTATTTTTCTTACTTTTTCATCTTCTTCCTCATCGATGTGTGAAACGGGGTAAGGAATTTTTGCTTTTTCTAATGTTTCAGCCAATTGCTTATTTGTTTTTGCAAAATGAAGTATTTCTTTGTGCGCTGCCAACATTTCATCTTCCAATTCCAGTATCCTCTTTTCCTTCGACATCACCTGTTTTTTACCGATCCTGATTCCAATAAAGCCGACAACAAGCATAATTGCTGCGAAGAGAATTACATGGATTTCAAGGGTCGATTGCGTAATGCCGAAAATTCCACCTAAAGTGACACCGAGGATTTCAAGGGTTAATTGAGTAAGGTTCATTTGTTCCTTTGTTTTGTTCTCAACTTCATCGTCAGGAAACGATTTTATTGATTTGGGTATACAATTAAATTATGTATAAGTTACTTATCGACGGCAAATTAGTTCACTTTCGCCAACTATGCAACTGTATTGAGGATAAATTGTTTAACGGCAGATAACGGAATGCGTTCCTGCAGCAATGTATCCCTGTTCCGGATGGTCACGGTATTGTCTTCTTTGGTCTGATGATCGACCGTTACACAGAAGGGTGTTCCAATGGCATCCTGTCTGCGGTAGCGTTTGCCGATGGTGTCTTTTTCCTCGTAAAAACAGTGGAAATGAGGACGACACTCCTTCACAAGCTGCTCGGCAATTTCAGGTAAACCATCCTTTTTCGTGAGTGGGAAAACAGCCAGTTTAATGGGGGCTATTTTCACCGGCAAGCGCAAAACGGTCCTTATTTCTGTTTTTCCCTCCTCAGCGGTAGGCACTTCTTCCTCGTGGTAAGAATTACTCAAAACAGTCAGGAACAAACGATCCAGACCAACCGATGTTTCCACTACATACGGGATATAATTACCAAAAGGTTTTCCTTCCGCATTCAGATCATTATCGAAATACTGCATTTTCTTTTTGCTGAATTCCTGATGGCGGCGCAGATCGTAATCAGTACGGGAATGAATTCCTTCCAGTTCTTTCCAGCCAAAAGGAAATTCAAATTCAATATCTACAGCAGCATTGGCGTAATGCGCCAACTTGATATGGTCGTGAAAACGGAGTTTTTCAGCCGGAAGCCCCAAATCTTTATGCCATTGCAAACGGGTTTCCTTCCATTTTGCATACCAATCAAGCTCAGTGCCGGGGCGAACGAAGAACTGCATTTCCATTTGTTCAAACTCCCGCATACGGAAAATGAACTGGCGGGCAACGATCTCGTTACGGAAAGCTTTTCCTGTTTGAGCAATACCGAATGGAATTTTCATCCGTCCGCTTTTTTGCACATTCAGAAAGTTTACGAATATACCTTGAGCCGTTTCGGGGCGCAGGTACACAATATTATCTTCGGGATTATCGCTCGATACGGCTCCGAACTCAGTTGAGAACATGAGGTTGAACTGGCGCACATCGGTCCAGTTAGCCGTGCCGCTTACTGAGCACTTAATCTTGTTTTCTTCAATTAATTGTTTGATCCCCACAAAATCATCTGCAGCTAACAACTGTTCCATTTTGGCGATCAATGCAGCTGACTCGGAGTCAGAAAGCGTTTCTGCATGCGCTTCAATCAGGTGATCGACACGGTAACGCTTTTTGCTGTCTTTGTTATCGATCATGGGATCGCTGAAATTATCAACGTGGCCACTGGCTTTCCAGGTGGTGGGGTGCATAAAAATGGCTGCGTCAATACCAACGATATTGTCGTGCAGCTGGGTCATGCTTTTCCACCAGAAATCACGGATGTTCTTTTTCAACTGGGCACCTAGCTGACCATAATCGTACACCGCACTTAAACCATCATAAATTTCAGATGACTGGAAAATATAGCCATACTCTTTTGAGTGGGAGATAATGTTTGCAAAAAGCTTCTCGTTCGCCATGTTCGCTGTTTTTGAAGGTGGGCAAAGATAAGTGTTTGAAGGCGCAAGACGAAAGGAACAAGGAACAAGAAAGAAAATCTAATATCTACATTTCAAAGCACGGGCTCATTTCAACTTTTCATTCTCCTGGTGCCGGTTTGCATCCCTGTTATTCTTCTTTTCAAAATTCTTTTGCAGTGCTTCTGTCAGATCAACACCGGTTTGATTGGCCAAACAAATGAGTACCCACAATACATCAGCTATTTCATCGCCCAACTCTTTTCCTTTATCACTTTCTTTAAATGATTGTTCGCCATACTTCCTCACCATCAAGCTCGACAACTCTCCCACTTCCTCCATTAAAATACCAAGATTGGTGAGTTCATTAAAATAACGAACACCAACTGTTTTTATCCATTGATCAACATCAAGTTGTGCCTGCTTAATTGTAAGTTCTGCTTTCATCATTTTCAAATTTTTAAATTCCTTAATTCTCAAGCTACTCCTTATTCTTCGTATCAATCATAATCGTCACCGGGCCATCATTCAACAATTCCACTTTCATATCAGCACCAAAAACGCCTGTCATTATTTTTTTACCGAGATCTTTCTCCAATTGAGTGATCATCTTTTCATACATCGGTACAGCAATATCCGGTTTACTGGCTTTGATGTAAGAAGGGCGATTCCCTTTTTTTGTTGATGCATGTAAGGTAAACTGGCTCACCAATAAGATATCTCCATCAACATCTTTCACACTCAAATTCATTACTCCATTTTCATCATCAAAAATGCGAAGGTTCACAATTTTGCTGCTGAGCCATTCAATATCTTCAACTGAATCAGCATCTTCAACACCCATTAATACCAGCAAACCTTTCTGAATAGAACCTGTTATGTTTCCATCAACTTTAACAGAGGCAAAAGCTGTTCGTTGCAGTACCGCTCTCATATTTCGTTCAATTGGTTGTAAATTCGATCACCGAAAATACAACGCTTCGGTTTTGATGCATGATAAAAGATGTGAGTAATGAAATTCAGTTCCAAACGGCACGTAGTGGTGGCGCCGGCGGACAAAATGTAAACAAGGTGGAAACCATGGTGATGGGTTATTGGCATATTGCATCTTCTGCACTTGTAACCGATCTGCAAAAAGCATTGTTGCTGGAAAAACTCAGCAATCGTATCAATAAAGAAGGAACACTGATCGTTAAAAGCCAGGTGCATCGCAGTCAGCAGGCAAACAAGCAGGAGGTTATTGAAAAGATCAACCAACTTATCTCTATTGCACTTACGCCCAAGAAAGCAAGAATTGCAAGCAAACCATCAAAAGCTTCAAAAGAAAAACGTATTGAATCGAAGAAAAAGATAAGTGAGCATAAACAAGGTCGCCGGAAAATCCGTTTATCTGATTACTGATATATGCAGACACGCAAAAGCATCCTCCTCATCATTCTTTTCATAACACTTGGTTTATGGATGATAGAAGGCTGCCGTAAAAACAAAGTTGAATTAACTGCTTACCCTGTACAAATACCTTCACATTTTCCGGGAACTGATTATTACCAACGCTACCCGATTACTAAAGAAGGATTTGAATTAGGCAGAAAATTGTTTTATGATCGTCGTTTTTCAGTTGATGGTAGTATTTCCTGTGGCTCCTGTCATCAACAGGTTGCGGCATTTGGCACATTTGATCATGATCTGAGTCATGGCGTAAATGGCTCACATGGCATACGTAATGCCATGAGCCTGTTCAATCTTGCCTGGCGAACTTCGTATGGCTGGGATGGGAAATATACATCACTTGATGCGGTATATGCAGCACATATCAATAGCCCGATTGAGTTTGGTGAAACAATTGGTGGCATCATCAACAAATTAAAAACCGATAGCTACTATCCACAACAATTTAAAACTGTATATGGCTCAACTTATATCAGTGAGCCACGCATCTTCAATGCATTAACACAATTTGTGAGTGCATTCATCAGCAGCGCAACAAAATATGATTCGGTAAAACAAAAACTCAAGACGTTTACTACAAGTGAACAGGCAGGTTATACTGTGTTTCTCAATAAGTGTAACAGTTGCCATGCAGAGCCGCTGTTCACAGATTTTTCTTACCGCAACATTGGATTACCGCTAAATACATTCAATGATAAAGGAAGAATGACGATCACAGGCAATAAAGCAGATTCATTAAAATTTCGTGTGCCATCGTTGCGGAACATTTTTAAGAGTTATCCCTTTTTACACGATGGGAGGTTTATTGGCTTTGAACAGATCTTTGATCACTATCAATCGGGTGTGCAACAAAGTGCAACTCTTGATCCAGTACTTACAAACGGCATTCAACTTTCAGCTGCTGAACGAACCGCATTGGTTGATTTCTTCCGCACATTAACCGATAACAATTTTACATCTAACAGCAACTTTGCTGCACCTCAATAAAAAAGCCCCCCGATATATCGGGGGCTTTTGCTTTATGCTGATTTGCGTCTTGCTCTTAATACATCCAACGCTTTTTTCTGATTCTCTACTTCACTTTTTTGTTTTTCGATGTTCTTTTTGTTTTCTTCAATATCGTCCTGCAATTTCTTCAGTCGCTTCTCAAGGCTGCCACTTTCATCTTCGTAGTCCCTTAATTTCTTTTCAGTAGACTTCACTTTATCTTCCTGACCCTTTATTTCAACTTCAAGTGCCTGTGCTTCTGCCAGTGGAATAAATCCAAGACAATATTGTTTGATCTTGGTAATAAACACAGCATCGTCTGTGCCCTTTACATAATTTTCGTAACCACGTGATACAATAAAATATACATTACTTTCATCCTTTTCCTTACGGCTCTTACGTTCAACTTTTAATAAAACATCAAAGGTTTCATCACTTATCTCAGGAATACGTACAGCTTTGTAAGTGTACACACCTTTACTTTCTTTAGCACTGAAACCCATTTGGCTGAATTTTTGCCGTATGGCATCTTCTGTTACTGAAGCAGAGTAAGGCACTTCCGTGATCATGGCCGGGATCTTTTTCTTTTGCCATTCAAGCTCACCGTAAGCTTGTGCACCTGCATACATCGTAACCAATAAACAGGTAAGTAAAGTGTAGATTTGTTTTTTCATCTGTTTCGTTTTAATTAGTAATTATTTGTCAGATGTTATTCGCTATTAAAATTATCTTCGTTTGGCTATAAATTACTTAATAATTTTTATGGCTCATTCCATAACATTCAGTTTTGTGCTACTAAGATAAAAAACAACCCTAATGTGTTGCATTAACATCGAAATATGTTTACCTATTTTTAAAGAATCTTAATTTCGTTTCCTTGAGCAACGTTAAAAAATTAGCCGGACAAACAATTTGGTATGGATTCAGCAGCATTTTCGGAAGATTTCTGAACTATCTTCTTACACCTTTGCTTGCCACTATTTTTGCTTCTGCCGATTATGGTAAGATCACTACTCTGTTCGCAATTGCAGCATTTCTAAATATCTTATTCACTTACGGTCTTGAAACAGCGTATTTCCGTTTTGCAGCGAAAGAACCGGAAAGCAAGGTGTATAACACAGCTGTTACATCCATTCTTATTTCAACAACTATCCTTACTGTTTTGTTCCTGTTTTTCAGTAAAGCTATTGCCGGCTTTCTTGAAATACCCAAACAACCGGAATATGTACGCTGGGTGATGTGGATCGTGGCACTTGATACCCTTGCAGTACTACCTTTTTCAAAGCTCCGGTTTGAGGGCAGACCGAGAAAATTTGCTTCCATTAAGGTTCTCAACATCCTTATTAATGTTGGACTTGTGCTGTTCTTTCTGGTTGTTTGTAAGAATGCTGAGAAAGGAACCTTCTTTTCAGTATTATACAGTCCAAAGATCGGTTTGGGTTATGTAATACTTGCCAACCTTGCAGCAAGTGCAGTTACCTTGATCCTGCTTTCAAAAGAACTGTTCAGCTTCCGGCTTACAATTGATAAAACATTCTGGAAAGAACTGATGACCTATAGCTGGCCCTTGATCATTGTGGGTTTAGGTGGTATGGTGAATGAACTCATTGATCGATTTATGATTCTGAAGCTCTTTCCCGGATCTACAGAAGAAGCCTATTCTCAAAGCGGTATTTATGGCGCTAATTATAAGTTGGCTGTGCTGATCGTGTTATTTATTCAGGCATTTCGCCTTGGAGCCGAGCCGTTTTTCTTTAAACAATCAACCCAGGAAAATGCACAACGCACTTATGCAAGGGTAATGAAGTTTTTTGTGATCGCCTGTTGCTTTTGTTTTCTTGGTGTGGTGTTGTTCCTGGATATCTGGAAATATTTCATGGGTCGCAGCCATCCCGAATACTGGACAGGTTTGGCAGTAGTACCTATCCTGATGTTAGCAAAACTGTTTCTTGGTGTGTATTACAATTTATCGGTGTGGTATAAACTTACCAATCAGAATTTGGTTGGTGCATGGATCACATTAGGTGGTGCAGCCATTACTGTGATCATTAATTTCCTGTTGATTCCTGTAATTGGCTATATGGCTTGTGCCATTGCCACCATTTGCTGTTATGGTTTTATGATGATCGTTTCCTACAGGTTAGGACAGAAATATTATCCCGTTCCTTATCCATGGAAAAAACTGACGGCGTATGTAGTGATCTGCGTACTGCTCTTTGGTCTACACAAGTTGGCTACATACTTTATTGTCTCCATGTGGTTCAGTCATTTGTTTGGACTGGCCTTGATACTGGCGTTTGGATTATTCATTTTACGGATCGAACGCAAAGAATTACAAAAGCTACCCTTCGTTGGGAAATTCATTTCAGCCCCCTAAGCTCAAACCAGGAAAGGATTGTTTCTCTTTTCATAACCAATTGTTGTAGCCGGGCCATGGCCACTGTACACAATTGTTTCATCGGGCAACACAAAAAGTTGTGTGCGGATACTGTTGAGCAAGGTTTGATGATTTCCTCCCGGCAAATCAGTTCGCCCAATACTTTCACGGAACAACACATCACCACCAATTACAAAATTCTGCGCCTTGCAATAAAAACAAACATGACCAGGCGCATGTCCCGGGGTGAACAGCACCGTTAGTTTATCATCGCCCATTTCTATTTCATCATCTTCTTTCAACCAATGTAAAGGACCGTTGTAATTATCAAACGGCAGATTCCACATTAAACCACCGGCGGGGGCAAAGTCCAATACCTGCTTTTCGTTGGCATGCAGGTGCAGTTCCAAACCATAAGTTTCGTAGATCCATTTGTTGCCAAATACATGATCGAGATGGCAGTGTGTGTTAAGCAACTGTATGGGTTGTAATTCCGTTTGTTTAAGAAAAGAAGCCAGTTCATCACGTTCTTCTTCAAAATAACAGCCAGGGTCGATAATGAAGGCCTTCTTTTGTTCGTTATAGAGGATATATGTGTTCTCCTGAACGGGGCTGAATGTAAAAGCTTTAACAGTGAACATGGATTGATTTTTGTACTTTTAAATGTCGGTTTTCCCAAACCTGATTCTCTAAATGATATAACACGAAAATATGCGAATTCAAGTGAACGGTTTTCTTCGTCTTACGGTAACAGTATCATTCATCTTTCTTTTATTCCTGAACCATGCTTCTGCGCAGGTAAACATGGTGGAGTTCGGGAAAAACCGGGTTCAGCACACCAAATTCAAATGGAGCTTTTACCAAAGTCCAAATTTCAATGTTCATTACACCATTAATGGATTGGAACTGGCAAAGTTTGCCACCCAGGTAGCGGAGGAGGAACTTCCCACACTCGAAGATTTTATTGAATTCGGTATTCAACGCAGGATCAACATTGTTCTCTACAACAATTTCAATGATTATAAACAATCGAATATTGGCATTGGTCTCGATATTCCCAATGCAGGTGGCTTAACCAAACTGGTGAATAACAAGATGGTGGTGTATTACAATGGCGATCATAACGATCTCCGTCGCCAGATACGTGAAGGCATCGCCAAAGTGTTGGTTGAAAGCATGCTGTTTGGTGATGACCTTGGTGAGTTTGCACAAAACCAGGCATTACTTGATCTTCCAAAATGGATGACCGATGGTTACATTTCTTATGCGGCTGAAAACTGGAGCACCAAACTCGATAACGAATTAAAAAGTGCTATGATTGGTGCCGATTATAAAAGTTTTTATCATTTCGCTTACGAGCAACCACGTTTGGCGGGTCATGCATTTTGGTATTATATTGAAGAAAAATACCGTCGTGAAAACGTAACGTATCTGCTGTACCTGAGCCGCATTTACAAAAACGTAAACAGGGCCACACAAACTGTTGCTAAGAAAAAGCTGAAAGATGTATTGAAAGATTTCATGCTTTACAACCGTGATAAATATTTTAAAGATATCCGTGCCAGAAGAAATGTACCGAGTGGCCGTTTAACTGTTCCAAAAGAAATTGGCAAAAACGATTATTTCCGTTTCCAGGCAAACCCAAATCCAAAGAGCTTCACTTACGCAGTAGTTGAATACCGTAAAGGACAAACAAGAGTGATCCTGAATGAGAATTTCATTTCTGAAAAAGTATTGTGGAAGAGTGGTGTCCGCAACCTGGAAGAAAAACCAAATCCAAATTATCCGTTGCTGGCGTGGGATCCAAAAGGAACACGTATTGCCATGATCGTTTGGGAAAAGGGAAAAGTATTGCTGAATGTGTACGATGCATTCCGCCGTATTAAAACAGTAAAGAATGTTGAACTTCCGTTTGAGCAGGTGAATGATATGCAATACATGCTTGATCCAAATACATTGGTGATGAGTGCCGTGAAAGGCGGGCAGAGTGATGTGTTCGTTTACAAGATCGACAAACAAACTGCAGAGCAGGTAACCAATGATGTGTATGATGATCTTGATGCAAGCTTTGTTGCATTCCCTAACAAAACAGGTATCATCTTCTCCAGTAACCGTCCATCGCCTAACGCTGCTACCGGTGATACAGTTTTACCAAAAGAACGTTACAACGTTTTCCTCATTGATAACTGGAACAAATCAGAGTTCAAACAAATATCACAGCTCAGCAATATCAAATATGGTAATGCCCGCTTCCCTACACAATACAACATGAATCACTTCACGTTCATTAGTGATGAAAATGGTATTGGTAATCGTTGGGCAGGTTTCTTTAGTACAACCGCTGCCGGTTTAGATACCGTCTTCCAGGTAGGTGATGAAATCTTACGAAATCCCGAACCAAAAGAACTTGATTCAACGCTGAAAGCCTGGAACAAACAGGAACCTGATTCAATATTTACATTCCGTGTAACGGACGACAGCTCCTATACTTTCCCTATGAGTAATTACCAAAGCAGTGTATTGGAAACACGCATTGCCGGTGATAATGGGCAGGTAACAGAAGTTAACCGTCAAGGTGAATTTAAATTCCTTTATAAACTGAAGGTGGATGAAAACACTTTGCGTAAACGTAATGTAAATGCAAGGCCAACCGAGTACATCAAACGGATGACAAGGCTCGATAAGATCGCTGGTGAAAACACACAGAACAGAACCGATATTGTTGACAGTACAACTTCGCAAAAACCTGTAACAGATTTCTTTGAAACAGAATTCAAGAACGATTCTATTCAGCCTGGCGAAAAACTGATGGGTGCAAAAAAACAAAGCCAGGAAGAAGTGTTGGCCCGTATGCGCTTGTTCCCTTATACCAAGAAATATTTTGTTGATAACGTAACTACCAATTTTGCATCGAATGGTGCTCTTCTCATCAACCGTTTTCAACCATACTCAGGTGCCAGTGGCCCTGTAAATCTTGGTAACGGCAATCCGTTAAATGCTATGACAAGAGTAGGTGCGATGGAGTTTTTGGAAGATTATAAGTTCAGCGGTGCCTTTCGTATCAATTATGGTTTGCAGGATAATGAGATCTTTATGCGTTTCGATAACCTTAAACGTCGTATTGATTGGGGTCTTTCCTATTATCGTGCTGCTTCCACCAATGTTTTTCTTGAATTAACGCCCGGGCAATTCTTCCCAGCTAAAATATTCAACAGTATTTACCAAGCAAATGTTTCATACCCGTTAAATGAAGTACAACGCATACAGGTTATTGCCGGCATTCGCAGAGATTTGTATGTAATAAAAAGCGATGATGCTGTGGTCGGTTCATTAGCCGAACCAGATTATGATGAGAATTTTGCGATGGGTAGAGTTGAGTTTGTACATGACAACACCATCAACCCTGTTACGAATATCTGGCATGGCTTCCGTGCAAAAGGCTGGATCGAAATGTTTAATCGTTTAGGTGGCAACTACTCTGAACGCCCTGGTGATCTCACGTTTAATTTAGGATTTGATGCAAGACATTACCTGCGCATCTACCGCAACTTTATCTGGGCTGTTCGTGGTGCTGCAGATGTATCATGGGGCGATAATAAATTCATTTATTATTTAGGTGGCACCGATGGCTGGTTAATGTTTGGGTCAAATACTGTTACAAGAAATGGTGTAACCAAAGAACGTTATTTTAATACAGCCAACAAGCCTGCACCTGACCAGAGTTATGTGTATGAATCATTGGCTGTTAACCTGCGTGGCTTCACTCAAAATGCTGCCAATGGAAATAATGCACTCGTGATAAACAGTGAGCTTCGTTTACCGGTGTTTCCAACTTTCTTTAATAAACCAATTAACAATGCCTTCCTTCGTAATTTCCAATTGGTACAATTTATTGATCTTGGTACTGCGTGGAATGGCCGTTACAATAAGATTGGAAGACCAGAAATAACATATTCAACACCACTTAATCCAAATGATCCTAATGGACCCATAAGCCCTGTTACTGTAACCATTAAAGCACCTGGCATTGGACCATTCCTTGGCAGCTATGGTTTTGGTGCAAGAAGTACATTACTTGGTTACTTCATCCGTTATGATGCAGGATGGCAAATGAATGGTTTCTTTAAAGGAAAACCGATCATGCATGTATCACTCGGTCTCGATTTTTAAACTTAATTTTTGTTTGATAAGGATGCCTGCTCACTAAAATGGGCAGGCATTTTTTTAAGTGTTTCATAGATCAACAACAGCACAACTGCAAAAAGAATAGTAACGGCCCACACACGTGGATGCGATGCCGGTGAAATAACCTTCGATAGAATTCCCTGCGCCAGATCAAATGGCTGAGTTACCAAATGCCAACTGTTATAACGATCGTATCTGCCGAGGTAAATACCAAAACCACAGAGAACAAAAAAGCTCAGGACTATTGGCTTTACCTTCATAGCCGAAAATCGTTTCAACAACAGTTGCTCAATATTCCGCAGAGAATACAAACCCATCAATAATCCATTCCACGCCGCCATAAATAATAGCACAAGATCATAATACAATGGAACTCCAGCTCTCTCCTGTAAATGAAAAAGATCAGTAATTAGATAAGGAGAATTGGGAAAGAACAGTAACCATAAACTGAACAGCGATACATTCCGCATTGAAAATTTTGCATCCTTGATCATACTGCTAAACAGTAATGGCAACCATGCAAGAAAAAGATTCCATGGAATAAACAGGAATAGAAAACTTCCCGTGTACCAAACACGAAACACATACAATAAAAACGAAAAGCCAACCGAACAGATCAAGATGTTTTTCATACTCAAAAAAGTGAAATAAGTTTAGGAAGGAATATAATCAACGCTACCACGAAGCTGCCTACAGCTGTTACCAATACAGCAGCCGCAGCGATGTCTTTTACTTTTTTAATGACGGGATGTTGTTCAGCTGTTACATGATTACATAATTGCTCAATGGCCGTATTAATCAATTCCATCGCAATAACTGAGCAAATACACAGCACGACTATTCCCCACTCTCCTGCTGCTATTTTGAAGTAAAATCCAGCGACTGTTGCGAGTACTGCTGCAACAACATGTATCCGCATGTTGACCTCACTCCTGAAAACACTGACTATTCCTCTAAAAGCATAATAGAATGATCGCATAGTAAATTTCATTTAGCTAATGAAAATTGACACCTCACTTCAGCAAGCGGCTGTTGCATAATGGCAAACCAATCAAGTGAAGAAAGATTTTTTGCTTCTTTGCCCCGTTGATATGCTTTGCGGAATGATGAATAATACTCCGGCATCGTTACCAAACCATAGATCACTGTTGCCAACACCGGGAACGAAACTCTTCCATTTGCCAGCATGAAAAACTGCAGACTCACTTCGCCTTCATCTGTAAAGGGATAATCAAGTACCACATGTTTAATATCATGCCGTTCGTAGTAAGGAAGCAGGCGCAGGTTTTCTGCATTCAATTGTTGCCATAATTCATTCCCCACTGTTTCAAAAGGCAAGGCACTGAGTTGTTCCATACTATAAGGAAACTTCTTCTTACGTCGTACGATCTTTAATATCGGTAATGCAATTGTATGCGTCAGCATCACCAGTATATTGCTGCGGAGTTTTTTTAATAACCTTTTCATGATTCGGTTGTATTATCGTTAATTGTATCAGTTGTTGTCACTTTCTTTCCTTCACCATACCAATCGATCTTACGGGAGTAATACATGACTATTGCAAGCAGAATGAATAAACCAATACTTCCGAACAGTAACGCTCCATCCTGTAACTGGATAAGAATATAAATAAAGCCGTACAACGATGAGAGAAATACCAGCAACGCAATTGCAACAGCTGTTTGTTTAAAGATGCTGTAAGTGTAAGATGTGATCAATCCAATCGTAGCAACAGAAGCAATCAGGTATGCAATATTAAAACCTGTGTATTCCGAAACAGACAATAACAACGTGTAGAATATACAAAGAGCTAAGCCCACCAGCACATATTGTAAAGGATGTACACTTCGCTTTTTTAATGTTTCAATAAAAAAGTAAAGGAAAAACGTAAGTGCAATAAAAAGCAACGCATATTTTACTGTACGCATGGTTTTACTGTACGAATCAACACCCTGTAATAATTCTACACCGAATGCAAACCCATCAATATCCTGTTTGCCTTCCTTCCACAGCTGCGGAATATCACGGGTGAAATGAAGGATATCCCAACTCGCTGTAAATCCTTTGTCACTGATTGTATGTTGAGTTGGTAAAAATTTACCGTCAAACGAAGGGTCAGGCCAGGTTGATTTTAATTTCACATTGGTTTGTTTACCAAGTGGTGTAAAGTAAAGACGCTCGGAACCTTTCAGTTTCAATTTGAGTTCATAAGACTGTGCTGAATCTTTTAACGCCATTGCATTTTTCAATAAACTGCTTACACCCGAGCCGGCAATATCTGTCGGAGGAAAACCGGGATCCATTTCTGATGTTGCACCATTCCAGTTCAATGATAGAGCTTCAGCAATTCCTCTGTTATCGGATATGCCCAAACAAAGCCGCACTTCATTCCACAAAACATTTGCAGGATCAATACCAAGCTGGGAAAGTTCTATCGGCAGAAATTTCCCACTGATTGTTAAGTCCGATTTATAAAGAATGATCTTGAAAATACTTCTGCTTCGTTCTTCTGGAATCAGTTCACCATTGATGTTTTCTGATTCAGGTAAATAATACATCATGCGTTTCACCATCATCACTTTACCTTTATCATCCACAAATTTTTCCTCGTAGGGAATCATTAAAAAGGGACCGCTTACCGTTTGGGCTGATGCCCATTTGGAACTTACTTCGGCTATTACTTCACGTTGCCTGTCTTGTCGTTCACGAACCAATTCAGTTATAAAAGCAGTTGGTATCAATAATACCAGGATGAGAAAACCAACAAGAATGGATTTGATGAAGATGCCATACCGTTGCCAGAAAGTGGGGTGTTGTGTGTCCATTTTATTTATTTTAAAAGTACTTTGAAATTCAAAGTTTATATGCAAAAAAATTTACTTCCCCATTTGCTTGATCATTTGCTCCAACGCATCAAGATGTAACCTGAATGCTTTCTCGCCTGCTTTTGTAACTGCATAGGTTGTGTTTGTTTTACGTCCTACAAATCCTTTGTTCACTTTAACGTAGCCGTTTTCTTCCAATGCTTTCAGATGCGAAGCAAGATTTCCATCAGTTACATTGATCAGTTCTTTCAGTTCATTAAAACTTACCTGCGCATTTACCATCAACGCACTCATTACGCCTAACCTTACCCGGCTATCGAACACCTTTTGTAACTGTTCTATCGGATTCTTCATACTTTCTTCTCCATTTGCATGGGCTGTCGTTCATATTTATTCCACATCACTATTCCGTATACAATGTGCAACACTCCAAAACCTGCGGCCCAAAAATAAAGTCCGTAACCCGGAAACCAACAATTAATTACTCCCAATGCAGTGATTACATATCCCAGAAAGCGAATTTCGCCAAATGTGTACTTCGCTCCATTGATCAATGCGATGCCATAAAAGATCAAACAACCCGGTGCAATTAAACCATACACACCTGCTTCGATCAATTTTAAAAGAAATAATCCACCTGCCACCAAAGGCACTGCAATATTCCAGATCATACGTTTTGCTGTTGACCCCCACACAGGCACTCCTTGTCGTTTGCTTCTGATGTAGGTAAAGAATACAGCCAGTATGATCGCAGAAATTAATGTAAGCACCGCAATTAAAAATAAGCGGCTGCCCATGAAAGAACGTAACATGCTAACACCATCAGTGCTGTAGCTTTCGCCAATTAAGCCGGCTCTTCTTACGCCCGATCCATCTGCACTTTCGATCACATCATAAGCAAACCAGGCACCGGTTAATGCACACAAACCTGCAGCAATACCACTAAGGCCACTAAGGCTGATAAAGCGACTGCTGCGGTCCATCATGTTACGGATGTCCTGGATAGTTTCTAGCGTTTGATTCTGGCTATTCATAAAAGCACTTTGAATTGCAAAGTAAATGGTTTTTCATCGATTCTTCTAATAATCTGTTGCCCTTTTTAACAGAAAGTTTTAGAAAACAATTGCCTATCGTAAAAACCCTCACGGGATGAGCGGCTTGGATTCACTAATTTTATCGTTCCAAACAATCGCATTAACCGGATGAAGTATATCGTTTCTATTGTGCTGTGTGTCCTGTGCATCTTAAACATAACGGCGCAAACAAAAGTTGTTTCCGGTATCATTAAAGATTCACACTCCGATGAGCCTATTCCTTTTGCATCAGTACAGTTGAAAAATACAAGTATTGGTAAGCTGAGTGATTCAGCAGGTTTGTTTTCATTGACCCTCGCTTCCATTTCAGCAAGCGATTCCCTGCTCGTAAGTTATGTTGGTTATAACAGCATGACCGTTGCATTACCTGCAACATTAAAAGACACTATTTTCTTAACAATTCAACTTGAACGTGGCAGTGCAGGAAAAGAAGTAGTGGTGAAATCGAAATATGGAAGAGGATGGATCCTTTGGAGAAAAGTAGTTCGGCAAAAACCGGTTAACGACCGTTACCGTTTCGAAAATTTTGGTTACGAATTATACAACAAACTTGAACTTGATATTAACCGTTTCAATAAAGATAAGTTCAAGAACATTGGCCCTCTCAAACCATTTGGCTTTATTCTTGATCAAACAGTTGACAGTACAAGTGAAGAAAAACCATTTCTGCCGATATTTCTCACAGAAACGATTTCAAATTACTATTATCAGAAATCACCATTACGCAGACGGGAAGAGATCAAAGCCAGTCGCACATCGGGTGTAGATAATGAAAGTGTACAGAAATTATTGGGTGGCATGGATCAGAATATCAATGTGTACAATAACTACATACCGATTTTTGATAAACGTTTCATCAGCCCCATTAGTGATAATGGCGATGCATTTTATAGTTATCGTGTGCCCGATACACAATATGTAGCAGGCAAACGTTTCTTTCATCTGGTGTTTACACCCAAGCGAAAAGGAGAAAATACATTTGAAGGTGATTGCTGGATACATGATACCACATTTGCCGTACAGAAAATGAACCTGCGATTATCGAAAGAAGCAAATGTGAATTATGTGGAGAAGCTGAGTATTGTGCAGGAATACAAATTCGTGAACGACTCTATTTGGTTTTTGCTGAAGGATAAATTTATTATTGATGTGGCACCAATCGGCAAACAGAAGTTTGGAGTAACGGGGCGAAAGACAACTACCTATAAAGATGTGCTCATTAATTCAGGTGTGGTGTGGGAGCAGTTGCAGAAAAATAAAAAACTGGAAGAAACAATACTGCTTGCAGGTTCAACACAGCAACCGGAAACTTATTGGAAAGAGTCACGGCACGAAGAACTTGCAAAAAATGAAAAGGCCATTTACAGCATGATCGATACGTTGCAGAAAATGCCGCTCTTTAAACGTTACAGCGAAATTGCTACGTTTCTTGCAACAGGTTACAAAGCATTCGGAAGTTTTGAATATGGACCTTGGTTCAACGTGATGAGTTCAAATGTGGTGGAAGGCTTTCGTACAAGATTGGATTTGGGAACAAGTACTAACTTCAGTAAAACATGGTGGTTGCGTGGATATCTCGCTTATGGATTTACTGATAAGAAGTTCAAGGGACGGGCAGAGATCACACATCTTTTTAAACGAGATCCACGTGTTCGTATGTATTTGTCGTACACAAATGATTATGATAACGGTCAACGTTATTATGATGAAGTGGGTACCGATAACGTATTTACATTAGCTGCACGTAAATCGCAAGTGCCTATCAAGTTCCTGCGGGTAGAACAACAACGTATTGAATTCTCCAAAGAAACACATGCCGGTTTCACATTCGAAGTTTCTGCTACACGTAAACGGTTCGATCCAATTCGTTCTTTACCTTCTAAATCAATTTACCCCGATGGAGTTGGAGAAGCTTTGAATAATTCTGAAGTCGGTTTTCGTATTCGCTATGCCTATCTTGAACGTTTCCTCGAAGGAACATTCTTACGATCGAGTTTAGGCAGCCCCTATCCTATTGCTGAAATTAAATATGCAAGAGGTTTCCCTGGTTTCTTAAAAAGCAATTACCAGTACCATCGTTTAAACGCATCGGTACACGATTATTTTAAGATCGCTAATCTAGGTGAGCTTTATTATAATGTATACGGTGGTAAAATCTATGGCACACTTCCGTTTCCTTTATTAGAGATTCATCCCGGCAATGAAATTTTCTATTATAATAAATATGCGTTCAACCTAATGAACAGGTTTGAGTACCTGAGCGATGAGTATGCTGGTATAAACGTTGAACATAATATCGGTAATGGCATGTTCCGTCTATTAGGACCAACACGCAAACTAAAGTTGCGACAGTTCTGGACTGCAAAAGTTTTATGGGGAAGCTTGAGTGATGCGAACCGCAGCTTTAACCAGGTGGGCGCCATATTCGATCGTGGTCACCAGTTCCAATCGCTCAATGGAAAAACGTATATGGAAGTGGGTACAGGTGTAGATAATATCTTCCGGGTGTTGCGGTTCGATTTTATCTGGAGACTTGCCCCGCAACCATTACCCACCGAGCAATATAAACGCTTTGGTGTATTTGGAAGTTTCAGGTTGCAGTTTTAATGGTTGCCGCAACGACATGAAGGCACGAAGAAAGTTATATCTCGTTCAAACAACTTATTATCACTTCACAAGCTTTTGTACTTTCTTCTTCAGAAATCGTTAACGGTGGCGCAATACGCAAACAATTTGAGGCAAATAAAAACCAATCACTAATCACCCCTTGTGCAATACAGGCATCAATTATTTTTTTATTTGTCTCAAAACTATCAAACACAACCGCCATCATCAAACCACGTGAACGCACTGCTTCAATTTTCGGATGATGCAATAATGTGCGGAAGAGAATTTCTTTTTCATTCACTCCTTTCACCAGTTCTTCTTCCAATAAAACATTCATAGCCGCCATTCCTGCTGCGCAGCAAACAGGATGACCACCAAACGTAGTGATATGACCAAGCACAGGATTCTCTGTGAAGTTCCACATTAATTCTTTATTGGCTATGAATGCCCCTAATGGCATTCCACCGCCCAATGCTTTTCCTAATAATAAAATATCAGGCACCACTTCAAACTGTTCAAATGCCCAAAGTGAACCGTTTCGGCCAAAGCCACATTGTATCTCATCCAATATTAATAAGGTGCCGGTTTCATTGCAACGGTTCCGCAAGGCCGTGATCCATTCTTTCAACGGCGCATTTACACCGGCTTCGGCCTGGATGGTTTCAGCAATTACACAAGCAGTATTATTTCCAATCAACTCCAGTGCTTCAAACGAATTATAATCTGCATGATGAACTCCCGGCAACAACGGACGGAATGAATTCCGCCAATATTCATCACCCATCACACTCAATGCACCTTGTGTACTTCCATGATAACTGTTTTTAAATGCAACCATCTCAGTACGACCGGTCACCCGTTTAGCCAGCTTCATGGCACCCTCAGTTGCTTCCGTTCCGGAATTGGTAAAATAAACAGAGTTGAGCGATGCGGGTAAATGATCGGTAAGCAGTTTCGCATACTGCACTTCCGGGCTTTCAATAAACTCGCCATACACAAGCAGGTGCATGTATTTGTCAACCTGTTGCTTGATAGCTTCCACCACTTTTGGATGACGATGCCCCACATTACAAACGCTTATGCCTGCAATCAGATCGATGTATTCTTTACCATCTGCATCCCATAAACGGCTTCCTTGGGCCTTTACAATTTCAAGGGCCAGAGGTGCTGATGAAGTTTGAGCGACGTGCTTTAAAAATAATTCCCGTTGATTCATATTGTGTTGTGTTGCAAATGTCGGGAAATAGTTGAACGGTTTCCAAGCTTACTGGTTTTGTAAATGGTATAAACCAACGGTCTAATACATACGTATATCTGTTGGATAAATGCGGAAACATGGCCTTATTATGACCTTTATAGGCAGAATGAAGTTAAAAATCGGGCAATACACTAAAAAAGACGGCAAACATTATGTGCCCTCAGAAAACATTACGAAATTTACAGACGAACTAAAACCACATTCCGTATGCCCGTAATTCTTCCTGTAGAAGGCGTTTTTCCCCAATTTGGCGACGATTGCTTTATTGCTCCTAATGCTACCATCGTAGGCGATGTAGTAATGGGCAATGAATGCAGCGTATGGTTCAATGCCGTTATTCGGGGAGATGTAAACAGCATTATACTGGGCAACAAGGTGAACGTACAGGATGGGGCGGTGTTACATGCAACATACCAAAAGACGAAAACCATTGTCGGAAATAATGTAAGCATCGGGCACAATGCCATTGTTCATGGATGCACTGTGCATGATGATGTGTTGATCGGGATGGGTGCTATTGTGATGGATAATGCCATCATCAACAGCAATTCGATTATTGCGGCAGGTGCGGTAGTGCTGGAAGGCACAGTGGTGGAAGCGGGAAGTATTTATGCAGGGGTTCCTGCTAAAAAAGTAAAAGACATCAGCCAGGAACTGATCCATGGCGAGATCAACCGGATCGCTAATAATTATATCAAGTATTCGGGATGGTTTAAAGATGCCTTAACAGAAAATAACTGATTACGGTACGAACATTGTCAATATCTAAATGTTAAACAAGAATAATTATATGAAACAGATCACCAAAGCAGCGCTTGTCGTAATATTACTGTCTTTCATGACAAGTTGCAATGTGTTTAAACGAACACCCAAGGAAGGATGTCCAACCAATGGCAAGAATGTTGGAGCCGAGAAGTTACTGAGCGGTGAAAAGGTGAAAAAAGCGAAACGATTTAACAGCTAAATAATATAAAGAGAACTAACCCCATTTATAACACCATAAATATTACCGCTATGAATCCAACATTACGCAACCATGTAGGATATAACGAGGCAGTCCTTGACGATGATGCCAGTTATGAAAAATTTCATCGCTGGGCAGATGTTATTGCCGACAAGTTAAAGATCTCCTTTACCAAGAAGCTTGATGATTTTGAAGCGCTTTATTGGGATTTTATTTACAAAGGCACAGCCCTTACACTCAGTTTTAATATTTTCAATGGCATTTCTGTTTTCCCGTCTTTGGAAGAAAAGAGTGAACATTTTGAAAATGCGGCAATTGCCGAGCTGGTTGATGCGTTGAAAGATGCTGATCCCGGAGAAGCGTAGATCATTCGCCCACCTTTAAGGAAGTGACTATTAAGAAGCAAAGAAGATGAAATGCGGCTTAGTAGTTTTTTTTTGTCTCAATTGTGGCAAGAATTCCGCAATAACTGATATAACGAAGTGGATGAATTTCCTCTTTTGACACAGCTTCTTTTACTGCACAGCCCGGCTCCTCAAGATGAAGACAGTTATTAAATTGACAATCGTTGATGAGCACCCGCATCTCCGGGAAATAATGGGAGAGTTCCTGCCGGCTGATATCAACGAGACCAAATTCCTTTACACCAGGTGTATCAATGATCTTTCCGCCGAATGGCAAATCGTACATTTCAGCAAATGTGGTGGTGTGCATTCCTTTGCCACTCCAGCCGCTTACTTCCTCTGTTCGTAGCAAAAGATCGGGCATCAATGCATTGATGAAAGTCGACTTTCCTACACCGGAATGTCCGCTCAATAAGGTTACTTTATCTTTCAAAGCTGTTTTAATATCATCAATTCCCAAACCGTTTTCCATAGAAGCCAGAATCACTTTGTAGCCCACCGCTTCATACATTTCTTTCCAGTCTTCAAATTGGACCTGCTCTTTTTTCTTATAAACATCTGCCTTATTAAAAACGATCACACCTGGAATATGATACGCTTCCGATGCAATAAGAAAACGATCAATAAACCCCTGGGACGTTCGTGGTTCCTTTAGTGTAGCAAACAATAAACTCTGATCTAGATTGGAAGCAATAATATGATGTTGGTGTTTGTTAGCCGGACTTTGGCGATTAATATAGTTCCTGCGATCAGCAATAGCAGTGATCATAACCGTCTGCTCCAGGTCATTTTCCATTTCAATCTCCACTTCATCTCCAACTGCAATAGGATTGGTTGAAGTAAATCCATCGATCTTAAACTTTCCTTTGATACGTGCCTGCACGATCTTGCCTTCTTCTGTTTTGGCAACATACCAACTACCTGTCGATTTATAAATGAGGGCTTTCATGCAATGCAAAGAAAAGGAATAGATCGCCATGGAGGGATGGAAAAATTATTTGCCAGAAAGGGGCAAAGGCACTGAGACAATTGAAGAAAGTAAATCCTCTGCACCAAAAATCAAGGAAACTTCCGCAACACTTTATAACGTAGCCAGGCTTCAATCAAAAGCAATACCACTACAGCAATTGCAAATGGATAAAATTCTTCTTTATAGCGGGAGAATGTACTTGTTTCAATTTTTGATTTTTCAAGTTGATCAATATCTGCATAGATCTTACCAAGGCTTTCATTATCCTTCGCACGGAAATAATTACCCCCTGTTTCATTGGCAATTTCACGTAACAGTTTTTCATCAATATTCACTTTCTCCATCGTACGCACAACACCACCGGTTGTTTGTTGTGGTAATGCCGCAAAGCCTTCGGTACCCATACCAATGGTGTACACTTTCACCTGGTACGCTTTCGCAATTTCTTTGGCGGTACTTGGAGGAATCAACCCGCCATTATTCTCTCCGTCAGTTAATAGAATCACCACTTTACTTTTCGATTCACTTGTTTTCAAACGCTCTACGCTGGTAGATAAGCCAGAGCCGATCGCCGTACCATCCTGCAAAATTCCGCTGCGTACCGCATATATCTGGCTTTTAAGTGCAGCATAATCAGTAGTTGGCGGACATTGTGTAAATGATTCGCCAGAGAAAATTACCAACCCAATACGATCTGTTTTTCTTGCATCCACAAAATCAGATGCTACTTTTTTCATTGCTTCCAACCTGTTTGGACTGAAATCTTCCGCCAGCATACTACCACTTACATCCATACATAGAATAATATCAATCCCCTCACCTTCCACACGTTCTTCACTGCTTCTCGTTTGCGGACGGGCAATAGCAACGATCAGCAGTGCGAGTGAAAGCAAACGAAGAACAAAAGGCAAATGACGCAAAACGTTTTTTGAACTACCCGTTTTACGATAAATACCTAACGATGATACTGTAATTGATGAAGAAGATTTTTTATGACTGATGATATACCAAACGATCAATAATGGTAACGATAACAGCAACCACAGCAGGTAGGGATATGCAAATACAATATGTTGATACCACTCGTTAAGCATCGGGTTTCAATTCTTTTTCTGATTGTTTGATGGTTGTTTCCATACGTTCAATTGTTTGCAGACATTCATCTTTAGGTGCGGCAAACTTTGCAAACTTTACCGCATCGCCTAAACGAAGTGCTTGTATGATGTTGATGAGCGTTTCATTCAGTACATACGGCTTCAATTGCATCGCCAGTTCATCAGTTGTTAATCTCGTAAATGGCTGCTGAAGTTTACGTTCGTAATAACGCTTTACAGCAAGTGACAGATCGGAGAAATTTTTCTTTTGAATGAGTTGCGCATCCCATTCCTCTCCTTTCAATCGTTTTGTTGTGATCAGGAAATCTTCCAAGGGCGTATTTGCCGATTCTTCAATAACAGTACTGATCTTTTTCTTCTTCCATCTGCTGAAGAGAATGATCAACCAGATCAACGCAATAACGGCAGCAGCGGCCACTGCATAACCGATCCATGCTTCACCAGCATTAACATCAATGATGGGTTTTACATCGTTCAGCAATTGGTTACCTGTTGTATCGTATTCGATCAGTATTTCCTTTATTGGAAAAGTCACTAACTGCTCTTTGTCATTTACGTTTGAAGGGATAACAGCTGTTACGTTTTCAACAGCCCACAGGCCGCTGTCAAAACTGGTGATAGTGATTTCACGTTTCAACAGATCTGTGGTATCAAACGATACATATTCAAAGTGAGGAATACTGTCGGGAAACTTCCAATGCACTTCCGCATTACGACTGATGGCTTTTAATTCAAACCTGAGCTTTACCGGTTCGCCAATAAATATCTTTTCTTTTGATGCTGTTACAACAGGAGTTACCTGGGCCATCGTAGACAGGCCCATCATCAAAAAACAAATTATAATAAAAAATTCCCGTCTGATCATCTGCTCCTGTTAATGAAAAATTTCTGTAACACTTTTACATAATCATCTCCTGCCCGCATATGCAACAGATCGGCTCCCGAACGGCGGAAAACATCTTTTACATGATCGTTATGCTTGTGAAAATCTTTTTCGTATTCAAAGCGAACCAATGAGCTTGATGTATCGATCCAACGTTGCTCACCTGTTTCGGCATCGGCTACCTGCAACAAACCCGCATCAGGCAAACGCATGTCAAGCTGATCGTAAATTTTAATACCGATCACATCATGCTTTTTACAGGCAACACGCAAAGCATCTTCATACCCCTTTCCTAAAAAATCACTGATGAGGAAGCATATACTTTTTCTCCGGCACACATTATTAAACATGCGGAATGCATCAATATAATTTGTTTGCTTTGATGCTGCATCATTACTCAGCATTTCACGTACAATATAAAGTGTATGCTGTTTTGCTTTCTTTGGTGCGATAAAACGTTGCACTTTATCACCAAACAAAATAGCACCAACTTTGTCATTATTATTTACAGCGGAAAAAGCAAGTACAGCAGCTAACTCTGTTACAAGATCTTTCTTTCGTTGAAGGTGTGTACCAAAACTGATGCTCGCACTATTATCGATCAAAAGAAATACACTTTGTTCACGCTCTTCTTCAAATACTTTACTGTAAGGATGTGCGTAGCGTGCGCTTACATTCCAATCAATAAAACGGATATCATCACCCGGCTGGTATTCACGCACTTCTTTATAACTCATGCCCTGGCCTTTGAACGCCGAATGATATTCACCCGTGAACATGTGATTGGTGAGTCGCTTGCTTTTAATTTCAAGCGCCCTTACTTTCTTTAATATTTCTTCGGTAGTTAACAAAAGGAGTTCTGAGTTATTAAGTTCTGAGTTGAAGAATGTCTATTTCTTTCGGGATTAAGGCACTTTCACTGCATTCAATATCTGGCTGATGATCTCTTCAACTGATACATTTTCTGCTTCGGCTTCGTAGGTTAAACCAATACGATGGCGCAATACATCAGCAGCAATGGTGCGTACATCTTCCGGCAACACATACCCACGCTTATTGAGGAATGCAACTGCTTTAGATGCCAATGCCATATTTATGGAAGCTCTTGGTGAACCACCGTAAGCGATCAAGGGTTTGAGACTGCTTAAACCAACCTGTTCAGGTTTACGTGTTGCAAATACAATATCAAGAATATAATTCTCAATTTTTTCATCCATGTAAATGGTGCGTGCAAGATCACGTGCTTCTGTTACTTCACGAATAGAAACAACCGGGTTAATCACCGGGGAAGCTATCTGTTGTGTATTCTGGCGAATGATCAGTTGCTCTTGTTCTTTCGTCGGGTAATGAACCACCACCTTCAGCATAAAACGATCTTGCTGTGCTTCAGGTAACGGATAAGTTCCTTCCTGTTCCAATGGATTTTGTGTAGCCAACACAAGAAAAGGTTCTTCCAGTTTGTAAGTATGTTCACCAATTGTTACCTGGCGTTCCTGCATAGCTTCGAGTAAGGCACTCTGCACTTTTGCCGGGGCACGGTTAATTTCATCAGCCAACACAAAATTGGCGAAGATGGGACCACGACGAACAAAGAATTCATTCTTCTGCTGATTATAGATCATGGTACCGATTACATCGGCCGGTAACATATCGGGAGTAAACTGGATACGGCTGAATTTTGCGTTGATCGCTTGAGAAATCGTCTTAATCGCCAACGTTTTTGCAAGACCGGGCACACCTTCCAGTAAAATATGACCGTTACCCAACAAGCCAATCAATAAACGATCGACCATATATTGCTGTCCTACCAATACTTTTCCAACTTCTGCACGCAGCCGGTCGAGAAAACTTCCGGCATATTCAATTTTCTCATTCAGGACTTTGATGTCTTCTGCGGTTTTTAACATGTAATCTCGGTTTAGGTTGTGAAAATACAATGCCGTTTGCTTAAGCGAAAATCATTTTATAAACGGTTGTATCTTAAAATCATTTCCCATCACGCAAAAAGAAGGCCGAATTTCAAAAAGTCGTTCGCCATTAGTACTTCGTATAAGTACGTCAACAACAGCTTACAACTTACGACTATCGGCTATCCACTATCTTTGCGGCCTATGGATGCAGCGAATGATCTTTTTGTAAGGTGGATGAACCTTGAACAGAAAATGGTAGAACGCTTTGGGAAAAAGCCCGATCTGGAAGCAATTCTCTTCCTCATCGGTGTGCAGGAGTTTGGTGAGTTGAAAGAAAAATATACCAAGGAGCAAAAGCAGGATTTGATGCACGTAGCAGTTTGCTCTCTCCTCTCCCAAAGTGGTTATTTTGAATTTGATGATTATGATAAAGATGGATGGCCCCATTTCAAACAGTTGAAAGCCATGCCCAGCATGGATATGCGTGAACAGGAGAACTTTATCAAGGATCATGTACTGCTCTACTTTGAACAAAAAGGATTTTAAATGAGACTGACTGTTTTATTGTTCTGCTTTTTTCTATTCATGGCTGATGCGGGTGCCCGTAACCGTAAGGTGAAAATTATTACCAGCAAGGGAACCATTGTGGTGCAGTTGAGTGATAAAACACCCAAACACCGCAATAACTTCATTAAGTTGGTAAAGCAGGGCTATTATAATGGCATCCTGTTTCATCGTGTTATCAAAGAATTTATGATCCAGGCGGGTGATGACTCAACTAAAAATCCTGTTCCCGGCAAACGTTATGGCAGCGGAGGCTTGAAAAATAAAATACCTGCCGAGTTTGATACTTCGCTTTTTCATAAAAGAGGTGTGCTGGCTGCAGCACGTGATAACAATCCTGAAAAAGCCAGTAGTGGAAGTCATTTTTATATTGTGCAGGGAAAAGTTCACACAGACAGTTCCTTAAATGATATTGAAGAAAAAAGATTAGGTGGGCGCAAACTTCCGCTTCAACATCGTGCTGTATATAAACAGATTGGCGGCAGTCCGCATCTCGATCAGAACTATACCGTTTTTGGCGAAGTGGTAAAAGGTATTGAGGTTGTGGATACGATTGCGCAGGCAGAGCGTGATCAATATGACAGGCCAAAGGAAGATATCCGCATCATTAAAATGAAACTGAAGAAGAAATTTTTATTTTTCTGATTGCAGGAAAACAATCAATTTAGCAGCGTTTAAAAACAACTACATCATGAACTTTCCAGAGAATCTCCGCTACACAAAAGACCACGAATGGATCAGCTTAGAAGGCAATGTTGCAACAATTGGTATTACCGATTTTGCACAGCGTGAATTGGGCGATATTGTTTATGTTGACATTAATACTGTTGGTAAAACATTAAACGCTGAAGAAGTTTTTGGTACAGTGGAAGCTGTAAAAACAGTAAGTGATTTGTTTTTGCCTGTTGCCGGTACTATTGCTGAAGTAAACAGCGCCTTGAATGATAAACCGGAAGCCGTAAACAATGATCCTTATGGAGAAGGCTGGATGGTAAAGGTGACAGTAAGCAACCCTGCTGATGTTGAAGCTTTGATGGATGCTGCTGCATATGGTGCACTGGTTGCATAATGAAACAACAACTCCGGAAATATCTTAATACAAAATGGCCGGCCATATTTTGGTCGGTCATTATTTTTTTATTGCTGGTGATGCCGCCAATTAATATCAACCAGGAAAAACCACTTGAGTTTTCAGGGATCGATAAAGCTATTCATTTTCTTCTGTTTGGAATAATGGTTTGGCTATGGGGTTATTATCAGAAAACAATTTCTGCAACAAGGAAAAATCTTGTTTCTCAATTGTTGCGTATCACGGTTATTGTGATGATTTACGGGATTGTAATGGAGTACGTACAGGATTGGGTGGGGCGTGATTTTGATGTGTGGGACATGGTGGCCGATGCCGCCGGAGCAATCACAGGATTCATCTTATTGTTAGTACAAAAAGAAGACCCCGGTGGAAACCGGGGTCGAAACCAAAACTAACTGCTTATGAGAAAAATTTAAATTCAGATTTGTTATACAAAGTTCGGTCAATCACTCACTCCAAACTGTCAGCTACTTGTTAATATTTCCTGAAACGTTTTGTTTTTTAAAACGGGTCCCGGTAGAAACCGGGACCGTTAACCAAAACTAACTGCTTATGAGAAAATTGACTGCTTTAAAGATCTTGTACATGTAAGACGCTAACCGCATTCCAAAGTTTGCTCACTATCTGTTAAAAAATCCTAAAAGGATTTGTCAGCGTCTCAATGCTATACTCCATATTTCGAAAACCATGCCAATTGGTTACATGTAAGATTAATTAACGAATTGAACTGGTAGTTGGTCCAACTCTAACAGATTAGAAATAATTCATTAAAAGTGAGTTATCGGCCAAATAGCCCTTTTACAAGATCCATCATTCCTCCGCCAGATCCCTGTTCTTGCTGTTGTTGTGCGGCTCCTCCTTTTACCATATTAATAATGTCGCTCATATCGGTGTCTCCATCTCCATCCCTGTCGAGGCCGCCTTGTGTAACACGGCCTAACAAACCCTGCAGATCGAGGCCACCGGTTTTTCCGCCAGTTAATGAACTGAAAATACCTTGCAGATCGAAGCTGTTATCGCCAGGGTCATTGGTTTTTGAGATAAATTTCTGTAAAACTCCAGGCAACAAGCTGCTCACAATACCACCCGCCTGGCCTTGATTCAGGTTGAATTTCTCCATCAATGATTGGGCTGCGTTGCCGGAAAGCTGATTGGCCAAAGGATTACTCTGCAGATCTCCACCACGGCCACCCAATAAACTGAGTACGTCGTTAAACTGGCCGCCAGCCAATGCCTGTTGCAACCCTCCGGAAATATTGTTGGTTACATCTGCAATTGCTTCATCGTTTCGTTCATTGGGAATATCAGGGTTTTGAATGATTGATGAGCCGGCCTGCTCTTTTACAAGGTTGAACAGCTGTTCTAACATAGTTTAAGTTTTAAAAGATGGGATAATCAAAATACATGAAAATAAATTTGAATGCAAGCAAATCATATTATTTCTTTATTATGGCTTCACCAATTATAAGCCGAAATGATCAGCTCTTCAATTTATTTCAAAAACAAAAGACCCGGAAAATCTCCGGGTCTTTACTTATGGAATTAAGTTAGCTGTTTAACGAACTTTATTTGCAATGAGCTTAGCATCGTCCTGCATGGTATTGCAGCCGGAATAAGCTGTACCCACCCACCATTTACCTATAGGCTGGTAATACGATACACCCATGATCGGCGCTTCACCATTACCGCCCGGGTTGTAATCGGCAACAAAATTACAATTAGCATCATACTTTGTCTGGTGATTTAAACCAAGTGTATGCCCAGCTTCATGTGAAGTTGCTTCCCAATTGTATTTCTGATTATAGCCAAGTGCTTTTGAGAAAACAAATGCCGGTATATCCATACCCCATGTAATGCTGTTAATATATGCAACACCACCAGCACCTTGGTACCAACCATTATTTTCTGTAATGATCACACGCTGGCGTTTTGCAGTACTTGCGGCAAAGTAAACCGTAGAATCAGTTGTTACAACAATTGTCGGGAAAACTGAATAATCATTCTTTACTTCGGTTAGAATGTTTGCAATTTCTGTGCTTGAAAAGCCTGATGGGGTGCAATCGATCGTTCTGCCACCGTTCCAGTATGGAGTAGTTACTGTTTGTCCATCGAAATCAAGAAAAATAACCCACGATGAAGTTGAAACAGGTGTTATTGGGTTTGTAGTGATACTGTTGTTATCACAAGCATCGCCTGTTCCGTCTGCGTCAGAATCAAGTTGATCAGGATTGTAGGTTGAAGGGCAGTTATCTGTTGCATCTGCAATGCCGTCTCTATCCCTGTCTCTGCCTTTTGATGAAATGTTTGTTTCTGAGATATCTCCCCGTCTGACATTGTTGTAATTCCCTTTGAGGAAATCACATGTCTCAAGTTTTTTTGATGCTGATTGCTGGTTAAGTAACTCAGTTGTTTCAGTTTGAACGCTGTCTTCTTTTTGACAAGCTGCTGCAGTTACTAGCAGTAAAGAATAGAAAAGTACCCTTTTCATAGAGATTTGGATTTTATTGGATTTTAAAAAATTGGTTATTCTCTCAGCAGGCAAGCTTCTCTTCCCTGCTTCGTAAGTTTATTCTTAAATTTTTAAACGTTATTGATTTAGAAAACATAATGCCAAAAATGAAAGTTTATTTCATTTCAGGCCATAATAGTGAGAATTATGACTTTCACAGCTATAGCAATTTGTTTGTTGGCTGCAAAAGAAACTTCATCTCTACCTGTCTTTTTCCAAAGAGCATGTAAAGAAACTCATTCTTTTTTGACCGTATTATCGAGCAAAGAAGTATTCGCTTGTAGTTTGAAATTGATACCCCTTCAGGGTTTACTATTACTGCAGAGTAAGTTTTTCTGCATTTTCTGCAAACTGCAGAGCATCGATGAGCTCCTCAATTTCGCCATTGAGTACTGCATCTAAGTTATAAAGTGTAAGGCCGATACGGTGATCAGTTACTCGGCCCTGCGGATAATTATAGGTTCTGATCTTGGCGCTTCTATCGCCGGTACTCACTAAACTTTTTCGTTGACGGGCAATTTCTTCTTCATGTTTACGCACCTGCTCTTCATATAAACGGGTACGCATCATCTGCATCGCTTTTTCCCGGTTTGCTAACTGTGTACGTTCTGTTTGACAGATCACCACCGTACCGGTTGGTATGTGCGTCAGCATTACCTTGGTTTCTACTTTATTTACGTTCTGGCCACCGGCACCACCACTTCTGGAAGTTTCCATTTTTACATCGCTTTCCCGTAATTCAAAATCGATTTCCTCTGCTTCCGGCATTACAGCAACCGTTGCCGCACTGGTGTGTACACGGCCACTGGTTTCAGTAGCAGGTACACGTTGTACACGGTGAACACCACTTTCAAATTTCAACGTACCATATACATCATCGCCCGTAACTTCTAATTGCACTTCTTTATACCCGCCAACAGTTCCTTCGCTTTCACTAAGGATCGTTGTTTTCCATCCACGACGCTCACAATATTTTATATACATCCGCAACAGATCACCTGCAAATAAGCTGGCTTCATCGCCACCTGTTCCTGCACGAATTTCAAGAATGGCATTCTTATCATCCTGCGGATCTTTTGGTATAAGCAATTGGCGAATATATTTTTCTAAAGTCTCCTTCTTTTCTTCAAGTCCGGGCAATTCTTCCTTTGCCATTTCACGTAATTCTTCGTCATTACCATTCAATGCCTCTTTGTAACTCTGCAGATCGGCCAGAACGGATAGGTATTCTTTACGTGATTGCACCAGTTTTTCCAGGCTGCGGTACTCTTTACTCAATGCCGAGAACTGTTTGTTATTGGCAACAATTTCGGGATTGGTCAATGCCACGCCAACTTCATCAAACCTTGCCTGGATAGCTTCTAATTTATCTAACATAAAATCTGTGCTCCTGAAAGGGAATTGTTTAGTCTTAAATTTGAGCGGCAAATTTAAATGAATTAACGCATGCGCTACAGGAAATTAAGAGCAGACAGGTTGTTTGATGGATATAGGTTCAGAAACGATGATGAAGTATTGGTTATAGATGAAGAAGGGGTTATAATTGATATTGTTACATCTGCTGATGCGGGTGACGATGTTGAACAACTGAAAGGGATTCTTTCACCCGGATTGATCAACTGTCATTGCCACCTGGAGTTAAGTCATTTGAAAAACGTGATTCCGCCACATACCGGCTTGATCGATTTCTTGTGTTCAGTTGTAACAAAACGTGGATTTAAAGCTGATATCATTGCGGCTGCTATTGCAGAAGCTGAGCAGGAAATGTTTAAAAACGGAACAGTTGCAGTTGGTGATATTGGCAATACTGCTGATACAGCTGCTGTAAAAAGCAAAAGCAAGATCCGCTGGCAGAATTTTGTGGAAGTGTTGGGTTTTTATGATGCGAAAGCTGAAGAAAACATCAATAATTATCAGGCAATAGCAAACGAGTTGAATACTGTACTTCGTACTTCCAACTTTGTACATCGTACTTCTCTGGTTCCTCATGCGCCTTACAGTGTATCTGCAAAAACATTTCAGCTGATTAATGAAGCAACAACCGGACAGATCATTTCAATTCACAACCAGGAGAATCCCGCCGAAGATGAATTGTATAAAACTGGTGGTGGCGATTTTTTAAAATTGTTTCGTGTGTTTGGAATTGATACTTCACCATTTCCTGTAACAGGAAAAAGCAGTATCCGCTCTTATTTGCCTTTTTTCAACAATGGTCAAACGATCTTTTTGGTGCATAATACTTTTATGCCTGAAGAAGATATTGTTTGGGCAAATGATTACGCAACAAGCAATGGATTACAACTTGTTTACTGTTTATGCCCTAATGCCAATCTTTATATTGAAAACAAAGTGCCACCCGTTGCATTGTTCCAACAACAAAATTGTGAACTGGTGTTGGGTACCGACAGCTACAGCAGCAACTGGCAGTTAAGCATTGCCAAAGAAATACAGGCTTTGCTGCAGCATACATCTGTATCAACTGAGCAGGCTCTGCAAATGGCAACATTGAATGGTGCAAAGGCTTTACAGTGGGATGAAGAGTTAGGAAGTTTTGAAAAGGGAAAACAGCCCGGCGTTGTATTATTGGCAGAAGACTTCAGCAGTTCAGAAAGGATTTTATGATAACACTACCCCTTTTCATCAATCTCAACTATCCTCGGATTCATCACTAATCATTCGTCTTCACGGTTCCATGATCTGCTGTAATACCGGCAATGTTTTCATCTTTGAAAAATCGGGCATATGAAACATGTAATACACTTCTATTGCTTCAAGCAACTGACGGCGTTGCTGGTAATTCATAGGAATTTCTATTAACTCATTTGGCTGCATGGCTTTCAATAACTCGCTGATGAGTTTAGCAGATTCGCCTTCGATGTAATAAACATGCTGCGGATAATGTTCGGTAAAACTTCCTTCCTGCAGATCGAAAACAGTATATCGTTCCGCATCTTCTGTATTCATTTGGAAACCGAAAAAATTAGTAAGATGCAACGAAAAGTACAAAGGAAAATTAGCAGTTACAGCAGACGATGTTTTATCTAATTGCATCAATGCTTCTTCAACAAAATAAAACAGATCAGGATTATTTTCGGGTTGCTTTACACATTTCTGCAACAGTTCCATCATGTACAGCAATACACTGTTTTTTATAACATCAGCAAACAACTCTTCATACAAATAACTCCATCGGAACTCTTTGATACGTTGCAGGTTTTTTACATCATGATGATAAACGATTAACTCTAGAATAGCACCGGGTTGAAAATAATTGGCTTTAGCCCCGCCCTTCTTTGCGTTTGTTCTTACCCCTTGCACAATATAACTCTGCAATCCATACAATTCAGTATAGGCCGATACAATTAAGCTAGTTTCACCATATTTTACTGTTCGTAAAATAACTGCCTTTGTTTTATGGAGCACATTACTCAATCTTCACTTATTTTATAAATACGATCTTGCCTACTTGTTTCTCTGCGCCAAATTCATCTTTTGCCAATACCATATACACGCCGCTTGATACACGTTGATTCCTGTAATCTCTTCCGTTCCAGACTGCCTGTCCCCCTAATGATCTTGTCTGATAAACCAATCGTCCATTCAATTCAACAATTTTCACAATAGAATTTTCCGGCAAGCCACGAATACCAATACTACCATTGTAGCCCGGTGGCACAGGACTTGGAAACACAATTACTTTATCAGGGTTTTCGCTTGCTTCTGTTGCACCTGCACGATAACTGCAAATACCATTGAAGGTTGAAAAATATACTTCACCGGTTTTTGGATCAATTGCAATACGAATGATTGCATTACTCAACAACGGACTGTTTTCTGTAGTAAAACGTTCCAACACTTTTTCTCCATCAGCACTTATTAACCAAACACCATTGCGTGTGCCTACCCATTTGCGGTTGGCAGCATCAACAGCTATTGCCCGCACATCTTCATTCTCGAATAGAAATCCTGCAAAATTATCCTGTTGCACAACCGGCTGAAACGCTTCGCACCCGTTTGTTGTAAATACTTCACCGGGGCATTGAATAATAGCAATGCCTTTATCTGTACCTAACCAGATAAAACCATCTTTATCTTTTACCATGCAGTTCACTGCATTACTTGGCAGATTACCGCTGCCTCTTCCTGTTTGAAACCATTTCCAACGGTCATCGCCTGTACTCTCAATTGATGCTCCATGATTGTAAACAAACAATCCATTTCCCTGCGGCACCTTTATCCATTTCTGATCAGCATCATCAATGAGCACGGCACCAACCATGTTATCCTGTATTAAAAAAGGCACACGGAACTGTTGCCAATTACCATCAGCTTTCTTCACCAAAAAATTATTACTGCCGCCAAAATTGCTGATCCATAAATTATTGGCAGCATCAAAAGCCATACCTCCAACACGATAATTATTTGGGTCACCAACAGTAACATTCAAAGGCGAATTCTGTTTGTAGATCTTGTATTGTGTGGCTGATTTAAATTCTACCAAACCACCACCAAACGATCCCGCATAAATTGTTTCATCTCGTGGATCAACAGTAATACTGATAACATCAAACACCGTATCCATAAAGGATAAATTAGATCGATTGTAATCTTTCCATTCATTACCATCAAACGTAAAAAAACCTGTACCGTTGAATTGATAATTCCATGCATCGTTAATACTTCCTCCGGCAACATATAATTTGTTGTTGAAGAAAGACATTTCGCCATCCAGCGGACCATAAGGTGAATTGATGGCATAACGTTCAAACAAACTGCCCTCGGCTTTCACCAATCCTTTTTCAAAATCGGCGATCCATATTTCTGTTCCACTTTTAACAGCATGAAATGGGTAACGCAGTTCGTTGTTATTCTGAACAGTTGTATTTACAACTCCACTGGTGCTGATCGATAATACTCTTCGTTCAATCCATCCAAAACGTTCCTCACTTATAAGAATAGCAGCATCACTTACATTCACCGATTCCCATCGCCAGGCATCGTTATAAATAGCTTGCCAATTAAGAGCATTGTTTACATAAATCGTATTGAAGCATTGAAGAACAATTGTTGAGTTAATCGTGAATACCTGTTGTACAGCACCTGCAGGTAAACCATTGGTTCCACTTACTGTTGTCCAGCTTCTGTAATCATTCAGGTTTGTTGCATTCAGGTCCGCAACTTTCAATCCTTCTTCGGTTGCTGCATAAAACCTTGTTGCATCAGCTGCAAAACCATTCACTTTTACATTTGCTCCATTGTTGCCAATAATAAATGTGTTGCTGATCTCGTACTTCTGCAAGTCAACTACAATTACACCAAGACCTGTGCTGAGATACGCTTTGTTGTTATGAAAACTGATATTGTAAATTGTTTTATCTCCTGTAACAGTGCTGCGGAGTATATCGGGGATATTTATTACATCATTACGATAAAGTACATCGAGGTTACTGTTGTTATAAGCGATGAGCAGTTTTTCGCCGGCAGTATAATAATTCAGCGTACGTACCCCCACATCATTCAATCCACTTACTTTACTTATCCTGGTAATTTCTCCATCTTCCCGCCCAACACTGTAAGCACCGAAGTTTGTAGCAACATAAACTTTATCAGCAGCTAAGGCCACACGTTTGCCCGAGCGATAGTCCATATGCTCACGCCATTGGCCGATTGGTGCAAGTTGTGCCAGCAATTTTGAACAACAGAACAGTAAAAGAAAAAAACAAACAACAGAATACTTCATCGGTTTCAAATTTAACTGCTTTTCGCTCAAGCACATCATTTGCCTGTATTTATGCACCCTTCGCTTCCAGAAACCAATGCAGGCAACGAAACCAGGCAAATTTTATGTGTTTGTTCAGGCAGAATGGCGTTTCTTTGCGCTGCTTTACTTTAATAAAAACGTATCAGAATAGCATGTGGTATAAACTGGGTAAATGGGTGTTGCGTAACAGGCTTCCTTTAATTATTACTGTTCTTCTTTCAACCGCTGTCATGACTTTTTTTGCATCCAAAGTGCAGCGTAGTTATGATTTTGCAAAAGCCATTCCGCTCGACCATCCAAAATACCTCGAATACGAAGCATTTAAACAGAAATTTGGTGAAGACGGGAGTCTGCTGGTAGTTGGTTTTCAAAAGAACGATCTGTTTCAGCTCGATTTCTTTCGATCATTTACTTCTTTACAAAAAGAAATGAAGAAAGTAACGGGTGTGGAAGATGTGTTAAGCATCAGCGCTGCTGTTAACCTGGTAAAAGATTCTGCCACAGAAAAGCTTAAGACCACACTTATTTTTCCTGACACAATTCAAACACAGGAGCAATTAGACAGTTCAAAACAAATCCTTTTCAACCTTCCGTTTTATAAAGGTTTGTTTTACAATCCCGACAGCAATGTGTACATGATCGCTGTACGGCTGAACAAAGAAGTGTTGAATTCCAAGAAGCGAAATGCTTCCGTTGATGGCATTGTAAATCTTGCAACTGCATTTGAGCAAAAGGAAAAGCTCACCATGCATTTGAGTGGTTTGCCACATGTACGCACGGTGATGAGTACACGCATTGCAGAAGAGATGCAGTTTTTTCTGTTGGGCTCTGTATTATTGTCGGCTCTGATACTGCTGGTATTTTTCCGTTCGTTCAGTGCCATGTGGTTAAGTATGGCTGTTGTGGTGATTGGTGTTATCTGGAGCCTTGCAACAATTGTGTTCTTTGGCTATAAGATCACCATTTTAAATGCACTGATCCCGCCATTAATGGTGGTGATCGGTATACCCAACTGTATTTACTTCCTCAACAAGTTTCACACAGAGTATAAAAAGACAGGTGATAAACATCAATCACTGGTGAACATGATCGGACGCATGGGTATTGTTACTCTCTTCTGTAACATTGCTGCAGCTATTGGTTTTGCTGTGTTTGCATTAACTAAAAGCCAGATCCTGCGTGAGTTTGGTATTGTGGCAGGCATCAACATCATGGTGTTGTTTGTAATTTCCTTTACACTCATTCCAATTGTGTTGAGTTATTTACCTGCGCCAAAGCAACGTCATGTTCGTTATTTGGAAAACGAACGTCTCAACCGCTGGCTCATGCGCATTGAAAGCTGGGTGTTCAATCATCCCAAATATATTTATACTGCAACAGCTGTTTTGATCATTGTTTCTGTTCTGGGAGTAATGCGTTTAAAAAGCGTTGGGTATATTGTTGATGATCTTCCGCAAAATGATAAGCTTTATGTTGATCTGAAATTCTTTGAAAAACATTTCTCGGGTGTAATGCCTTTAGAAATTGTAGTTGATACAAAACGTAAACAAGGCGTAACACGAAGTATAAAAAGTCTTACAAATATTGATTCCCTGGTTTATTATTTACAAAGTCGTCCTGAGATCGGAAAAGCATTGGCAGTTACCGAGGGATTAAAATTTGCACGCCAGGCTTACTACGACAGCGACAGTAATATGTACACGGTACCAAATGAATTTGATCTTGCTTTTCTTGCACCTTACCTACGTATGAAAGGTGACAGCAGCAACAAGAACAACAATTTTGTAAAGCTCGTTGCCAATTTCATGGATAGTACACAGCAAAAAGCACGCATTAGTGTAAATATGGCTGATGTTGGCAGCGACAGCTTGCCGAAAATTCTTGCAGCCGTTCAACAAAAAGCAGAAGAGTTGTTTAACGGTGACAGTCTTGCTTATGCATTAATGATAAACAAAGGCGAAGTAAAACCAGCAGATATTGATTCATCAAAACTCAAACGTACAGCAGATATTCAACTCACAGGAACAAGTATCATCTTTGTTGAAGGCAGCCGCTTTATTATTAATGGATTGAAAGAAAGTATTTTCTGGGCATTCCTGTTGATTGCAATTTGTATGCTCTACCTGTTTCGTTCTTTCCGTATACTTATCTGCTCACTCATTCCCAACATTGTTCCATTAGTTATTACAGCCGGAGTAATGGGCTGGGTTGGTATTCCGCTGAAACCAAGTACTGTATTGGTTTTCAGCGTTGCGTTAGGTATTGCCATTGACGTAACTATTCGTTTCTTGATCAACTACAAACAGGAACTTCCTCTGCATAAACATGACGTTCAGGAAACGGTGAAACAAACCATTCGCCAAACCGGTATCAGTATTATTTATACTTCACTGGTATTGGTAGCCGGCTTTATTATTTTCTGTTTCTCCGGTTTTGGTGGTACGAAGGCATTAGGCTGGCTTACTTCACTTACATTGTTGGTTGCTATGATCACAAACCTTGTACTATTACCGGTTCTATTGATCACTACAAGTAAAAAAGTGACACCCCGTTTACAAAAAAATTAGTGTAAAAAAGCAGCATCTGCTTATTTTTTTTGTCTTTCCTTAACAAATGTTAACATTAGCTGTTACATTTGACGTCCCCTTACGTAAAAAAGGTTCTAGCTGATTGATTGCACCCCCCCAATTTTGGATTTAATTTTCATTAATAAACCTAAATGAGCATGAGAAAAATTGTAAGTATGACGTGCATGCTATTGCTCTGCATAATGCAGGTAGTTGCACAGGAAAAAACTGTTACAGGAAAAGTAACAGACGAAAGTGGAGCACCAATCCCAAATGCTTCAGTTATTGTAAAAGGAACAAGCATTGGTACAACTACAAAAACCGATGGGACTTTTTCAATTTCGGTACCATCTACTGGAAAAGTATTAGTCTTTTCATCAATTGGCATGACCTCAATGGAGGTTAACATCGGATCAAAGTCAGTAATCAACCAGACTATGACAAGTGAAAACAAAGCACTTGAAGAAGTAGTTGTGGTTGGATACCAAACTGTAAGAAGGAAAGATGTAATTGGTGCAGTAACCTCAGTTGCAGGTAAAGAAATTGCGCAAAAACCAATTGTAAACTTTACTCAGCTATTACAAGGTAAGGCTCCCGGTATGAATGTAATTGGAGAAGGTGGCCGCCCAGGTGCTGGTGCTTTTATCCGTATCAGAGGTGTTGGTTCAATCAATGCTAGTTCTGAGCCTTTAATCATTGTGGACGGTATTCAGATTGCTTCTACTGCATTTGCACAGCTTAACCCCAATGATATTGAGGATATTTCTGTATTAAAAGACGCATCTGCGTCTGCGATCTATGGATCAAGGGCTGCAAATGGTGTGTTAGTTGTTACCACAAAAAGAGGTCGTGGTAAACCAGAAGTACGTTATTCGTTCCAATATGGCCAATCTGACGCATTGGATCCATTAAATGTAACATTCATGACTGCTCAACAAAAACTGCAGTATGAATTTGAGAGAGGTTACACTAATCCATATTTAAGCAGCCTGATCAGCAGAAATATCACAGCAGGAAATTTACCTGCGGGTTCTACATTGTTTAATATTAATGCTCAGCAACGTCAGTCTCTTCACGACTCTTTGATTTCTAAGGCTCCTAAAAGCTGGAAAGACGTTTTATTGCCAACAGCCCAGATGAAACAACATGAAGTTTCAATTAGTGGTTCTGGCGATAAGTTCCGCTATTACATGTCTTTAAATAAAAGTGATAATGAGGGTGTAATGTATGGTTCTTATTACAACAGAACAGGTGGTAGGTTAAATGTGGAATATCAAGCAACCGATTGGTTTAAAACAGGTGTAAATCTTGCACTTTCACATTCAAAAGAAGATTTGAAACGTGAGTTATATAACTCTCAGAGCTCTTATACTGCCTGGTACTTAACCAACCCTTATGAGCCTGTGCGTAATGCTAATGGAACTTATAACTTAACAATGCAGGGTTTTTCTCCACTTGAGGGTGCTGATAATAACCCAAATGTTCTTGATCGCATTTCCACTTATGCAACTCTTTTTGGTGAAGTCAAGATCATGCCTGATTTATTTTTCAAAACTCAACTTGGATCAAATTATAATACCCTAAAGGGAGAATCATATCTGAAACCAGGGTCGAATCTTGCTGCTATTTTGGGCTATAACCAAAAGAATGATTATGGCAACTTCGACTGGACTTATGTGATTACAAATACTTTGAATTATAAAAAAAGTATTCAAAAACATAACATTGGTGTGCTGTTAGGACAAGAGTTCAATAAGAATAAATTCTATTCTTACTCTTTGACTTCAAGAAATTTCGCATCTGCGTCACTTACTACACTTGAAAATGCAAGTACTCCAACTGTAGCCACAACATCCAGAGCAGATTGGGCCTTGATTTCTTATTTTGCAAATGCTTCGTATGACTTTGATAAGAAGTATTTTTTAAGTGTTTCAGGACGTAATGATGGATCTTCACGCTTTGGTGTAAATAATCGATATGCTAATTTCTGGTCGGTTGGTGCTGCTTGGGACGTAATGCAGGAGCAATTTATGGCTAACGTTCCTGTAATTTCAACTTTGAAACTAAAGGGATCGTATGGTACCGGTGGTAATAATAATATCGGTAACTACGAAGCTCAAGGAACTTACGCATTAAACGTACGCTATAACGATTTACCGGCTGCAGCTCCTGCAAGGTTACCTAACCCCAATTTAACCTGGGAAACAAACAGAACACTTGACATTGGTACAGAAATTGGCCTTTTCAAAAATCGGTTGAATATAACTGCTGATTATTTCGTACGTAAGACGGAAGATTTGCTTTACAGCATAAACGTATCTCAAACAACAGGATTTGGTTCTTACACCGGCAATATTGGGAATCTTGAAAACAAGGGTATTGAACTGTCTGTTGGTGGTGATGTGATCAGGAAAGGTGGATTGGTTTGGAATGTTTCCGCAAACTATACTTTTGTTGATAATAAAGTCACTAGTCTATACTCAGATAATGTTCCCTTTGGATTCAACAGCCGTTTAAAAGTTGGTCAGCCTATCGGTACATACTTTATGACTCGTTGGGCGGAAATTAATCCTCAAAACGGTAAAAACGTTTATTACAACTTGTCAGGTGCCAAAACAGAAACCTATTCTGCAGGTGATGCCGTTTTGTTAGAAGGTAAGTCTCCTAATGTGAAATACTTCGGTAGCATTAACACATCTTTGAGCTATAAGGGTTTTGATTTATCTGCTCAGTTTTATTATTCAGGTGGAAATTATATTTATAATTTTCAGTACACCAGAGGTGCATATGGGCAATCATTTTTCAACACACAACTTTACACTGATGCATTCAATTACTGGAAAAAACCCGGTGATGTTGTGAAGTTTCCGAATATAACAGATGCATCACAAGCAACAAACTATACAACTGATCTTTGGTTAGAAAAAGGCGATTACATTGCTTTAAGAGATGTTACACTTAGTTATACTACCAAACAGGATCTTTTGAGTAAGATCAAAGTGAAATCTGTTCGCCTGTTTGTTCAGGGCACGAATTTATGGATTGGAACTAAATTTAAAGGCGTTCCAGAAGTAGGTCAATCAAACAGAGAAAGTGCTGGCTATCCTGGTCAACTGAGCTTGTTCGCTTATCCACAAACAAGAGCTGTAACTATGGGCTTTGATATCCGATTCTAAACCTTTAAACAAGATTATTATGAAGAAAATATATGTATACCTAGCACTAATAGCTGTCCTGTTTAGTGCGTGTAAGAAAAAGAACTTGGACTTATTCCCTTACAACCAAATTGAAACATCGCAAGCTTTTAACACCGAAACAGATGTAAACCTTGCGTTAGGTGGAGCTTATTCCGGTTTAAGGGGTATGGGAAACTATAAACAAGGAGAGTGGAATATTGTGTATGAAGTAATTTCTGACAATGTTATTATTAACGAGCAAGGGCGACTTTCACAACAGGTTTTTCACAATTGGCAATACAAAGGAAATGCTACAGTTGGCTTATTCAGCCAGGCATATAGTGTTATCCGTCGAACAAACGCTATTTTGGAGAATATAGATAATGTGCCTTCAACCCCAACTTTTGTTAATAATGTAAAGGGTCAAGCACTTGCGCTTCGTGCACTTTTGCATTTTGAAATGGCCAGGGTTTATAGTAAGACATTCAATCTTGCTACCAACGCAGATAGCACAGTTCCTTTCATTACCACTACTGACCCTACTATCTTACCTGCTAAGATCTCAGTAAAGGAAATGTATGATAAGATTGTGTTGGACTTAACAACTGCAGAACCTTTGATTGCAACAAGTAATGGTGTTGGAAGGCTTAACAGAGCTGCTGTACAAGGAATTCTCTCAAAAGTTTACCTGTACATGGGCGACTGGCCTAAAGCCATTGCATCTGCAACAAGTGCTTTAGGTGCTACTCCTAATTTACCAAATATTGCAACGTTCCCGAGTATTTGGACTGATGCAACCGAGACCGGTGTTTTATTTAAGACTAAAAACACTTTGCTTGACAATTCAAACACGCTCGGTGTAAATTATTACCAAACTGTTGCCGGTGGTATTAGATCTGAGTATAATGTTGATTATGATTTTTACCAGTTATTTGCTAATAACGATGTAAGAAAGAGTTCTTACACTTTACAAGCTGCATACAACGGAACAAACTATAACCATGTTGTGAAGTATGCCGGCAAAACAGGTTTCCCTGCAGGGGTATTAGATGCGAAGATTTTACGCACTGCGGAAGTTTTGTTGAACAGAGCGGAAGCATATTATAGAAATAATAACGAAGCTGCGGCTCTCGCCGATTTAGTGCTCCTCAAAACAAACCGTTATACCGGCTATGTAGCAGAAGTGCTTGCTGGCACAGCTTTATTAAACGAAATCATGCTTCAACGTCGTTTAGAGTTGGCGTTTGAAGGTGAGCGTTTCTTTGACCTCAAACGTTGGGGCATGGCAGTTACCCGTTCGGGTAAAGGCGATAAAGCAGATGGAACAGGAACTCCTTCTATCTTCCAGTCAATTCCAGCTGGTGATTACAGGTTTAACTTCCCGTTACCAGACAGTGAATTAAACTTTAATAAAAACCTTAAGCAGGTTCCTGGCTACAATAATTAATAGTCAGACAGAATAAAAAAACCCAGCCACTTGGCTGGGTTTTTTTATTAGTTTACTATTTTTTCTGTTTCACTTTACCCTTTTGCTCTCGGAACAATTGGAATAAGTGAAATCTACCACTCAACTCTACATGGTTACTGTTTCTAAAATGTGCTGAATTAATTAAATGAAAATGACGCCTGTTCTTGAGCGTCATTTTCATTTAATTAATTCAGCCAAATGTAACCTGTTGCTTTTACTGCAATACCTCTTCCAACTTCCTCTCCAAATCACTTCCTCTCAAATTATCTGCAATAATTTTTCCAGTTGGGTCAAGCAACACATTGTAAGGAATTCCATTGAAACCATACAAACCAACAGCTTCACTATCCCAGAATTTCAGATCGCTGATATGCGTCCAGGTAAGACCATCTTTTTTAATGGCTTCTAACCAAGCGTCCTTGGTTTTATCTAACGACACACCAAGAATCGTAAAGTTTTTATTCTTGTATTTATTATAAGCTGCTACTACATTCGGGTTTTCGCCACGACAAGGGCCACACCAGCTTGCCCAGAAATCAACCAACACATATTTACCTTTTAAGCTGCTCAATGAAAAATTATTTCCATTTACATCAGGCATAGTAATATCAGGAGCCATTGTACCAATAGCCGGTGTATTTTGTTTTGGTGCCTGTGGTGCTGAAGCTACACTTTCACGATATTGTTTTACCACGGTTTGAATACCGGTATGCTTCGGAAAACGCTTCAACAAATTGTTATACATCGCTTCATTTTCCGTTGCATCTGTTCCTGTATTGATCGATGTGGCGAACATGCTAACCATCGGACTCTTATCTTCCATGGCTATTTTCTTCACATAAGTTTTGAAAGCAGAAACCATATTGGTCATAGCCGTTTGCTGCACATTACGAAGACTATCACCCTGGATCACATTCTGCAATTCGTATTGCATGTTGCCCAGCTTTTGTTGTGTGGCTGAAAGTGAATCAACAAACTCACGTAAGCGTTCACTTGCAGGAGAACCTTTGTAACTCAACTTGCGGATATCATTCCAGTCACCTGTAATGGTAATATCAGATTTATCATTGATCACAAAAAATAAAGGCCCGTTTTCAATTTGCGGAAAACGCAATTGCAATAACGATTCCTCTGCTGCTTTTCCTTTCAATGAAAACTTACCGGCATTCAACGTAATACTATCCAACACCTGCGGTGGCATATTGTCGAATGATATTTGTTCAAGATAAACGACAGTAGCCGGTGCATTCTTTACCTCACCACTTACTGTAAAGTTTTTACTCCCGTTGTTTTCACATGCTGCAGCTGAAAAGGCAATTGCAGCAACAATCCATAATTTGTTCATGTGCATTATTTAGTTCGCTAATTTTTCTGTTACTAATTGATTCAGCAGCTTTGGATCGGCTTTGCCTTTTGATTTCTTCATCACTTCACCAACAAATAAACCGATCAATCCTTTCTTTCCCTTTTTGTATTCTGTTACTTTCTCAGGCATATTGTTCAACACTTCATCGATCAACTGTTGCAATGCATCTTCATTACGCTCCTGAATTAAGTTCAACTGTTGTGCCAGTTGCATCGCAGTTGTTCCATTTGATTGCAACATGGCCGGGAATAACTTTTGTGCTGCCATTGTATGACTCACCTTCCCATCTTCCACCAATTGAATGATCGATACAAGTTGTGCAGGTTTGATCGAAAGACTACTGATCTCCCTTGCTTCTTCATTCAATACTGATTTCACAGGGCCAAGCAACCAGTTCGCTACTTGCTTGTATAATTTGGTTTCAGTAGCTGCAGCTTCAAAATAATCAGCCAGCTCTTTATCATCACTCAACAATGCTGCGTCATATTCAGGCAATGCATATTGCTGAATGAAACGTTGTTTCTTTTGCTCGCCCAACTCAGGCAAAGCAGCTTTAATTTCATTGATAAATTCATCCGTAATTACAAATGGAGGCAAATCAGGATCGGCCATGTAACGGTAGTCGTCTGCATCTTCCTTTGTGCGAATAGCAAAAGTTGTTTCTGTATCAGGATTGAAACCTCTTGTTTGCTGAACAATTGTTTCTCCTTTTTCTTTCATGTCGATCATCCGCATCACTTCATGATCAATTGCTTTTTTCAGAAAGCGGATCGAGTTCAGATTCTTGATCTCCACTTTTGTTCCAAGCTTCTTCTCGCCTTTCAAACGGATAGAAATATTTGCATCGCAACGCAAACTTCCCTCTTCCATATTTCCATCACACACATTTAATGTGCGAACGAGTTTGCGTACTTCGGTTACATATGCTGCTGCTTCATCGCCACTATGCAGGTCGGGTTCTGTTACAATTTCAATTAACGGTACACCTGCACGGTTGTAATCAACAACAGAATAATTTTCTTCCTGGTCGTGCATGCTCTTGCCCGCATCTTCTTCCATGTGAATGCGGTTGAGTTGAATGTTCCGTTCTCCATCAACTGTTTTGATCTTTACAAATCCGCCCACACAAACAGGTGTGGTGTGTTGCGACAGTTGATAACCTTTCGGCAGATCGGGATAGAAATAATGCTTGCGTGCAAAATAGTTTTTACGTTCAATTGCACAATTACAGGCAAGTCCCATCCGCACTGCCAGTTCAATGGCTTCTTTATTCAACTTTGGTAAGGTGCCGGGATGAGCCAATGTAATGGGACTGATATGCGTGTTTGGTTCCGAACCAAAACCTGCACTATCGCCACAAAATAATTTGCTTTTGGTGAGCAATTGAGCATGTACTTCCAGTCCTATGACTGCTTCATATTTATCACTGTAATTCGACATAAAGTTTTTTTTCAACTCTTTTTGTCTCGACTAGCCGATCGACAAAAAGCCAACCTTAAGACTACTCTAAGGGTAGTTCCGGGTTTGGGTTGGCAAAAATACCCGTTTTACCCCGAAGCATCTGTGAGTAAGCTCACAAAAAAGTCCCCCGGTTGACCGGGGGACGAACTAAATCAGAATATTTATCGAAAACTTACAGGTCTGCTTTGTTGAGTTTCTTTGGGATCTTCACTTCAACGGTAACGGGTTTGCCTCCACGAAGAACTTTCACTGTCCAGAGGTTTTGCTCGTTGTTGGCACGCAGTGCTTCACGGGCCTCCGCCACATTTTTAACTGCTTTACCATTCACTTCTGTGATCACATCATCTTTCTGTAACCCGCTTTTTGCTGACGGTGAATCTGCTTCCACTTCCAATACTTTTACACCATTACCTTCCTCAGTATCCTGGATAGTAGCACCAAATTTAGGACGGCCGCCTTGATAGATCCTGATCTGATCCTGCAAACCGTGCAGACGTGGTTGCAAATGCTCGAAATTGAATTGTCCATCACCAAAATGCATATCAGGCATATCGAAGTTGAAGTTATGCATGCCTTGAGGGCCTTTGCTTTCGCCTAGTTTTACTTTTGTTTTCTTTTCTTTTCCATCACGCAAATAAGTGATCTCCACTTCATCGTTTGGTTTCTTTGCATGAACAGCTTCGCTGAGATCTGAAGGAGAGTTAATCTTCTTATCGCCTACTTTGGTAATGATATCGCCTTTCTGTAACCCTGCTTTATCAGCAGCAGTTTCTTTTTGCACTTCTTCAACCAATGCCCCTTTATCGTGATCTTCGGTAACAACACCAAGGAAAGCACCGGTTTTCCAATTCATTTTGAATTCTTTCATGAATTCATCACTATTGAATTGATCCCAACCGCCCGGACCTCTTCTATAAACACGAGGCGGACTTACACGCACTTTTGGTGAGCGGTAAACAAATTCGTCGTCACCATCAAAACGATGGATTATAACATCTTTATCGCCTTTTTCAACGGGCTTGCCGTTAATGGTTACTTTGTCGCCCTCGATAACAATTGTGGTCTTTTCGGTTTTATCACCTTTTTTACGGATGATGATCTGTTCTTTCTTTTCTTCTTTTTCCCTTTTTTCTTTTTTATCCTGGGCCGATGCAGTAAGGGCAAGCAACTGGGTAACGGCTACAAATGCTAAAGCATACACTGATATACGTTTCATACAAATAAGGTTTTATTGTTGAAAGGGCTAATGTACGAACATTTTCTTATTTACGAATTATTTCGGAGATTTTCTGATTTTTTAACATTTTGCTTATTGGAAGATGACAAAATGAAACCGCCACAGCTTGTAAGCTGCGGCGGTTAATAATGAAGTTGCAAGACGCTCTCGATACGTCATACACTATAATAATCCTTTCACTTTTTCAATCACTTGTTGCAGGTTGCTGGCATCCTGTCCACCGGCGGTAGCCAATGTTTTTTGTCCGCCACCACCACCTTTGATTAATGGAGCAACATGTTCTTTAATGATCTTTCCAGCATCAAGCCCTTTTGCAGCAGCAACAGTATCGCTGATACCAACAGCTACAAATGGTTTCCCATCGATGTTGGCACAAAGCACAGCCACATAATCGTTGAGATTTGTTTTGAGATCGAAACAGATCTTCTTCAATGCATCTGCATTGCTTACTTCAATTATGTCGCCGATGAAGGTGACGTTGTTAATGATCTCATCTTTCTGCAAGAGTTCATTACGCAATACAACGAGTTGACGTGCTTCCAGTTTTTCCAGTTTCTTTTTCAGTTCACTGTTTTCCGATTGCAGATTTTCAACGGATTTGCTGAGGTCTTTTGGATTTTTTAATAAACCACGGATCTCACGAATAGAATCGAATTCTCTATTCACGAATTGCTCCGCTGCAAAACCTGTAAACGCTTCCACACGACGAACACCTGCTGCAACTGCTCCTTCAGATGTTATTTTAAAGAATCCCAGTTCCCCTGTTGAACCAACATGTGTACCACCGCATAATTCAACGGAATAGTTTTCATCCATAATGACCACACGCACTACATCTGCATATTTCTCACCAAACAAAGCTGTAGCTCCAAATGCAATGGCCTCTTCTTTCGGCATTTCTTTTATTACAACTGGAATATTTGCCCTGATCTTTTCATTCACCAATGCTTCCACTTTTGCAATTTCTTCATCGGTCATTTTTGCAAAATGCGAAAAATCGAAACGCAGGTATTCCTCATTTACCAAACTTCCTTTCTGTGCCACGTGTGTGCCCAAGACTTTACGCAAAGCAGCATGCATTAAGTGAGTAGCCGAATGATGCACTGCAATTTTTTTTCTACGCTCAGCATCAACTTTTGCAGACACCACTGCCGACATATTCATCGGTAACTGATCAATGAAATGAATGATAAGATCATTCTCTTTCTTTGTATCTGTTACAATTGCTACTTCGCCATCAAAACTCAACTCACCTGTATCCCCCACCTGGCCGCCACTTTCTGCATAGAAAGGTGTTTTTTCCAAAACGATTTGAAAAGATGTTTTTCCTTTGATGTTCACCTTGCGGTATTTCACCACTTTACTGTTTGCTTCGGTGGTAGTGTAACCAACAAATTCAACCGCATTGTTTGGTACAACTTCAAACCAATCTTCCGTATCAATGGTTGTTGCAGCACGGCTACGTTCTTTCTGTTCATTCAATGCAGCTTCAAAACCTTTCTCATCAATCGCTAAATTGTTTTCACCAGCGATCAACCTTGTAAGATCAATGGGGAAACCATAAGTATCAAATAATTCAAACGCTGCTTTACCATCAATGGTTGAACCCTTCGCATCATTTACAATATCATCAATACGCTTCAATCCTTTTTCAAGTGTGCGTAAGAAAGCATCTTCTTCTTCCTTCACTACTTTCTGTACAAAACTTTCCTGTGCCTTCAACTCAGAAAATACTTTTTCAAATTGTGTTGCCAATACAGCAACGAGTTGATGTAACAACGGTTGCTTATAGCCGAGATAAGAATAATAATACCTAACAGCTCTTCTTAAAATCCGGCGGATAACATAACCTGCTCCTGTATTGCTTGGTAACTGCCCATCGGCAATGGTGAAACAAATAGCACGGATATGATCGGCGAGTACACGAAACGCAACACTTTCTTTATCATCACCTGCTGTATATTTTTTACCAACGATCTTTTCTACTTCAGCAATGGTGCCTGTGAATATATCTGTATCGTAATTGCTTTGCTTGTTCTGCAATACACGGGTCAATCGCTCAAAACCCATTCCTGTATCAACATGCTTTGCAGGCAATGGTTCCAATGATCCATCTTTCAGGCGATTGAATTGAATGAATACATTGTTCCATATCTCGATCACTTGCGGATGATCATTATTCACCAATGTTTTTCCATCAACTAATTTTCGTTCTTCATCGGTTCTGCAATCAACATGAATTTCTGTACACGGTCCACATGGTCCTGTATCACCCATCTCCCAGAAATTATCTTTCTTGTTGCCTAACAGAATACGATCTTCAGCAATCACTTTCTTCCATTCATTCCATGCTTCTTCATCTTTGGGAATATTTTCTTTCTCATCACCTTCAAATACGGTTACGTATAAACGATCTTTTGGAATCCCATACACATCTGCCAACAGTTCCCAACTCCATGCAATGGCTTCTTTCTTGAAATAATCGCCAAAGCTCCAGTTGCCCAGCATTTCAAACATGGTGTGGTGATAGGTGTCAACACCTACTTCTTCCAGGTCGTTATGTTTCCCGCTCACACGCAAACATTTTTGTGTATCGGCCACACGGGTATGCTCCGGTTTACGGTTACCGAGGAAATAATCCTTGAACTGGTTCATCCCTGCGTTGGTGAACAATAATGTAGGATCATTCTTCACCACTATCGGTGCCGAGGGAACGATCTGGTGCTTTTTTGAAGCAAAAAAATCTAAGTATTTCTGTCTTATTTCAGCGGCAGTCATCATATTCATCCCGTGTTTGGATTGATTTTTGAGGAGTGATACACCTATATTTGTAAAACCCCTTTTTAATGGGTAGCAAAGGTAAGCCAAACCTATGACCACCTGATTGCTTATATGAAGAAAGTAAAGTATTTCTACAATACAAATACGCTCCGGTATGAGAAACTGGTGACGCCCCTGCGGGTAAAACTGCTGCGGGTGTTTAGTTTTTTGGCGGCCGTTACGGTGGCGGGCTTCCTTTTTATGCAGATCTCTTATCGCTATTTCCCATCGGCAAACGAGCAACGGTTGCGGAATGAAAATAACCGGATCAGGGATAGTTACAGCATTTTGAGTGGCGAGATCAAACGGATGAACCAGGAACTCCGTGAAATTGAGAAGCGGGATAACCAGGTGTACCGTTCTATTTTTGAAGCAAGCCCTATTCCCGATAGTGCAAGAGCAAAGATGATGGAAAAACAGGCCGAAGAGCGTTTGATCGCCAGCCTTAGTGAAGATGAACTTAACACAACCATTCTTCAACAGATCAACACACTTCGCAACAGGATTTATGCTCAAAACATTTCCTTCAATGCAATTGATGGCATGATCAAAAACAAAGAAGCTTTATTAGCTGCCACACCTGCTATTCAACCGGTGAGCAACAAAGAATTATCAAGATTGGCTTCGGGTTTTGGTTATCGTATTGATCCTGTTTATAAAACAACAAAATTTCATGCGGGTCTCGATTTTGCTGCACCTCAAGGCACGCCTATCTATGCAACTGCCGATGGTACGGTAACACTTGCGGGTAATACAGCAAATGGATATGGCAATCATGTGGTGATCAATCATGGCTATGGTTATGAAACATTATATGGGCACATGGTGCGTGTGAAAGCAAGAAGAGGACAGCGTATCCGTCGTGGTGAAGTAATTGGCTGGGTGGGAAGCACGGGAAAAAGTACCGGACCTCACCTGCATTACGAAGTACACAAAAATGGCCGTGATCTTGATCCTATCTATTTCTTTTATAATGATCTTACTCCTGAGCAATTTGATCGTATGCTTAAGATAGCGGCAACGGGTAATCAGAGTTTTGATTAAAGACAAGCCGGTAGTGGTTAGTGGATAGTCGTTAGTGCCTGTCAGAATTCTGCAACTTGTTAAATTGTATTGACTATCGACTATGAACTATTGACTATCGGCTGAATGCTTACTTTTGCTGAAACAATTTACATCTGGCAACACCTGCACAAATAGCGTTTGAGTTTGATGAGCCGCCAAAGTCGGCGCCAAGGCGTGGACGTAAGCCATTGAACAAACCTCCCAAGCCCAAGCAAAAGCGTGGCCGCAAGAGTCTGAAAGATATGGGTGATGAGGCGGAGTTTGTTGAACTACCATCAGATGAAGTGCTGGGCAAAAAATTGTATTACAGTATTGGTGAAGTATGTGATCTGTTTCACATCAATCCATCTTCCATTCGTTACTGGGAAACAGAATTTACTTTCCTGAAGCCACGGAAAAATAAGAAAGGCGATCGCTTCTTCAATGCAACCGAAGTAAAAAAAGTTCATCTTATTTACTACCTGCTGCGATATAAAAAATATACCATTGAAGCAGCCAAAGATTATTTAAAACAACATAAAAATGATTCAGAAACGGATGTAAGGTTTGAACTGGTGAAGAGTTTACAACAGATCAAACAATTCCTCCTGGCATTAAAAGCCGACCTTTAAAACTATTCGTGCAACGAAACAATTCAATATGAAATTCTTAGCAATCGTATTTCTCTTTTTATCTCTCAACAGTTATTCACAAGTACAATACGAAGTATCAAAAGATCCGGAAAACGGATTGAAAACATTAAAGGGCATTTTAAGTCGTGAGTTATTACTGAACGATGCTGATTTTGCCTGGATGAAAAACGATATCAGCTGGTACAAACCAAATGCTGATTGTGTTACCAATCTTACAACAGTAAAAGATACCATTCAACTATTGGTATTTGTGGGAACCTGGTGCGAAGACTCGCAGATCGTATTTCCGCAATTGTTGAAAATGCTCGATCAGGTTGGGTTTAATATGAAACGTTTAACAGTGATTGGCATTGACAGGCAAAAAACAACATTAGGTTCACTAACGCAAGCACTGGGTGTTACCAAAGCTCCAACAATTATGGTGTTGAAAGCTGGTAAAGAAATTGGCCGTGTTGAAGAGTTTGGAAAGTATGGCGTGTACGATCAGGAATTGGCAGAAGTATTGGCGAAAGCAAAATAATTTTAAGCTCTATACTTATTCGCAAAGCAATCAGGAAATTCTGATTGCTTTGTTTGTTTTGTGCTGTTGCCATATTTCCTTTTCTAACAAGTATTCAAAATTCAGCTTCTCCGGCTCACCATGATAAGCAACAGAAATCTCTTTTTGCTTTACCGCTCCAACACGGCCAATTGCAATTTGTGAACGCAGATTGATTGCACCAATGTGAAAGAGTATCTTATCGACATATTGAAATGCATGATCGATCATTAACGTTTTCATTGCCGGGTTATAGCCTCGGCCCCAAAACTTACATGCAATAAAAGTATAGCCGATGAGCAAAGAACTTTCAGTTTCATTATAGTCATAAAAGCGTGAACTGCCCGCCACTTCACCCGAACGTTTATCAATCAGCAGCAAAGCCCCTTTTGATTCCATAGCTCCTTCAAAATAAGTTTGAAACACTTCCCGTTTGTAACGGTCTTTATTGGGATGCTGTTCCCATATCAATGGATCCGATGCCACGGCATATAATCGTTCAAAATCATTCTGCTGCAATGGCTGCAAGCGAATGAATTCATTTTCCAGAACAGGTTGTAAGTTGATGATCATAATTTATCTGATGCTTAAAATTACAGTTTGCATTTCTATTGAAAAAGAAAATCCCTGCTGATAAAAGGCAGGGATTTCAAGGTGTAAGGTTAGCCCGTTTTAATAATCCAAAATCAACCTATGCATGTAATAAAAAAAAGTGTTCCGTTTGCGCATCATATAAACTTTGCTGCTTTAACTCCCTGGTTGGGCTTTGCGGTTGCTTTCCTGCGCTAACTACAATCAATAACAACATTGCCGATACAAGCAGCAAGAAAATAAATCCATCATGTTTATAAATCTGTTTCATCGTATACACTGTTAAAGTCCAGTTGAGGTAGTTTAGCCCGCAGGTAAATGATGGCGGCTACAAAAAACAACAGGAACAAGATCATTTTTCTAATAAATTTCGTTGAACTCATTCTGATAAGGTTTACAAATTTCCAACTATTGCCACAGCTGCACAATCACCAAAACCGGTTATAGAACGCAGTAGCTTTGCAACTCATCTCCTGTACGATAACAGGAATTTGTTGGTAAGCCATGGCAAATCGGGTTGAAGGATCATTTCCGTTTCATTCAACTTGAGCACAAACATTTTTTGATGACTGATCGTAAGAACTGAATCACCGGTAAGGTTCCAGGTGAAATGATTATCACCCGGAATATCACAGGCTTTTGCGTTATCGTAAAAATTTCCAATGCCCGAACTGTGAAACAGGTAGCTGTTATCGCTTTCGCAGTCTTTGATCTGGTTTTCGCCGGCATCAACAACAGCATTGCCGTTATCATCAAAACCAATGGCATCAAGAACCCATGCTTTTTTTGTAAGTAATTGAAAGCTGTTGCTCTCTTCAACCGGCTCCACTTTTTGTTTTCTGCAACCAACAATTGCAATGAGTGATAGTATAAAAAGTATGCGCATACAACGATGGTTTAACGTCATTTCCTGATGCTGTTTACAAACGAAGTAATATCAGCTGTAAACCGTACCGGCTCTTCCCAATGAATGGCATGGCCTGTACCTTTGTATGTAATGTATTTTGCATGACTGATGTTTTTCTTTAGCAACTCTTGTCCATCAGCTTTAAAAAAAGCATCAGCATCGCCCCACAAAATGAGAACGGGTGCCTTTATTTTTTTCAGGTCTGCTACATATTCTGTTTCAATCAAGCCCTTAAAAGCTTCTTTGAAAGCTGCCAATGGCATCTTCATACTTTCATCAACCAGCAAATTGAAATAAGCACTATCAATCGGTTTGCTTAATGTTGCATTCTGGAAGTCAACCATAAATGAACGTTCAACTGCTCCTTCCATTTTCTCCACTTCACTGATAAACTCCGGCATACCGGGATTATTCCGAACAACAGGATCAGATGCTATAATCACAAGCCCCTTTAACAGTTGAGGATAATCCAATGCAAACTGCTGTGCAATCACGCCACTCATAGAATGACCAACAACAATAGCTGATCCCAACTTTTTTTGCTGAATGAATGCAGCAATATCTGCAGCAAAATCTTTTGGATGATAACCTGTTGCAGGCTTTGAAGAGTTACCATGCCCTCTGTGTGTAACAGAGAATGCATGGATCGATGACGGCATTAACGGCAACACCTTTTCAAACGAATGCCATGAATCGCTGATGCCATGTAAAAAGATCACAGGAGTGCCGGCTTCATTTCCGTGCTCTACATATTGGAGCTTAACACCTGTTGACAGTTGAATGTATTGTTCCTTTAAAACAACATCCGTTGCCTGTGTTTGATGAAATGAATTGGTTGTTTTAGTTGACTGTGCATTCAACACGCAGGAAGACACACACAACAACAGCAGAAAAAATAAATGTTTCATACATATTCTGTTTACTGATTTTAAATAAATGATTTAGTTTAACACAGGGCTCTTCATCAATTTCGTTCCGGTGATTAAGTAATGATTGATGGCATTTTCCCAATAGTCCATATTGGCTTTGAATGCAGCAACTGCATCCAGCTCGATCCATCGATTTGCTTCCTCATTCAATGCAGTGTATTCATACATGATATAAGCAGTAGTTGTTCCATCTCCATTATCAGTTAATTGTATATCGATGGCAACAACCATTTCACCCGGCGTAACACGCACAAAAGCAACCTGAAAAAATTCAGGGTCATGCTTGGTAATATACCAGGTTGTTCTGTTTTCGCCTGTTGCAGGAGTGATAAACACACATCCTTTCTCAGCAAAACCTGAAACAGAAAAGATCATTTCACAGGTCCATCCATCGATCCAATCTGCTTCACGAACCGGACAAAGCAACGGAAATACCTCTGCTGGTGTGCCAGTATTAAGCTGCTTACGACGCAGGCCAATACTTTTTGAAATGAATGTTTGCATATGCTATGTTTTAGTTTTTTGAATACCTGATCAGCGCCATTGTCTTATTAAAATCAGTGTGTGATGATTCAATTCATCACACACTGTGGAGGAACTATTGTTTTGGTAAGAGATAGTGATCTGCTAACCAGTTACCGATCTTTGTGCCCATTTCTTGTCCGGCTACACAGGAAAAACGAAAGTGAATACCAGCCATTACTCTTGATGATGCATTTTCATTGGCTGCCTGGCTGAAACTTGTAAAGCTTCTGGTACTGCCTTGAGGAACCGCTGTGAAAGAACCCATTGTAAATGGCGTGTTATCGCCAAGCAATTTTGCCAAAACAGCTGCACCTGCATTACCCAATGCGCTGTGTGTTGATGGATAATCCTGAATTGGAGGTGTAACTTCAGAAGGTTCCCAAGTAACGTCTGCAGTTGTAGCATCGTTACCATCATTCGCTGCTGCACGTATTGCAGTGTATGGTCTCCAGAAATTGTAATGTAATTTAGAATCCCAACCGGCAATGTATGCATCGGCCAATGCCATATCAACCAATGCAAACAAACGTGCTGCTTCAAACAGATTGAGTTTTTTATTTGCCGCTGCCACTCTTGAAACACGGTTCCAACCGGCTTCAGAAAACTCATACCAGAATTTTGCATAAGCTGTTTCATCAGAAGTACGTGTTGTGCTGTTTAGCTTACCACGATCTTTTACTTCCAAAAAACCAGCAGCATAAGCCTGACTGTTTAATGCGGGCGGTGCCACAGAACGGAATTGATTCTTCGTTTGTAAACCAAACGGTTTTACATTTTCCCAAAATGGCGCAAAAATAAAATTGAATGGAGGAACAACATTATACACACCGGGTATCTCTGATGGTTGGATCAAACCAATTGGATCGGCACCTGCACCATCGTTTGCTCTCAACGCAAGAATAGCTTGTGCTGCCAGCTTACCTAATGCAACTCCCTTTTCTTTTGCTTCAGGATTTTTGATTGCTTCCAGATTTACATTTAAAGCTGAGTCAAGAAAATTTTTCTTTGCAGGAATTTCATTCAACAATACTGCATGCGCTGCAGAAACAGCTGCTGCAACAACATCTGCTTTCTTATCAATACCTATGAATACATAGGTTTGATAAACAGGATACACTGCATTAATAGCATCGTGCATAGCTAGATGCATCATGGCGTTGATACGTGAAGCCATTAATGAATGCTGATAAACGGGACCATCAAAAGCTTTGAATGCAATTTCATTCCATTGCAGTACAACTGTATTTGGTAATTTCTCCACTAAATTACCAGGGCCAATGTTACGGGAGCAGGCACTGATCATAGATGCTGTAACGGTTAACAGCAAGAACATTTTCTTCATCATTATAATAAGGTTTAATTGTGAACCGCAAAGATGAAGAAGTAACGAACGGAAGAAAATAACCAAACGGAGTAAATAACATCACCGAAAGTGGTGAATGAGTGAACATGAAAACTCATTTCAGATTTGTGAAGCGTGCAATACTGTTGCTGTTCCTCCTATCCACACATGATCATCGGTTACTTCAACAATAATTTCGCCGCCTTCAGTTGAAGCCTGGTATGCTTTCAAGTTTGTTTTATTGAAACGTTTTGCCCAATAACCAGCAAGCACTGCATGAACTGAACCAGTAACAGGATCTTCATCAATACCGATCCATGGACAAAAAGAACGAAGCAAATAATCAAAACGCTCACCATCAGCAACAGAAGTGAGTACTACTTCCTTTATGGTTTCGCTACTGTTCATCAATTGCCGATAATTTGGTTGCACACGGCGCAACTCATCTGCATTTTTCAATTCGATAAACAATGTTTCAAGTTCGGTACAAAAACCGGCAGCCGCTATTTCGTTCAGCTGTAGGCTTTCCAATGTTTTTGTTGAAACGGGAAACGGGATCATTGAATAAGCAGGGTACTTCATCAAGATCATTTCACTATTCTGTCTTGCATTAATTATTACCTGTTCACTCGTAATAAAACTGATCTCATTTTTTTTGAACAGATCAAACAATACTTTAGCTGCAGCTAAGGTGGCATGTCCGCAAGCAGGTATCTCTTTTGTTATAGTAAAATAGTGAATGGAAAATAAATCGTCTTGCTTGGCAACATCAACAAAGGCTGTAACAGGTACATTAAATTTTTTTGCAAGCCCGAGGCATTCGTTATCGAGTATTTTTTCTTCAGAAAGACAAACAACAGTGGGGTTGCCTTTACAATCACTGCCTGTAAACGTATTGATGAAAAAGGTTTGCATTATTATTAAAAGATGCTTAGTCAGAAGCTAATCAACAATAAACAGTTCGCACCCTGTTTTTGTAGTGGATCGATGTGCTTCACAATCATCACCAACAATATACATCATGTCTTTTGTGAGCGAAAATACACGACCATCTTCCAGCGTTGTTTCCATTTCACCATTCACACAAAAAAGAACGTGGCCTTTCTTACACCAATGATCAGCGCTGTAGCCGGCAGAGTAATGCACTTTGCGGATGCGGATATCATTCATCATCACCACTTGCCAGTAAGCCATACCTGTATCACCTGTATGCTCCTCTAAAGGAATAGTAGCCCAATCAATTGTTTGAAAACTAAAAGCAGAAAGTTTCATATGTGAAATTGTGGAAGATGAACAGCAAATCTACACGATCCGTTCTTTCATCGCTTTACTCACCACTTCTGTTAAGGAAGCTACATGTAATTTCTCGTAGATCTTCTTTACATGACTGCGTACGGTTTCGTAACTGATGGAAAGTTTATCGGCGATTATTTTATAGCTAAGTCCATCTACAATACAACCCAGTACCTCTTTTTCCCGTGGAGTTAAATTGTAATCCGGTACTTCCTCCGGTTTAAAGAGTTGGGGGATCTGCTGCATGCGGTTAAATACCTTACGTGCAATAGACGGGCTCATGGGCGAACCACCATACTGCAATTCTTTTATTGAATCAACGAGTTTAGTATTCAGAAAATTCTTGAGTAAGTAACCCGATGCACCTGCGCAAATAGAATCGAACACACGGTCGTCATCTTCAAATACTGTTTGCATCAATATCAATACCTGTGGGAATTCTTTTTTCAGCGTACGAACAGCTTCAATCCCCGTCATACCCGGCATTTCAATATCCATCAGCACAATATCAGGTTTGCTTTCACGCACATCTTCTATACAATCCAATACATTACTGAACGAGCCTGCCACTTCAAACTCAGGAACGGTTTGTAACAACAATGTAATGCTGTCACGAATGTTTTTGTTGTCGTCAAAAATTACTATTCTCAGGCTCATAATAAGTGTAAAGATCGTAAAGAATTCCGCATCTGCCTATCACCGAATCAGGGGATAGGAAAACGAAGTTTGATTGTTGTACCTGCACCCGGCACGCTTTCAATATGAACGGCCCCCTTCATTTCTTTTGCCCGCATCTCCATATTCCGCAAGCCGTTTCCGGATAGCGACTGCGATGCTTTCACTTTCATTGTGGCGGGATCGAACCCAACACCGTCATCTTTCACCAACATTTCAAGATGATGATGTGTTGAACTGATCTTCACTTCAAGATTTTTACATTGTGCATATTTCAACACATTGTTCACTGCTTCTTTAAAGATGAGATAAAAGTTCTTACGCTTGGTCATCTCCAGGTTCAGGAGTTGCACAGCAGGATCATACGTAAATGAAAGTTTGATCTCTTTTGAAGCCAGCAATGGTTTTGCATACGACTGCATGCGTTGCAACATCACATCCATATGATCGTTACGAGGATTGATTGCCCACACAATATCATTCATCTCAGAGATCATTTCACTGGAGGTTTCACTGATCTTCTCTAAGGTATCCTGCAACTGTTGTTCTTTCTGCTGTTGTTTGTAAATTTTTGCCACTTGACTATAAACCGAAATACTACTAAGCGTTGAACCAACATTATCATGCAGATCCTGCGCAATTTTATTTCTTATTGCTTGCAACTTCACCAATTCATTAATTCGATAACGATACACTGCATATGCAACTCCTGCTGCAAAGATTGCACACAGTAAAAAAAACCACCAGCGTTTCCAGAATGGCGGAATAATTTTAATCTGTATCGATGCCATCTCTTTACTCCACACTCCGGGTTTGTTTGTTGCACGCACCCGAAAAGTATAATCGCCTCCTTCAAGATTGGAGAAGCTTACTTTATTTTCTGTATTAAGATCGATCCATTTTTTATCAAAGCCTTCCAGCATGTATTGATAATGCACAGGTGAACCGGAAGAAAAATCCGGTGCAGCAAATTCAATGGTAATATAGTTTTGATTGTGCTGAAGCGAAATAATTTGTTCATTCAGTAAATGGCTGTGCGATTCATTGAAGATTCGGAAATCAGTAAGATAAACCATCGGCTGCTGCTGGTTGATCCTGATCTTCTCCGGCTGAAAAGAAATAAAATAACCATTACCCGCTGCGTATAATTTTCCTTCTGCATCTTCATAAATCCGTCCCTGCACGCCACCGGACTTTTCAATATCCGGCAATTGAAAACTACTGTACGATTTTGTGAGCGGATCGTATTTATGCAGATTGCCATTACCGATCATCCACACATTACCGGAACGATCAACCTGTAACCCTTCCAGCAAATTATTTCCTTCAGCAATATGTGTGGCCGTTTCATTTTTTGCTTGAAAATAATGCAAGCCTCCGCCATAGGTACTCAACCACAAATTACCATTACCATCTTCTGCAATATCATACACGTTGTTGTTGCTTAATCCATTTTTCTTTGACGGATCGTTCATGAAAAAATCCAACTTCGGAGCTGAATTTTTCACCCACTTGCCTAACCCATGTTTTGTTGTTGCCATCCAGATGGTACCGCTTTTTGTTTTGTAGATCGAGCGGATAAGATTGTCTTTAATATTAAATCGCTGAATGATCTTCTTTGTTGAATCAAGACGGGACACCCATTTCATGTCAACCAAATCGTAGTAAGTGAGGAAGTGTCCATAAGGGGATACAAGTAAAACGGGATGCCCATCAATGGTATCTTCAACAACCGAGATTACCTGCGATTTAATGATCTGGTTCATGACCCCATCTTTTTCTGTATTCGGCAATAATGAAATGGAGAAAGTTGTTGGATCGAAACGAAACAGCGAATAATTTGTACCGAGATAGTGATTGCCTTTGCTGTCTTTAAAAAATCTGCTCACTCCAATTGGAACATTCTTATACGTCAATGGGTGATGTTCAAAATCAGTTTGGCCATTTCGTTGAATATATAATCCTTCTGATGTGCCGATCCAGAGATCATTGTTTTCATCTTTATAAAAGTCATGAATCACGACATCCTTACCGGCTGGTCGTGGTAAAAATGTTTGGGTGAATTGCTGCTGCAAAGGGTTACTTACACTCACTCCTTTGTTTGTGCCAAGCCAAACAATACCTGAGGGATCAATATAAATACAATTGATGCGGTTAGCAGCAACTGTTCCTTCTTTTGATGGATCGTGTGGAAAATGCTGAAACTTCTGTTGCTGCGGATCATAAATATACAAACCATTGTATCGGCCACCGATCCACACGTTTCCTTGTTTGTCTTCTGCAAAACTCAATGCTTCTTCATTAATAACATCAGCAGGAATTGTTTGTTCCTGCTTTGTAACGGTATTGAGTTTGTAAATAAGTTTATCCCATGATCCCATCCAGATGTTTTTATTCCTGTCGCTGAACAAGCTTGTAACAGTTGCATGCGGAAGCTTAGCGTACAGATCGCCATAGCGTTCATCCATTTCATAGCGGAATGTTTGTGGATGTATCTTCAACAAACCTCCCCCTTGCCTTCCCACCCATATCTTACCATCGGAACACATGGAAAGTGCAAGCGCTGTGTTGGTACCAACACGTGCAGGAATGGTAAAGCGTTCTGTTTTTTTGTCGAATCTTACCACATACGATCCACTTGTTGCAAGCCATAGATAACCTTGATGATCTTCCAGTAATTTGTTGATGATGTTTACCGGTATAGAAGTACTGTCGCCGGGCGTATGACGATACTGTTTAAATTGTTGTGCAGGAGGAAGCTGTTGATCATGTTTTGTTAAGCCGCCATCAGCAGTAGCTATCCAGATTATACCCTCTTTATCTTGTAACAGATCAGTAATAATATTGCCTGAGATAGTTGTTTTGTTAACAGGATCGTTTCTGAATATAGTGAATTTATTTCCATCAAAACGGTTGAGTCCATCATCAGTGCCCATCCACATAAACCCACGTTGATCCCGAATAATGCAATTCACTTTATTGTGTGATAAACCATTCTGCACTGTTATCCTTGAAAAATAATAAGCCTGTTGTTGTGCCGATACAACACAACAACTGAATAAAAAAAAGATAACAGCGAAGAATTTCTTCATAGCAGGTTTTACTCTTTAAAGTTAGTTCAAGCAAATCTTAATCAAAAGCATCCTATAAAAAAGCCGGCAACAGAATCGCCGGCAATAAAAACCAAATTGCTCATTTATTCGAAAAATAGGTTGGCTGAATGTAAAGTCATAAAAGAACAGGTCAAAGTTCATCTTAATTCAGTTTTCCTGCAATCCCCAAATGTGGTGATAAAAAATCCCCTCGTAAAGAGGGGACCACGTAAAACCAACTCTGAAACCAGCTGCTAAAGATTTATTCAAATGCTTTCGGTAAGTTGTTTTCCATTTAACGTTAGAAATTACTTTCTGCTTTTTTGCATAACTGTGAACTCCCCATTCATGTCTACTTTCAGCTTACGTGATTTCTGACCATCACTGATGAGGAAACCGTAAATGATTCCACCGCCAGCAGGATTGTATTCATATGCCTGGTAAATAATGCTGCCGGGAAAGCGCTGCTCGATCTGACGAAGAATTCCTGCGGGTGTGTTTTTTGGATGGAAGTACTGTCCGACACCGAGATAGTTATTCTCTTCATCAAAGAAAGCATGCATATCAGTATCGCCTTTTTTAAAGCTCGCTGTGTAAATGCCATCTTTCTTTGACCATGTTGCTTTTGTTTCTTCGCCAAAGTAGCGCTGAAATGTTGATCTTATTTCGTTGGTAGCATTCTCGCTGCCACCTGCGTTTAACTGAACAGCTAATAACAAAACTGTTATCGCTGTTAAAAAAAACCGTTTCATAATGCTTTTCATTTTTTTTGATGATAATTGTTTAATAACAGTGCAAAGATGAATCAATGCAAAGCCATACACAATCGCCGATCATGTGAAAAACATCACTGAATGTGGGGAGAGAATAATTAAGGTTGGTTACCTGCCAGCTCAATACCAAGTCCTTCCATCATACGAAGGATATTCAGGTTGATGGTTTGCTTGATCTCCTGGAAACGTGCAAACTCTATAGTTTGCGTAAAATAATCGACATGAATAATAATTGATTTTGAACCAACATCATTCAATACAACTGTACTGCTTACAATTTCTTCCTGTTGTTGTAACAGCATTTCAATTTTAGCGATCAACTCATCGATTTGCTTGGCAGTAGTTCTTACATGTAATTCAAGACGGATCTCAGCTTTACGCTGTGTTCGCAGTGTAAGATTATCAAGAATACTATCCACCATTTTTTTATTCGGCATTGTTAAGAAGGTCTTCTGCTCTGTTCTGATACGTGTGCTCCGCAACCCTATCTTTTCAACAGTACCTGTTACACCTTCAACTTTTACAAGATCGCCCAGGGTAAACGGCTTATCAAAAAAGATGATGAATGATGCGATGAGGTTTTCAAGACTTTCTCTTGTGGCAAGTGCAACAGCTGCAGTAACAATACTAAGCCCGGTAATAAGACTTGAAATATCGAAGTTGAATACAAACTTCGAAAACATGATGATGCCAATAATAATGGCAACTACTTTAAAAAAATCCCGGAAGAAAACCACCAGTTGATTATCGCTTTGGTCGGGTGTTTGATCGGCTTTTGCTTTAAACACCAGTGCAATAAAATCAATGAACCTGCGTAACAGTCGTATGAAGAAAACAACAAGGATTGCTTTGCCGGTTGCTTCAATGATTTCTTTTGAGGTGATCTTATACAACTCCACATCAAGTACTGATGGAAAGTTGAGTTTATGAAACGAGAAAATAACTACCATCCATACCACGAACCATTCCATAGGTATCAACACCAACGCAATAAACTGATCACGTGTTACATATTTTTTTGCACCGGGGAAAAAACCATACAAGAGCCCACATAAGAATTTTGATACAATTCCTTTGAGCAAAAACATGGCCAGCAGAATACCGGCGATCCATAAATAACGGATGAGCGGGTTATCGAATACAAGTGTTTGCAAAAATTCAGGCATATGCAAAAATAATGTTCAGCAGATTTACTTGCGGCTAAAATGTGTAATGCAGAACAGAACCATTCTGCAGGAGGTAAAAATGGCCTGGCCTGATCACTGCTTTGTCCCTCACCTTTAAGAAATCAGGCAGAGTTAATTTCTTTTCGGTAAGTGTTCCGGTGGTATAAGCCAGTAATTGCTGGCCTTCAATGCCAACAATTGTTTTGCCAAATATGGCAAGATCAGTCAATCCTTTATAAGAAATCTTGTTTTTAAATGAACCGTAAATATCAAATACATAAATCCCTTTCTCCGGATCGTAGAGATACACAAAACCATCCTGGTCGAAGATATGTGTGGGGTTGGGCACTTCATCAAAGATGATACGGAAATCAACTGTCTCACTCAGCACCTTTCCATCTTCACCAATTTTTTTGAGTTTGCTTACCTGTTCATCATACACCCAAATATTGTTATCATAACTCTGTGCAATTGCTTTTGCCTGGAAAATGTCTTGCTTGCGCAAATCAATGGTATTAACGCTGTTTAAAAAACGATCCAGCACAACTACCGTTGCAAAGCTTTTATAATAAAGCAATACTTTCAACGGATTGGTTGCATCAATGGAATAAAGTTTGCCATACCTGCGCACATCATTAAACACACCCATTGAATCGCCATTTGCATTCAGTTTCTTGAGCTGGTTGTTTTTTGAAAGCAGGTAATAGTTGCCGAGATTATCAATACTAAAATCTATATAGTCACCTTCCACCGTTTTAACTTCTGTAAACACAGCTTCCTGTGCAACGCAGAAGCTTGCAAACAGGAAACAGGCTATGGAAAGTATAAGTCTCATTTTTTGTAATAACTCAATTCAAGTTGTTCACCATCAAACGATGCATAACTGAAATAACGTATCCAGTCGCCGAGGTTTATATAACGGCTTTCATCAGTCAGACGAAAATCAATGGGCAAGTGTCTATGCCCAAACACAAAAAAATCAAACTTTTTTTGTTGGAGTACCTCCTTGCAATAAACAATCAGCCATTCATTGTCTTCGCCTAAGAACTTTTCTTCGGTTGCACCTGTTTGTGCACGGCTCCTTCTACTGAGATAATTCGCCAAGCCAACACCAACGTATGGCGGCAAAATACCAAACAGCCATTTGCAAACAGGGTTACGGAATACTTTCTTCAGCAATTTATAACCATGATCGCCGGGCCCTAATCCATCACCATGACCAATGAAGAATGTTTTGCCGGCAAATTCAAATTCTTTTGGTTCATGATACACGGGGATATTCAGCTCTTTCTGCAAATAATCGTTCATCCACATATCATGATTGCCCACAAAGAAGTGAATCGGAATTCCTGCATCAGTAAGCTCGGCCAGCTTTCCCAGTAATCGTACATAACCTTTGGGAACCACGGTGCGATATTCGTACCAGAAATCAAACATATCCCCCACAATAAAAACCACCGCAGCATTGTGTTTTATTTCATCTAAAAACTGAACGATCTTTTTTTCACGAACAAGACTCTGTTCATAGTTGGGTGCCCCCAAATGAAAATCGGAAAGAAAATATATTTTTTTACCGGGAGGAAGTTGCATCAAACAAATATAAAGAAGCTGGGGAACACCGTTGCTATTTTGCTTTTTGCCGCATGTATTCCAGCACATCGCCACTTTCAATAACTGGCTTATCTGTTACATCGCACTTATACCAGTAGATCCATGCAGTAAACTCGCCATTATCGGTATACACCGTTGTGAGTGCCCGTTCGTATAACTGCACTTCGCCTTCTTCGGGATGCACTCCTTCATAATCATCTAACTGGCTGATGGCCCAGTCGAATTCATCGGGTGAATTGGCTTCGTACAGTTCGCCAATAATAAAGTGATCATCTGTAGTTGGTAATGCGGCGGGATATTCACCCAGATCGTACAACTTACCTTTTACTTTTCCATCCGCAAGATGTTTGAAATAAGGAGCGATATATTGAAAAGCAGGGCCGTGAAAACCTCTGCGTAAACTTCCGTAAACAAATATTAATTGTATGGCATTATTCATGCCTTAAAGATACAAAGTGGAAGGCACAAGGAATGAAAATCCAATGTTCAAATAACAAAAACCAAGAATAAAGAATCAAGGAACAAGGTGCAAGGCACAAGAGAAGAAAAGACAAAAAAGAAAATCTAAATTCCAACTATCAAATTACCAATTTCTGAAACTCTATCCATCGATCAAAAACACATACACTTCCTTGGGACCATGCACACCCACCACCAAAGTTTTTTCAATATCAGCAGTACGGCTGGGGCCGGTTGCAAAACTGATGAAGGACGGCAACTGACCATTGTACTTTTCACGAAGTGCAAGCAATGCATCTTTGAGATCATACACTAACTGGCTGCTGTAAGCAATGCAAACATGAATAGGTGCATACACACTTGTAGTACGTCCACTTTCATTAGCTGTGCTCAATACCATTGTGCCCGTGCGACTCACCAATAATTCGCAAGTAGTTAGACTCACATCTGAATCGGCCAGATTATTGTGAAAGTTGATCGCTAATTTTTGCTGCTTAAATATGTCGATCAGCTTCTGCTCTCTGCAAACCACTTTATCCCATTTTCGTGTGGCAGCCAAATGCAGGAGTTGATCGGCCATATCCTGCTCATCGGCACAAAACGCAAACCTGCCCTGCAGTTTTGTAAACTCCTGGGCAAACTGTACAGCCATATCATCAACCGGTGGTTGAAATACGCCGCTGTTTCCTTCACTATGGGGAAAAGGAACAGGCACCGGATGACTCAGTGCCTGTCTTATTTTTTTCAGAATATTTTCCTTTGCGGGAGAAATGCTCATACTGATTATAATGATTCTTTCAAGTCACGACCTTCTTTGTCAACATTTGCGGCATGCATCACCGGAACATTATCTTCATCCAACAACTTCTTATGTTCAAACGGACGCTTGCCGATCAACGCTTCCACATCACTTTGGAACAACACTTCTTTTTCCAATAGTGCCTTCGCCAGTTTTTCAACATCTTCCTTTTTCTCAGTGAGTAATGCTTTCGTGCGTAAATATGCAGAATCGATGAGCAAACGAACTTCGTTATCGATCATCTCTGCAGTTTTCTCACTGTATGGTTTGGTGAATGTTTGCTCCTGGTTAGGATCATAGTAGCTGATGTTACCCAACTTATCATTCATACCATACACAGTGATCATTGAATAAGCAATACGTGTGATCTGCTGCAGATCATTGCTTGCACCTGTTGAAATTTTACCAAAGAATATATCTTCACTTGCACGGCCGCCAAGGGTCATACAGATCTGATCGTTCAACTGTTCAATGTTATAGAGATACTGTTCTTTTGGTGTGTATTGCGCATAACCCAGCGCAGCCGTTCCTCTTGGAACGATGGTTACTTTTAATAACGGGTAGGCATGTTCTAAATACCAACCGCATATTGCATGACCGGCTTCGTGGTAAGCAATGATCTCTTTTTCTTCGGGGCTGATGAGTTTGTTCTTCTTTTCCAAACCACCAATTACACGATCAATGGCATCCTGGAAATCGCTCATATCAACAGCCGCTTTTCCTTTACGTGCAGCGATCAATGCCGCTTCGTTACAAACGTTGGCAATATCTGCACCGGCAAAACCCGGTGTTTGTTCAGCCAGTTTATGAATATCGAGTGTTTCAGAAATTTTGATTGGTTTCAGATGCACTTTAAAGATCTGCTCACGACCTTTTACATCGGGACGGTCAATAGAGATTTGTCTGTCGAAACGACCGGGACGTAACAATGCAGGATCCAACACATCAGGACGGTTGGTTGCCGCAAGGATAATGATGCCTGTATCGCCACCAAATCCATCCATTTCCACCAGCAACTGGTTCAATGTATTTTCACGTTCGTCGTTACTAACAATGGCATTTCTACCACGTGCACGACCAATAGCATCAATCTCATCAATAAAGATGATACATGGTGCTTTTTCTCTTGCCTGTTTGAACAAATCACGCACACGGCTTGCACCAACACCTACAAACATTTCCACGAAATCGGAACCACTGATGCTGAAGAAAGGCACCTGTGCTTCACCCGCCATGGCTTTTGCCAGCAATGTTTTACCGGTACCGGGAGGGCCTACCAGCAATGCACCTTTTGGAATTTTACCACCGAGTGCTGTGTATTTTTTAGGTTGTTTCAGGAAATCAACGATCTCCATCACTTCCACTTTTGCTTCATCTAAACCAGCCACATCCTGGAAGGTTACGTTTACTCTTGTTCCTTTTTCAAACAACTGGGCTTTTGATTTGCCAATATTGAAAATACCGCCACCACCGGGGCCAGCCCCGCCACCGCTGTTCATCTTACGCATGAGTAAAACCCAAAGACCTATCAATACAAGAATGGGAAGGAGTAAACTGATAAGAGGACTTAACCAATTCTCATCGGTACTGTAACTGGCAATCGGTTTACCGGTAACAGCTGTATTGGTGGTGATGATCTGTTGAATACGTTTATCAAACTCTTTATGATCTGCAACTGTAAATTCAAAGTTGAGCGGTTTGGTTTTATCGATCTTCACCTTTGCTTCTCTTGCTGTAACGATCTTTAAAATAGCCGGATCGTTTGCTGCTTCTGTTTTAAGTGTTACCCTTACAACATCCTTGTTTCTCACAATGGTGTATTTCTCAACATAGCCTTTCATAAGCATGCTGTCTTCAAATACAACTTGTGAAGTGGGGATCGCATCGGGTGTAATTCCACGGTATAGGTTAAAGCCGATCAACACGGCAGCTATTAACGCATAGAGCCAGTAAATATTAAAACGAAACGGTTTACGGCCATCTTTTTTATCACCGCCGCTGCTGTCTGGATTATTTCCTTGATTCAAACTCATCTTGTTGTTTTTTTCCCTTCGTTCGGGATTTCAGATAGTATTACAAATAAGTGGCTAAAAGTTTCGGGTGGTAAATGTTAATTTTTGCTGATGTCGTGTTATTCATGATCAGCAGCAGCAGCATCGCTCCACATTTCCTCCAGCCGGTAAAATTTTCTTGTTTCGGGGTGAAAAATATGCACCACCACATTTACATAATCCACCAACACCCATTGCAAAGCATTCATCCCCTCATGACGGTAAGGACCTTCGCCACATTCTTCTTTCACCAGGTATTCAACATGGTCGGCAATTGCTTTTACCTGTGTGGTGCTGCCTGCTTCGCAGATGATGAAAAAATCAGAAACGGCTTCGGGTATCTTCCGCAAATCGAGGCTGATAACGTTTTCACCCTTTTTTTCCTGGATGGCCCGAATGATCGTTTTAAATAATTTGCTGTTTCGGTTAATGCGTGCCGTAGTGCTTTTAGAATCCTTGCTCCGGTTATTTAAGAGAGATAAAGTACTCAATCGCTTGGTGGTTTAATGAATAAATCTGTTTTTTGCTAACGACGTTTCATCGCAGCCTTTTACTTTTTAATTTGTCCAAAATTAGTCAATCTTCAGTAACCATGCTTCCTAAAAAATCAGATAACTTATGGATTGAGCTTCCTTCTGTGGACAGCACCAACAACTATGCCATGGGACTGATACATGAAGGACTGGCACAGCATGGTTTAACCATACTAACCGCCCACCAAACCAAGGGAAAAGGACAAAGAGGAAAAGTTTGGGAAACCGAGCCAGGCGCCAACCTCAGTTTCTCCATTATTGTGAAACCGGGACTGCTTCTTACCCAAAGTTTTCAATTGCTGGCGACTACCGCTTTGGCTGTTAGAGATGAATTAGAGAAAATTTTGGGCGATGAAACAAAAATTAAGTGGCCAAACGATCTTTACTGGCGTGACAGAAAGACAGGGGGAATTCTTATTGAAAACGTTGTTCGTGGCAGGCAATGGCAATGGGCCGTGATCGGTATTGGCATCAACGTCAATCAAACCAAATTCAAAGGACTCAAAAATCCTGTTTCCATCAAGCAGGTAACGGGTAAGGATACCGATGTGCTGCAACTGGCGCAGGACATACAAAAAGCAGTTTTAACAGAATGCGATCATCTGCAGCAACAAGGCTTTGCAGGCATTTTTGAAAGTTATAATCGCCAGCTCTATAAACTGCAGCAACCCGTTCGGTTAAAGAAAGAAAGCCGCATTCTGTCAACCAATATAAGGGGAGTAAACAAATCAGGCCAGTTAATTACCGGAAATGACGTGGAAGAATGTTTTGATTTTGGCGAAGTGGAATGGCTGCTTTAAAAATGTACCAACTCCGAATTTGGAAGTTTCAAAGTCATACATCGTACTTCGTACCTCTCACTTTGTGTTTCAGCAAGATTTATTGATTTTTTTAAGAAGTTCATTTCTTTATAAGCCCTAACGGATGTTACCTTTGCCGCACGAAAAAATTGAAGAATCATGAAAATTGCTGTAGCTAAAGGTGATGGAATAGGCCCGGAAATTATGGAAGCTGTATTATCCATTTTCAATGCCAACAAAGTTCCGTTGGAATATGAGTTTGTAGATATGGGTAAATGGGTGTTTGATAAAGGTTTCAACAATGGCATGACGCCTGAAGCCAAACAAACCATTGAGGCGTTGGGTCTTTTGTTTAAAGGGCCGATGGAAACACCAAAAGGGAAAGGTGTAAAGAGTATTAATGTTACGGCCCGCAAAACATGGAATACATACGCCAACAAACGTGATTTCCAAACATTACATGGTGTTGATACAGTATTCAGCAAAGCCGGGATTCCGATCGACATTACAGTAGTTCGTGAAAATATTGAAGATACTTATGGCGGTATCGAACATATGCTTACACATGATGTGGCATTGAGCCGCCGGTTTATTACCCGCCCGGGAAGTATGCAGGTGATCCGATATGCGTTTGAAATGGCAAGGCAGAAAAATGCAAAACGCATTACCTGTGGTCATAAAGCAAACATCATGAAGATCACCGATGGATTGTTCCTTGAGTGTTTTCATGAAGTAGCGAAAGAATATCCTGAATTGAAAGCAGATGATATTATTGTAGATGACTTGTGTATGAAATTGGTTACACGACCCGATCTGTTTGATGTGGTGGTTTTAACCAATCTGCAAGGTGATATTGTGAGTGATCTTTGTGCCGGTTTAGTTGGTGGTTTAGGTTTTGCACCAAGTGCAAATATTGGTGATCACATTTCCATTTTTGAAGCAGTGCATGGTACAGCACCGGATATTGCCGGAAAAAATATTGCAAACCCAACAGCTTTATTGTTGAGTGGTTTGGCCATGCTTCGTCACCTTGGTTTAACAGAAAATGCAGGGTTGATTGAAAATGCATTGCTGTACACGCTGGAGAATGGAATTCATACCGGTGATTTTGGCGACAAATCAATTCCTGCTGTAAACACCACGCAATTTGCTGAAGCTATCATCAACAATTTTGGTAAGAAACCTCAAAGTGGCGGAAGGGAAATTATTCCGAATAAACCGGGCACTCCTACTCCATTGAAATTGGAATACAATTCGATGATGGTGTCAAAAGAAGGCGAAGCAGAAACCATTGTAGGTGTTGATCTGTTTATTGAAAGTGATGAACAACCAACTGCTATTGCTGAAAAATGTCAGCGTCATGCGGGTGTAAAGTTTAAATTAGTAAATATCAGCAACCGTGGTACACAGGTTTGGCCAACTGGTTCTGTTTACACCAATCTCGTTAACCAATATAACGTACGTTTTGAAAGTATTGAAGATTATCCGTTGAATCAACAGGATGTTATTGGATTGTATGTAAGCATGAGCGGCAATTTTAAGATCTGTTCATTTGAATTACTGAATATGTGGGGCGATAAGAAAGCGTATAGCCTGGCGCAGGGACAATAAGCTGTTTCAAAATAAAAAAGAGAGCTGCACAATGTGTGGCTCTCTTTTTAATAGCAAATCTGATCGGTTAATTATTTGCAGCACCAGCATCAATCCAGCAAATAATTGAATTCTTTTGTGCGGCAGTTAAGGTGCCATTTTTTGGCATTGATCCACTCAACACCGCAGCACGTACCTGTGTTTTTGCACCGCTGATCTCAGCATAAGTTGTTAATGCACCCGGACCATTACCAGATCCTGCGTTATGACAACCACTTGCGGTACAACTTGCCTGAATAATCGGCAATACGTTTGCGGTAAATTGAATGGCAGCACTTGTGCAGTTAGGAGTGTAGGTAGTACCCCCACCTCCTCCACCATTATTACCACCACCCGTTGAATCGCCGCCGGATTTTTTACAGGAATAAACAAAGCATAACGCTATCAGCATTGTGCAAGCAATAAGCCATTTCATATTGAATAATTTTTTTAAAAGTTAAAGCCCTGATTATTCAACAAACGAAAGATTGCGTTACAGGGTTGCCTCCTCCATAACTTTTAAAATTTGTTCGGTATGGGTCTTTGTCAATACACGGGTGATAACGCCGGCAATGATTCCTTTCTCATCAATTATAAATGTTGTACGCACCAATCCATCGTATATTTTACCCATGAATTGTTTTTTGCCCCATACATCGTAGGCGTTGATCACTGCATGATCTACGTCGGCAATTAAACGGAAAGGGAGATCGTTTTTTACTTCAAAGCGTTTATGCTTTTCAACGGAATCTTCGCTAACGCCAATAATTTCGAAACCCAGTTTTTTCAGTTCTGAAAAATTATCACGCAGGTTGCAGGCCTGCACAGTGCAGCTTGATGTAAGATCCTGTGGATAGAAATACAGGATTATTTTTTTGCCTTTATAATCTGATGAGGATATTTTTTTACCGTCCTGGTCAACGCCTTTAAACGCAGGAGCTTTATCGCCCACTTTCAATTTCGTTACATAATTCTTGAAGGGTTCTTTCTTCGCCGCTTTAGCCGGTGCTTTTACTGCTGCTTTCTTAGTCACTGCTTTCTTCTTTGTTGCCATTCTCTTTTTTTGGATAGAAACACGAATGTTCCTGATTTGTTCGATCGCCAATGATGATCTGATTATTTTCTTGTAAACCTGATCACACGTTCAGTAACATTGCCGGCTTCATCTTCAACTCTTATTTTTAATTCATGTTCACCAACAGGGCAATGTTCATCAACCCTGTAACGGTATACAGGACCAAGTCCACTGAACATCAACCATTCTCCATCGAGCTCTGCACGAAAACTGTAGATCGTTTTTTTATTATCTGCAACAGTACATGTGATTGTTGAACCATTACCAACAGTTCCTCCATCTGCAACACCTGTAATAGCGACGGTTGGCGGCACTTCATCCACTTCCAGCCAAAACTCTCCAAACTCACGTGACTTTGCTTCGTACCAACCTTTTACAAATGCAGCACGCTCCACAACTGTTTTACCTCTTGCATTCCTGATCATTACTACACGATTATGTGCACTTGCCGGAATTTCTTTGTTTGGTTTAATACGAAACATCATTGAATCATGCACAGGTATCAACGGTGTATGCATCACATGAATATTGGAATAAGCTGTTGCACTTGTTTTATAATTGTACACAAAACGGAAGGCATCATAAAAACTTTTTTCACTGCTTACCATTTGCACATCACCCTGTTCAAATATATTGATCTGGTTGGGCAGCATATATCTGCTGTCTTTCTGTATGTTGGCAGCAGGCGATATTGCTGCCGTTCGTTTTAATTTAAAACGAAGTGTCGATGCATTGTTGTTTGCATCTTTTACAACAATTTTTACCTGGCGGGTAGCAGTATCATTCAAATGGATAAGCCCATCATCCTGTTTAAAATAGATCGGCAAACGATCACCGGGCAATGGAGACAAGTGTTGATAGTAAGAACCACCATTTGTTTTTATACGATAATCGATGTGTGCATTGAGGTAACGTGTTTGCAAATAATCAATGCCATCAATCTGAAATCCACTGACCGGCTCTTCATCAACATATACCACTGCTTCAAAAATACCATTGGCATTCGGCACACCTGTAATCCTGTCGGTTGCAACAATCGCAAATGAAACAGCTTCACTGCTCACTGTAATGGTACCACCTGCCACACTGTATCCACCGGCTGCACGTGTCAACATCATTGTTCTTGGTGTTTGCTCGTATGTACTTTTTGTGCGATCGTAAACAGCAAGTTTAGTTATATCGGGTGGCGTTACATCATGTACACGATGAAAAAGTAATGCATTTAAACAGGCATCATCATCCGTTCTCCTTATCTCATAATGCACATGTGGCCCTGCAGAAGCACCGGTGTTGCCACTGTACGCCAGCAGTTCGTTTTTCTTTACAGGAAATTCATCTTTGTCAAACTCTACATCCCCCTTCCAGCTTTGTTTTGCATACTGCCCTTCTTTCATTGCCTGCAACACTTTTGAAGGGAATGTATTCATGTGACAGTACAACGTTGTATAACCATTCGGATGACTTACATAAATAGCATTGCCAAAACCATTAGGATCTACTTTTACTTTTGATATCCATCCATCAGCAGGTGCGTACACGGGCAAGTTTTCACGGCGAAGTGTAAACAGATCAAGCCCCATGTGAAAATGGTTGGGGCGCATCTCTCCAAAATTTGCATTTAGTTTTAAGGGAATGGCTAACGGATACCGGAAATAATTAGTTGGATAGTTTTGATCCGGAAAAAGTTGAGCCCCCGCAGAAAGAAAAATGAAAAAAGAAAGAGATAGAATGAAAAACTGTTTAACCATGCGGCAAAAATAAGAAAGATGAAAGATTGACAGCTGATGAATATGTTAAGACACAGTGGAAAAAACAGGCGACCACAGAAATACACGTATGAACACAGTAATGCCATCCATCAAATTCTTTTTATCCGTTTTGTTTTCACTTTATCTTTAAAGCTCCACAACAATTCATGTATGAAGAAAATTATTCTGTCTGTGCTGATAGCTTTTGGCTTCAGCTTTAGTTCATTTGCCCAGTCTCCAACCTGGCTTCGTTATCCTTCTATTTCGCCCGATGGCAAAACCATTGTATTTACGTACAAAGGCGATCTGTACAAAGTAGCTTCAACAGGCGGTACAGCCACCGCATTAACCCTGCACGAAGCACATGATTTTATGCCCGTGTGGAGCAAGGATGGTAAAAGCATTGCGTTTGCCAGCGACCGTTATGGCAACTTCGACGTATATGTGATTCCCGTTGAAGGTGGTGAAGCAAAACGCCTCACTTATCATTCATCAGCAGAATATCCGTACAGCTTTACCAACGATAACAAAAATGTTGTATTCGGTGGTACAAGGATGGATCTTCCAACAAACCGCCAATACCCTTCCGGTTATATGACGGAGCTATACAGCGTTTCTGTTAATGGCGGACGTGTATCGCAACTCTTTACAACTCCCGCTGAAGATGTAAGATTCAGCAAAGATGGCAGCAAACTTATCTATCAAAATAAAGTAGGTGGTGAAAATATCTGGCGCAAGCATCATACATCTGCCGTAACAAGAGATATTGTATTGTATGATTTTAAATCTAATACCCACAAACAAATCACATCATTTAACGGTGAAGATAGAAGTCCTGTGTTTACCACGGATGAAAGTGGCTTTTATTATTTGAGTGAAGAAAGCGGATCGTACAACATTCACAAGATGAATTTGAACGGTGGCAAATCAGAAAAACTCACTTCATATAAAAAACATCCGGTACGTTTTCTCACAAGTAGTAACGACGGATTGTTGAGCTATGGGTACGATGGTGAAATTTATACCATGAAGCCCGGCGCATCTGCACAAAAAGTAAACATTACCATTCTGTCTGATGCACGGAATAATAAAGAACAGGTATTTCGTGTAAGCACGGGAAGTGGTATGAGTCTTTCACCCAACGGAAAAGAAATTGCGTTTCTGTATCGTGGTGAAGTATTTGTAACCAGCGTTGACGGTGGCATTACCAAACGCATTACCAACACACCTGAAGCAGAAAACAGTGTGAATTTTTCGCCCGATGGAAAAAGCATTCTCTATTGCAGCGAACGTGATGGCAAATGGAGTGTATATGAAACCAGGATGGAACGTAAAGAAGAACCTTATTTCTATGCGTCTACTATTTTGAAAGAAACAGCGGTGCTTGAAAATAAAAATACCAATACTCAACCGGTGTATTCTCCTGATGGAAAAGAAATTGCGTTTATTGAAAACAGAAATCAATTACGCATTTACAATCTTGCATCAAAACAAAGTCGTACCATTTTAAATGGTGATTATCTTTTTGCATGGACAGAAAACGATCAATACTTCCAATGGAGCCCCGACAGCAAATGGTTGTTGTTTGATTATGCAATGCCGGGCAGTGCTGTAGGTGAAGTGGGTTTGGTAAGTGCTGACGGTAAGAAAATTGTAAACCTTACTGAAAGTGGGTTTAATGATTCCCGTCCCAAGTGGATCAATGGTGGCAAAGCCATGTTGTGGTTCAGCAACCGTGATGGTTTGCGTGGCGCAGCCATGAGCGGCGGCGCACAAAGTGATGCATATGCGTTGTTCTTTACACAGGATGCATTCGATCGTTTTAAATTGAGCAAAGAAGATGCGGCGTTATTAAAGGAAACTGAAGAAACAAAAGCAAAAGCCGATACAACAAAAAAGAAAACGCCTGCAAAAGATTCAGTGGTGATCGATTGGGATGGACTTACACAACGTAAAACCAAACTAACGATCCATTCATCTGCCATGGGTGATGCATTGATCAGCAAAGATGGTGAAACACTTTATTACCTTGCCCGTTTTGAACGTGGTATGAATTTGTGGACCACTAATCTCCGCACAAAAGAAACAAAAATGTTGGTTCCGCTCAATGCAGGTTTTGCAAATATGGTGTGGGATAAAGAGCAGAAAAGTATTTTCCTGAATACAGATGGTGGCTTTGCAAAAATTGATCCCAACAGTGGTAAGCAAGACCGCATCAGCATCAATGGCGAAATGATCGTTGACGGATTGAAAGAACGTCAATACCAATTTGATCATGTTTGGCGCAGAACAAAATATACATTCTATACACAATCATTCCATGGCATTGATTGGGACAGTTACAAACCTGACTATGAAAAACATTTACCAGGCATTGGCAACAATTATGAAATGAGTGAATTGCTGAGTGAATTGTTGGGTGAATTGAATGTGAGCCATAGCGGTGCAGCATACGGTGGTGCTAACAATCCAACTGCTGATGCTACTGCTGCACTCGGTATTTTTTATGATGTGAATTTCAAAAGCAACGGTATCAAGATACTGGAAGTGATCAAAGATGGTCCGCTGGATAAAGCCGGCATGAATGTAAAGGCAGGGATGATCATTGAGTCGATCGATGGCGAATTGATCACTCCTGATAAAGACATTGCTCAATACCTCAATCGTAAAGCAGGAAAAAATACATTGCTTGTATTGGTGGATGGCACAACGAAAAAAGAATTGATCGTAAAGCCTGTTACCATCGGCGAAGAAAGCCGTTTACTTTATGCACGTTGGGTAAAACGCAATGCGGATGAAGTTGATAAGATGAGCAACGGCACATTGGGTTATGTACATATTCCCGGTATGAACGATGGTGCGTTCCGTACAACGTATGAAGAGATCATGGGTAAACATTTCCAGAAGAAAGGAATTGTAGTTGACACCCGTAATAACGGTGGTGGTGATCTTGTTGCAGATCTGGCGATGTTCCTGAGCGGTAAAAAGTTTATGGACTATGCAACAGATACACGCAGCAATGGATTTGAACCAAACTTCCGCTGGACCAAGCCAAGTATTTCATTGGCAAATGAAGGCAATTACAGTGATGGACATTGTTATGCTTATATGGTGAAGGAAGTTGGTATTGGCAAACTGGTTGGTATGCCGGTGCCCGGCACTTGTAGTTTTGCTGCATGGGAAAGTTTGATGGATACCGGTATCCGTTGGGGTGCACCAACTGTTGGTTGTAAAGATTCCAATGGTAAGTATTTAGAGAACGCACAAACAGAACCTGACATTAAAGTGAAACCGGAAAATGAAAAAGTAAGTATGGGTAATGACCAGCAATTAGAAGTTGCGGTGAAGGAATTGATGAAAGAAACAAAGTAAGAACGAGATAAGAAGATAAAAGTACTTAATGACGCCACTGCAGAAATGTAGTGGCGTTGTTGTTTATTACAATTTCTTCTTCCCGGTTGTAAAACTCTGCTAAATGAATTAACTTGACCCTTCCTTTCCATTCGCACTCAGTAAAACGTTAATAGCTAACCGCAACGATCCTGAAACAGTTTTTTGACACAAATAAAAAATATACATGACCACTAACCGTGAAGCAGCCATTGAAATGAACCAGGAAGAGTTCAAACAAATGGGCTACAAATTAATTGACAGCATTGCTGATTTCATCAGCAACATTGATCAAAAACCAGTGACCACCGGCGAAACACCGCAACAGATTCAACAGTTATTAGGTACTGCCTCTTTACCTGAGCAAGGAACAAATGCCTCTGCGTTACTTGAGAGGGCAACCGAATTAATGATGAATCATTCACTGCTCAATGGTCATCCGAAATTCATGGGTTATATCACTTCGTCTGCTGCGCCAATTGGTGCATTGGCAGATTTACTTGCAGCAACTGTGAATCCGAATGTTGGCGCCAACATTTTAAGCCCCATGGCCACTGCTATTGAAAAGCAAACTGTACGATGGTTAGCGGAGTTGATTGGTGTTTCTCCATCGTATGGTGGTGTGTTGGTGAGTGGTGGCAATATGGCCAACTTCACTGCATTCCTTGCAGCAAGAACAGCCAAAGCACCAAAGAATTTGAAAGCGGAAGGTCTTGCAAAAGCCGGAGCTGAACTGGTATTGTATTGTCCAAAAACAACACATACATGGATCGAAAAAGCAGCGGTGTTATTTGGTCATGGTATGAATGCGATCCGTTGGATTGAGACGGATGCAAATAACAAAATGAACAACGATGTGCTGATCGAAACCATTGAAGCTGATCTGCAGAATGGCAAGAAACCATTCCTTGTAGTTGGTACTGCCGGCGATGTGAGCACCGGTGTTGTGGATGATCTGAAAGGCATTGCTGCTATTTGCAAAAAGTATGATCTGTGGTTTCATATTGATGGGGCTTATGGTATACCTGCTGCGGTTATTCCTGAACAAAAAGAATTATTTGCCGGCATTGAAGATGCGGATTCCATTGCACTTGATCCGCATAAATGGTTATACAGTCCGTTGGAAGCAGGCTGTACGTTAGTAAAAGATCCCAATCACTTGATCGATACTTACAGTTCGCATCCTGTTTATTACAATTTCGGCAATAATGATGAAGCTCTTACCCAAAACTTTTATGAGTATGGCTTACAGAACTCCCGTGGTTTCCGTGCATTGAAAGTCTGGATGATGTTGCAACAGGTAGGTCGCAGTGGTTATATCAAAATGATTGATGATGATATTCAATTATCGAAATTGTTTTTTGATTTAGCTGATCAGCATCCCGAGCTGGAAGCAGTAACACAAAACCTGAGCATTACTACGTTGCGTTATGTTCCGTTGAATTTTGAGAACTACAGTGAAGTAACCGCAACCTATTTAAATAAACTGAACGAAGCGTTGCTGAACGATCTGCAACAAGGCGGTGAAGTGTTTTTATCCAACGCTGTTATTGGAAATAAATATTGCCTGCGGGGTTGTATCGTCAACTTCCGTACATCAAAGAAAGACATTGAAGAGATCGTTGCGATCATAGTGAAGGAGGGACGAAAAGTGCAGGCACAAATGAAGAATGAAGAACCAAGTATGCAGCTTTAGTCTGCTCCTGATTCTTCATTCAACATGATTGTTTCATTAATTACTTCACCGACATCCTGAACCGTTTCACCTGTTCGCCAATAATTCGTTCCACTTCTGTTTCTAATGTTGACACTGTTGTGCCGCCACCATTTTTTTTCTGATCGTTGATGTATTGCTGACGCTGTTGATTCAATGCAATGATCTTTGTTTGAATGGCAGCACGTTCTTTCTTCTTTTGATTCACGATCACTTTCAATTGGGCTGTTGTTTTATTCTGCAAACTGTCGGGCAATGTTTTCTTATCGATCTTTTCAATTTCTGCTTCATTCTCTCCTGCACGATCAACCAGATCCCAACCTGCATTGTTATATACTTTCGAATTACTTTTTGTTTCAGCACGTTTGATGGCTGCTTTTTTACTCATGGCAGCGTTGGCTACATCCATTTGTTCCTGCTTGCTATAAAACTCCTGCCCTCTTGCACCGTACGTGATATACGTACCATTTAATTTTTCATTGAGTTTAAATATCTCATCGTCATAAGGTGTGGCAATATCTTCGATCTTATGATCCTGGTTGATGTTGCTGAAACTGCCGTTACCACATTCACCCACCAGGTTCCAGTATTCACGAATGCCCTGCTGACGATCGCCGCAATAAATGGTATTCACGATCACGCCTTTGCTTTTTGCCTCGGTACAAGCCTGTGTGAAACTTACGCTACCCTGGCGGAAGCTTTCATTCCCTGCAATAAAAACAACTTTGTACGAATTGGGATTTGCATCCCACTTCAATTGCTGTATTGATTTGAAAATAACATGGCCACAATATTCATCACCACCATTGGTCGTTAATGCAAACAGGTTTTGCGAAAGTGAATCAAGATCGGTAATGAAATTATTGATCTGTTTGATATAACCGTTACGCACATCATTTCGTGGCGTGCCGTATTCGTATAATGCAATTTCAATTTTCGGATTTGCTTTGTTTTCACAATGCACACGGCCGAGTGTATTCACCATGGTCCAGAGTTGTGCCTTGGCCTGATCGATGAGTCCATCCATGCTGTTACTTACATCGAGCAGAATGGCGACCTGTATTTTCTGATCGGTTGTTGGCGGAGGAGGTGTTTCTTGTTTTGAAGGAAGAGTGTGCGGTTGCGGAGATGGAGTTTGTGATGCCGGAAGCTGCTGCACCTGTTCTTCCGGAGCTTTTGTTACCTGTCTTTGTTTTTTTGGTTCTTTAAATGCTGACACAATGAACACAGCTGCGAGTATAACTACAGCAGCCAGTAATGGTTTGCGATAAGATTGCATAACGTTGATTTTTCACTTGGATGCAGTGGGTTGTAAAAATGCACAAGTGAATAAAACTGTTTGCATTGTTTTAACAGAGCGACCGTAATCCTGCCATGATAAATGGCTAATCAGCAACCGGCACTACTGTTGACTATCGTTACATGTGTAAGGCATGGGGCAGGCCAAAGCCTGCCGGTTGACAGGTAGTGTTCGGGCTATTTGAGCGCTTTTAATAGGCTTAAAGGTGGGCGTAAAGTGCCTGTATCCCGGCATTGCCTGGTAATACGTGATTGGTTCAAACGTGCTCTAAACGCTCTTTTGTGGCAAAAAGTGATAAATGCGGCATAAATGGCCGTTTGGTTTTTTGCAAAGATTTTCAGTTTTTATCTTGTGTGTATGGCTACACAAATCGGGTTATTACAAATCATCGGAACGGTTCATGGTATTTGCTTTTACAAAATGGACGGCAAGTATTATGCACGGAAGAAGAGCAGTCTGTCGGCGGAACGGGTGAAGCAGGATCCTGCGTTTGTGGAGACGATGCGCTATGCAAATCAGATGGGGAATGCCTCGAAGATTGCTTCTACTATTTACCGACAGATTGTTCCGCAACATGAACGAAGCAGAGACAAATTCAGAGAGGTGGTAAGTATGGTGAAGCGGGAGTTGGCCGCAGACGGACACAAATGAAGGCAGAAGGTTTGTTGATGAATACAGCTGTAAGCAAACAAAAAGGCCGCCTGTAGAAACAGGCGGCCACACTTTACTTAACCAATAAAATTATCGACGTATCAATTTTACTGCTTTGCTGTTTTTCCCTTGTTGTACCATAATAAAGTACATACCGGGAATGTATCGATCACCAAAGCGAATGGTAGTACCGGACATCACATTTTCTTTCTGCTCTACCACTCTGCCCAATTCATCCATTACCCGTACCAAGATGCGATCGGTTGTGTTACTGCTCTTCACGGTTAAGGTGAAGTAACTATCGCTTGGGTTTGGTGCGGTGATGACTTCGAAGGTTTCGGTTGTAATTTCACCTTCACGTTTGGTTGGTTTACCGCCTCCACCACCGCCGGTGCTGCCTCCGCCTCCGGTTGATGCATCGGGATTTACAATGTTAATGGTGCTGCCTGTTTTTACAACCGTTGTTGGATCAGCATCATCACTTGCACCAAGTTGGTTATCGTAGTACACTTCACCGGTGTTCTTGTTAAACACTTTCATGCGGATCTTATCGGCATTGGTTCCATCAATTGCACCATCGATCACCGTCATAATAAAGCTGACGCCACTTTGTCCATTGATGACCTTGCCACTTCCTCTGAACTGTGCTTTGGCTCCCGAGATGGCGAGGTACTCATAGTTCAATGCATTGAATTCAAAGTCGCCTACTTTAAACTCCATTTGTGTTTCACCTTTTGGATAGGTCGCTGTTTTGAAGTAGTTGCTCTGGAAGCCATAGCTTACCATTCCTTTGGCTGATGGGTTAGCTGTTTGAGCACCTGGTTCGGAATAAAACTTACCACCACCAAATGCATTACCACCATTTGGATCATAGATCACTACAATAGCATCCATGTCGCCATTGGTATTGGCATAGCTTATATTGCCGTTTTGATCGATGATTTCCATTCTCAATTTGTATACGCCTGCTGTACTGAATTTGTAACTACCTGTAACCGTTCCGTTTTTCAAACCACTTGGTTCGGCTGTTACTCTTCCCGTAACGGTGCTGTTATCAATTACCCAACGGGCGGTGTGTTTTGTACCAGGTACATCCCAGAAGGTGCCAGCAAAGTTGACGGTGCTGCCGATTTTGAAAGGAGCGCCACTTATTGGTGCTGTGATGTTATGGGCAACCATTACAAGGGTTTGAGATCTTGTTTTATTACCCGAAGCATCTGTACACTCAACGATAATATCATATTTTCTTCCACTACCCGTGCCTGATCGTTCTGCACGCAGCTCAACAGATTGGCCATCTAAACTAATTTTCGAATCTTCAGGCATATCTCCATCACCTGTTCCTTCATCCGCTTCATTGCTTATTACTTCAACGATTTTACATGCAGGTGTACCGCAATTATCTGTGCTTTCGGTTTTAACAGTTACCAGTTTCATTTTATGGTTCGGAGGCCATAAAGAAGATGGGTTGGATGTAATGCTGGTGATTTTTGGTGCTTCATCATCTGTTACTGTTACCTGTTGTGTGGCTGTTGATTTTAAACCAGCTTTATCTTCTACGGTCCACGTTACGGTTGTTGTTCCAATCGGGAACACAGCAGGAGCATTGTTCTTAACTGAAGCTACTTCACAGTTGTCGTTTGTTACTGGTGTACCTAAGCGAACAGTGGTTGTACAATCGCCTGTTCCATCATCACTTGTTTTGGCATTTACAGCAGCAGGTGATGTGATCGTTGGTGCTTCATCATCTCTAACTGTTACCTGTTGTGTGGCTGTTGCTTTTAAACCGGCTTTATCTTCTACGGTCCACGTTACGGTTGTTGTTCCGATCGGGAATACCGAAGGTGCATCGTTCGTAACAGAAGCTACCTCACAGTTGTCGTTTGTTACTGGTGTACCTAAGTTAACAGTAGTTGTACAATCGCCTTTACCATCATCACTTGTTTTCGCA
>NZ_DATGWT010000017.1:0-116701 GCF_035299325.1 Lacibacter sp. | reverse complement strand
TTTTGTCAACCTGTCCCGCATTAACGGTATACAAAAGAACAAATAATCAATACTCATCTACCCTTATCTTAGCAATACAAATAACGTTTGTATGCAGATCGTTCAACAGGTTTTATTTGCCCTTTGTTTTGTGGGTGCTGTTTGGTTCTTCAGCAAAAAAGTAAAAGAGATCCGCCGGAATATTTTTCTTGGGCTGAATGAAGACCTGACGGATAACCCCGGTGTACGATGGAAGAATATGCTGCTGTTGGCCTTTGGTCAAAAGAAAATGTTTAAAAATCCACTGGTAGCAGTGATGCACCTGTTCGTTTATGTAGGTTTCGTGATCATCAATATTGAAGTGCTGGAAATTGTGTTGGATGGACTGCTTGGTACACACCGTTTATTTTTTCCTCTACTCGGTTCTTTCTATTCTTTTCTCATCAATTCATTTGAAATATTAGCATTATTGGTGCTGGTATCCTGCGTGATCTTTCTCGTACGAAGAAATGGTTTGAAGCTGAAACGTTTTCTCAGCAATGATCTCAACGGCTGGCCACGTAGTGATGCAAACTATATCCTCATCACTGAAATTGTATTGATGTCGTTGTTCCTGCTGATGAATGCAACCGACCGTGCTTTACAATTGAATGGTGCCGATCATTATCATGATACAGGCAATTTCGTGATCTCCGGTTTATTTGCTTCTTCATTGGCTGCATTGTCTGAATCATCATTGATCGCAATTGAACGAAGCGCATGGTGGCTGCACATACTTGGTATTCTTGCATTCCTGAATTATTTACCGTGGAGCAAGCATTTACATATTCTTCTTGCATTTCCAAATGCATGGTATGCTCGATTGACCAACACGGGTGAAATGACAAACATGACTTCTGTTCAAAATGAAGTGAAGTATATGATGCAGCCCGAACTTGCACCAACCGACGCAACTCCCCCATCAAAATTTGGAGCAAAGGATGTATTTGATCTCAGCTGGAAAAGTTTATTGGATGCGTACAGTTGTACAGAGTGTGGCCGATGTAGTGCAGCCTGTCCTGCAAACACTACCGGGAAATTATTGAGTCCACGAAAAATAATGATGAGCACCCGTGACCGTTTGGAAGAAGTGGGTCGCAACATCAACGCAAACAAAGAGTTTGTTGCAGATAGTAAAACATTATTGAACGATTATATCACGGTTGAAGAGTTACGTGCCTGCACCACTTGCAATGCATGTGTTGAAGAATGCCCTGTAAGCATCAATCCGCTTAGTATCATTCTTGAATTACGTCGTTCTTTAATTATGGAAGATAGTAATGCACCGGGCGAATGGAATGCGATGTTCAGTAATGTCGAGAATAATTTTGCGCCCTGGAAATTCAGTCCTGATGAGAGAGATAAATGGGCGGAGGAATTGGAGCAGAGTTGAGTGTATTCAAATCCGAAATCACAAATCACACTTCATAAATCTTTATCAGTGGAGCAGAGTTAAGTGTATTCAAATCCGAAATCACAAATCACACTTCATAAATCTTTATCAGTGGATGTTTTTCTCCAACCCACCTGTTACTTCTTCTGGATGTTCTAATTGATGCATAGCATCTTTTTTACGGAAGATGCGGTAGAGTTGAAATAAGGCTGTGAATAAGAACACACCACCAATGATCCAGTTAAGCAAATGCTGACTTGCATTCAAACGATCAACCAATAATCTTCCTCCAAAAATAAAAATACAGTTACCGGCAAACGTGCCGAGGCCGATTCCTAAAATATAAAAATTATAATTACCGAGACCTGGTTTCAGGATATTCTTGGTAAACAATACTGTACTCCATCCAAACCAAAAGGGAATCTGCACAGGGTTAATAAGGCTCATGGTGAATCCAAGCACTCCACGATGCATGCCACTTGATAAAATGACATTCTCCCCTACCGATGGATGTGCAGCAGCCCAAAAACTGGAGATAGCAAGTGCCAGTACAATAATAAATGTAACCCATTCGAGTGCCTTCAATAATTTCTCCTGCCTGCGTACCCAATCCATGGCTACAAGTGAAAGACGTACATAAATAATTTCGGCTGTTAATGAACCGGCAGAGAACCAAAGCGCAGGCGAAATACCATCGGTAATACCGATCTGCATTGCTGCAATATTAAGTGTTCCAAGAGGCAATGAACCTAAAAAGCTGATGATAAAGCCCCACATTAGAATTTTTGCAAACTGTGGCATAAAACAAATATAAAGGCTTGAAGCAAATGAACGACTATAATTTTGGAGCAATGGCGTCCAACGCTGCTACATGCAGGTTATTACTGCGAAACATTGCTTTCGCTTCTTTCAATGTCATATACGGATGGCCCTTTGCATGATTTTGTTTACTGATGCGGTATAAAATAAACCAATGCCTGATCACTTCCTTCCATGCAAAGAACAATGAATGCTTCGGATCATACATATGTGTTGGATCGCTTCCTGCGCCGTTGAGTTCAATGATGTGAAAGTTTTTCCCTTGCCGAAGATCATCCCAGTCGTTATACATCACATCCAAACGTCCGTAATGAAATCCATTGATCTGTTTGCAAACGGCATCAATATTTTTTATGAATTCAGCATCGGCTTTATGTGTCCAGTCAAAAAACTTCGAACCTCTTGCATGATTTCCATAAGGTGCAAGAATCAGCTCCTTCCCCTTTGGTAAAATCTGTAGAATATCTTTTCCATACATCTGTTTCAATGCGTCGATCTGCAGAATATAACGTGGCTCTTCTAAAATGAGTTGATATAGAGTTGAAACGCCATCACCAACAACCGTCATTGGTTCTTTCGCAACAATACCTGTAACTGTTCCTGTACTTTCATTGGGCATGCGATGATAAAAAACTCCCACTTCATGTTTGTAGGGTGAAAGCTCCTGCACCATGTAATCAACCGTACAAACCTCTGCATAATGTTTTAACTCATCAGCTGAGTTCAGTTTCTTCACTGCTTTTCCCTGCATACCAATTACAGGTTTGGCAATAAGCGGAAATTTGAATTGATGTGATTCTATTTGTTGCTGAATATGCTCGATAGATGTTCCTGCCGGTACAAAAAAGAAAGCAGGGTAATATTCTTTGGGTATGAGCGGATAAATATCCTGCTTTGGCTCCATTAAAAAACCACCATGTTTAATGGTTGGATTAGCGGCCGTAAAAAAAAACTTACCGCCTGCTCTTAAACAAAGCACGGCAAACACGGGATAGATCCATCCATACACTGTAGTGAAACTCCAGTATTCCCAATGAAACAACCGGATAAAAAAGGGGTGATGCGTAAACAGTTTAGACAGACGCATGCAATGATGAAATAGAATGATTGAACTGTTGAGTAGAAACTTGATCAGTTACAAGATCATGATAATGCATGAGCGATAATTCTTTTTGGCGATGCAGTTGAGTAATGCTTACTGTAAAAAGTTCATTGTCTCTGTTCATCAATACATCATTCTGTTCATCGCCATCGCCCGCAAAACGATGGAAATGCAAAATTTCTTTACTGCCGATAGCTGTATATTCTTGCAGAAAACTTTCGAACCAGTTTTTTCTTTTTGTAATGATGTCGTCAGTATATAACGTAGCAGACGACCAGATATAAGAAGAAGAAGAATCTAATTCCCTGATTGTTTTTTCCTGCCCGTCCCACCTTGTTTCAAACAATTGATTTGTTTGTCTTATTACTAATGTAAATGGTTCTATCTTATGAAGATTGATGAGTTCAAATGCGGCTATTGGTTGCGGATGATCGAACACATCCAAAAAGATCAAACCCCTGCTTTTACGATAAGGAGGATTGTAATGATGATTAACAAAACCACCGTTGAGTAATACCATCGCATTCCCGTTTTCATGCAATGCCATCCATGTGCCACCGGCATTACCATCTTTTGGAAATAACAAATTACCACTGGCAAACTTGTACCATTGTGGTTGCTCTGCTTTTAAACGCACTTTTTTTTCATCCCTGTTTGATGTGAGGAAAAAAGAATCGTTGTTGGGTATATAAGTTACTGTGCACATTGTTCACGGTGACGGATAGTGGAAGAAGCTATGCCGAAATGCTCTCCCACCGGTTCTGTTTTTAATTCTTTTAATCCCACACGGATCAACGCCATGTGGTGTACTGTATGTTCAAGGTTATAAAGTAATTCACGGTTATAGTTGGTTGTAAGATGAAGTTGTTCTGTTGAGTTTTCATCATACATTCCTGCAAGCTGCAACTCAATATTCTCATGTTCAATAGACGATGCAATATCTGCCAACAGTTGCTTTGCAAACAAAGGATCGGTTTCAATACGCACATCACGTTTCCTGTCATCATAACAAACAGTTCCGTTTGCATAACCAGCCAGCAAACATTGAAATAATTCAATGATATGACGTGTATGCTGGCCAACAGAAGAACCGGACAAATTTTCTGAAGGAGTTTGATATTGCTCAACGGATAAGTGATCAATCACTTCATTCAGCTGTTGAAAAGATGTTCTGATAGCGCTGTATAACTGCATAGATAGTTTGTTGCCTTTTAAAAATAGTTATTTTTTAGCGAGTACGTTCAATTTCACTTTTAAATCGTTGGAAATTGTATTTTTTCCACCCACCCCAAAATCACGACGTTTAATATTAAATTCGCCTTTAAAACGATAAGCTCCCGCCTCTGTTGTAACTGTAAAAGGGAAACTAATGTCTTTCGTTGTTTCTTTAATAGTAAGCTTTGCAAAAATTACGAAGTAACCGGGCGTAACAGATTTGGCCACCTTTACCGATTGAATCTTTATTTGTGGATAAGTTTTCACATCAAAATAATCTTCGCCACGCAAATGCTTGTCTCTTGTACCGTTATCTGTATCAATACTGGCAGCGTTTACAGTAACAGCAAAGGAAGAAGCGGACAGATTCTTTTCATCAAACAATACTGTGCCATTTAAACCATTGAGTTTGCCGGTAACATCAAACCCAAGGTTGCTGATCACAAACTCAACTGATGAGCCTTGATCAACAGGTATTAATTGCTGCGCATTTGCAACAATCGATAATAACAACGCTCCGGCTGCAAAGAGGTATTTTCCTTTTTTCATAGTTATACTTACGATCTTTTTGGCAAAATGGAGTTGAGCAATGTTTTTACCTGCGATTGATAAACAAATAACAAAATTGCAGAGCTGACAAGAACAAGCGATGCATAAATGAACAAAAGCCCGCCATCTCCTTTTACTTCAATTCCCAGTGAGGTAAGATGAAAGAACAACGCACCGCTCATTAAACCGATGGCGAGTAAAGCACCAAATGCTGTTGTGCGTGGAATCAAAATAAGTAAAGCAGCGATCAGTTCCATTATGCCTGTTCCGATACGTCCCCATGGCTCCATGCCAATGGTAGAAAAAATATAAACTGATTCATCGCTGGCTGAAAATTTGAAGAAGAGTGTCTGCAGTAAAATAACTGCTGCAAGCAGACGCAACACCCAAAGTGCAATGGTTAAAGGTTTCATGATTGACATATTGAATGATGTGGTTAAAAAGATCAATGAGAAAGTTTACCCCAATTGGCATCTGCCTTTGTTTTTAATGCCTGCTCATCTTTGTTCCAGGTTTTGAGTGTGTTGTTAAACCGTTTGTTATAGAAAAGATAGAGTTTGCCATTTAGAATCTTAAACGTTTCCGGATCAATCTCTACTTTCTCTCCTGTTGCACCCATTGCATAGGCACACCATCCGCCGTATTGCGGTTCATATTTACCCGGATTCTTTTTAAACTCTTCCTTGTTGGCAGTAGATGAAAAATGATAACGGATTCCTTGATGAATCACGGCCAATGACGACTCGCCTTTTATTGCTTTTCCACTGAAATAGGCAACCACATCATAACCTTGCACAGCCAATCCTTTTTCGAGATTAAATGATTGAGTGCGTTTTTGATCCTGTGCTGAGCTGACAAAAACTGCTGAGAAGAAAACCATGAATAAAAAAACCTGCTTCATTGTGTTGATTTAATGAAACAAAAGTAAAGTATGGTTGAAGCAGCCTATGTCGCTCAACTGACAGCTAAACTCTTTTGCAGATTTTTAACGGAAGGGATATTGATCAACTGTCGGGTAACAGTGAGGAAGCCTGCTGTTTCCAGTTCGTTGAGCATGGTTGTTACGGTTTGCCTGCTGCTGCCAATCAGCTGGGCTATATCTTCATGGGTAAGAAAATTCTGGATAGTATATTCTTCTTCATTTGCTGTTTCGCCTTCTTCCCGTGCAAGCATCACTAAAAAATTAACCAGCCTTGTCTTCACATCTTTATTTAAAAGATTCAATAACCGGCTTTCAAACTTGCGGAGCTTTTGACCTACCTGTTTTGTATAATGAAAACCAATGTTTGGTTTGGTTTTGAGTAAGCGTTCAAAATCTTCAATATTAAATGCACAAAGTGAAACATCAGCTTTATAAGCCTGTGCAAATTCGCCATTAAGATTATTTCGCTCCAACGTAAACTGTCCAAACACTTCTCCTTCACGAATGATCTCTTTAATTACTTCTTTACCTTCTTCATCAATATAACCGATCTTGATCGTGCCGCCTTTGAGAAAATATAGTTTGTTGTGATATTGCGAATCGAAATAAATATACTCGCCTTTGTTGGCTTCAATAAAATGATGATCAAGATTCAGCTCTTGGTATTCCTCATCACTTATATGAGCAAACAAATCGTAGTTGCGTATCAGCAGGAACTTTTGATCAGTACTCATAAATTGAATTGAACTTGAAATTAATCATATTTCTGCAAGAGCTTAAAATGCTGCTGCGATTGTTTCAAAAACCTGTAGCCTTTTTGAAAACTCCAGTAAGGAAAACCATTTCTGCTGTTATGCTTGCTGATCTCATACAGCGCTTTCCAGTGTTTTAAAATTTCACGGTAAGCTTCACCTAAACTCATATTACAATCATAAATGTGATTCGGCTCGGCACCGCAGCCATTGTATTCAAGTATCACAAAATTTTTACCCAATTTCAGATCTTCAATACTGGTTGTTTTAATATCGTACCTGCCATAATAAAAATGTTTTGAATAATGACTCAACTCGTCAAAGACATGATGCAGGTTTTCATCAATTTCGTTCCGCAGGTTGGTAAAATGCGCCCCCCTGTTATGATTACCTGCATAGGAAAGATAAAAAATATGATCCTTTTCAATAACCCTCTCAAACCGATGTGCATGACGATGCTGCATTTCCAACATACGATGTTTTGCACGTGGATGGTTTGCAATCAACTCTTGTAACATGTCTTTGCCATTACCAATTACATGCAACAACTCTTTATGAATAAAACCACTTACTGTTCCTTTTTGGGCTGAGGGGTGGCGGAAATAGAATACACTTACTTCAACCGGCAACTCCACCAGATCCTGCACAATATATTCAACCGGGATACGCTCATGATATTTTTTCAATTGATCTTCTGTATCGATCTTGCGGAAGAGAATACCTTTCATACCCACATCAGGCTTTACAATAAAAGGATAAGTAAATCCGGCCAATGCAAGTTTCTTCTTCACTTCATCAAACGAAAGATCATGCATGATATAAATCGTACGTGGAACTGTATGTGGCGGTAACTGATCATACATTTCTTTTTTTCCTTCACCTTCAAACCCGCCAAATGCAATTGTTGGGTTAGATGGAGTAAAAAACCAAAACGCTCTGCTGCGGAGCATATACCATACCCAAACAAAGCTGATGGGAAAATAGATCACCGCAAAAGGCCACAGTTCCCAATTCGTCAGTCGTTCAAAAAATTTCTTCAACATGAAAATCAAAGATAGCCGCCTCAAAGAATATATGAACAAACTGCTGCCTGTAATTTCATCGCTTTCACTTAGTTTTGAAACAAATTGAATATTTATGCATGTACCATCAATGGCTGAAATGATGGCGAATAACGAAACACCTGAAATACTTTTTTGGGTGGGTTGTGCCGGTAGTTTTGATCAGCGTGCACAAAAGATCACAAAGGCATTTGCTGTCATTTTAGATAAAGCAGGAATAAAATTTGCCATTCTTGGTAAAGAAGAAATGTGTACGGGTGATCCTGCCCGCCGTTCCGGGAATGAATTTCTGTTCCAGATGATGGCTTACAATAATATACAGGTGTTGAATGGCTATGGTATTAAAAAAATTGTAACCACCTGTCCGCATTGTTTCAATACACTCAAAAATGAATACCCGGCTTTAGGAGGTTCTTATGAAGTTATACATCACACAACATTATTACAACAGTTGATTGATGATGGAAAAATAAAACTGAAAGAAGGTGGATCATTCAAAGGCAAAAAAATTACGTACCACGACAGTTGTTATCTCGGTCGTGCAAACAATATTTACGAAGCACCACGAAAGGTATTGGAAGCTTTAGATGCCGAACTCGTAGAAATGAAGCGTTGCCGAAGTAATGGTTTGTGTTGCGGTGCGGGTGGGGCACAAATGTTTAAAGAAGAAGAAAAAGGAACAACACGTGTAAACTGGGAACGTACGGATGAAGCAGTTGCAACAGGAGCTGCTGTTATAGCTGCTGCCTGTCCGTTTTGCAATACGATGATGACAGATGGTGTTAAAGTTGCTGAAAAAGAAGAATCGGTGCAGGTATTAGATGTAGCTGAATTGGTTGCTGCCAGTTTACAATAAGGCATTGTTGAAAACTAACTCGCATAAAATAACCATAAAAACAAACGTACTTACCCATACCACCAACAATGATAATTTTTATGGTTATACAATATGGCCAAAAGAAAATATCAATTAACACATGAAAAACTTTCTGAACGGATTTAACTGGAAAAATTTCTTTCAACGTACTGCGTTGTTTTTCCTGGTGTTTCTTGTAATACGTGTATTAGTTGATTGGTTTGAAGGTAACTTGTCTTTTAACAATATTTCACAACAGGATTTTATCCGCTACCTTATTCTTGGTCTGATTCTTGGCTTGCTCGACTCCGATACTTGGTCAAAAACAAAGAGTATGGGTACAAAAGAGGAGCCGTTGCAATTCCGCAGCTTTCGATCTGCTTTATTCCATTATATAGGTCTGGCATTTTTCATTGCCTTGATGTGCGGCTTTATATTCGCCGCTTTGCTTTCATTGGTTTGGGGCATCAGCCGAATAACTGGCGCAGAAGTAAAAGGAAGTTTTACTGAAGCCTGGAGAACTTACCTGCTTATTATTGCTACAATCGGCATTTGTTTTTCTGCCTACGATGCCATCAGAAATTACATGCGTGTAAAGCGATTGAAAAAACCAGGCAACGATTAGCTGGTTGCAATCGATCATCTCCCTTTAACTTTGTGGTATGAACCTCGAATACAAACATTTGCTCCCGGCCGATTTTGCCCCCGACTCCCGTGTATGGATCTACCAAAGCAGCCGTATGTTCAGTTTAGGCGAGGCGATACAGATCGAGGACCTGCTGAATCACTTTGTGGAGAACTGGAAAAGCCATGGCACACCGGTAAAAGGTTTCGGTACCATGTTTTTTGGCCAGTTCATTGTTCTTATGGCCGATGAACAGGCTACAGGAGTAAGTGGCTGCAGCACAGATAGCAGCGTTCGGCTTATTAAAGAAATCGAGCAATTATATAAGGTATCCATGTTCGACAGACAAAACCTGGCCTTTGTTCGTAAAGACAAAATTGAACTTCTCCCCCTTGGGCAGTTACAATACGCTGTTGACAACGGTTTCCTTCATGGTGACACCATATATATGAACAACCTCGTTCAAACAAAAGAAGAACTGGAGCAAAACTGGCTAATTCCTGTTAAAGAAAGCTGGCTGGCAAAGCGGATTAAGCTGGAGAACAGCCAAAAAGCCTGAGGCTAAAACCGTTCATCCCACATCACACATTTGGGTTATACCACTTTAATCAGTGTTTTGCACCTTTCGTCATCCAATTTCCGCAGTTCATAAGGAGGCGTTTTGCCTTAACATTTCCTTGATGCCATCCATCCTCAATTCACTCCTTTTCCCCAAAAAAAGATAAGAATTTTGTGCTGTTGATGTAACAAAACAGAACGCTTACCGTCACATCTGTACAAGTTCTTTGAAGCAACATTAAAAAATGTGCGTTTGCAAAATCTAAAGGCTCCATTGGGGAAACCTTGAAAAATTTGCAAAAAATACGCTTAAACCGAACGAAAAATACTAATGGAAAACACTAAACTGTCAGTAAGTATGTAATTTTCAAAAATTTTTGAAAATTTAGTTGGAAGATAGTTTAGCCTGTTGTAAATTTGCATCGTCAAATAAAAAGGTACCCAAAGCTCCGGTTAATATAGAAACACCGCCTTTGACAGTTTACTTCGAAAAACATCCCTGTTAAACTGCACTATAAACAGGTACCAAACAAAAAACGAAAGCGAACAAACCAGAACAAATTGCCTTGGTGACCGGTCATCCAAAAAAATTGACCATTCATCAGCTTAATAAGCCAAACAAGGTATTATGTATTGCAAAGTACCAGTTTTAAATAGTATCTTTGTTATACAATCGAAAGAAATAAACCCCGAAAGGGATAAAATAAAAAGAACCTTAAACATCAAAAAACGAGATGACAACAAAATTAACAGTGAACTCCGAAAATAACGGAACACTTAAACAGAACAACAACAGCTTAGGCAGAAGAATGATGCGTTTAACCGCTACAGCCCTCTTCGCAGTTATTGCCTTGGCTTCAATGTCTTTTACTCAAGACGACACCACAAAACGTGTATCTGAAAACACTGCTGCCGTTGCAGACAGCTGCTGCACAGTAACTTTTGTAAGTGGTAACCAGCAAATTGTGATCACTAATACTAACGCATTTACTGCTGATGTTAAGATCAACAATATGGATATCAATACATGGGTAAACAGTCTGAAAGCTTACACTTATAAGAGAATCAATTTCAATTCAATTGGATTGGCCGACAATAAAATGGACGTTTCCTTTACTGTGGCTGAACAAATGAACAGAAAGATGGCAGTTGCCTACAGCAAAAATCTGGAAACTGAAAACGCCGTTGCTGATAACCAGATAAACAACAAGTTTACAGAAGCTGTAGCTGCTCCCCTCTTCAGCAAAATGCTCCAGGTTGAGGCTGCTGAAGCTGATGCTTCAGTTGACAACATGATCGCTGATGACGCTGAGAACAAAGCAAAAGCTTCAGCATTCAGAAAAGCGATTACTGCCGGCAACATTGAAGCTGATGAACAAGTTGACCTTATGGTATACGCCTCATCAATTGAAAACAAGAAACAATTGAACACAACAGATGCAGACAGTAAAATGGATGCACTCATGAATAAGTCATCTTTCAGCCCTGTTCGCCCATCAGTGGGTGGCGCAGCTGACCAGGCAATTGATGCCTTGCTGAAAAAGATGAACTAATTAAGATTTTCTACATGCAGTTGGTTTAGGTTTCGGGGTTGATTTCCATCAACCCTTCTTTTTTTGTTAACCTTTGCGTAATTACATGGTCGGTTGCACAACTTTACGAACTGCCTCGTAATTTAGTAGCCTAAAATTTTGAAGATGAAATTGATTGTTTTTGCCATTGCCACATTCCTCATGTTCGGCACAAGCACAGCCCAGCAAGTTGTTAACGAAGCGGTTATTCAAATGAAAACTGAAACCAGTAACCCTAATTCAGATGGCGGGCCTCCCGTTTCAAATGATGGCGAAGGCCGGGTTATGGTTCGTATTGGTGATGGTGAGATCAAATCAAAAATGTTTTTCAAGAATGGCATGACTAAGATCGAAAGTGATATGGGCATGGGCACCAACCAGGTAATTATTGATAGTAAAGAAAAGAAAACCACTACCCTGTTTGAAGCAATGGGCCGTAAGATGGGTTTCTATACTACAGAAGCTGATATGCAGCGAATGATGGCAAGTGCTGATTCCGGTCGTCCCCAACAACAAAGGGTTCAACAATTCAGTCCTGAAGTATTTATTGAATATTTGAGTGAAACAAAAAAGATCGCCGGCATGGAATGCAAAAAGGCTCTTATTCGTTATAAAGACCGTCGTGGACAGGAAGTACAACAGGAAGTTTGGTACAGTCCTGAATTTGTTATGGGCGAAGGTTTCAAGATCCGAGATGTGATGCGTATGGCAAATGTTCCAGGTTTAGAAAAGCTGAAAGGCTTCCCCATGGAGTTTCAACTTACAAGACAAAACGGAGCAAAAGTTCATTACCAGGTAACCAAAGTTGATCTTACAGCTAAAGTGGATGATAAAACGTTCAATATTCCAAAAGACTATGACATTAAACCGATGAGTGAAATGAACCAGGGCGGTGGCCGCAATGGTTTCCAGTTCAGGGTAAATGGTGGCGGAGAATAAATTCTTCAAATGATATTTTTAAAAACCTCCTTTTTCAGGAGGTTTTTTGTTTTCAATCCTCTTCACATTTCTTTCGCTTAGAGCATTTCAGTTATTTTTGCGGCACAATTACAAAGAATGGCAATACAGCAACAGATACAACAGGCAGCAATCAACAGTCTGGAACAATTATATGGCAAAGCTTTTACTGCAAAAGACTTCCAGATCAACAAAACAAAACCTGAGTTTGAAGGCGCCTATACCATTGTGCTGTTTTCATTGTTGAAACCATTAGGAAAAAGCCCGGATGCATTAGGAAATGAACTGGGCAAACATCTTACAGAAAATCATCCACAGCTTTTTACGGCTTACAATATCATAAAAGGATTTCTGAATCTTACTGTTGCTGATAATTACTGGATCAACATTCTCAATACAAACTACAATGATGTTGATTTTGGCAAAGCAGCAGCGAAGCATCAGAAGGTGATGGTTGAATATTCATCGCCCAATACCAACAAGCCATTGCACCTTGGTCACCTGCGAAATAATTTTTTAGGATGGAGTATTGCAGAGATCATTAAAGCAAATGGATATGATACGGTGAAGACCTGCATTGTAAATGATCGGGGTATTCATATTTGTAAAAGCATGATCGCTTGGCAATTGTTTGGTAATGGCGCAACACCGCAATCAACCAATACAAAAGGTGACCATTTTGTTGGTGATTACTATGTGAAATTTAATGATGAATACAAAAAGCAGGTAGAAGAATTAGTGGCCGGAGGTGTGAAGCGAGAAGAAGCTGAAAAAGAAGCGCCAATCATGAAAGCAACGCAGCAAATGCTGTTAGATTGGGAAGCAGGCAAGCCCGAAGTAATGCAATTGTGGAAAGAAATGAACAGCTGGGTATATGCCGGTTTTGATGAGACATATAAACGCATTGGAAGCGATTTCGATAAGATCTATTACGAAAGCAACACCTACTTGCTTGGAAAGAAAACAGTACAGGAGGGTTTAGCAAAGAATGTGTTTGTACAAAAAGAAGATGGCAGTGTGTGGATCGATCTTACTGCCGATGGATTGGATGAAAAAATTGTGCAGCGGAAAGATGGTACTTCCGTTTACATTACCCAGGATATTGGTTTGGCACAACAGAAGTATGATGAGTATAAAATCGACCAGAGTATTTATGTAATTGGTGATGAGCAGAACTATCACATGAAAGTACTGCAGCTCATTTGTAAAAAGTTGGGGCTTCCGTATGCTGACAGTATTTATCATTTGAGTTATGGCATGGTGGAACTTCCTACCGGCAAAATGAAAAGTCGTGAAGGAACTGTTGTTGATGCTGATGATCTGTTGAATGAAATGGAGCAAGTGTCGCAACAAAAAACAGAAGAGCTTGGAAAAGTAAAAGACTTTACTGCAGATGAATTAAAAGAACTCTACAAAACCATCAGCATTGGTGCATTGAAGTTTTACCTGTTACGTGTTGATCCGAAAAAGAAAATGATCTTCAATCCCGAAGAATCGATTGATTTTCATGGTTACACAGGACCATTTATCCAATACACGCATGCAAGGATCAAATCAATACTACGGAAAGAAAAGGCACAAGGAAGTAATGTACATACAACCAACCTCCTAAAACTTGAAAAAGAATTACTGATCGATCTTGAAAATTATCCAACGGTAATTGAGCAGGCAGGGAACGAGCATGATCCATCACACCTTGCGAACTACGTTTACAATATTGCAAAAACGTTTAATTCCTTTTACACCGAACATTCAGTCATGAATGCAGAAAGCCCGGAGAAGAAACAACTACGTTTACTCATTTGCGAATTAACAGCAAATGTAATTGCAAGTGGTATGCAGTTGCTGGGTATTAAAGTACCGGAAAGAATGTAATAATCGTCCGTACGGCCTTTGTCCGTCAGACCACAATAAACAAAAAGCGGCAAAAGTACTTTAGCCGCTTTTTTAACTTCTATTAGTTCTCAATCTTTTGCTATTAATCAATATTCAACCTTACACCCAGGAAGGCTCTTCTTCCACTTAATGGTGCATAGTTATAAGAAGGATCAAACGTATATCCGTTGGGATTATTTACAGGATCGTTTACACGTTTATCAAACGGATCTTCTGGTCGCAGAATCGGATCGTTCGGCATGAAGTTCAACAGGTTTTTAATACCACCATATATTTCCACTTTCTTACCAATGCGTTGGGTCAGCTGCAGATTAGCCAACGTAAACCATGGAGAATATTCAGGACGAAAATCATTTGGCACAACAGGTAAACGTTGCGGACCAAACACTTTACCTGTAAGATCAACTGCCAGTTTCCATTTGGGGAAAGTATAACTCACTGCATAATTACCTGAAAACTTCGGGGCAAATAATTGCTGTTGTTTTTCGACAACCCCATCACGATTTTCCTCCTTTGTAAATACATCCATCAATGTAATACCTGCTATAATCTTAAGCCTGTTCTTAAAAGCAAAATCAGTATTGAGTGTAAAACCTTTTGATACCGCATAACCATCTATGTTTTTATAAATGATCTTTTGCGGATCAGTATCATAATCAGGAATGATCTTGTTGGTGAAATAAGTATAGAATAATGTTACATCCAATGTAATAAAACCAAACGAAGGTGTAAATGTACCTGTGTAATTAACGTTGCTATTCCAGCTGCGTTCAGGATTCAGTGATTCGGCGATCACCACTTCCCTTGCACCACTTAATGCAGCATGATCTTCTGTAAACAGGTTTACAATTCGAAAGCCATTTCCTGCACTGAAACGAAATACCTGGTGTTGACCGTTGTTCCATTTTAATGCCAACCTTGGCGACACTATCCCACCCTGCACATTCGTTAATTCATAACGCACACCTGCAAGCATGGTCCAGCGATCATTAAATTTTAATTCATCCTGCACAAATAAGCCTTGCAGTTTTTGAACAGATGGCTGCGTAGTTAAACCATCAGGTTTTGCAGTTGCCACTGTATTATCATCATACCAAATAAAGCGATAAGGCAAGCCGGCAGAGATACTATGTTTCCCTATGTCTTTATTCCAACGTAGTTGAGCAAACGCACTATGCTGTTTTGCCATGTAAGGAATGGTTCCATAATATGAATCCTGTTGATGAAAATTATACGAATACTCTAACAGTAATTGTTCCTTTCCAACTTTGATTCCATAGTTGCCTATCAGCTCCATGCGTTTGGTGTAAATACTTTCACCATACACACTGTCACTTCCTCTCCACGTTTTATTCCATTGCATTTCACCACCCCATCTGTCTTCCGTTAACAAACGAACAGCAAACTGAAAAGGAAGTTTATTTTTCCGATCAAAGCTCCACTTATTAAAGAGTGATATGCGTTTCTGCAACGTAACATCTGTGAAATTATCCTGGTTCACATCGTACCTCTTACCAAAGTTGAACATGTTTACACCAAGCAATGAATGTGCTTTACCAAGTTTGAACTTTGCACTGATGTCTGCATTCACTTCATCATAAGATGTAGCATACACATCCGCATGAAACAAAGCAGCTGAGCCGGGGTCTTTTGTAATGATGTTGATCAACCCTGCAACAGCCTCACTGCCGTACAAAGTAGATGATGGGCCTTTTACAATTTCAATACGCTTGATCAAATTGGCTGGTATACCCGAAAAGCCATACACTGTTGCCAGGTTACTCACTACCGGCATCCCATCTATCAACACCATTGTGTAAGGGCCTTCCATACCATTAATATGTATATCACCGGTGTTACACACGTTACAATTCAACTGGGGTTGCACACCGTTTACAATCGATAATGCTTCAAATACAGTAGCACTTGCATTTTTCTTAAAGAATTTGGCGGAATAAGATTCAACTGCAATCGGACTGTTTGATTTCCTGATCTCTTTTAATGTACCACTGATCACCACCTCTTCTAACGATTTAGTGGCAGGTTGCAGTTGTACAGAGATCATTTTAGTTGATGCAGAAACAGCAACAGTATCACTGAGGTAACCAACAGCAGTAATTGTAATGGTATCACCAGGTGCAACCATGAGTGTAAACTCACCACGGTGATCGGTTAATACAGATTGCTGCCTGTTGACATTTTGCACAGTAGCATGTTTGATCCGCTCCTCCGACCGTAGATCTATCACCTCCCCTTTAATAGTAATGGCTTGACCATTTACCATGGCTGCCATCAACATCAATCCCACAAAAATTACACCCCTCATAATTATTTTTTAGACTTGCCTAAATTTATATTTAGACAAATTTAGAAATTCTTTTCATATAGTCAAATTAAATTAGCTGAAAAAGCTACCGGCTGTAAGCGAAAACAAGAAAGCCTGCTCCAATGGAACAGGCTTTAAGCTTATCTGCAACAATCCTTTTTTCGGAATAGAGAAAGGAGAAACAGCAATACCGGTTTGATCAGTTTCATTTCAATGCATTTAAAAAGTAGTGCTCCAGGCTGATGAACACCGAGCGTTCAGCCATACGGTGAGCATCGCCGGTTAACTGGTAACGTGCACCCACATTAAAACGGGTGCTGCTGTTAAAGATCAACTGAATTGCAGGAGCAATATCAATAAAGCCGGCTTTTATATCAGTGCTTTGCTGAGCAAGGAACTCGCAGTATAAATTGAGATTTGTTTGTTTGTAGTTTTCATACTTGTGGGGAAACAACAAATAACCCATTGACAAATTGTACTGCAATGCCTGATTTGAAAAAGGAATTCCCAAATCTAATTTATCTGCTTTTTCTAATTGGCGTACATAAGCAACACCTGCTGATGCTGCAAATTTGTTTACGAGTTGCGTTGCCACTACGCCCAACTGCACACCGCTGTTATCACCTTCGAGGTTTAATTCCTGGTATACCAACGGATTATTACTCCATGCACCTGAAGCATACACTGCAGCACGAAAATGTTTATGCACTTCATCGTTACTGTAAAAGCGATATTTGGTATAAAGCCTTGCACTTTCAAATTGTTGTTTCGATTGAAAGAACATATTTGAGAAGCTGACTCCGCCGGTAAGCATCCAGTTTTTTGTTAATCCCAATTGCAGTTCGGGCATAAACCTGTACTCCCGTTCATTGTTATGATAAGAACGCATGGTTTTCATACCAGCCTTGGCCACAATTGTTTTTGCAGGAATATTGGAAGCCGGGTTAGAAAAAATATATAACTCCTGTCCGTTTGCAATTGAACAGATCAACAGCAACGAGCTGACGAATAAAAAACGGTACATATCGTTTGAAAAAAGGGAAGCCATTGGCCTCCCGGATAATTTAAATTGTTACATGATAAACACGCACACCATTTGCCTCGCCTGTTTTGAAACTTTCGGCTTTGGTTTGGCCTGCATATTTTTTATATTCTTTTGCCGGTAAAAAATTCTTATCAACAATGGTGATCACTTTCTCGCCACTTAACTGCTGATTTTTTACAGACAAAAAGTAAAGCTGCTTACCGGCAACAGTAACAGGTTGATCGTTCTGAACAGATACATTATTGAAATTGGCAACTACCTGTAATTTGGCAACGGAAAATCCTGCATCTTCCACTTTCTTACGCAGTTGATCAAAATTAATATCAGCACCCTCTTTAAAATTGATAATGAAAGAGGATGTTTTAATATCAGATTCTACACTTGTAATAAACGATAGTGTTTTCAATGATTTATTGATGGCATTGCTGCACATGGCACAGGTTAAACCACTTGCTTGTAACGTTGCCGATTTAAATTGTGCTGAAGCAGATACAGCTACCAACAGGCATATAAAGAAGAAAAACTTTTTCATAGAAATTCATTTGGTGATTGAAAAATAGCTGCTGAAAACGTATGGTCTTCAGCAGCCCTGTCATAGTTTAGTGATGTGTACACTTACCGCCTTTGCAGCAATCTGCCATGGCAACTGTACCTTCTTTCTTGCAGCAATCGCCGCCCTTTTCACATTTCATTCCTGCGCAGCAGCCACCTTCTTTTGCACAAGTACCATTTGCACAACAATCAGATTTGCCTTCTGTTTTTTTGTAACACGCTTTATCACCTGTGCATTTACCATCTTTCATGCAACATGCGCCAGCTTCTGTTGTTTTTTTGTCTGCCACTTTACGATCGTACTTGCAGCACTCGTGTAAGTTGTTATAGACATCTTCAGGAGCTGTGTACTTTTCGTTATCGTAACCTGCAGCAGCAATACCTTTCTGAATTTTTTCGTCAGATGATTTTGCAGCAGCATATTTTACCGTGAGCATTTTGCTATCTTCATTCCATTCAGCGAAACTTGCACCGTTTGTTTTGGCAGCACCTTCAATTGTTTTCTTACACATGCCACAGTTACCCCATACTTTAAATACAGAGGTTTTTACCGCAGCCTGCTTGCCACTTGTTTTTGATTGAGCATTAAGCGTTGAAGTTCCTGCAAACAAGAAAATGAATGCAGCGATTATTTGAATTGATTTCATGATTATTAAGTTTTAGGTTGATTAAATAAACAGACGGTTCTGTAAGTACAGAACATTCATAAGAGACCAATCTAAACTAAATCAGGAAAGTACTTACATCAAGATAAACCTTGTTGAAGTTTTTGGGAGGAGGAGAAACGTATGCATCAACCGGAGGAGCAGTAACTCCTTGTTCGGGATCATTTAAAACGATGAGCTTTACGGGCTGTATTGCACTGATGCTTGAAAGCTCGAACGCAATGGATGAGGTTTGATGTGCCTCATTCAACTTCACTTCTGCTACTTCGTCTTTGCAACAATGATTTTCGGTTTTGAGCATGCCGCATTTATCGCAAGTGCCATCGGTGTGATCGTTTTCATGACCAAAGCTGATGGAAGATATCTGTCCCATACAATAATGCACGTTCAAAACCATTCCGCTGGTGGCAGACAGGTAGAACAAGGCAATCATTGATATGAATAACTTCTTCAGCACGTTGACAAAGATAACTATTTGAGTTCAAAGGGATATGATGCTGATCAGTTAACAAATCCCCAATAAACTCCAAAACGTACGAAAAAACCCGGGGTTGGGTTCAATGGGCCGGCTAAATTGTTGTTTAAGAACCCGTTGCTGGCACCTAGTTGAAAAGTATTCAGGTTCTCCGCTCGTAAAAAAATGCTCAAACTCCTGATCCGGAATTGAAGGTAGGCGGCTATATCGGGGAGATTATTAATGGTCGTATCGTTCTGTAAAAAGAACTGGCCAAGTATGGGCGAAAAACCGTCGGCCTTGTAAGGAGTGTGATAACGAAGCTCAACCCCCGTGCTAAGATTAAGTGTTTTAAAGAACTTTCCTTCAAATGCAAAACGGTTCCGGGTAAACAACAACGGCAAATTCACAGGAGCACCCGCTGTTGATTGTTGCGCATATGCTTCAATATACCAGTTCCAGTGACGACCAATGCGAAACTGTTTTTCTAATTGTAATTGCAGCACATTAAACAAAGTAGCTTCCTGATCGGCCTGCGAATAATTTTTAAAGTAGATATAGTTTGCTGCCAGAAAATACTTTGCTCCCAATTTTAATTTCTGCTGGGGCAATTCATACAAGGCAGATGCAATAGTCGTATTTTCATTGCCAAAACTTGTATTACCAAGATTCAGTTTTTTGAAATTGCTTAAATCGTCATGAATAAACGATGGCTTGCGGTTCACGTTATCGAAACCAAGTGTGAGATAACCAAGTTTCTGCCCGATCAAACGTTTTAAAGAAGCATGCACATTGTAATCACCGGCATTAAACCCGCCAATGTACAATGTACCGGCAAGTTCCATATCCCATTTTTTATTCTTTGTTTTATTACGATACTCGCCATTCAGAAAAAGGTTGGAGAACGAAGGTTCTGCTGTTCCAAAATCTGCTTCGAGTTGTTGAAAACCTGCTGCTGCTTTTATAAACTGTTGCTGATTTTTAATATCAGGAAAAGAATAAATGGCCGCTTCGTTTGTAAACGTTTGCCAATAATCCTTTATACCAAATGTGGTTGGCAGGTTGCTCAACCCGTACAATAAATTATAACCCGCTGTATCAACTTTCGAATCAGCAAATTCAAACTTATAGCGGTTGAGTTGCACCGTATGTTGAAAACGGAAACGTGGATAATACAAATACACAGTGGTTGTATCATTTACTACAAGTGAATCCCTTTTACCAATATCATAATGATGACGGATGAGGAAATTTGTAACAGTATAACGATTACCTGTTGTAATAGCATTACTTAACAGACTGTTCTGTATCGCCTCAGCACCTCCTATATTCGTTGGTATACTGAAACGTTCTGCAAAGAAGGGTAAGCTGTCGAGAAATTTTGTGCTTTTAATCCCGCCATTTTCTGTTGCGCCAATTTTATTATTCGCTGCAATAAAGTAAACAGTATATCTTCTGTTTGGCGTAGTGTACCAGGTATTGAAATGAAGACTACTGTGGTTATTCTTTGTGTTCCTGAAAATGCCCGGTGCATTAATGAGCTTGTAGTTGAATGTAAAATTCCAGTTGTAACGGATGTTTTGTGTATGCAGCACACCAATATTCTGTTCCACCTTTGCGCCAAGAACATAATCGAGCTGTGTATAAGGTCTTGTTGTGTTGTAAAACTTTGTTTCCTCCACTTCAGGAATGTATGCGTCATAAGCATGAAACCCATGATCCCAACCTGGTTTCATATTGGGGCTGAATAACAAACTGCGGGATGCGCTGCCGGTGTTACCCAAAAAAATATGCGTCCAGGGAAGATGCCATTTCTTGCTGAAATCATTCACCGTTGAATCAAGAAAATAAAACCTGGCAGTATCTAGATATCGGAATGCAACGGTAATTGAATCTTCAAAGCCGGTGCGGTGTAACAGCGAATCTTTGAATGGACCACCGCCGCCTCCCCCGCCACCACCAATTCTGTTTCCGCCCAACAAACCGGCACCCGGCAAACGTTGCAAGGGATTCTGCGCCTGTACGGCATAGGATGAAATGAACAAGAAAATTAACAGCAGTAAACGGGTCATATAAGAAAAACGGGCTTTACCGGCCCGTGCAAAAATAAACGAATTGAATGGCCACTTTACTAAAAGCAACTTAAAGTTCAAGAATTAACTGTTTCACAATTGCCGTCATCTTTGGCTCAGCTTCTTTTGCTGCCTGTAATACTTCTTCATGGGTGATGATATTTTCTTCTTCACGAATACCAATATCAGTGATCACACTCATGGCAAAAACAGGGATACTCATGTGAATAGCGGCAATTACTTCAGCAACCGTACTCATGCCCACTGCATCGCCGCCGAGCATCCGGATCATTTTATATTCGCTGCGTGTTTCAAACGTGGGACCTGTTACACCACAATACACACCTTCTTTTACATCAATGTTCATGCTGGCTGCAATCGCTTTTGCTTTTTTAATGAAGTCTTTTTTGTAAGGTTCACTCATATCAGGAAAGCGTGGACCAAGCTCACTCATATTTTTACCAATAAGCGGATTGGGTGTAAGCTGACTGATATGATCTTTGATGATCATAAGATCACCTACTTTGAAGGTTGTATTCACTCCACCTGCTGCATTGCTGATCACAAGCGATTGCACACCCAAATATTTCATCACACGAATGGGATATACCACATCCTGTATCGAGTAACCTTCGTAGTAATGAAACCGACCGGCCATTACCACCACATTTTTATTCCCCAGTTTACCAAATACCAACTTGCCTTTGTGTCCTTCAACAGTTGATACGGGGAAATGCGGTATATCGTTATAGCTGATCTCTTTTTCAATTTGCAGTTCATCGGTAAAATGACCGAGGCCGCTGCCCAACACCACACCCACTGTTGATTCATTTGCATACAGGCTTCGGATATACGCCACCGTTTCGTTGATCTTATTCAATAATTCTCCCATTTCTTTCATTTTTGTAAGGCGGCAAATATATTGCTTTCGTACGGGTATCGTATAAAGGAAAATGAAGATTCATCTGTAAGTAAACGGAATAAAAGCGGGTCGTTTGCCAGCTCGGCATAATGCATCCATTTTCCGTTTACTTTGATGCGCTCATAAATTAACCGGATGCCGTGACTGTAATCAACATACCAGTTTACATGTCCGGTATAAACGGGTTGTATCGGTTTGCCCGTTAAATAATGCCAGCCATAGATTGCGACTTTGCTCTGCTTACCTGGAGTTTTTAATTGCTCGGAAAGTACCACATCTTTTTTAATACCTGCAATCAATCCTTTCCGCAACTTTCGTTGTCCTTCAATGATGAGATGATGCTGATACATGGTAGGTGTACTGTCACGAAAAGCAAACATAGGTACCGGTTCTAATTTTACATTTGCAGCTTTGTAAATGTCATCCACTAATTTTTTTGTTGGCAGGAAGCAATGAAAACTGTCAGCAATTTGTTGTGCCGACATGGGCGATAAAGGAATCCTTGCCCAATCATCATTTGTTCCCACACTTAAGTAGTCAGGTGTTACGTAAAGAACCGCTGTAATTTTTTTATTGTTTATCGAATCGGTGATGCTGATTGAAACAGGAACAAACGTTCGCAAAAAATCGGGCATATTACCGGCAAGCAGTTCGGTAATCGCAAAGGAATCACGTTGCTTCCAATTCATTGTTGTTGCCTGTTGAAAAAACGCAGAACCCTTTACAGCGTTGATTTTGCGTTGAGTTATTGCAAGCTTTTGATTGCCTTTGCAAGCACAGAAAAGAATGATTAAAAACAATATAAAAAGCCGGTTCATGACAGTAAGATAAAGAATTGGCACGATCGATCACATGCCGATTAGTATTCCCATACCATGAACGGATTGCGACGCAACAGGCGATGCTCAAGGAGATGATGCCGGTATCATAAAACGCTTCATGTTCTGTCTTATTCCCACCTGTTCTTTCCTTATCTTCGCCGAAATTTTTTGCATATGAACCTCCACGAATATCAAGCCAAGGAATTATTGAAGAAATACAATGTTCCGGTGCAGGAAGGATTTGCCTGCAGCACAGTACATGAAGCCGAAGAAGCTTATCGCCAGATCAAGAACCAAAGCGGCAGCAGCTTTGCAGTTGTAAAAGCGCAAATTCATGCGGGTGGCCGTGGTAAGGGAACTGTGAAAGAAACAGGTATCAATGGTGTGAAAGTTGCAAAAAATATTGACCAGATCACTGAGTTTGCAAAAGGTATTTTGGGTGGCACATTGGTGACCATTCAAACCGGACCTGCAGGTAAAGTGGTAAATAAGATTCTTGTTGCGCAGGATATGTATTACGATGGGCCAACAGAGCGTAAAGAATTTTATCTCTCTATTCTTCTCGATCGTACAAAAAAACAAAACGTGATCATGTACAGTACCGAAGGCGGTATGAACATTGAAGATGTTGCACATGACACTCCCGAAAAAATATTTAAAGAGTGGGTTAACCCTGGCGGACCATTACAAGCGTTCCAGGCAAGAAAGATCGCTTTCAACCTTGGTTTGAGCGGTGAAGCGTTTAAGAACTGTGTAAAGTTTGTAACGAATCTTTACAATGCATATGTTGGATTGGATTGTGGTATGTTGGAAATTAATCCATTGTTTAAAGCAGCCGATAACAAGATCATTGCGGTGGATTGCAAAATGAACATTGATGATAATGCATTGATGCGTCATCCTGATGTTGCGAACATGCGTGATACTACAGAAGAAGATCCTACAGAAGTGGAAGCAGGAAATCATAACCTCAACTTCATTAAACTTGATGGTAACGTAGGTTGTATGGTGAATGGTGCAGGTTTGGCAATGGCAACCATGGATATGATCCAGTTGAGTGGTGGACAACCGGCAAACTTCTTGGACGTAGGCGGTACTGCAAATGCACAAACTGTTGAAGCTGGTTTCAAGATCATTTTAAAAGACCCGAACGTAAAAGCAATTCTTATCAACATCTTTGGTGGTATTGTTCGTTGCGATCGTGTTGCTGCAGGTGTAATTGAAGCTTATAAAACAATTGGTAACATTCCTGTTCCCATCATCGTACGTTTACAAGGTACAAATGCCGAAGAAGCAAAGAAACTGATCGATGAAAGCGGATTGAAAGTACAAAGTGCTATTCAGTTAAGCGAAGCAGCTGCATTGGTAAAACAGGCAGTAGCATAAACTGAACGAAAAATAAACAGACGGTGCCATACGATTTTCGTATGGCATTCGTTTTTATACCTTGTGAATAGTTTATTCATTCACCTTGCCTAATCGGCTTATTTTTTGTACCGATCCTGCAAGTATAAACCATCAACCAATTATCACATGAAAGGACTACTCCGTAACTGCTTTGTATTATTTTTAAGTTTGTTTGTCATTCAATCAGCTTCTGCACAACTCCGATTCGAAACACAACATCATTTCAAACCATTTGAAGTATTGCTTGATGCAGGTCTTGCCCGCCCCGCAGGTAAGGGTGCAAAAGCAGGAGTATTGCTGGCCTTGGAACCACGTTTTAATGCTTGGATCGTTTAACTGTTGGATTACGTATGGAAGCAACGGCGATGATACGTGGCTATGCAGGTCTTAATGGAATGGATCCTAACGCCAATGGCGAAGCCGGTTTGGGTATTTCATTTGTACCAACGGCTGAGTATTATTTTGCCAACCGTACTGTACGTCCGTTTATTGGCGGTGGCGCAGGTGTTTATAATTTCCTGAGTGTTGAAGCGAACAGTGAAGGTGGTGGAACTGTGAAGGTGCCTGCTTCAACTAAGTTTGGCGGCATGGCAAGAGCTGGTGTGGAAGTATGGCATATCCGTGCAGCAGTTGAATATAACTTCGTAGGCAAAACAGGTGAGATCAATAACAACTATCTCGGAATAAAACTGGGTATTATTCTCGGTGGCGGACAATATTCATTGGAAGATACTTATTAAGAAAGCTGCCACTTACAAGCAAATACACTTCAACAAAGGAAGAAAAGAAGTTTACTTTTCTTCCTTTGTGTTTTTGTGCCTTTATTGTAAATAGTTTTCCTGTTTTTGAAATAATAAATTTCCATTTAGCTTTGAAGCATGTCTTCAACTGTTCATATTCGCCCCATTCAACCATCGGATAATGCTGCCATGGCTGTGATCGTTCGCAATTCGCTAGCAGAGTTTGGTGCAAACAAACCCGGCACTGTTTTTTACGATCCCACAACTGATGCATTGTATGAACTCTTTCAAACCAAAGGCAGTTTCTATTTTATTGCAGAAGAAAATGGACAACTGTTAGGTGGTGGCGGTATTTATCCAACCGAAGGTTTGCCTGATAAAACATGCGAATTGGTAAAAATGTACCTGCACAAAAATGCACGTGGTAAAGGATTAGGTAAACGGATGATCGAACAATGTCTTACCTGGGCAAAAGAAAATGGTTATGAACAGGTGTATTTAGAAACCATGCCTGAGTTGAAACAGGCATTAAAAGTATATGAACTGTTCGGATTTGAATATTTAGATGGCCCCATGGGTAATAGTGGACATTTTGGATGCGATCGGTGGATGTTGAAGAAGCTATGAGTAATGAATGATGAATGATCAGTGATGAGTGCCTCTATATTACTACAGTATTTGTATGGAAAGAGGATGTAATTGCATCTTCTTTTTATGTTTCGAACTTTAACCCTCGTTTTTACACTAACTGTTGCTTGCAATCAGGATGACAAGTCAAAAAAAATAAATCCTGTTTCTGTTTCTTATACAAAGTCTAAAAAAGAAAATAAAAAACCCTACAAAACCATTGTACTGACTGCAAGGGAATTTAAACAACAGCACATTACTTCAGATAGTTTTGAACTGTTGTACAGTCGCTTTATCGTTGATTCAATTATTCCCTACTGGTATGGTACAAAATGGAATTTTTATGGTACTACAGAAGTACCCCAAACTGGCAGCATTGCATGCGGGTATTTTGTAACAACAGTCTTAAGAGATGCAAGGTTACACATCAACCGAATAAAACTTGCACAGGCTGCAAGTGAAGAAATGATGAAAATCGTTTGCCACAAAAAAAGTATAAAACGGTTCCGCCACACGCCAATTCAGGATTTTGTAAAAAACTTACGGCAACTTGAAAACGGATTATATATTGTCGGGCTAGATTTTCACACCGGATTTATCTATCATGAAAATGAACAACTGCATTTCATTCATGCTTCTTATCAAACACCTCAAATAGTTATTCAACAAAATGTACACGAATCAACGATTCTCGCTGCATCGAAATATAAAGTAGTCGGAAAAGTAAACCTGCTGAAATAAACTCTATTCTTCAGACGAGTCCCACTCATCACTCATTAATCATTACTCATTACTCATCACCTCCACCTCATACACCCCACTAAACAAATACACTGCTCCACTCTTCACATCAATTGCTTTATGCCGTTTGCGTAGCTTTTCTTTTTTCTGAAATACACGACCGTCTTTTGTTTTAAAGAGTTGATCATGTTGTAATTCTTCCACCAGCACTTCACCATTTTTGCGCACATCATAATTTTTCAACACACGCATCAAATGTTCTTCACCACAGCTGGTAGCTGATGGGTTTTGTAATGACTTCATCAATGCCTTTTCAATATCAGCCGGGAAAATTTTCTTCAATAAAAACTGGGCAAGTATTTTTCCATATTCATGCTTCCACTCTTTGCCATGTGCTGCAATGCGGAAACCGAAATTTTCAAATGCCAGCAGGTGAGCGATCTCATGTAACAGCGTTACAAGGAAAGCATATTTATTTAGATTGCCATTTACACTGATGCGGTGATTCTTTTGATTAATGGCATGCCGGTAATCACCAAGTATACTGTTCCGTTCCCTGGTAATAGTTAAATGAATTTTGTAATGATGGAGATACTGCAGCACCGGTTCAACCGAACCGTCGGGCAAATAAGCAGCCAATGCATGTAATGGAACTTCCTTCTTACTCATTATTCTCTTTCTTCTGCTTCAACAGGCGAAACACCATCCGCACTTCCATAAATGAATAAACGAAATATAACGCCATACAAACATACAACGCCGGCTTATTAATATTTGGTTTAGCGATCATTGCATAAACGATCACGGCTGCTGCACAAATGAGCATCTTGATCATGAGTGCACCATACACACTTCTGAAAAACACCTGAATGTTTTTGTGCAAAAAACCTTTGACGTGGAAGTACAGCGAAGTAATAGTAACAATAAACAAAATGAGGTTACCACCCATCAGCACATTAAAACTCAGACCGTATTTATTGAGCCAGCCTTGACCAAGCAGGTAAAAACTATTCAGCGCAACAAAAAGTCCTACAATTGGTAAATACAATTTCTGGTTTTGATTCTTCATTTCCTTGCAGATGTGTCTTTATAAATCCGGTAAAAGATGGCACTGAGCACCACTACCGGTAACAACCATGCAAGTAAAGGAAAATTCAGCTTCAACCAGCCATCTGCTTTTAAACCTGCGAAAACAGCAAGTCCCAATGCAGCAATTAATTGAAAAGCCAACCCGGCATATTGCGCCAGGTAAGCTCTGTTACTTTTTGTTGGCTTGGACGATTTATTGGTCGTTGGCTGCGGCATTTAACGATTCTTTGCTGATCTCCAGCACACTGGCCAATGGTGCATTTGATACGGCAGCTGCGCCCATATGACATTCACCATTGAACGAGGCAGTAGCATCAACCTGCAACTGACCGGCATAAATATTACCGTTTATCTGGCAACTGCCTTTCAGGTAGAGCAGTTCGGTTACTTTAATGGTGCCGTTGATCTGCCCCAGCACATCTGCCTGTTGCGCAACTACATCACCATAAATTTTACCCGATGGACCCACCAGCACTTTTGAGGAAGTGGTGAGGTTGCCATGAAGCGTGCCATCCACCCGGATGTCGCCCTTACTTTCAATATTTCCTTTGATTTCGGTACCGGAGGCAACGATGGTTGCCAAACCTGTGGAGGAATCTTTTTCCTGGGAACTGGATTTACTGTTGAACATATGCAGTGGTTTTTATTGTGTCGAACGTTCTACTTCAGGCATCTTCAGGGTATTTGTATCCAACACATTGGTTTTTACATCGCCTGACAATACCTTTTTCAGGTTATCAAGATACTGGTCTTTATACAACATCGATCTTTCCAGCGAATCGATCTTCGTTTTATAGAAGATCAGTTCTTTCCGCTGACTTTGTGAACCATAGCCCGGTAAATAATACTTCAGGTTGGTAAACGTGATCAGCGCTACTGTAAGCCCCACCAATAATACAAAAATGGTGCTAAGAGTAACATAAACGCTCAATCTGGATAATTTAAATGTTACTACTTCTTCATAGGTATCATCGTTCATCACCACCAAACGGTAGCGGTTGCGCAAGCGCTTCAGTGTACTTTCTGCGTCAATTCGTTTTGCCATACTGTAAATGAGGACTAAATTTACTGTTTAACAGGTGGAAATAAAGAAATTCTTCCTGATTTTACCGTGAATTAAAATATTTTTGGTCGTATTGAGTTAATTAAGAAAAACGACCCAACGCCTGCATGCAGCCAATTATTGTACCTAAACTGAATCTCATCTTAATCGTTCTCCTGCTGGGCTGCTTTTCTGCATCGGCACAACCCGATTTTACCTTACCCCTGGTAAAACCGAAAAAATACGAGAATAAAATACTGGGTTCGGAAAAAACGGACGATAAGAAATTTACCCTGCCCCGCCGTATTTACCAGAGCATGGTTACGCATTATAACTTTCATTACAATGCCACTAACAAGATCAACGCTATTGTTGAAAAAGCGAAACTGAGCCATCAGGATGATTATACGCAACTCCTTCCCTTCTATAATTATTCAACTGACCGTACTGCTGCTGATTCACTTGAACTTGATTCGGTGATCTTTAAAGCGACTGCCGGCATCGTGCTGCACGATTTGAGGAATAATTACATCGATAACATGTACCTGCTTATCGGGCAGAGTTATTTTTATTGGCAGAAGTACGATTCGGCTTACCGCATCTTCCAGTTTATCAATTACAATTTCTTCCCGAAAGGAAAAGATGAATATATTATTGTTGTTGGGTCAAACGACCGTTCAACAAAAGGTGATCTGAATATTGCCACCAAGGAAAAGACCGATCTGATGCATAAGGCATTTTCGCATCAGCCAAGTCGTAACGACGCACTTATCTGGCTTACACGCACCTATGCAGCAGATAGTTTATACCCTGAAGCATATAGTTTAATTAACCTCTTACGCAAAGACCCCACTTTTCCAAAACGACTTCATGGCAAACTGAACGAAGTGCAGGCTTATACTTTTTATCAGCAGGAACAATGGGATAGTACCGCCTTTTATTTAAAAGATGCATTGAGCGAAGCAGCTGATAAAACGGAGTTGGCACGTTGGGAATATTTGCTGGCGCAGTTGTATGCAAAAACAAATCAACCTGAACTTGCTTCTTCTTATTTTAACAAAGCAAAGTCGCATACTACTGATCCGGTGCTTTACATCCATGCACGTATTTATGAAGCACAGTTAGTGAAAAAAGAAGGTGGCGATGCTGTGACTGAAACATTAGCTGACCTCTTGAAGCTTTCAAAGAAAGAACGTTTTGATGGTTATGAAGATGTGTTGTTCTATGCAGCAGCCGGTATGGCTTTGGAAAAAGGCGATACAACGCAGGCAATGACCTTATTGAAACGCAGCGTTTCTTACATGCCTGAAAATCCATCAACAAAAAATAAAGCATTTGTAAAACTTTCTGACCTGGCATATGCACGCAGAGATTACACACTTGCATCAAACTCACTTGACAGTGTAAACATGCAGGACCCTGCTCTTGCAGATATGACTGCACAACTGCAAATAAAACAGCAAATGCTGAAACAGTTGGTGAACCTTATTACAATTGTAAAACAGCAAGACAGTTTGCAGGCTGTTGCCAAGATGCCTGAAAAAGAAATGGATGCTTACCTGAAATCACTTGCACGCAAGCTCCGCAGGCAACGTGGTTTAAAAGAAGAAGCTGCTTACACACCTACATTAGCGGTGAATAATGGAACAACAGATAACACTCCTCTTTTCACAAATGCAGGCAGTGGTAACAGTTGGTATTTCTATAATGCGGCACAAAAGTCGAGAGGCTTCAGCGAGTTTAAATCAAAATGGGGAACTCGACCCAATGTAGATAACTGGCGCAGGCAGGATGCAGTTGATGCAGCCAAACCTGAACAGCAGGCACCACAGTATGATCATAGTGCCGGGCAAGATGTAAGTATTGAAGTTGATAAAATTCCGGAAGAGGAATTAACGGTTGAAGGTTTAAAAAGTCGTTTACCGCTTACAGAAGAGAAACTGCTAGTGTCGAATCAAAAAATTGCAGAATCATTATTTGAGCAGGGACAGATCTATAAAAACCAGCTTGAAGATTATGAGCAGGCAGCCATTGTATTTGAAGAGATCTGGAAACGCTTCGGTAATTATGAAAAAGAACAGGATGTATTGTTTGAGTTGTATTACTGTTATACCAAAACTGGTGATAAAGAAAAAGCAGCTTACTACCGTGATCAGCTGAATAAAAAATATCCTAATGGCGACCTGGTACAGAAAATAAATGCTTCAAAAAATCCTGTGGTTGTTTCGAAAGATGCAAAGACAATTGCATACGAAAATATTTACAACCTGTTTATCTCCGGCAAATTTGACGAGGCACAACAGGAGAAGAAACTGGCTGATTCATTGTACGGAAGTTCTTACTGGACACCACAGTTGTTATATATTGAATCGTTGTATCACATCAAACAAAAAAATGATAGTGTAGCCATTGTTACATTAACCAACCTTGAACGCAATTTTCCCGGCACGCCAATGGCAGAGAAAGCGGCCGTGATGAAAGATGTGGTAAACCGCCGTGCAGAAATTGAAGATTATCTCACACGCACCAATATTGTTCGCCAAACTGAAGATAGTGTGGTGATACCATTCGATGAAGGTACAAAAGTGAATAAGGTTGTGCAGGAAATAAAGAAAGACTCAAGCAATCAGATTAAGCCCATCAACTTGCCCGGTCAGAACAATGCGAACATTCAACGACCTGTTGCACCAATTGAAAAAACGGATGTGAATAAAACAGATCGTAATAATGCAGGTAAGCCGATCATTGGCAATAAGCCCGGCATGGATACAACAACCATCAAGCCGTTGAAAGAAGGCAAGATTGAAATGGCCTATGTGTACAACGCAACCGATCCCTATACTGTGCTGATGTATTTTGATGAAGTAGATCCGGTTTATTTAACAGAAGCCAGGACGGCTTATCAACGTTATAACTCGTCTTCCTTTGGTGGTCAGAATATCCCACTCAGAATTTACGAGGGTGATAAAGACAATACCTGGATGGAAATGGGTCTGTTTTCCGATGTAACAACCGCACTTGGTTACATGGAAGAATGGAAAAAGAACGCCCGCCAAATTGTTCCATGGCTACCTGAACTGAAATACAATTTTGTCATAATCTCTGATCGTAACCTGGAAATGTTAAAAACCAGGAAGAATATGGAAGAATACAAGACCTTTTTACGTCAGTACATCAAGGATAAATTTTAGGAATTCTTCTTCCATTTGCCTCCCTGAATTGTTTTAGATTTGTCTGGTATTGAATTTGCTGATAATCGCATCTCATATACACATCTTATGCGTAAACCAATCAAGTATTTATGGCGTGCCTTTTTCATCGGTATGGGTTTGTTTATCCTGCTGGTGATCGGTGCCAATTTCGGTCTGCTCGGCAAAATGCCATCCCTCGAAGAACTGGAAAATCCATCTGCCTCTCTTGCCAGTGAGGTTATTGCCTCCGACGGTACAATGATGGGTAAGTTTTACCTGGAAGACCGTACCAATGTAGAGTATAAAGACATTTCAAAGAACATAGTGAATGCCTTGATAGCTGCGGAAGATGAGCGTTTTTATGAACACTCCGGTATTGATGGTCGTGCCCTTGCACGTGCCATTGCAAAACTTGGAAGTGATGGTGGTGGCAGTACAATCACTCAACAGCTGGCATTGAATCTTTTCCGTGAACGTGCAAGAAATAAATTCCGTCGTGTATTTCAGAAAATACAGGAATGGATCATTGCTGTAAAACTTGAACGCAATTTCACCAAAGAAGAGATCATTGCACTATATCTCAATACAGTTGAGTACAGCGATAATGTGTTTGGCATCCGCAATGCATCAAAAACTTTTTTTCAGAAAGAACCATCATTGGTTACTGTTGATGAAGCCGCTTTATTGATCGGTATGGTAAATGCACCTTACGCTTACAATCCACGATTGTTTCCTCCGAGAGCAATGCAAAAAAGAAATGCGGTGATCAACGATATGGTGCGTAACAATTTTGTAAGCGAAGCAGATGCAGAGAAATTAAAAAACAAACCAATCAATCTCAAGTATAAAAAACTTGATGAAAGTGCAGGTCTTGCCCCTTACTTCCGTGATGTGTTGCGTGATCAGATGAAGAAGTGGGCAAAAGAAAACAAAAAGCCGAATGGTGAGAGTTATAATATTTACAGGGATGGTTTAAAGATCTATACAACCATTAATCCACGCATGCAGTTGTATGCTGAAGAAGCAGTATCGAAGCACATGAGTGCATTGCAAAAAAATTACTGGACACTTCCTTGGGTAAAAGATAACAGCATCTGGAAAGGTCATGAAAATATTCTTGAGCGTGGTATGAAAGACAGCGACCGTTGGAAGAAGATGGAAGCTGCGGGTGTAGATGAAGCAGAAATCCGCAAAGTCTTCAAAACAAAAACAAAAATGAAGGTGTTTGCCTGGAATGCGAAGCGTGAAACAGACACCATCATGTCGCCTTATGATTCTGTTCGTTATCATAAGATGATCATCCAGACAGGTTTTATGGTAATGGATCCTTTTACCGGTGAAGTAAAAGCATGGGTTGGTGGTGTGAACTTTAAAAACTTCAAGTTCGATCACGTAAACATGAACACAAAGCGCCAGGTTGGTTCAACATTTAAACCTATTCTTTATGCATATGCAGTTGAAAATGGTTACACACCTGAAACTCCGTTGCCGAGTGGCCCGATCAATTTAGGTGGTAAGATGATTACCGGTGGCGGCGGCCCAATGGCTATTTGTCTTGCGTTTTCTAAAAACCCGGGTGCAGCTTATTTAATGAATCAATTCGGTGTTAAGAGTGTCATCAATTTTGCACAAACAACCGGCATAAAAAGCGACATGCCTCCCTATCCTTCCATTGCATTGGGTAGTGCAGACATCAGTGTATATGAAATGCTGCAGAGCTATACCATGTTCCCAACCAATGGCATGAGTACACAACCGATTTATGTAACACGTATAGAAGACAGGAATGGAAATATTTTACAAACCTATGCTCCCGAACAAAAAGTAGTGATGAGTGAAGCTGCTGCTTACACAATGGTGAAGATGATGCAGGGTGTGGTTGATATTGGTACCGGCCGACGATTACGTGGGATGGGATTAACAGGTGATATCGCTGGTAAAACTGGAACTACAAACGGCAATACAGATACATGGTTTATCGGCTACAATCCTCAATTATTAGCCGGTGGCTGGGTTGGTTGTGATGATCCATTCTTAAAAATGGTGGGTGAAGGTAACCGCACGGCACTACCAATCTGGGGCTACTTCTTCGACAAAGTGTTTAATGACAAAACGCTAGGCATTTCAAATGAAGCAAAGTTTGTGCAACCGGAAAGTATGAAGATGGAAACCTTTATGGATTTCGAAAATTTTGCTGATAAGTATCGTAATGAACCTGATGCTGAAAATCCTGATGCAGGTAATGGTACTTCTTCTGATTATAACGATCTGAAGTTAACACCTGATCCAACGCTTGGTCCTGAATCACAGATCGACGAAGAACAGAAAGTATTACAGGAAGCAAAGAAACAAGCTGATAAAAATCCTGAGCAGAAAAAAGATCAAACAAAACCTGTTGCAACAGATCCAAAGAAAGACAGCACCAAAAAGAAATGGTGGCCTTTCCGGAAAAAGAATAATTAATTAAAAATCCCCGTAGCAATAGCTACGGGGATTTTTGTTATACACGCTGCTCCTTTTAAAATGGAGTAATGAATTTCATAGACCTGCAATCAATAGTAGTATCAATTAAGTTCTCGTTATGATAACGATGTACTCCAGGTAAGTTTATAAATACCGTCTTCCCCTTTTACACAAGTGAACAGAAAGTTCGTAATGAACGGAATGTTCAATTGCTCAGTGCCTTCTGTTAATGCAACAGTTCCACTGAGATAAATGGAAGATGATGATGTTTCTAACGCTTCGCTGTCAACAGGTACCTTCTGGTGGCCAAAACCGAGATCATAGCGACGGTAAGCCAACTGTTCAATCATGTTTTCAAGCAGATCGGGCTGGTCGAGCGTAGCGGCAATGTGAATTATGTTGTTCATGATCCTTTCTTTTATGCAGATCAACCAATCGCCTCTTTTGTTACCAAACTCTCATTCAATAGATGCAGTAACCGCTATTCTGATTAATAAAGAAATGTGAAAGCTTCAAAAAGCTGCACCTGTGAATAAACTCTCAGGCAGGTAATATTTCCGCTGAACACTTAATCATATTTCTGCATCTTTGTAAAGTAAACAAACTACTGATTATCATGTGTGGAATCGTTGGCTATATAGGGTCAAGGGAGGCCTATCCCGTTGTATTAAAAGGACTGAAACGACTTGAATACCGTGGCTACGACAGTGCCGGAGTGGCGCTGCTCAATCACGGAATGAAAGTGTACAAGAAAAAAGGTAAAGTTGCCCAGCTAGAAGAAGAAGTAATTGGCAAAGACATTCAATCAAACATTGGGATTGGACATACACGTTGGGCTACGCATGGTGAGCCAAGTGATCGTAATGCCCATCCCCATCTTTCCAACAACGGAAAGCTGGCCATGATCCATAACGGTATCATTGAAAACTATGTATCGATCAAAAATGAATTGCTGAAAAAAGGCTACACGTTTAAAAGCGATACGGATACCGAAGTACTCCTCAACTTTATTGAAGATATAAAGACGAATAACGACTGCTCTTTGGAAGAAGCAGTACGTATTGCATTGAAACGTGTAGTTGGTGCGTATGTTATTTTATTGATCGATGAAGACACGCCCGATACAATTATAGCAGCACGGAAAGGAAGTCCGCTCGTAATTGGTATTGGTAAGAATGAACATTTTCTTGCCAGTGATGCATCTCCTATTATTGAGTACACGAAAGAAGTGGTGTATGTAAATGATTACGAGCTGGCAATCGTAAAAGCCGATGAACTGGTCTTAAAAAATCTGGGCAACGAAAAAATCACTCCATACGTTCAGAAACTTGATCTTGAACTGGCAGCCATTGAAAAAGGCGGCTACGATCATTTCATGATCAAAGAAATCAATGAACAACCGCATACTATTTACGATTGCTTACGTGGCCGTTTAGATCCTGTTGCAGGAACGATTACGATGGCAGGTGTACAAAACAATATCGAGCAATTAAAAAATGCGCAACGTATTGTTATGATCGCTTGTGGTACCAGTTGGCATGCAGGACTTGTGGCAGAATATGTGTTTGAAGAATTATGCCGTATTCCTGTAGAAGTTGAATATGCATCGGAGTTCCGCTACCGAAATCCTGTTATTAACAAAGGCGATGTGATCATTGCTATTTCACAAAGTGGTGAAACAGCAGATACCATTGTTGCAATTGATAAAGCAAAAGAGCAAGGGGCATTTATTTTTGGTGTAGTGAACGTGGTGGGCAGTTCTATTGCACGTTTATCGCATGCAGGTGCATATACCCATGCCGGACCTGAGATTGGCGTAGCAAGTACAAAAGCGTTTACTGCACAATTGGCTGTATTAACAATGGTGGCGTTGAAGATCGCATTGGAAAAAGGAACGATCACCCATGACCGTTATATGCATTTGCTGAATGAACTGCATGAAATTCCGGATAAAGTAAAACTATTATTGGAAGATGCAGAAAATGTAAAATCGATCGGATTGAAATACAAAGATGCCGGTGATTTTCTTTATCTCGGTCGTGGTTATAATTTCCCAGTGGCATTAGAAGGTGCATTGAAGTTGAAAGAAATTTCATACATCCATGCAGAAGGTTATCCTGCTGCAGAAATGAAGCATGGACCAATTGCACTGGTTGATGAAAAACTACCTGTGGTTTTTGTTGCAACCAAAGATGCGTACTACGATAAAATTGTGAGCAATATCCAGGAGATCAAAGCAAGGAAAGGACAAGTAATCGCTGTGATCACGGAGAATGATGAAACCATTCCAACCATGAGTAATGATATTATGTTTGTACCGGAAGCAGATGAAATTGTTGCGCCGATGTTGAGCGTTATTCCGCTGCAGCTACTCTCCTATTATATTGGTGTGGCAAAAGGTTTGGATGTAGATAAACCGAGAAACTTAGCAAAGAGTGTAACTGTTGAATAAATCCTGAGCGAAATAGAAGTATGCAAAGTCATGTTGAAGTAAGCTGAAACATGGCTTTGTTGTTTTACTGAGATTAAAGTAAATTGAGCATTGTCATGAATCAGATCACAAAACAACCAATCTCCGATATTGGTTACAACTTTATACCGACAGCATATCTTCCAAAAGGAAAGGATGAGTATTATCTCCGCAATAAACAGAACCGCAGCGGTATCAATTACCGAAAGTTGACTGCATTGGAGATTGAAGTGTTGGTGCGTAACAGAAATGCATCAGATAACTGGAACAATATTCTTGTATCAGATGCTTTCAACCCTGAGCTGGTAAAGAACTGTAAGTTTTTTGGATTGGTTCGTATTGGAAAATTAGAACCATACTATTTAGAATTTCATTCAATAAAATTACAGGTTGGTTTATACAACAGTACTATCATCAGTTGTGACCTTGGTGATAATGTCGTGATCGATAATGTTCATTATCTCTCCCACTACATTATCGGCAATGAAGTGGTTATTACCAATGTGCATGAAATGGGCACTACCAACTATGCAAAATTTGGTAATGGTATTTTAAAACAAGGCGAAGAAGAACGTATCCGCATCTGGATGGAAGTGTGTAATGAAAATGCAGGCAGAAAAATTATTCCGTTCAATGGCATGTTACCCGGTGATGCATGGTTATGGAGCCGCAACAGGGATAATCAACAACTGCAACAAAAGCTGAAAGAATTTACAGAACTGAAGTTTGATAAACTGCGTGGTTATTATGGTAAAGTGGGTGATCGTACAGTAATTAAAAGTTGTTCGATCATTAAAGATGTGTGGATCGGCAGTGATGCTTATCTTAAAGGAGCAAACAAATTAAAGAACCTCACCATCAACTCATCACTGGAAGCCAGCTCACAGGTTGGTGAAGGTTGTGAACTGGTGAATGGTATTATGAGTGAAGGTTGTAAAGCGTTCTATGGTGTAAAAGCTGTGCGTTTTTACATGGCATCACATTCACAATTGAAATATGGTGCACGACTTATCAACTCTTATCTTGGCAACAATGCCACCATCTCCTGTTGTGAAGTTTTGAACTCACTCATTTTTCCTGCGCACGAACAACATCACAACAATTCTTTCTTATGTGCAGCAACCATAATGGGACAAAGTAATATTGCTGCCGGTGCAACATTAGGAAGTAATCATAACAGCCGTAGTGCCGATGGTGAACTGATTGCCGGTCGTGGTTTTTGGCCGGGCCTATGTGTGAGCATTAAACACAATACAAGATTTGCTTCTTATACTTTGCTGGCAAAAGGTGATTATCCTGCTGAACTGGATATCCCTCTTCCTTTTTCATTGGTGAGTACAGATACCGCACGTGATCAGTTAGTTGTTATGCCGGGCTATTGGTTTATGTATAACATGTATGCGCTTGCACGCAACGCATGGAAATATATTGACCGTGATCATCGCATTGACAAAACGCAACACCTCGAATACGATTTTCTTGCACCTGATAGTATTAATGAAGTGATTGACGCTTTGCAGTTATTGGAAAAATTTACCGGCAAAGCATTGCTGAAACAAAGCAAAGACAAAAAACTTACCGACACCGATTATATTAAGGCTGGTAAAAAAGCGTTGCTGAATAATGAGGTGCCCGATGATTTAGAAATAACAGCCGATGGTTTTGAAAACAGCAAACGAAAAGTGTTGTTGCTGAAGGTAAAGAAAAGTTATATCCTGTTTAAAGAGCTGGTTGATTATTATGCAGCCGAGCAGGTACTGAAGTTTATTGCAACAAATAAATTAAAATCAACAATAGATCTTTTTAAGCAACTTCCCAGAAAACAAAAACGTGCTGCATGGGTAAATGTAGGCGGTCAACTGATCCCTGCTGCTGAATTAGATAAATTAAAGCAACGCATCAGCACCGGTAAAATTAAAAACTGGGATGCAGTTCATGCTTTTTATAAAACACAGGCTGAACAATACCCAAAACAAAAATTAACACATGCTCTTTCTGCTTTTTATGAAGTAACAGGATTATCGAAACTTGATAAGAGCAACTTGAAAGATCTCCTGCAAAATTATCTCTATACAAAAACATGGATGGTAGATGGTATTGCATCATCAAGAGCAAAGGATTATACCAATCCATTCCGTAAGATGGTTTATGAAACAGAAGCAGAGATGGAAGCTGTAACGGGAAAGCTGAAAGAGAATTCATTCATCCTGCAACAACAGGTAGAATTAGAGACAACCAAAGCAACCGTACAGAAAGTAATAAAACAGTTTAAACTCTGATCATACGATTTGACCAATGAACCGCCTCGTTGATGAATACATCGAAAGTCTGCCTGATGAAAAACGGGAAATTGCTGAACAGATCCGTGAGATGATCTTATCCCTCATTCCGCATGTGCAGGAAAAACTAAGTTTTAAAATTCCTTTTTATCATTTTCATGGAATGTTCTGTTATATCAATGAGGTGAAAGATGGTATTGATCTGGGCTTGTGTCGTGGTAAAGATCTGGTTGATGTATTACCACAACTGGAACAAGGCAACCGTGTAATGGTGGCATCGGTTATCATACGCACGAAAAAAGAAATTCAAACAAAAAATATACAAGATGTATTGCTTACTGCTGCTAACTGGCAGGAAGAAGCAAAGCGTTTGAAGATATCGATGATCAATGCAAAGAAAAAAGCCGCTCCAAAAAAGAAGCGGCTTTGATATGATCACTGTTGCAACTTAATCGCCCCAGATATTATCTTTTCCATCAATCCATTTCTTCACCAGATCAGTTGTAACAGATTTCGGACGTTCTAACGGGAAGCCCAATGCTCTGTCCCAAATCAAACTTGCCATTACACCCAATGCACGGCTTACTGCAAACAACACCGTGTAATATTCATACTCCACCATACCATAATGCACCAGCAATGCTCCACTGTGCGAATCAACATTCGGCCATGGATTTTTTACTTTACCTAATGATTGTAAAATCGGCGGTACTACTTCATAAATATTCCAGACGGTATTTACCAGTTTATCATCAGGCATATGCTTTTTACCAAATTCCATTTGTGCTGTAAAGCGTGGATCTGTTTTACGCAATACCGCATGACCATAACCCGGCACCACTTTTCCTTCGCTCAACGTTTTCTTTACATAGTCGGCGATTTGTACTTTATCAGGCGCATCTGTTCCCAGTGCTTCCTGCATTTCAAATATCCACTTGATCACTTCCTGGTTAGCCAAACCATGCAACGGACCGGCGAGGCCATTCATACCTGCAGCATAACTTAGATACGGATCACTCAAAGCAGAACCAACAAGGTGCGTCGTGTGTGCAGATACGTTACCACCTTCGTGATCGGCATGAATGGTCATGTACAAACGCATCAGCTCCATAAATCCCTGATCATTGTAACCAAGCATATGTGCAAGGTTACCCGACCAATCGAGCAAGCCATTCGGATGAATATGATCACCGTTTTTATATTTACGACGGTAGATATAAGCTGCAATACGTGGCAAACGTGCAATGAGCGTCATCGCATCATCAAACACCGGTTCCCAATAATCTTTTTTATTAATTCCCTCGCCATACTGTTTTGCAAACGTACTTTCTGTTTGCAAAGCCATTACACCCACCACAAACATCGTCATTGGATGTGTGTGCAATGGCAATGCATCAATGGCATCAAACACATGATTTGGAACATGACTGCGGCGTTGCCAGTTATCAGTAACTGAATTTACCATTGCTTCATCAGGCAGATCGCCGGTAAGCATCAGGTAAAATAAACCCTCAGGAAGCGGTTGTTCGCCACCGTTCGGAAACTTCGGCAACTTTTGCTGTAATTCGGGGATCGTGAAACCACGAAAACGAATACCTTCCTGCGAATCGAGCAAAGAAGTTTCGGTTACTAATCCTGTAATGCCACGCATACCCTGGTAGATCTGTGACAAAGTAACTTCACCCGCTACCTTATTCCCATGTTCCTTCAGTAAATTCTTGATTTCAGCACTGGCCGCATCAGCCTTCGACTTAAACCGTTCTTTCATGTGTTTATTTGTTATTTTTATTAATTGGCCACAAGTATGCCCAAATAATCATTAACGAAATGTAAGCATTATATACGGGCATTTCATGATGCCTGTTTTGTTTATTCAGGTTGAAATGAACCGTTGCAACCGTATTTTTTGCGAATCTGTCAAAGTTAACCAATCCGAGGTTTCACAACAATTTACTTGAACGAAAAGTTCGTAAAACGAACGCTATTTAGGTGCACGTTTATACAGGCGGTAGGCAACAATAGCAAAAATAACGTTTGGTATCCATGCAGCTATAATTGGCGGGAGATTACCCTTGGTGGAGAATACCATGGAGAATTTATCAATCACAATAAACAATACGCCTATGATAAATGCCAATGCAAGGTGAAAGCCACTACCGCCCCTGATCTTTCTGCAGGCAAGAATAGCAGCAATCATGGTCATGATAATGACAGAAATAGCATAGGCATCACGGCGGTAACGTTCAAATTCTATTGCATTCACTCCTTCCGAACCACGGATTTTTTCCTGTTTGATAAACCGATCCAATGCGGGTGTTTTCAACTTATCTTTCTTGAAATCATCTTCTGAAATATCGGTGGGGAGATAGCCCATCTTTAAATAGTAATTCGTAAGTATTTTCACTTCTTCATGCAGTCCATTGATCTTGCGTTCAACAGCGCTTTCTAGTTTCCAGTGCTTCTTCGCTGTGTCCCAAATGATGGTTTCTGAACGAAGGTTATAATACACCTGGTTATTTTTTACTTTCTCCAGGAAAAATCCATTACCGACCTTGGCCGTTGTATCGTAGTTGCGCATACCGGCATAGGTGTACGTGTCAACACGGAAATGAATATTATTGAGGTATTGCCGTTGCTGTTTGGCAATATTGCCCATATCAACATACCTGTTCTCAAAATTGGTACGGATGACATTGGCAACAGGAATTAAAAAGTGATTGGATAAACCGAGCAACACTGCAAGGAAAATTCCACCCACCCAATATGGGCGAAGAATCCTGTTTAAACTCATGCCTACACTCAACATAGCCACAATTTCGCTTCGGAGTGCCAGCTTTGAGGTGAAGAATACCACTGCAATCAATACAAATACCGGGAACAATAAGCCGATGATATGTGGCAGGAACCCATAGTAATACTTGGTAACAATATCACTAAACCCTAATCCGCTGCGTACAAAATCTTCGCTCTTTTCACTGGCATCAATGGCCAAGGTGATCATTGAAAAGATGACCAGCAGAAAAAAGAATGTTTTCAGGAATGATTTTAATATGTACCAGTCGAGGGTTTTCATCAATGGCTGCAAAGTAAGGACAGAAATTGGAAAAGAAGTGTTAGAATATCAGGCTGCCTTTTTATAGCCTCGTCTTCATCACTTCCACCATTTCTTTTTTCCAGCTTACAAAATCACCTGCGAGAATATGAGCACGTGCCTGTTTCACCAACCATAAATAGAAAGCAAGGTTATGTACACTTGCCAAAGTAAGACCGGTTATTTCTTTGGCTTTTATTAGATGACGCAGATAGGCTTTGCTGTAGTAATTACTGATGTGGCAATCGATGCCATCATCCAAAGGTGAAAAATCTTTCTCCCATTTCTTATTATCGATATTGATCACGCCTTTACTTGTGAAGAGCATGGCATTGCGACCATTACGTGTGGGCATTACACAATCAAACATATCAACACCCAAAGAAATGCATTCTAAAATATTCCATGGAGTACCAACACCCATTAAGTAGCGAGGCTTCTGTACCGGCAATTCATCACAACACAGTTCAGTGAATTCATACATCATCTCTTCGGGTTCACCCACACTTAAACCGCCAATGGCACAACCGGTAAGATTTGCATTGGCCATGAATTGTGATGAAGCTGTACGAAGATCTTTATACGTACTGCCTTGTACAATCGGAAACAGATTTTGCGTATACCCGTATTTATCTGGTGTGTTATTAAAATGCTTGATACAACGATCTAACCAACGATGTGTTAACTCCATCGACTTCTTTGCATAGTTGTAATCGCTTGGATATGGAGGACATTCATCAAACGCCATTACAATATCGGCACCAATGCTTCTTTGAATATCCATTACACTTTCCGGCGTAAACAAATGCCTGCTCCCATCAATATGACTTTGAAAAACAACTCCCTCTTCTTTGATTTTGCGTGTGCCCGCCAATGAAAATACCTGGTAGCCGCCACTGTCGGTCAAAATCGGTTTATCCCATCCATTGAATTTGTGCAAACCACCGGCAGCTTCCAGCACTTCCGTTCCGGGGCGCAGGTATAAATGATAAGTATTGCCCAGAATGATCTCAGCTTTCACTTCGGTTTTCAATTGCTCAACCGTGAGCGACTTTACACTACCCACTGTACCCACCGGCATAAAGATGGGTGTCTGAATAGTGCCATGATCAGTAGTGATCTCGCCTGCCCTTGCTTTCGATTGTGGATCGGTATGTTGTAATTGAAACTGTAAAGCTGCCATAAGGGCGCAAAGATAGCCGATAGCCGTTAGTCATTAGCCAAAAGTGGGTTTGAAGAAGATCAAGCTTCACACTACCGGCCACTAACTCTCGGCTTCCACACATCTGAATAACATTCCCGTAACTGTTTCCCCTCAATGCAATATTTTCGCAGCTGCTTATGAGTGTGCATTGGCCCGAAATCTTATTTGCTGCTTTTTGTGCAACAGCAGCCATCCAGGTATTTTACTACCTGTACTTTTTTACCCGTTTGGCATTTTACAAAAAGCCGAAAATGGAAAGCTCTATGCAGCATGCCGTTTCGGTGGTGGTTTGTGCAAGGGATGAAGCGCAAAATCTTGCCGATAATTTGCCCGAAATTCTGCAACAGGATTACCGCTCAACATTTGAGGTGATAGCAGTGAACGACAATTCGTTTGACGACAGCAAGTATGTGCTGGAATATCTGTCGAAACCTTTCCGCAACCTTCGCCCAATTGAATTGAAACAAGAGGCAAGATTGATCAATGGGAAAAAATTTCCTTTATCAATTGGTATTAAAGAAGCAAAGTATGAATTGCTATTGCTTACTGATGCTGATTGCAAACCTGCAAGTGGCAAATGGATCGAGTTAATGCAGGGTGCATTCAGTAATGGAAAAGAAATTGCATTAGGCTACGGTGCCTATTATAAAAAACCGGGCTTGCTGAATAAGCTCATCCGCTTCGAAACATTTTTATCTGCTCTTCAGTACTTCTCTTATGCATTGGCTGGCATGCCTTACATGGGTGTTGGTCGGAATCTTGCTTATAAAAAAGAATTGTTCTTCCGAAACAAAGGATTCTCTTCTCACAACCAATTGCCGGGCGGCGATGATGATCTTTTTATTAACCAGGTAGCAACAAAAAAGAATACAGCTGTTGTGTTAGATGAAGAAGCATTCACTTTATCTGAACCAAAAACAAGATGGAGCACGTGGCGAAGCCAGAAAGCAAGACATTATACTACCAGCAATCATTACAAAAGCATTCATAAATTTTCATTGGGACTGTTTGCTTTTTCGCATTTCATGTTTTATCCACTGCTTGCAGCATCCATTATTTTCTTCAACTGGTGGATGGCATTGGCCGTGTTTGGTTTCCGGTTGCTTTTGCAGGGAATTATTTATTACAAGAGCATGAGAAAGCTCAATGAAAAAGATCTTTTTTGGCTTTATCCGTTGCTTGATATCTGGCAATGGTTTTATTATCTTTTATTTGCAAATAGTTTATTTAAAAAACCAAAAGCCAATTGGAAGTAGTACTTAAATATTTTTCTGATTTTACGCCTGCACAGTTGCAGCAGTTTCAACAACTCGAAGCAGTGTATAAAGAGTGGAATGAAAAGATCAATGTCATCTCCCGAAAAGATATTGATAGTTTATATGAAAAACATGTGCTGCATTCATTAGCCATTGCAGCAGTATTCAATTTTCAACCCGGTACACAAATATGCGATCTTGGTACAGGTGGTGGATTCCCCGGTATTCCCTTGGCTATCTTTTTTCCTGAAGTGCAATTTCATTTAACCGACAGCATCAACAAGAAATTAAAAGTGGTGAATGAAGTGGCATCTGCCATTGGTTTAAAAAATGTAACCACACAACATACACGTACGGAGCAAATTGTTAACCGCAAATTTGACTTTGTGGTGAGCCGTGCTGTTGCTCCGTTAAAAGATCTGTGGAAATGGAGCGTGCCTATACTAAAAGCAAAAGGACAAGGTAAACCGGCTACGGCTTTTGATGAACCTTTTTATGGTGGACTGATTTGCCTGAAAGGTGGGGATCTTGCAGAGGAAGTGAAAGAGAGCGGACTTTCGCCTATTGTATGGGAAATTGATCAACTGTTCACAGAAGATTTTTACAAAGAAAAGTTTGTGATGGCCGTAAAGCGTTGATCATTAAAGCATAAACACCAAACCTGTCTTCTGTAGCCATTCGTTAACCCAATTCTGCCGTTAAAAACAAGAGCAATACTACCACTTAGTGGTATTTCCTATATTATCTGAAAAGGTCAACTTTGCAGTATGAAAAAAATTTCCGTTTGTATAGTTGAAGATGTAACAGACATCCGCCAGGCACTGGAGCAGATTATTGAATTAAGTGAGAATTGCAGCTTGGCCGGATCTTTTTCATCTGGTGAAGAAGCAGTGGTAAAAATTCCTTTGATAAAACCGGATGTTGTGTTAATGGATATTGGTTTAGGTTCAACCAATGGTATTGATCTCGTGAAAGAATTAAAACCACAGCACCCCGAAATATTGTACATGATGTGTACCGTGTATGAAGAAGACGAAAAAATCTTTGATGCATTGCGTGCAGGTGCAAGTGGTTATATCCTTAAAAAATCATCGCCTGCGAAATTGCTGGATGCAATTGGTGAGTTGGTTGATGGTGGTGCGCCTATGAGCAGCCAGATAGCGTTGAAAGTAGTGAATGCCTTTAAAGATATGCCCGTACAGGAAACAATTGCATTGACTCCTGAAAATGCCGATACAACAGTATTGACCCGCCGTGAAAAAATGATCTTAGAAAAACTGGCGCAAGGTAAAATTTACAAAGAGATCGGAAAAGAATTAGACATAAGTCCTGAAACTGTACGCAAACACGTGTACCATATTTACGAGAAGCTGCATGTAAATAATCGTGTAGAAGCAGTCAATAAATTTTACGGAAGATAATTTTTTAATTCAGCACAGGTATAAAAGTAAACAGGTTGATAAGTAAGAAGGCCAACGCCAACAAACTTATCAACCTGTTTCTATTTAAGTACACTTAAATACCTATATACTTATTTTACCTGTACTAACACGCATCACCATTTCAATTCCAGTTTATTATTCTTCCTGTCAACATCAGCCATACGGTATGATGGGTCAATTTCTGCAACTGTTAAATCTCTGAGTGGTTTATCAAATTCAATTACATAAGTTGGATGTGTCCATTTCCATGCAGGATAAACTGTTCTTGCAATATTATTCTCAGCAGGTTTTTCCCCAAACATGAGATAACCGGGAACGTAATGTAATTGTTGTGTGCCGTCTTTAAATGTCAGTACAAGATCAATGGGCATAGGCATTTCATTCACACGCTTCAATCGGATTTTTGATTTTCCGCCTTCTTCCCACAAACTATCAATACCATAATCGATCGTCTTTGTACTGTTCACCCAATATTCTTTGTACCAATCCAATTGCAGGCCACTCACTTTTTCAGCAACACGCATAAAATCATTGACGTTCGGATGTTTAAACCTCCATTGTTTGTAATACTCCAGCAATATTTTATCTCTTACCGTATCACCTGCGATATAACCTAACTGTGAAAGAAACACAGCACCTTTTGAATAAGAAGCAATACTGTATGCAAAGTTGGTATTGAAATGATCAGCATGTGTAGTCATGGGCTCTTCCAAACGGCTTTTCACCAGGCTAAAGTAACTGCTGTAATTATCCGCATGATACTTTGGCAATTTATCATCTTCATGCGTTGTGCCGCTACGCTTTGCCATCTCTGTGAAATAATAATTTGCAACAAGATCAGTTGCATAATCAGTAAAACCTTCATCCATCCATGCATATAAACTTTCATTGGTACCCATCAACATCTGGTACCAGGTGTGCATCCATTCATGAAATACCGTTCCAAGCCCCGGACCGTTCAGCAATGTTGCCATTGGATATTCCATACCACCATCACCACCTTGAATAAATGAATATTGTTTGTAAGGATATGCGCCGAAGTTTTTTGCAATGAACGGATAAACAATCTCAGCAGCATCAGCCACCTTCATCCATGCTTCATCATTCTTAGGATTGTTTGGTTGATAATTATAAAACACATGAAGCGTTGGACCATTCTTCACCTGCCGAACAATATGTTTGTATTCAGCATCAGCTGCCCAAACAAAATCGTGCACATTAGGTGCAGTAAACTTCCACGTAAGTTTATCACCTGCAGGACGAACCACTTTTACACCTGCAGCTTCATACCCATAACCTATTTGGTTTGCATTGGTTAAATAACCCGTGCCGCCAATAATAAATTTTTTATCGATGGTAATGTTTACATCAAAATCGCCCCATACGCCATAGAACTCTCGGGCAACATATGGGTTAGGATGCCAGCCATCAGCATCATATTCACATAATTTCGGATACCATTGCGACATTGAAAATTTTACACCATTTCCTGCATCTCGTCCGCTGCGACGAACCTGTAAAGGAACCTGCGCATCCCATTCCATTTCAAGCATTACTTTTTGCTTTGGTAAAATAGGTTTGCTGAGCTTTACTTCAAGAATGGTTTCATGTTCGGTGATTGTTTGTGCAACACCATTCAACTTCAACGATTTTACTTTCTGGTAACCGATCTCATTCTCTTTCAAGTTGAGTATACGGTCTCTTACCCGTCCATCCCAATCGGGCCGGCCGCCAACTTTTGTTTTGCCTAATTCCCTGCTGCGGGCATCCATCATACTGTTTGGCTGAAACGCATTCCAGTAAACATGGTAAAACAGTTTATCTAATGTATCAGGAGAGTTGTTTGTGTATTCGAGTTTCTGTTTACCGCTGTAACGATTAGTGGTTACGTCCATATCAATATCCATCACATATTTCACCCGTTGCTGCCAACGATTGGGCTGGGCATACAGTTCAAATGAGGTACAGACAATAGCTACGATCAAAACAATATTCTTCATGCTCAATAATTTGAGCTGTAAATATCTTTAAAAATCCTGTTCAGAAAACCTTAAATGATGAGCGGAATAATTCTGCAATCAAAAGCCTGAAATGAGCTGTCCTTAAAGGCTGAGCAGCTCTTCATACAATCTTCCTTTTGCATCAAACACCAGTTTCTTTTTATTGAGCACAGACTTTTGTACGATGATGTAGTACTCGTTTGCTTCGATCCTTGGCTTTGTAACGGTGAGTACATCCTTCAAAGTCCAGTCTTTATACTTACTGTTTTTAAATCCTTGTTGCACAACCTCCGGTAGTGTTTCCAGTTTCACCTGCTCCTCTGTGCTTACCCAATCGCCCTTAGGAGTGTAACTGGCTTTCAGTTTACGCTCACCCAAAGTAAAACGTACAACATGATTATCTAATCCACCACTCCACTTCAGATCTTTTGCATCAGGATATTGCTTATCAAAACTCTGCTTCACGATATCAGGTACAGAAAATATTTGTTGTGCACTGGTGGTAGCATGCGAGAAAATCAAGAAGATCAAAAAAGAAAAAAGAATTTTCATATGTGTTCGTTTGTATACTGCAAAACTATACAGCTTTCGTGCCTTAAAATGTTAACGGCACGTTGAATATAAACTGAATGAGGTTGAGGAGAATTATTCTTTACCTGCCACTACAATTACTATTTCACCTTTGATGGCTTTGGCAGCAAAATGGTCGTGTACTTCTTTCAATGTGCCTCGTTTGTTTTCTTCAAACTTTTTGGTGAGCTCACGGCTTACGCAACACAGGCGATCTTCGCCAAAATACTGCATAAAATCATTGAGCGTTTTCAACAAACGGAAAGGCGATTCATAAAAGATCATGGTTCTTTCTTCTTCTGCCAACTGCTTGAGTGCAGTCATCCTTCCTTTTTTCTGAGGAAGAAATCCTTCGAAGGTAAAACGTGTAGTTGGTAATCCGCTGTTCACTAAAGCCGGAACAAATGCAGTAGCGCCAGGCAATGTTTCAACTGTAATATCATTCTTTACACATTCACGAACGAGGAGAAATGCAGGATCGCTGATACCGGGAGTACCTGCATCAGTGAGCAAAGCCATCTTCTTTCCTTCTTTCAATTGGTCTACCAGGTGCTGTACAATTTTATGTTCGTTGTGCTGGTGGTAGGGTGAGATGGGCTTTTGAATATTGTAGTGATTCAGTAAAACGCCACTGGTGCGGGTATCTTCAGCCAAAATAAGGTCAGCTTCCTGCAGCACTTCCAAGGCACGGAGTGTAATATCTTTCAGATTACCGATTGGAGTGGGAACAAGAATCAACATAATTTGAAAATTTGAGAATGAATGAATTTGAAAACGAAAACAGAAACTGATTCAATTTTCAAATTTTCAAATGCCGACGCTACTGATCGGCATCGGGGCATTAATCGTCCCGATCTTCAAATTATCAATTAACTGAGATTTCGTACTGCTCCATCACCGGGTTGGCGAGGAGTTTTTTTGCAGCTTCTTCAGCAATTGCTTTTGCATCGTCGGCAGTAGCTGCATCGATCTGCATGCTGATATTTTTTCCAATACGTACATCAGCCACACCTTGTAAACCTAAATTACTTAATCCACCCATTACAGCTTTACCTTGGGGATCTAATAAATCTTTGAGTGGCATTACTTTCACCTGAACTGTGTACGTCATTGTCGTATAATTAAATTATGAGATTTGTTTACGAAGCAGCAAAGATAAAGCAACGTAGGTTAAATAAATAAGCGGAATAGCCGCCCATTGAAAAACGACTGCCAAAATAATCGAGATAACCGCCAGTATGATCTTGGGTTGATTTCCCTTAAAGCTGTAATCTTTAAACTTGAGACTCATAATGGGCAGATCGCTAACCATGAGATAGCTGATAAAAACCGTGATGCCGTACAATACCCAGCGATTCAATACAAGCGGTGCCAGATCCCAGTTATTGTACCAAACGACCAATGGTAAGGCTGCCACCATAAAACCGGTGATGGGTGTAGGTACTCCACGAAAAGAAATGGATTGGCGTTCATCAATGTTGAACTTGGCCAATCGCCATGCTGCTCCACAGGCAATGAGTATGGCGGGTAACAACAGCCAAATTGATGTATCGAAAGCTGTTTCTTCTTTGAGATAACTCATGCGCAACAGTTGATACATGATCATTGATGGAGCTACGCCAAACGTAACACAATCGCTCAATGAATCGAGCTGCTTACCCATTTCGGATGATGCCTTCATTAACCGGGCAAGAAAGCCGTCGAGAAAATCAACGATACCTGCTGCAAAAATGAAGAAAGAAGCATACGCCATTTTCTCCGGGAGATTGATAACGAGATTTTCTCCGTTGACTGTTGTAATTGATTCGCCGGGTTGCAGGATCAGAATAATTGCAATGCAACCGAATACAAGATTCAACAGTGTAAAAAGATTTGGGATTTGTTTCATGTAATAGTTCATGGTTCATAGCGCATAGTTAATGGATCGCAGCTATGAACTATGAACCATCAACTATGAACAGTATTATTTCTTCATTAATGCTTCGATCTCTTCAACCGTGATGGGAATATTCTTCATGAGATCTTTATTTCCATTACGGGTGATCCAAAAATTATTTTCAATACGCACACCCATTTGTTCTTCTTCAATATAAATACCAGGCTCAATGGTAAATACCATCCCTGCTTTTACAGGTTCTGTTTTTGTACCAAGATCATGCACATCAATTCCGAGATGATGTGAAATACCATGATAGAGATATTTGCGGTAAGCCCTGTTCTCTGCATCTTCATTCTTCACATCAGTCTTTTTCAACAAGCCAATTTTTAAAAACTGTTGTGTTGCTTCCTCTCCCACCTTATTCGTATAATCAACAATGGTAATGCCCGGTTTAAGAATGCTCTTGCAATAGTTGTGAATGTTAAGACATGCATTATAAACTGTTTTTTGCCTGCGTGTAAACTTACCATTCACCGGAACAGTGCGGGTAAGATCGGCGCAATAACCACCATACTCTGCACCAAAATCCATCAGGATCAATTCACCATCTTTACATTCGCCGTTATTGCTTACATAATGTAATGTTCTTGCATTATCTCCACTGGCAATAATACTTCCGTAAGCAGGACCAGTTGATCCCTGCGATAAAAATGAGTGATAAATCTCGGCTTCAATTTCATTTTCCATCACGCCAGGTTTAATAAAGCCTAGTAAGCGGCGGAAAGTAATATCTGTAATATCCATTGCCTTCTGCATCAGTTCTATCTCTTCGGCTGTTTTAATAGCACGCAGATCTCTCATTATTTTTGCAGCACGTTGGAAATTATGCAGCGGATACTTTGCTTTCATTTCATCAATGAAACGATAATCACGGCTACGAATAGGCGAAGCTTTACGATCGTTCTCGTTGCTGCTTAAATAAATGTTATCAGCAAGGTGTACCCATGCCTGTAACAATCCTTCAATACTATCTAACCAAACAATTGTTTGAATACCTGAAATTCCTCTTGCCTCATTTGCACGCAAACGTTTACCATCCCACTTTTCTTTTAACTCGTTTGGACGAACAAGCACCAGCACTTCCCTGAACTTCGGATCCGGATTATCGGGAAAGAGAATCACCATGCTGTCTTCCTGCATAATACCGGTAAGCCAGAAGAGATCACTGTTTTGTTTATAGGCATGTAATGCATCTCCATTCATAGGCCACTCATCGTTGCTGACAAAAACAGCAATTGAGTTTGGCTGCATGGCTTTGATAAAACGTTCACGGTTTTTTGTAAACAGTTCAGGTTTAATGGGCTGAAATTTCATGTGACAATTATTAGGTGCGCAAAATAAGCTATCGTGGGGGGCTTCCCAATTCTATGGTCAATTAATCCACAAAAAGTGAAAAACTAACGACTGTTTGAAAAATATTTATAAATCGTTCACCTGCCATTCGATATTCTTCAATATTATTCACTTTAACTGTCCAGTTTTAAATAATATCAATCAAATAGTCATTTTTAGTAGATATTGTACAGTCGGGAACGATTGCGGAATTTTTCTGGCATCGGCCAACCCTGTATTTTTGGCGGGCTATATAAACGAACTATTGATTATGTCTATACCAAGTGTATTCTTTCCTGAGCAGAAACTATTGAAGCTCGGTTTAAAGCTATCGAGTAATATCCATTATCAACTAAGCCCTGAAGAATTAGCCGAACAAACGATCAACCGTGGACAAGGCAGGTACAACGATACTGGTGCCCTTTGTATCAACACCGGCAAATTTACCGGTCGCTCCCCAAAAGATAAGTTCATTGTCCTTGACGATATCACGAAAGACACGGTGCATTGGAACGATTTTAACCAGGCCATTGATGAAAAATATTTCCACATTCTTTATAAAAAGATGATGGACTACCTGGGTAAAAAAGATGAACTATGGGTAAGAGATTCGTACGCCTGTGCTGATAACAATTATCGTCTCAACATTCGTGTAGTGAACGAAAACCCATGGAGTAATTTGTTTGCGTATAATCTTTTTCTTCGCCCCAATGATGAAGAGCTTGACAGCTTTGAACCTGACTGGCATATTATACAAGCGCCTAATTTCTCAGCCAACCCCGAAACCGATGGTGTGCGCAACTGCAATTTTTCTATTGTAAGCTTTACACACAAAATGATCCTGATTGGTGGCAGCGGCTACACAGGTGAAATGAAGAAAGGAATTTTTACCGTGCTTAATTATTTATTGCCACAACAAAAGAATGTGTTGAGCATGCATTGCAGCGCCAATGTGGGAAAGGATGCTGATGTAGCTGTGTTCTTTGGATTAAGCGGTACTGGCAAAACAACCTTGAGTGCCGACCCAGCACGTAAATTAATTGGTGATGATGAGCATGGATGGAATCATGGTTCGGTTTTTAATTTTGAAGGCGGTTGTTATGCAAAATGTATTGATCTTACTGAAGAAAAAGAGCCTGAGATCTTTCATGCCATTCGCCCGGGTGCATTGGTAGAAAATGTACAGTTTTTCGAAGGTTCAAATAAAATTGATTTCAGCAGTAAAGCCATTACTGAAAATACAAGAGTGAGTTATCCCTTGCATTTTATCAGCAATGCATTGGATCCGGCTGTTGGTGGTTTGCCTAAAAATATTTTCTTTCTTACCTGCGATGCAACAGGTGTGCTCCCTCCAATTTCTAAACTTACGCAAGGCCAGGCGATGTACCAGTTCATTAGTGGTTATACGGCAAAAGTTGCAGGCACAGAAGCTGGTGTTACAGAACCTAAATCAACCTTCAGTGCGTGTTTTGGAGCTCCCTTCCTTCCCTTACATCCGGCAAAATATGCAGAGATGTTAGGAAAAAAGATGAATGAAAACAAAGTGAATGTTTGGCTGGTGAATACCGGTTGGACAGGTGGAAGTTATGGCGTTGGTAACCGTATTAAACTTTCTTACACAAGAGCATTGATCAGTGCAGCCTTAAATGGCGAGTTGAATAATGTTGAATATGAGAACATGCCGGTGTTCAATCTTGCTATTCCAACTGCTTGCACAGCAGTTCCATCAGAACTTTTAAATCCCCGAAATACCTGGACAGATAAAGCAGCGTATGATGCAAAAGCGAAGTCTTTAGCTGAACAGTTTATAACTAATTTCAAAAAATATGCTTCCGGCAGTGGCGAAGAAATTCTAGCCGCAGCGCCGCAAGTGTAAGTGGTCGTAATCGATTGTTTGCTAAGAACAGAAAACCCCGCTATTCATGGCGGGGTTTATTAATGCAATTAAATAAAAGAGCATTATAGAAATGGGCTTAAAATTACACCTGATTTAATTGGTAAGTTACAGTTGTCTTTTTGCTTCATCCTATTCCCCGTTCAATATCTTCTTTATGGCTAAAGCAGTATCGCAGCTGAACAGGCTCTCACTAACGGTTTGAGCGCTTTTAATACGGTGTAAGGTAGCTTAATAGTGGCTCTACCTTGCTTGTATCCTCCCCTTTTTTCGAAACCTAACAGCAATTCATGTGTGCTAAAGCAGCATAAATGGTCAAAAGTGGCAAAAAGCGGCAAGAACGGCGGGTTGATTTTCATCCTGCGCCCAGATATTTTAAATTGCAGATATGGCAAAGCAAATTGGATTATTGAAAATTACGGGGACGATTGACGGTATTTGTTTTTACCGCATGGACGGAGTGTATTATGCAAGGGAGAAGAGTTCACTTTCCGGTGAGCGGGTAAAACATGATCCTGCGTTTGCGGGGACGATGCGTTGTGCAAAACGGATGGGGTGTGCTTCGAAAATTGCTTCTGTTCTTTACCGGCAGACTGTGCCGGAGCATGAGCGAAGCAGGGAGAAGTTCAGGGAGGTGGTGAGTATGGTTAAGCGTGGGTTGGACACAGATGGATTGGATTGAGAAACTCCGCTAAGTTGTACGATAGCGTTAATTTCTATTATAAGTTTCTATTGGTCTATTTTAACCAGTTAAAAAAATCTTCGGTCAATTTATGCCACATATCCTCCCGTAAAATTTCGTTCCCGGCTTTATCAAATTTTACTTTAGAAAAATTATGATCACAATCAAGATATGGTTTCAACGTCAGATTCCTTTTGCCAAGACGTGCAAAATCCAAAGGAAGTAAATCACAGTAATCCGATGTAATGTCGCTTGTACCATAACCAACAAACAAGGGCACTGAAATTTTCAAAAGATAAGGCAATAAGGGCTTCGAAAAAGTAGTCCATGTTTTATAAGTATCTTCATTAATAGACGAAACATCATTAGGCCTAGCAACCATTTCGTTCCAAAGCTTGTATAAACTGTCAATATTCTTTTGAGCCTGCTCTGAAGTAATTTTGCCCAGCAAAGCATCTCTACGCTGCTGGCGAATATTTTGATCAAATCTTCCCAGTGGATTACCTGCCAGATAAATTACATGAGTTATGTTTTTATTAATAGCTCCTAATTTCGAAACTACTTTGCTACCCTGTGACACTCCAGCAATTACAACTTTTGATTTATCAACCCATTTTTGTTTAACTAAGTAATTAATAACGTCATTAGCTGAGTTTACATAATAATCAAGGTAATTATCTGTCCAGTACTTTTGTGGAACCTGTTTTGTCATAGGATCAATGTAGAAATAGTTTTTATCTGCAGTTGTAGAAAAAACAGGAATACCTGGCTTTGAAATAACAATAAAATTGTACTCGTTTAAATACTTTTTATAGTCAAACGGAATTGCCTGTTGCCATGTATGTAAGGAATCTTCTTTATAAAATAAAGAGTAAGGCAACGAACCCTGACAAAATAAAAATATTGGCTTCGTTTTATTAAATGAAGTATCGCTAACAATGAAATTTATTGAATCGACCTTACCTCTGATTTTGAATACACTAAATCCAAAATCTGAAGGGCTGTTTTTTGAGCTTGGTTGTGAAAAACAAACGAAACAAAGCAACAATAGATTAGCTAATAAGACTTGATGTTTCATTTAAAATGGTTAGAATAATTTATCGTTCCATTCAATCTACAAAGATTACTCACGCTCCTAAATCAGAACAATCCGTACAACTGCGAATCGATCTTATTAATGATCTCGCCAAAATGCTCTTCATTTTCGGCAAACTTATTCGCATCAACATCAATCACTAAAAGACTTCCTTCTTTGTATTGATCGATCCACTTGTTATAATATTCATTTAATTTCTTGAGATAATCAAGTCGGATGTTTTCTTCATATTCTCTTCCTCTTTTCTGGATCTGCGCCACCAATGTTGGTACCGATGCTTTTAAATAGATCAACAGATCGGGAGGAGAGACCATTGTTTTTAATGTAGAGAAAAAGGAAAAGTAATTCTCAAAATCACGTTTGCCCATCAAACCCATATCATGAAGATTGGGTGCAAATATGTGTGCATCTTCAAAAATGGTACGGTCCTGTATCACCGTTTCTGTACCACGTTGAATTTCCAATACCTGGTTGAGGCGATTATTCAAAAAGTAGATCTGCAGGTTAAAACTCCAGCGTGGCATGTCCTCGTAAAAATCGTTGAGATAGGGATTATGATCCACATCTTCAAACTGGGGAATCCATTTGTAATGCTTTGCCAGCATTTCAGTAAGGGTTGTTTTTCCAGCGCCGATATTACCGGCAATAGCCACATGTTTTGGTTTTTTACTTTTCGCCATAAATCAGATAAATTCCAATGTACACCATCCAAAATAGAAGGACGTTCAAAGTAAAACTTCTTTTTGGATTTTGGGTTTTGGACCTTGTGTTTTTTAAAAATAATTAAGCCCCATTGCTTCCCTGGTTAACTCAATGGTTTTGCGGGCACTGATCCTTGCTTTTTCTGCTCCTTTTAACATCACATCTTTCAGGTATGCATCATCGTGTTCAATAGCTTTTGCTTTTTCACGAATGGGAGCAACAAATTTTGCAATGTCTTCGCCCAATTGCTTTTTCATGTCACCATAACGGATCACACAACTATTGAAATCATCCTCAAACTTCTGAATGGTATCAGGTGTACTTACCAAACGCATCAACTGGAAAATATTTTCAATATAATCAGGCTTTGTTGAGTTTGGTTCGGTTGGACCAGCATCTGTTTTTGCCTTCATTACTTTTTTACGGATCACCTCGTCGTCATCTGCCAGGTAAATTGTTGCATTCTGGTTTTCACTTTTGCTCATCTTTCCTGTTCCATCGAGGCTGGGTACTTTTATCAACTCCCCACCGAAATTAAATGCTGATGGCTCAGGGAATACATCTCCATAACGGTGGTTGAAACGGTTGGCAAAGTTGCGGGCCATTTCAAGATGCTGCTCCTGGTCTTTACCAACGGGAACATAACTGGCACGAAACAGCAGAATATCTGCTGCCATTAACACAGGGTAAGTAAGTAAACCTGCATTCACATTATCCGGATGCGCTCTTACTTTATCTTTAAACGTTGTAGTTTTTTCCAACTCACCCTTATAAGCCATCATATTCAAATAGAGATACAACTCCGCTGTTTCATACACATGGCTCTGGCAATAGAACGCCACTTTTTCAGGATCTAATCCGCAGGCGATGTTCTCTGCAAACACACGTCTTACATTTGCTTTCAACTCTTTTGTATCAGGATGGGTGGTAAGTGAATGCCAATCGGCCACCATAAAAAAACATTCGTACTCGTCCTGCATTTTCACATAATTCTTCATGGCACCGAAATAATTTCCCAAGTGCAGATAACCGGTGGGACGAAGACCGCTCATGACTATTTCTTTCTGTTTGCTCATATCATTTGATCTTTCTTACACAAATAAGTGGGCGAAGATAAAACTTGTTTCCTGTGGTTAGCACAAAAAAATCCCCCCGTAAAACGGAGGGATTTCAAGAGAAAATGTGTTTAGCTTAATAACTTCTCAACTTCAATTCCACCCTGCGGTTTTTCGCTTTACCGGCAGCTGTTTTATTATCTGCAATTGGTTTATCGATTCCGTAACCGGCAGAAGTCAAACGGCTCTTGTCAATACCTTGCGCAACCAGATAAGCCTTTACAGCAGCAGCACGGTTTTCAGATAATATCTGATTTTTGGCTGCATCACCTGAAGCATCTGTATGACCTTCCACATCCAGCTGAAGCGTAGGATTGTCTTTCAGAATTTGTGCAACCTCGTTCAAAGGAGCATATGATTTCTTTTGTAATTGATAGCTTCCTGTATTGAAGAAGATATTGCGTGCTGCAAATTCAACTTTTGTTTTAATTTCTTCTTTTACTTCCGGGCAACCAGCGTTTGAAGCAACACCGGCTACAGCAGGGCATTTATCTTCTTCATCATTTACACCATCTTTATCAGTATCAGGTATAGGGCAGCCATTATAACGTGCCACACCTGCCTGTTGAGGGCATTTATCTTCTTCATCATTAATACCATCTTTATCACTGTCCGGGATTGGACAACCGCCGTAACGGGCCAAACCTGCTACATCAGCACATTTATCATCCTTATCAGCAACACCATCTTTATCCTTATCGGGGCAACCACGTAATGCCGCTACTCCAGCTTCATCAGGACAAACATCATCCACATCCAATACACCATCACCATCTTTATCTTTCGGAGGTTCCGGAGTTGGTGGAGGCGGAGGAGGTGGAGCTACCCTTTCCTTAAGTGGTACGCTTACTCCAAAAGAATGCACCAATCCATAATTAGCCCTTGAAGTTACCGGAACACGGTAACCAGTATTAAGATGAACAAAAACCTGGTTGAATAAATTCACCTGTAGCCCTGCACCAAGTGGAATTTGTGCCATCCAGTTTCCCCTTTCAACTGAAGCGCCTATGCCGGCTTGTAAATAAGGGACTACCCAATAATTATCAGGAAGTAGTTTTATGTTCAGATTTGCGTCTATTTCACCATAAAACTTATCGCTCGTAGCAACATCCAACGTGTTACGGGAAGGATAGGTTAAAAATGTACCCGCAAGTCTTGCCATAACGTCAACATTATTTGTAATCCCCTGCATATAATGCAACGTAAGTCCTGGCTTCAAACGATCCTTTTTCCCCAAGGACTTTTCCCTGAGAACAGTAGAGAGCCCTTTGTTTTTTATATCAATTCCAGACTGAAAATCGAACATTGAAAATTGAAATCCAAATGAAGGAAGCTTTTTAAGATCCTTGTTCTGAGCGCCTGCAGTAAAGAAAACACAAAAAGCGATCAGTAATAAGAGCACTTGTTTCATAATATGAATTGTTTTGGAATGAGCAAAAATAACGGTAGGTAGCATAACCTTAAAATTAATTACCCACATTCTTAAGGATTTAATATGGAATTCAGTTTGAAGGTGGCTTTTTACCCAACACTTCAACTTTTACCCGGGTCAGTCCGCTTTTAATATAGCCCAACTTCGTAGCAGCTGTTCTTGACAAATCGATGATACGCTTATTCTTATGATGAAGCCTGTCGTTTATTTTTACAACAACCGAGCGTTTGTTTCGGAGATTGGTTACCCGAACATAAGTGCCTAAAGGAAGCGTATTGTGCGCAGCGGTTAGTTTCTGGTTATTGAATATTTCGCCATTTGCTGTTTTACGGCCATTAAACTTATTGGAGTAGAAACTGGCCATTCCATATTGGATCTTAGGTTTACCACCTGATTTTTTCTCCTGTTTTGTACCATCTTGCTGCGCTGCAATGTCGGGCATCGACACAGAAAAGACCAAAACAAATAGAAGGCAGAATTTCGTCATCAATCGTTATTTAGTTGAGAAATATGCTTCACGTGCCACTTTATCTTCGTTGTAAATATCTTCAAAGAAAATAAGTTTCCCCTCTTTCCCGGCTGCGGTAAAGTAACGGAAATAAACGGGGAGTTTGGTTTTTACCCTAACCACATGTTTCTCTTTTCGCTCAAGCCAAACTTTAATCGAATCGCTTTCTACACGGGAGGGATCAAATTCGTAATTGATACTGTCGAGTGCCGAAATATAATAAGTAAGCTTTTCCCACTCCTGCACACGCACACAACCATGACTTAATGCACGCTTTGCATTTTTAAAGAGGTAGCGTTGATTCGTATCGTGCAGGTAAACAGAATATTTATTGGGGAAATTGAATTTGAGAATACCCAACGCATTATCATCGCCACTACCCTGCACTACTTTATATGGAATCCCTTTTTTATACTTAGCCCAATCTACCGAGTATGGGTCTACCTCCTCTCCTTCCCATGTAAAAAGTGAATATCCTTTTTTTGCAAGGTAGCCGGGATCACGCCGCATTGCAGGTACAATCTCTTTCATGATGATACTGTTTGGAATTGTCCATTGCGGATAAGTAACCATGTCGCTGATACGGCTTGTTAACAAAGGTGTTCTTGTATTTGGTTTACCCACTACCACTTTGCTTTCAAGACGAAGCGTATCATTATCCCACAGTTCAAGTTTATAAGCCGGGAGATTGACCCATATATAACGTTCGGGCATTTTTGGAGGCAATACTTTATACCGGTCGAGATTAATAGCAATGCGATAAAATTTTTCTGCATCAGTATTATTCAGATAACGCACTACCTGCGCACCAAACTTACCATCAACTGTCAACTCCTTTTTCTTTTGCAGTTTTATAAGCGCTTCTTTTAATTGTGTTGAATCAACCTGTTCTAATTGCCAGCTAAGCATTCCTTCTTCCTGTAAACGTCTTATCAACGATTTTACAAACGCCAATGAATCTTTATATGGATAGGAAACATAAGTATATTTTTTTTCGAAATCAGCGCTATCAATAAATTGCTTTGTAGCTTTTTTCAATTCGATGTAACCTTCATGTGATGGCTCTAATGCATGAAATACTTCCGATACAGGTTTGCCATTTATTACTGCATTAAGATTTGAGTGATAAAATTTATCCGTCAGCACAGAATCAGGATTCATGAACGTGCTGTCAACTTTCAAACGACCCACATGCAAATGAGCTGCAATATTGAAAAATGCATCAGTCAGCAATACATCAGCCTTCGACCAAAGCGCAGCATCACGTCTGTCACCAACAGCAGCAGTATCTGCAGCAAAACGTGCAGCAATATTTTTTAATACCGGATAATGATATTCGTTGGGAAATAATCCATACAATTTTGCCTGTTGAATAAACAGCAACATTGAATCAGCAAAAGAAAGAAATTGTTCATCACTACTCCATGCAGCTTTATAACCTGATTGTTTATAAAAGGCATCAACAGCAGTGAAACGGGAAACCCTGGTACTGTCATCAGCTTTTCCATCCGCTTCAATACGGGAAAGTAATTCATTGATATTGGTTTTCACCCGTTCGTTCATTTGTTCGGGTTCATCAACAATATCTTTTACCTCTTTGGCTTCTCCATCGCCACAGGCGTTCATGGTTAATAGAAAAAGAGATAACAGGAATAAAGAAGAGACTGTAAACTGATTTCTCATGTAATGACTACATTTATCTTTCCATCACCAAAAAATTCAGTAATGGATGTTTTTCAGATAGTCAAAATAGTGAAACGGTTGCACATAGCAATAACCGCTGTCTTGTTTTTTTCCCTTTTGGTTTTACCCTCATTTGCACAACAGCTGAAAACCAGCAGCTATGGCGTTCGGTATATTGCTTCTGAAAAAAGTTACCGCCAAACATTAACATTGGACAGCAATAAAAAAATGGTTGAATTGAAACAGCTCATGCCCGCACTTATTTATGAATTTCACTACGCAACCAGTGACAATTTTGTAAAACGACCCCTTTATTCCGTGAATACTGATTTCACCTTTTTAAGATCACCTGCTGCAAATGCCGTACAAAAAGTACAAACGGAGTTGAATGAAAAAGGATTTGGGTTGAAGATTTTTGATGCTTACCGCCCCTACTCTGTTACTATAAAATTCTGGGAACTGATCAAAGATGAACGTTATGTTGCCAATCCATCAAAAGGAAGCGGACATAACCGTGGCTTGGCTGTTGACTTAACCATTGTTGATTTGAAAACAGGTGTTGAGTTAGATATGGGAACTGACTTTGATAATTTTACAGATACAGCACATCACTCCTTTACACAACTAAGCCCAGCTGTTTTACAAAACAGGAAACTGTTGAAAGAGGTAATGCTGAAACATGGTTTCAACTCATTGGAAACAGAATGGTGGCATTATTACTGGCCGAATGACAGGAATTATGAAGTGCTCGATCTTGATTTCAAAAAGCTGAAGAAATTTTCTTTTAATTAATTAGCACAACATCTACAACCGCATCCACATTGATCGTTCCATACACATGCGGAAATGTATCTTCAGTTGAAGGGCTCCATTCAAATACAAAACGACTGGTAAGCTTATCGGTATCAATCACAAGCTTTACCAAATCTGTTTTGCCGATGAAATAACGTTCGAGCACACCTGCAACCTGATTTTCCTGTGAGCAATGAATAAATCCTTCTTCTTTGAGAGAAGGTGTTTCATAATAGCCGTTTTCTTTTGCTGCATTCCATTCAGCAGCTGTTGTAACATGATAAATAATGGGCATCGTTAACGTTTTACTTCGTTCAGTTCAATTAAATAACCATCGGGGTCGGCAAGATAGATTTGCACAGCGCCATCAAAGCGAACCTGCTTGTGAAAGCTCATTTTGTGTTGCGATAAATATTTTTCAGCAGCAGTAATTGAGGTAACAAATAATGCAAAGTGACCACCATTGCGATCGTTCTTTACTTCAAAATTTCTTCCTGCCAGCAAATGTATTTGTTGATCGGTTCCCAATTTAAACCAGGAACGAATAGCTTTGAGTGAATCGGGTACAGCAACAGGTTCCAAACCCATGACTTCTTTATAAAATTTAGTACTTGCTGCAATATCTTTTACGTGTAAGGCAACATGATTGTGTTTCACCACTTCGATCTTTGCATCGGTTTGTGCAAAAGAAATCGTTGTGATGAGAAAGGCAAAAAAGGCAATCGTGATTCGTTGAAGCATACGGTAAAGTTAAGAGACGATTCGTTTGATCCGTTGTTCCTGCAACATCAAATCAGCTAATACAATGGCAGTTGCCGCTTCTACAATAACAGGAGCCCGCAAAGCGACACACAGATCATGACGGCCTTTGATAGAAAACTTTTCCATCTGTTCTGTATCCCAGTTTAAACTGGTTTGTTCTTTTGGAGTTGAAGATGTTGGTTTGATAGCAATACGGAACACCAGTTCATTTCCATTAGTAATCCCGCCTACCACGCCACCTGCATGATTGGTAACTGTTTTACCAGCCATAGTTTCGATGGCGTCGTTATGCTCACTGCCGAACATTTTTGCAGCAGCAAACCCGGTTCCGAATTCTACACCACGTACAGCAGGAATAGTAAACATCATTTGTGCAAGCAATGATTCTACTGAATCAAAATACGGTTCACCTAAACCAACAGGTAAACCTGTTACTCTACATTCAACCAAACCACCCACAGAATCTTTTGCATCAATTGCATTTTGCAATCCTTTTTCTAAATCTTTTTCTCCACCAATTTCTATAACATCGGCATGAATGCCGACACCAGTCATGAGTTTTTTTGCAATTGCACCCGCCGCCACTAAGCCTGTTGTGAGTCGTGCACTGAAATGCCCGCCACCACGATAATCTTCATGACCACCAAATTTTTGGTGCGCCACCCAATCGGCATGACCCGGACGTGGAATGCTGCGTTGCTTATTATAATCTTCGCTGCGTGTATTATTATTTTCAAAGAAGATGGCAATTGGGAAACCCGTTGTCTTATCATTGAACAAACCGCTTTTAAAAAACGGATAATCCGCTTCCTGACGTGGAGTAGTTCCTTTTTGTTTACCGCCTTTTCTGCGTTCGAGATCGGGTAAGAGATCATCAACCGTTAATGCAAGACCTGCCGGACAACCATCTACTACAATGCCTACGCTTTCGCCATGCGATTCGCCAAAGATGGATACACGAAATAATTTACCGAATGAGTTCAAAGTTGAATGGTTTGATTATAAAGATACGTTTGCACCCAATACTTTCAAGTGCTCATAAAAATCAGGGTACGATTTATTGATAGCCTCGGCTTCTTCGATCGTCACTTCGCCTTCTGCTTTCAACGCAGCAACAGCACAAGCCATGGCAATACGATGATCATGGCGTGAATGTACAGTAGCGCCTTTTAATCCGCCACCACCATGAATGATCATCAGATCATCCTGTAATTCTATTGTTACACCCAGCTTCGCAAATTCTTCCTGCAAGGTGATTGCACGGTTACTTTCTTTATGTGTTAAACGTGTTGTTCCTTCAATCACTGATTTACCATTGCAAAAAGCTGCCAATGCAACCAATGGCGGAAACAGATCGGGACATTCAGTTGCATTAAAATGGAAAGGCTTCAAAGGAGCCGGACCAATTTCAATCTGTTCGGGTTGAATGGAGATAATACAACCGCAATCCATCAACGCCTGCAGCACAGCTTTATCGGCCTGTGTTGAAAATACATCTAATCCTTTCACCACAATATTTCCTGCAACTGCACCTGCAACGAGTAAGAATGCAGCACCACTCCAATCGCCTTCTACAGTGTAGTGATGAGTGATGAGTGATGAGTGATGAGTATCAGCGGCGAAATAAAACTCTTCGTAATTCCTGTTCTCCGGCACTTTCAAACCAAACTGTTTCATTACATCAAGTGTAAGATCAATGTATGGTTTGCTTTTGAGATTGGTTACTGTAATCGATACATTACTGGCATCACTTGCTGCATAAGCCAGCAACAATCCGGTTAAGAACTGTGAACTGAGTGAACCATCAATGGTAATATTTTTCGGAACGATTGGTCCTTGTATATTCAACGGCAATTTTCCTTGATTACTTTTTACATGCACACCAAGTTGCGGCAAGATCTCATCAAAGAAATCCATTGGCCTTGTAGTTAAACTGCCGGTGCCGTTTACTGCAAGTTCATGATTGCTCAATGCAACCAAAGGAGTAAACATGCGGATGCTCAAACCACTTTCACCGCAATTGATCTCACTGCTCACCGGTTGCACACCATTGCTTTCAATGATCAGTTCGTTCCCGTTGTTTGTAACAGTACCGCCTAAACGTTGGGTAATATCCATCGCCGCTTTATCATCGTTACTGTGGCCAGGATTTTTAATGATGCTCTTTCCTTTCGCCACCAATGCAGCAGCACATGCACGTTGCATCGAACTTTTTGATGCGTTCGATTGAATGGTTCCGGTGAGTGTAGATGGTTGTATTGTTACCTTCACGTTATAAACTTTCGATAATGGTTTTCAATTGTGTCAACGGAATATTCTTCACCACTCCCTTGCCGATTTTATTCAGCAATACATAACTCATCTCCGCTTTCACTTTCTTTTTATCTTTTTGCAGGATTTCAAATGCCTTCTTTTTATCAAACTCAGCATAAGTGGGTAACCCATACTTACTTAATAAGCTCACCACTTTCTGTGTTTGTTTAAATCCTGTGAGTTGTTCAGAAATATGACAGGCATAGGTCATACCAATTGAGATAGCTTGTCCATGTGATAACTCATACATGTTTTCAATTGCATGACCCAACGTATGTCCGTAGTTCAACAACTTGCGATCGCCACTTTCAAATTCATCAGCCTGCACCACTTTTGTTTTGATGAGTGCGTTGCGCTTAATGAGTGCAGCCATCAGGATTTTCTTTTTCTGATAGTCAGCCAGTGTATGTGCTTCCAGTTCTTTGAACATCGCTGCATCTTTAATACATGCATGTTTAATGATCTCAGCAAAACCATTCTCCCATTCGCTTTGCGGCAAGGAAGAAAGCAACGACATATCATGCAATAAAAAAGAAGGCTGACGGATTACTCCCACCATATTTTTAAACACACCCACATCAATTCCATTTTTCCCACCAATGCTTGCATCAACCAAAGCCAATACTGTTGTTGGTACAAAACCGAATTTGATACCACGCATGTACACCGATGCGACATAACCTGTAAGATCAGTGATGACGCCACCACCAATACCAACTAAAGTTGATTTACGATCTGCACCTAATTCGATCAGCTGTTCAACAATGGTATCAACAGTCGGTTGAATTTTAAATTCCTCGCCTGCCTTCAATACAATTGTATTCCAGTTTTTCAGCTTATTGCCATGTGCTTTGAAAATGTTTTCATCAGTAATAATGACTGCATGTGTTTTATCAACGATCTTACCTAACTGTGAAAGCTGTCCTTCAAAGTAGTAATCAACAGAAGCAGTTGAGAATTTGTATGTACGTTTTACCATGAATAAAGTTTTACCGCAAAGACACAGAGACACAAAGAAAAGATGAATAGAATTACAAATCGTACAAGTGTGCGACGCAACTACAGCAACATCGCATTACTGCAGCCCACTCACAACTCAGCATTCACAACTCACGAATCAAGCACCTTCTTCTGATGGTTAATGCTTTCCATATGTACCGCATCAAAATACTTCGTGATGAAATCTTTGCTCAACCCTTTACGCTCACCTTCTTTAAATGCACGTTCCAGGATTTCGTTCCAGCGATTTGTTTGCAAGATGGTGATGTTGTTATCTTTTTTATACTGACCAATGTTCTCAGCAATTTTCATACGCTGACCAAGGATCTGCATCAACTCATCATCAAGCTGGTTAATTTGCTGACGTAATTTTTCCAATGCCTGGTGAAACTCTGCTGATGCTACATCTTCTTTACGCCAGATGATACTGCTCAACATTTCTGCCAAACGCTCAGGAGTAACCTGTTGTTTCGCATCGCTCCAAGCATTGTCCGGATCAATATGACTTTCGATCATCAAACCATCAAAGTCGAGATCGATTGCTTTTTGTGCTGTCTCTTGTAAAATATCTCTGCGACCGCAAATATGTGAAGGATCATTAATGATGATCTGATCAGGATTACGACGCTTCATTTCAATTGCCAAATGCCACATCGGTGCATTGCGATATTCTGTATTACCGTAAGAAGAAAATCCACGGTGAATTAAACCAATTTGTTTGATGCCTGCACGAGCCACACGTTCAACAGCGCCACTCCACAATTCAAGATCAGGATTGATCGGGTTCTTGATCAACACCGGAATATCAACACCACGTAACGCATCAGCAACTTCCTGTACGCTGAAAGGGTTTACGGTAGTACGTGCACCGATCCACAATACATCCACTTCAAAGTTCAATGCATCTTCCACCTGTTTGCCCGTTGCAACTTCAACAGTTGTTGGTAAGCCTGTTAATGCTTTTGCTTTTTGCAGCCATGGTAACCCTTTTGCGCCAATCCCTTCAAACATGCCGGGTTTGGTACGAGGTTTCCAGATACCTGCACGCAACATATTTATTTTTCCTGTTGCTGCCAGGCGCTGTGCGGTTGATACTAATTGATCTTCGGTTTCGGCACTGCATGGTCCGCCAATGATCAGTGGCTTTTTACTCCATGCTTCCTGCACTTTTTCTTTCATGTTTGCTTCTGTTGTTTGCATTGTTATTGGTTGTAAAGTTAAGTTTTATGTTGCGAACACTTGTTCTGCTATGTTTCTTTTGTTGCGTCGCACTCTTGTGCGTTCTTAATTCTATTCTTCTGACCCACTCCTATCTATCATCACTTATGTTTTGCACTCTGCTACCCCTCCAAGGAGGGGATGAACACTCTTATTACTCATCACTCATTATTCATCACTCATTATTCATCACTTATTATTCATCACTCATCTTCTGCATCTGTTGAATCTCTTTAAATCGTGGTTCAGACATTTCAAACTTTATCTCACCTTTTCCATACACTCCTGTTTCGATCCACCCTTGTTTACGATAAAATGTTTCGGCTCTTGTACCGGGACTTGTACTCAACCAAACTGTTTCACATGTCTGTTCGAAATACCAGTTCATCATCAGATCATGTAATTGCTTGCCGATTCCTTTTGCTTCACTGTTGGGATCAACAAACAAAGCCCAGATATTTTGATCCACTAAATCAGCAATAGAAAATCCAACCACCACATCATCAATTACACAAACCCAACCTTTACCTCTTCTTGTAATATAGTCTTCCACATCCGCATCAGGCACCAACGCCGGATTACTCAACATGTTTTCTTTTACAGCGTTGCGTACAACCTGTATTTGCTGAATATCCTGTATCGTTGCTTCACGAAAAATCATTTGATAATGCGTCTTATTTTGTTCGCATGTTCAATTAAATTCTGCAAATCTGTTCCTTTATCATCCCTGATGCTGTCTCTGAATTTTGTTAACTGTTGAATATGTTCATTCAATACATCCAGTACATTTACTTTATTCTGTAAAAAGATGGGCACCCACATGGCTGGATTACTTTTTGCCAAACGTACCGTACTTTCAAAACCTGCACTCGCCATTTCGAAAATGGCGTTGTCTTCTTTCTCTTTTTCCAACACCGTATTCGCTAATGCAAAAGATGTAATGTGTGAAATATGACTTACATACGCCGCATGCAGATCATGTGCTTTTGCTTCCATGCTCAACAAGTGCATCCCTATTTTCTTGTACATGTATTTTGTCCACTCCAATGCATCCAGATCACTTTCACCTTCGTTGCAAATAATCACCGCTTTATTTTCATACGCACCACGTACAGCTGCAGCCGGACCGCTGTACTCCGTACCCCACATCGGATGCGTTGCAACATAACGTCCACGCTTGGGGTGATTTGCTACAGCTTCTGTCAATTGCGATTTGGTAGAACCCAAATCAACAACAATCTGCTGTTCAACTTTATCAAGAATAGAAGGTAACAAGCCAACCATTTTATCAACCGGGAAAGCAAGGATCACTACGTTGCTTTGTGCAATGGCTTCGTCTAATGGCAATATTTCATCCACCAATTCCAGTTCCAAAGCTTTTGCTTCGTGCTCTTTATTAGCATCAGCACCAATCAATCTTGATGAGATCTTTTTCTCATGCAGTTGAATGGCCAGTGACCCACCAATTAAACCCACACCAATGATTGCAATTCGTTTACGTTCCATACTTTTTGCTTTTGACCTTTTACTTTTGACTTATACGTGCAATTGCTTCTTCAAATCTTGTTACCGGCGCACACAAACTAACTCTTATATAACCATCACCTGCATTACCAAAAATGCCACCCGGAGTAATAAATACATTGCTGTTGTACAATACTTCATCACTCAACTCATAACCGGTTTTGTATTTCACCGGGATCTTCGCCCATACAAACATACCTGCCTGATCTTTCGAATACACACAGTTCAACAGATCAAGTAATTCAAATACTTTTTCTCTGCGTTCACGGTAAATTGCGTTTACGCCGTCGTACCAGTCTTTACCAAGATTCAATGCTGTTGCAGCTGCCAGTTGCAATGGCAAAAACATACCACTGTCCATATTACTTTTGAAACGAAGCACTTCATCAATACGTTCTTTTGCTCCACTCAACATCCCTACTCTCCAGCCCGCCATATTCTGACTTTTGCTGAGTGAGTTTAATTCCAACACACAATCTTTTGCGCCATCAATACTTAATAAACTCATCGGATGCTCATTCAAAATAAAACTGTACGGATTATCATGAATGATGAGGATGCCTGTTTTCTTTCCGAATGCAACCAGTTGTTCAAATAATTTCCTGTCGGGCAGCTGTCCGGTTGGCATCTGCGGATAATTCACAAACATCAATTTCACTTTTGAAAGATCGCCTGCTTCCAATGCTGCAAAATCAGGTGCATAGTTGTTGTCTTCTTTCAAATCGTAGTTAACAGATACGCCACCTGCCAGCTTCACTGCACTTCTGTAAGTTGGGTAACCGGGATTCGGCACCAATACTTCATCGCCTTCATTTAAATAGGTCATGCAGATATGCATAATGCCTTCCTTACTGCCAATGAGCGGAAGAATTTCTGTATCGGCATTCAATTCAACATTATACCATTTCTTATACCAATCACTCATGGCCTTACGCAACACAATTGAACCCTTGTACGATTGATAGGCATGTACATTCGGTTTTGCACTTTCTTCCTGTAATACTTTTATTACATCGGGGTGTGGTGGCAAATCGGGGCTACCTATACCAAGATTGATGATCTGTTTACCTTGTTTGTTCAGTTCATCGATCTCACGCAACTTCTGCGAGAAATAATATTCACCAATACCATCCAATCGTTTTGCTGTTTGCATGCCACTAATTTTTCGAATTACACGAATTGCACTAATTGAATTCATTCGTGTAATTCGTGTAATGTTTTATTTAATTCGTACTCTTCCCGTTTTTATATACACCATATATCTTCAACTCAACTGTTGAAGGTTTGATTGCTTCAATCACTTTATGAAACTGTTCGATTGTTTCAAACTCCATATCTGCATGAAAACTGTATTTAAAATCTGTTCCCGGAATAGGAAAACTTTGCAGCTTACTTAAATTAATACCGCCATCTGCAATTTGTCCCAGCACTCTTGCCAAACTTCCTTTCGAATGATCGGTTACAAAATTCACCGATGCTTTATTGGCATGTTCAATTGAACCGTTTTGCTCACGTTGTAAAATGAGGAACCTTGTATAGTTCTTCTTCATGGTTTGAATACCAGGAGCAATCACATTCAGTCCATATAGATCAGCAGCCAGTTTACTTGCAATAGCTGCAATATGTTTACTCTTGTGCTGGTAAATATGTTTTGCACTCAAAGCGGTGTCTTCCGATTCAACCAGTTTCCATTTGTACTTATCTAAAAAATCGTAACACTGCTGCAAAGCCATGGTGTGCGAATGCACTTCTTTAATGTCCTCGAGCTTTACTCCCTGGTTAACGATCAGGTTTTGTTTGATGTGGAGGTACACTTCACCAACGATCGTGAGATTACTTTTCTGTAATAAATTATAGTTGGGCAAAATGCTGCCGGCAATAGAATTCTCAATTGCCATTACTGCACCGTCGCTTTCTTTTTTGTTGGCACCGATCTTTACCACTTCCCTGAACGTTGCACAGGGAATCACTTCCACCTCCTTTCCAAAGAATTGTCTTGCCGCTTCCTGGTGAAAACTGCCTTCGTAACCTTGTATTGTAACTTTTGCCATAGTGCGTAAAATGAAGAATCCCGACCTTTTGGCCGGGATTCTTTATGTTGATTCGTTTAGTTCGTTTAGTTCACTTTCAACAACAGGAGTCCCGGCTTCATTCTAAAATAAAAGAAGCTAAAATAAAAGAAACGGTATCCTTTGTTGATTGTCATCAAGTCAAAAATAAACCAGAGCAAGCATAAAACAAGTGTTAGTCGTAAAAAAAATCTATGCAACCGTTTGGAGCAGGTTCAGGAACTACGTGTTTTTAATTAATGGTTGAAGTAAAAACGGTTGATTCAAGACACGAAAAAAGCCATTCCAGGAATGGAACGGCCGTTAACGATTGCTTGCCATATGAAAATTTTTGACCTCGGGCTTAATCACTACCCGGCAAGCTGGGATCTTCCTTCTTCACAAGAGCCCGTGTAGCTGAAATTACTTCTTAGTTGTATCAGCAGCAGGAGCAGCTGTAGTATCAACTGGAGCAGCAGTTGTATCAACTGGAGCTGGAGCTGTAGTATCAGCAGGAGCTACTGTTGTAGTATCAGTTGCTTCTGTTTTTTCACCTTCATTGTTACAAGCTACAAAACCGAGGATAGCGAACGCTAATAAAACCTTTTTCATTCTTTCTAAATTTTAAAGTTTAAGATAATTATCAGGGATTAATACAGGAAGCGGGAAAAGGTAACCCGGTTTTTTTAAAAAATATTTTTAGCCGTTCTTTGGGTTACAATTTGCCCTTTTGGGTATTAAAATAACACAGATAGTGAAACCTGAGATAAACGAATCGGAATTACTGGAAGGATTGGCCCGGAACGACAGAAAGGCGGTTGAAACCCTGTATAAGCAGAACTATAGTATGGTTCAGGCGTTTATACTGAATAATAATGGTACAACCGATGATGCAAGGGATGTTTTTCAGGAAGCTATGATCGTTCTTTACGAGAAGGCAAAAGATGGACAGCTGGAGTTGAACTGCCAGATCAAAACCTATGTTTATTCTGTTTGCAGGCGACTTTGGCTGAAACGCTTACAACAGTTACAACGTTTTGGCGCTCCTGTTGAAAGCTTGGAAGATGTGGTGCCGGTGGAGGAAGAACTGGAAGAGCATGATCGTAAAAACGAAGCGTTTGGGGTGATGGAAAAGGCGCTGAACCATTTAGGTGAGCCCTGCAAAAGTTTACTGGAATCGTACTACATCCAGAAAAAACAGATGCTGGATATTGCCGCTGAGTTTGGCTACACCAATGCCGATAACGCCAAGAACCAAAAGTATAAGTGCCTTATGAGACTAAAGAAGTTATTCTTTGCTCAATATAAAAAAGCGGACTGAGATGGATGAAATTTTACTATTAGATGCAACTGAGCGTTACCTCAACGGCGAAATGAATGCTGAGGAGAAAGCTATGTTTGAGCAGCTCCGGGAAACAAACCAGGAAGTTGATCAGATGGTAGTAGAGCATTCGTTTTTCCTGCAGCAGTTTGGACGTTATGGTGGTGTGCGTGAGATGAAACATTCGCTGCATGAGGTGCATAACCAATTGCTGCAGGATGGAGAGATAAAAGAAGAAGTGCTTTCAACCAGTGCCAAAGTGGTAAATATGTGGAAGCGTTACAAACGCACCATAACCATTGCAGCTTCTATTGCAGGTATTACTGCTATCTCAATCAGCAGCATGACGTTGCTGTTTACGCCAAAGAGCAACGACAAACAGGTACAAGAGTTGGTAAACTCGGTTAAAGACATTAAGGGCCAACTAATCGTACAAGACAAAAAGATCAACCATATTGCAAATGCTACAAAGATCCCTACCGGAACTTCGGTTACAGGATTTGGCTCTGCATTTTTAGTTGATGGCAAAGGTTATCTCGTAACCAATGCTCACGTATTACGAAATGCAAAAGGCATTATCGTATTAAACAGTAAGGGTGCGGAATTTAAAGCGATTGTTGTAAAAATTGACGAATCAAAAGATATTGCTATTCTTAAAATCGTTGATAAGGATTATAAATCAATAGGCATGCTTCCTTACAGCATCCGTAAATCATCAACCGATATTGCTGAACCTATTTTCACACTTGGTTATCCACGTAATGAAATTGTTTACGGCGAAGGTTACCTGAGTGCTAAAACCGGGTTTAACGGAGATACACTCAGTTGCCAGATTGCTGTTGCAGCTAATCCAGGTAACAGTGGCGGGCCTGTATTTAATAAGAATGGAGAGGTGATCGGTATCCTGAGTACAAAAGAAACAAAGGCTGATGGTGTTGTATTCGCCATCCAGTCGAAATATATTATTGAAACCGTGAATCAATTGAAAAAAGATGATTCAACCATTGAACTGAAACTGCCTTCTAAATCTTCTGTAAAAGGAATGGGCGCAAGCGAACAAGTGAAGAAGATTCAGGATTATGTGTACATGGTGAAAGTTTATTAATTCGTTTTTCTGTCCGGTTATGAAACTAAAAACCCCCAACTAGTTGGGGGTTTACTTTTATCAGTCGGTTTCGGTTCTTACCATTTATCAACCTCTTCGTTAGCGAGGTTGTCGCCACTTGTTGCAGGTACTTCTTCAACTGCAGGTGCAGCAGGTGCTTCCTGAACAGGGGCCGGAGTTGATGCCGCCGGTGCAGCAGTTGCTACAGGCGACCCATTTGAAGATTCAATTGCCTCATTATTGCTGTATTCACCATCGCCACTTGATGGAGCATCTTCATGGTTGAATGCATCAAAATCAAAATCGGGCATTAATTCTGTTTTCACATAATCAACCGCTTCATTCAATCCTTTAATAAACTTGTTGAAGTCTTCTTTGTACAGAAAAATCTTATGACGGTCATACCCTTCACCCGTAAAACGTTTACGGCTCTCCGTAATGGTGAGATAATAATCGTTGCCACGTGTAGATCTTACATCAAAGAAATAAGTTCTTCTCTTACCAGCACGGATGCGCTTGCTGTAAATACTTTCCATCCGTTTGTCATTGTTTTCGTACGCCACAGTTTTTAGGTTTTAGTTTGCAATGCTTTTTTTCAAACAGCGACAAAGATATATTTCTTTTCGATTTGGCAAAATTTTCCAAAAAGCTTCAAACGGCGTTGATTTTCATTCTCAGGAAGGGGTTTCCTCAAGCTGCTGGCGGTTGTATAAGTCGGCATATAAGCCCTGCTGTTGCAGCAATTGTTCATGCGTACCCTGCTCGGCAATGCGGCCATTATCCATCACAATAATACGGTCGAATTGAAGAAGGGAAAAGATACGATGGGTAATAACGATGGCCGTTTTATGTTGCAGGTAAGTTGCCAGATGTGTAAGGATTTCCTTTTCAGTTCGGGCATCAACCGCATTCAAACAATCGTCCATAATAATAAGACCGGGATCTTTCACCAAGGCACGGGCAATGGAGATACGTTGCTTTTGTCCGCCGCTGAGCGTTACACCTCTCTCGCCCACCATTGTTTGGTAACCCTGTGGAAACGATTGGATATCCCGGTGCACCGACGCTGACATGGCTGCCGTTTTAATTTCTTCTTCGGTATTGTTGCCTGTTCCAAATGCAATGTTGTTGGCAATAGTATCGCTGAAGAGAAATACCTCCTGTGGTATATAACTTACCTGGCTGCGGTAATGCTGTAATTCAAGTTGCTTTAGTTCTTTCCCATCAATACGTACCGTTCCTTTTGACGGATCGTAAAAACGTAGTAACAGTTGTGCAATGGTTGTTTTACCGGAACCCGTGCGACCAATAATGGCTACCTTCTCTCCTTTCTTAATATGAAGATTGAAATCTTTCAACGCCACAATGCCCGTGTGCGGATAAACAAAACTTACATTTTCAAATTCAACATCGCCTTCTAACTTATTTTTCACACCATCAACAGGTGAAGGAATATTTGTTTTGGTGAGCAGAAATTCGTTTAACCGTTGCTGTGAGGCGGCAGCCCGTTGAATCGTACTTGCCACCCAGCCAATGGCACTCACAGGAAATGCCAGCATAGTAAGATACATGATGAAGGCAGCCATATCACCGAAATTGATCTGGCCTTCCATATATTTCAGCCCACCAACCAGTATAACCAGCAAAGTGCTGATACCGATGATGAGACCCATGATGGGGAAATAAATAGCTTCCACTTTATACAATGCTGTTGCACTGTTACGGTATTGTTCACTGTTGGTTTCAAAGAAACGCAACATAGCTTTTTCCTGCACAAAAGATTTTATGACACGAATACCGGAATATGATTGCTGAGCATTGGTAGTAAGATCAGATAGTTTGGCTTGAACCTCTTCACTCTTTTTGTGAATGATGTTGTTCACAAAATAAATGGTGATGGCAAGGATGGGCATTGGTGCCAATACATACAACGAGAGTTCTGCATTCTTCTTCACCATATAAAATACACTCAGTGAAATGAGTGCAATGAGGTTGATGAGATACATAATGGCGGGACCGGTGTACATGCGCACCCTGCTCACATCCTCAGACATGCGGTTCATGAGATCGCCCGTTTCATGTGTCTTGTAAAAATTGGCATCGAGTTGCAGGTAATGTTGAAACACTTCGTTCTTCTGATCAAACTCAATATGCCTGCTCATCACAATGATCGTTTGCCGCATCAGGAACATAAAGAAACCACGCAACACAGCAAACAGTAACAACATTGCTGCAAGCATTGCCACAATGCCAGTTGGTGACATCGACATTTTTTCGATCCAGTTAACCGTAGCTACCACCAGCCAATCATCTTGCCGGAGCAAACCTTTGGGGGTACTGCTAGTTAAGAACGCCTGTACCTTATCAATAATGTAACCGGTTACCTGTGGCGCCAGTACAGCAAAATAGTTGGAGATGAAAATAAAAATAATACCCAGCAACAACCGCCACCTGTACTTCCAGAAATATTTATTGAGATACGAGAGATGTTTCATGCAGCGGCAAAGTTACACACGGAAAGGCCATGGCAAGGCCGTTCATCAAATGATGGAATAGTTTAACGGAACGTTTTCTCAGGCTTCTGCTGGTCGCCGTCCAACAAGCATTACGATTGAATATAATTCTGCAACTGTTCAATGGTTTCTTTCTGCGAAAGAATGGTTTCGGTAACCACATCGTTAATGGATATAATACCGGTTACCTGGTCGTTTACAAATACAGGCAGGTAACGGATATTGCTTTCGCTCATGATGTGCATGCAGGTTTCAATTGAATTATCAGGTGTTATGCGGGGCAAACCCGTTGTCATAATATCTTTTACAAAAGTTTCAGTTGATGATTTTCCTTTCAGGATCACCTTACGGGCATAATCACGCTCGGTCATTACTCCAAGATATTCACTTCCCTCCATCACCATAACAGAACCAATATTTTTTTCGGCCATTAGCTGTAATGCGTTGATCACCGGTAAACCAGGTTCAACTGAAATAACATTCTTGCCTTTACGCTGGAGTATATGCGAAACTTTTCTCATTCTGTTCGGGTTTTAATTCAGGTTTAAGTTAATGAAATTCCATAAAAAAAGATGTGCAGATTTTACAACACATCTTTTCATTTTGTCAATTATTTATTTCTATCTGCCAAAATCATCCTGCAAACGAACAATATCGTCTTCATCTGATGGATTTGCCGGATCGGTATGTTGCCAAATTTCGGCAATTACGCCCCAATCATTCAAACCAACCAAACGATGGCGTTGGCCAGTTGACAAGACAATAATATCACCTGCTTCAAAAATATTTACTTCGGTTTCTTCATCGGTATCACTCATCACAACACCCACTTCGCCTTCAACCACACGCCATATTTCTGCACGGCGGTGATGGTATTGCCACGACAGACGTTTGCCTGGTTCTACTACCAGAATTTTTGGGCTGAGTTTATTGCCCAGCATCAGATCTTCCTTTTTATACGTTGGGAAATATGTTTCAATAAAAAGATCGGCCTGGCTTTCGTCCAAAACAAAAAAACCACCCCAGGGACGGCTGAAATCGAATGATTGAATACGAAATCCATCCTGCTCAATATACTGCTGTTGTTGTTCTAAAAATTGCTGTTTATCGGTCATATATAAGTTTGTTTCGAAGTAAAAATAATCTAAGGATGTATCTGGGCAAAAAAAAACCCTCAAACTGAGGGCCTTTTTTATAACACAAAGTTGAATTACGCAGTTAATGCTATCAACCAAAGAATAAAGAAGATCAAAGATGCAAGCCATGCAAGACCTGACAAGAACCATACAAACGGAATGAATAAACCCAGGATAGCCAGTACAATAGCAACCAAAGCGAAGATTATCCATAAACGAAGCATTTGTCTTTCATCATGAATATCAATTGATTTTCCTTTCTTAAGCTGCTTGCTCAATTTCTTTTGGGCCATTTTCAGGGCAATCTTCTGGCCGAAGGTCATTTTCTTACCTGTCATTTTCTGCACCTTAGCCGGAGTAAGCGCCAGGAATGCATCCATGTTTGTAGTTTTTACCTTTTCAATGGTTGTTTCAATGCCTGCTTTTGCATTGTCGGACGCATTTGCCGGAACATAGATGATTCCCGCATAAGAAGAAACGCTGAAAATAACTGCTAAAAGGACGATGATAATCTTTCTCATAGTAGAGCTTGATTTTTGATGATTGATTTGGTTAATAATGGCGGCAAAATACCGAAAATGAATTAAGAAAACCAATAACATGTATATGTGATGTTACAAATGGTCAACAAACAGTTGTAAAGTGTATATGAATTGAGATTTTCAACAGCACTTTTCTGTTCACTTCTCTTCCCTTATCTTCGCAAAAATTCTTAACGCATGGAAAAGAAATCATCTGCATTAAACTGGATTCTGTTTTTTGTTTCTGTAGCTGCTTGTGTAATATTTTATTTTACCCCGGCTTTTGCTAATTATATTACCGCTACTTTTCCGTTTATCTGTTATTACTTCGTAAAAGCGTTAGACCTGATTTAACTACTACCTGAACTTTTTTATAGATGGCCCGTTGCTGAAAAGTGACGGGCTTTTTTTGTATCTGATGAACATAAAGCCAAATTACTAATACAGATTTTAGGCACGACTGGTAAATATTTTATTTTGAACCTCCAAGCATTATTAAAAAAGAAAGAGTATTGCATGGCAATACTCTTTCAAAAAAGATCAGGGAAATTTTCTTATTTATTTCCGCCAAGTAAATATCCAATACGAAGACCGAAATAAGTATTCCTAACTGTAGCGTCAGAAGTTGTATTGATATTATTCAATGTGGTATTAAAGTTTACCGAAAATAACAAACCACTTGACAACTCATAACCTGCAACAATGTTACCGCCGAAATCTAAAGGTTTATAAGCGTCTTCGTTTTCATCACTACCGAAATTAATATCTTCACTTTCACCACCTGATTTTGCTTTACCACTAAGACCAAAGGCAATAGAAGGACCGAGGCCAAAAAAGAATTTACCATTTCCTGCAGGAGCTTTATACAGGACATTAAGAGGAAGCTCAAGATAATTTAATGTCATTGTTACATCATCTTCAGCAAATTCTCCTCCATCGAATTTACCCCCCTTTTGGGTAAAATTAAGACCAGGCTGAAATGCGAATTTTTCTGACAAAGCAATGTCAGCAAAAACACCTGCTGTAAAGCCAATTTTTCCATCCGATTTAATTGATACACTTTCCACTTTTATTTTTTGTGTGGCAAGAGTTGCACCGGCTGTAAATCCAAATCGAGTTGATTGTGCCTGTGCAAAAGAGAAAGAGGAAACTAAAATGACAAGCAGTAAAAAGTTCTTTTTCATAAAAATGTTTTGGGTTAGAAAATAAAGTCAGGCAAAGATTAATAACAAAGAGAAGATTTCAAAATAATTGCGAACTTTTGTTTCATCTTTTTAGTTATTTTATCGCAATGAATTTACTCACCTAATCATTTAATTTAATCTGTTTAAAATCTCGTTTTTTGTTTCTGTAGCTGCTTGTGTAATATTTTATTTTCCCCGGCTTTTACTAATTATATTACCGCCACTTTTCCTTTTATCTGTTATTACTTCGTAAAAGCGTTAGACCTGATTTAACTACTACCTGAACTTTTTTATAGATGGCTCATTACTGAAAAGTGACGGACTTTTTCATGCCCCAATTATATTCTAAATAAAAAAGCCCCGACAAATCTGTCAGGGCTTATCAGTATCATCATTGCTTCAATTTAAATCAGTGGTTTATTTCACTTCTTCAAACTGTGCATCTTCTACATTATCACTTTTTGGACCTGCTGAAGCATCCGGACCAGCGCCTGCATCTGCACCGGGCTGTGCAGCTTGCGCATCCTGTGTTGCTTTGTACATTTCTTCACTGGCTGCTGTCCATGCGGTATTCATTTCGGTCATTGCCACATCAATTGCTGCAAGGTCCTGTGCTTTGTGTGCATCTTTCAGTTTAGTAAGTGCAGCTTCAATCGGTGCTTTCTTATCAGCACCAATTTTATCACCGTATTCTTTCAACTGCTTCTCTGTTTGGAAGATCAAACTATCAGCCTGGTTGATCTTCTCTACTTTTTCTTTTTCCGCTTTATCCGCTGCTTCGTTGGCCTTCGCTTCATTCTTCATCTTTTCAATTTCTTCCTTGCTCAAACCACTGCCTGCTTCAATACGGATCTTTTGTTCTTTACCTGTGCCTTTATCTTTTGCACTTACATGCAAAATACCATTGGCATCAATATCAAAGGTTACTTCAATCTGCGGAACACCACGTGGAGCTGGCGGAATACCATCGAGGTTAAACATACCCAAGCTCTTATTATCCTTACTCATCGGACGCTCACCCTGCAATACATGAATCTGTACACCCGGTTGATTATCGGCCGCAGTAGAAAACGTTTCACTTTTCTTAGAAGGAATAGTTGTGTTGCTGGCAATCAACGTAGTCATTACACCACCCAAAGTTTCAATACCAAGGCTCAGCGGAGTAACGTCGAGCAATAATACATCTTTCACTTCACCGGTTAATACCGCACCTTGAATAGCTGCACCAACTGCAACCACTTCATCAGGATTTACACCACGGTTTGGTTTTTTACCAAAGAATTTTTCAACGATCTCCTGCACTTTAGGAATACGTGTACTACCACCCACTAAGATCACTTCGTCAATATCACTGGTAGATAGACCTGCATCTTTCAATGCAGCTTCGCAAGGTTTCAAACAACGGGCAAATAAATTATCTGCTAATGCTTCAAACTTTGCACGGCTTAACTTTAATACTAAGTGTTTTGGAACGCCATCAACTGCTGTAACATAAGGCAGGTTGATCTCTGTTTCGCTTGAAGAAGACAATTCAACTTTTGCTTTTTCAGCAGCTTCTTTCAAACGTTGCAACGCCATTGGATCTTTGCGAAGATCAATTGCTTCCTGGTTTTTAAATTCATCAGCCAACCAGTCGATGATTACTTTATCAAAGTCGTCACCGCCAAGGTGAGTGTCACCGTTAGTAGATTTTACTTCAAATACACCATCACCTAATTCCAAAACTGAAATATCGAATGTACCACCACCAAGATCGAATACTGCGATCTTCTGGTCTTTATGTTTTTTATCGAGACCGTAAGCCAGGGCTGCAGCTGTAGGTTCGTTCACAATACGACGAACATTCAAACCTGCAATTTCACCGGCTTCTTTTGTAGCCTGGCGTTGCGCATCGTTAAAATAAGCAGGTACGGTAATAACCGCTTCTGTTACTTCCTGGCCCAGGTAATCTTCAGCGGTTTTCTTCATTTTCTGAAGCACCATCGCCGAGATCTCCTGTGGGGTATACAGTCTGCCATCTATGTCAATACGAACGGTATTATTGTCACCTTGAGACACTTTATAACTCCAGTGTTTTATCTCTTCGCCCACTTCATCAAAGCGGCGACCCATAAAACGCTTCACTGAGCTAATGGTATTAATAGGGTTTGTGATCGCCTGGCGTTTTGCAGGATCACCCACTTTACGTTCACCGTTTTTCAAAAAAGCCACTACCGATGGGGTTGTACGGCGCCCTTCATCGTTTGCAATCACAACAGGCTCGTTTCCTTCCATTACGGATACGCAGCTATTAGTTGTACCTAAGTCGATTCCTATAATCTTTCCCATGATCTGGATTGTTTTTAAGTTCACTTACCCTACTCAATGATAATGCCATGGGGGGTGAAGGTGAAAAATTGGCAGAAAAGACATAGTTCTGAGTTCTAAGTTCTTAGTTAGTGTGTTGGGCTGTCAGCCGAGTTTCCCACCCCCTGCCACAGGTCTGTCCGGATTGCTGCTGAGTTCCGGGTTCCACTCCGTTTCGCATCAGGCCTTTCTCATATCCCGTCGAAGACCCCGATTCTTTTCGGGACAGCCTTTGAGCGGCTGAATATTTTTCAGCAAATAGTAAACCCGGTTTCAGTAAGTGCGTTGTACAGTCATCATTCAGGTGAGCACACAACCACCCCCTATCTTTGCAGCACTTTTATACAAAGAAGGGGATGAACATCCTACATCATACATCATAAATCAGACATCTTCATGCAGGTTTTCAAATTCGGCGGCGCCAGTGTAAGTAACTATGAAAAAGTGCAGAACCTTGGCAACATCATCAAACAATATCCCGATGAGCAATTGATGATCGTTATTTCTGCCATGGGCAAAACCACCAATGCACTGGAGAAAGTTGCCGAAGCTTTTTTTGCTGGCAAGAAAGAAGAAGCATTGCAACTGTTTCGTGCCGTAAAGCTGCAACATTTGGATGAAGCAAAGTATTTGCTGGTCACCCATTTCAATCCGTTGATGGAGCAATTCAATAATTTCTTTACTGAAGTGGAATGGCTCTTACATGATCAACCCGTTCGTGATTATGATTATTACTACGATCAGATTGTTTGTCTTGGTGAGTTATTAAGCACCTCCATTGTAAGTGCTTATCTCAATGAAATTGGTATCAGCAATCAATGGATCGATGTAAGAGATGTGTTCCGCACAGATGATAATTTTCGTGACGCAGCAATTGACTTTTCATTCACACAACAACAGGTGAATGCAATCATCAAACCTTTATTTACAAATAGCAATATTGTAGTTACGCAAGGTTTTATTGGTTGTACCGATGAAAATGAAAGCACCACGCTTGGTCGTGAAGGAAGTGATTATACAGCTGCGGTATTTGCATACATGCTCGATGCAGAAAGTGTGGCTATCTGGAAAGATGTGAAAGGCGTGATGAATGCTGATCCAAAGTTATTCGCCGATGCACAATACATCAGCGAACTGAATTACGATGAAGTAATTGAAATGGCTTTTTATGGTGCACAGGTGATACATCCAAAAACCATTAAACCATTACAGAATAAAAATATTCCGCTGTATGTAAAATGCTTTGCTGATGCAAGTTTGCCCGGCACAGTTATTCATAACAACCCGGTAAAAAATCTGCCGCCCATTATCGTTATCAAGCAAAACCAGGTATTGCTGCAACTGCACACAAAAGATTTTTCGTTCATTGGTGAACAGCCTATGAGTGATCTGTATGAAATGATGGCAAAGCTGCACATCAAACCTAACCTTATTCAAACCCATGCCGTGAATTTGCAATTGTGTATTGATGATCGTCCTGATAAAGTGGAAAAGCTTGCATTAGCTGCATCAAATGAATTTGATGTGCAGGTGGAGAAAGGATTAACACTGCTCAGCATCCGTCATTACAACAACGAAACCATTGAGCGATTAACAGCCGGAAAAAAAATTGAGTTAAAACAACAAAGCCCTGAAACGGTGCAGATGCTGATGTTGTAATTATTGCTTCAGCAGTTTTGCTGAGTACGATCCATCTTTATTTTCTAGCCGGATATTATAAATTCCAGCAGGTAAGTGTTTCACGGAAACAACAGTATTGATTTGCGATGATTGAATAAATAGTTGTTGATTGATAACCTGTCGACCATTTATATCTGTCACTACTACCTGTGTTTTGCCGTTAAAGTTTGCAGGCAACTGAATGGTTACATCATCATTTGCAGGGTTGGGATAGAGATGAAATGTTTTTCGTGCATCTGCTTCAATAAATACATGATTCGAATATTGCTTCTCTCCATTTAAAGCAAACACAACAAGGCGGTAGGTAACATTTGAGTTTACTGGTTCATCAGTATAAAAACCATTACTGGTTTGTGGATCTAATTGTTCATATACATTCCTGAAAGATTCATTACCAATTCTCCTCTCTAATACTATTTTCTGAACAGCATCTTTATTTCTTAATTCCCAATTCAATTGTACGTTCGTGCTGTTTCGTTTGCCAATAAATTGTTTTAAGAGATCAACTGGTAAAATAGAACAGTCAATTGTAATGGTTCCTTGGGGTGCAACAAAACCTGATTGAACTATGCCAGCGCTGCCTGCAGTTGCATTGTTCGTTGATCCTTCGCATGAAGGGTCGTAAGATGTAGGTTTAATAACACCTGCCGTACCCCCTGCAACTGATGTTGAAACGTTTGCCGGCAAAGAAGAAGATGTCCAAATTACGCCACCACCACCACCACCACCAGGACCAGGGCATTGTGCTTGAAATCCTGCATTGGAACCGTTCGCACCTCTTGCCTGTACAGTAACGCTGCCAGTGTAAGTAGTGATGTTTAGCATAACCGCACCTGCACCACCACCACCTCCACCACCATCACCAGCGGCTTCAGTTTTAACAGGTAATTGAGGATTTAAACCTTGTGAACCATTTGCTGAAATAGTGAACCCATTCCCAATTAACTCGTTTGCTTTAACAAAAACTAATCCACCGCCATCACCGCCAGGAGTTCCTTCGGAAACAGAAGCTCCACCATAATTATTGTTGCTTTCTCCGTTGCCACCAGCCCCACCCAAAAAAACTCTATTATTTGAGAGTGAATATCCAAATCCGCTTAAAGCAAGACCTGGTTCGCCTGATGTTGTGGCTACACAAGTAATTAATTTATGGCCGCCACCACCACCGGCTGCATAATTTGATCCTCCACCGCCACCTGTGTTATCTTCGTTTCCACCACCACCACCATTTGCTTGTTTGCCTCTCCCATATTCTTTATTACTGATAAATGCTGCAATACCCTCTCCTTTAGGTGCTCCTTCGTTTCCTGTTAAGCCATAATACCAAGCAGTTTCAGAACCACAATGATACGTTGTGTTTCTAAACAGTGGCCCGCCTTTAAATCCTGCACTATCGGCACTGATATTTGCATTCATTGTAATTGTACCGGATGCTTCGAACGCTATAATGCCTCCGGTTTCCGAGACCGGATCCCATTCTATTGCTCTTAATGTGCCGCTGACCGTTACATCAGTGAAGACAGGAACTTTTATCACTTGCACATTTGCAACATCATAAGTGTTCAGCAAATGATTACTTAAGACAATGGTATTATTTAAAAAACCGCAGATAGATGAGAATTCGTATTTACCGGCATTACCAATTGAATTAATGTTGCCGAAGTTTGAGGTATTTGTTTCAGTTATAGTTGCACCTTTTATTTGAATGATGAGTACACGATCGCCAGTAGAAAGGTTCGAGATATTCTGTAACGTGATGCCTGAATAAGAATAGGAATTGTGGGTGCCGTAATTTGTTATTCCAGTTACATTATAATAATCGTTTATAACACCGGATATAGTTTGCCCCTTGCTTTTCTGTGAGATGAAAAAAGCAGTTAGAGATAAGCAAATGGTTATAAACTGTCCAAGTTTCATGTGGTGGGTTTTTCCACGGCGTACAGATCGCTTTACATGAATGCTGGATGTTGGGTTTTGTGGTTCGAACTTGAAAGATACTATAAATCTTCCGGCGCTGCAATATTGAGGTTCTGGATCAGCTTTGTATTTACTGGCTGGCCATCTTTTGTAGCCGGCTGCCATTTCAATTCTTTTTCAAATTTCTCTTTCACAACCCTGTTCAGTTCGGCATGGCCACCACGAATAACTGTTGCTAATGCAGTGTTGCCATTTTTATCTACTATGAATTCAACCTGCAAAGACATGGAAGGGTTTCCATCTAAGTACGGAACCAAAGATTGACTTAAATTAAATAACCATTTTTGCAATGCAGCATTGCCATCTTTATGAAAAGGAACACGATCCACTTTTTCTTCTAATGCCCAGGCGGCATATGGATTTGCCTTATTATTGGTTTCAATTACTTTTATGCGTTTTACTTTCGGCGTCTCAGGATTTGTAGCTACAACGTAACTGCCATTTTTGGCGATTAATACAGTAGGCAGTTGATGTGTATCTTCAAAAAATTCATAAGCATCCTTGATTTGCTTAGCAAATTCCTGTACACCCTGTTTGTTTTTTGTTTTCGTCACCAATTGTTCCATGCCCTTTTGATTGTCGTAACGAACCGGGTATATATGCACAGGAATAAAATCCTGTCCCTGGTCTTTTACAACAGATGCTAAGTAATACACTTGCTCGATCAATGAATCGGTCAACGGTAAACAACCAATGGTTACACAGTTACCATGAATATAAATATCACCGCCTGGTTTCACCTGATCACTTAAAATAGCATCAGAAGTATTGGGATAGTTCAAACCCAGAGCCAGATGATAATTACTATTGGGTTTAAATTCGTTGATATAATAGAAGCCTTCGGGTATCTGCTTATCGCCTTCTTTACGTTTGGGTCCGTAAGTGCCGGATGTTGCACATACTTTATACACTTTAAAGAGTTCAAATTTTTCGTCCCAATCGTTCTTCAACCACACTTCCAATTGCTTCTCGTGCTTAAAGGCACGCATATACATGTACTTCAACGGCCATTGAAAACCTTTTTCCTTTAATTCTTTACGCAATGAATCTTCTACTTTGGAAAATATGCCGGCTCCTTTAAAACTACGGGCGGCAGAAACGGTTGCACTGCTTCCTTCGTAAGGCGACTGTGCAACAACACCTGTTACAAACAGGCTGAAACTTAAAATGAATAGAAGGCTTTTGTTGAGCATACTGGATTTGTTATGAACGGGATGCTGTCAAAAATATTTCAAATTGTGGATAAAATCAAATGAAACGGGGCAGTAAAACTGCCCCGTAAAATTACAGATTTCCTCTGGCTTCCTGCTCTCTTTCTATCGCTTCGAACAAAGCTTTAAAGTTTCCTTTACCAAAACTCTGGGCACCTTTACGCTGAATGATCTCAAAAAACAGCGTGGGACGGTCCTCGACAGGCTTGGTAAAAATCTGAAGTAAATATCCTTCATCATCCCTGTCAACTAAAATTCCTAATTCTTTCAACGGGGCAAGATCTTCATCAATATGGCCCACACGGTCGAGCAGATCATCATAATAAGTGGTAGGCACCTGCAGAAATTCTATTCCCCTGCTGCGCAATTCTGTCACAGTTTCTACAATATTATTGGTAGCCATGGCCACATGTTGCACACCTTCGCCGTTATAATAGTCGAGGTATTCTTCCACCTGCGATTTCTTTTTGCCTTCAGCCGGTTCATTGATGGGGAATTTCACATAGCCGTTTCCATTACTCATCACTTTACTCATCAATGCAGAATATTCTGTTGAAATGTCGTTATCATCAAAGCTGAGAATATTACGGAAGCCCATCACATTTTCATAGAAGCTTACCCATGGATTCATTTGGTTCCACCCAACATTACCCACACAATGATCAACATATTGCAAGCCGGTATCTTTTACTTTGAAATAGGGATTGCTCCACGAACGATAGCCGGGCATGAACACCCCATTGTAATCTTTGCGTTCAATAAACAAATGAACCGTATCTCCATATGTATGAATGCCACTAATGACAACCTTTCCCTGATCATCTGTTAAGGTTGTTGTTTCCTTATAAAGTTTTGCACCACGATTGGTAGTTTCTTGCAAAGCCGAGGCTGCATCATCTACCTTTAAGGCCAATGCTTTTACGCCATCACCATGTTTATAAATATGATCAGCCATTTCATTATCCGGACGAAGTGGCGTGGTGAGCATCAGCGTAAGTTTATTTTGACGCACCACATAACTGGCCCTGTCTTTCATGCCGGTTTCCGGACCGGCGTAGGCCAATGGTTGAAACCCAAACGCCGAAATATAATAATGCGCCGCCTGCTTGGCATTGCCCACATAAAATTCTACGTAATCTGTGCCGTGTAATGGAAGAAAATCTTTTTGTACAGCCGGTTGTTTGTTAACAGCAATTGTTGACATGATTGTTGATTTTAATTTCAATAAAAGAGGAACAAATCAGGTTCAAAGAGCAGAACCTTTCTCAAAACAATCAGTTGGAGTCAATCGCCAATACTTCCATCAGCAAACAGTAGTTGCTGCGTTTATCGTGGAAGCGCTTATTGGCATAATCGGGATGCATGGGGCAAAATTAAACTATTAAGCTTCAAACAGAAACCTTCCAAGCAATTATCTTTGCCGCATGCAAAAAATTGGTATCCTCGGCGGCGGACAGTTAGGCCGCATGTTATTACAGGCAGCAGCCAACTACCCCGTTGAAACGTTTGTACTTGAAAACGATGAACATTGCCCATCGGCACATCTCTGTCATCACTTTACAAAAGGTGACATCAAGGATTTTGAAACCGTTTACAAATTTGGAAAGGGATTAGATGCCATTACCATTGAAATTGAAAGTGTAAATGTGGAAGCACTGGAAAAACTGGAAGCTGAAGGCGTAAAAGTTTTTCCGAAGCCAGCTGCTCTGCGCATCATCAAAAATAAAATTGAACAAAAGAAATTCTACCAACATCACCAGATACCAACATCAGAATTTGTGATCACCGAAAACAAAGAAGAACTGAACGCATTGGTTTCTTTTTTACCGGCGGCACATAAAGTAGGTATGGGTGGTTATGATGGTCGTGGTGTTGAACTATTAAAAACTGCTGCTGATCTTGAACGTGGTTTTGATTCACCTGCTGTTTTAGAAAAACTGGTACCTATTCAAAAAGAAATTGCCATGATCGTGGCAGTGGGGCAGGATGGTGAAACAACCATGTACCCGCCTGCTGAAATGGTTTTTGACCCACTGTTGAATTTACTTGACTACCAGGTTTCACCTTCAGAACTTCCTGAAAAAACATTCTGGAAATTGGAAGCTATTGCCATGGCTGTTGTACGCAATCTTGAATCGCCGGGTTTATTTGCTGTAGAATTATTTGTTGATAAGAACGGGGATGTACTGGTGAATGAAACAGCGCCACGTGTACACAACAGTGGTCATCATAGTATTGAAGGCAACTACTCATCGCAATTTGATATGTTGTGGCGCATTATGCTTGGTTATCCGCTTGGTTGTACCGATGCAATCATGCCATCAGTTATTTTAAATATTGTGGGCGAAGATGGCCATAGCGGCCCCGCCTATTATGAGGGGCTTGAAGATGTACTCAAAATGGAAAACGCATTCGTACATATTTATGGCAAGACACACACCAAACCCGGTCGTAAAATGGGACATGTTACTGTTATTGGCAAAGACAGAAGCGAACTAACATATAAAGCCAACCGCATCAAACATTTACTGAAAGTAAAAACAAAATAAAAGGCCTTTCACTCACAGGAATTCGGATACAAGCAGTTATGTCCGATGGCTAGCCATTGTTTTTACCACTCATCCAACTAAACAGGCATAAAATTGTTCTATGCTTACCTTTAGCTATTCTATACAACACATGAGAATAATTACATTGGTTGCAGCTGCCATATTCGTATTGGCAACAAGCTGTAAAGACGAAAAAAAACAATCCACAGCACCACAGGGAGGCCGTCAGCAAGCACCGATGACGGTTGTTGGCTATATCGTTAAAACAGGTTCTGTTAGCGAGCCGGTTCAACTTCCCGGTTCATTGTTGCCTATGGAAGAAACACAGATACAGGCCGAAGTAAGTGGTCGTGTAGTTTCACATTCCATTAACGAAGGAGCATATGTCAACAAAGGTGCATTGCTTGTAAAACTGTTTGATGGTGATCTGCAGGCGCAATTAAAAAAATTACAGGTACAGTTGCAGATCGCTGAAAAAACGGAAGAGCGAAACAAAGAGCTGTTGAAAATAAGTGGCATCAGTCAGCAGGATTATGATCTTAGTTTCCTGCAAGTAAGCAATATCAAAGCCGACATTGAATTGCTGCGTACTAATATTGTAAAAACAGAGATACGTGCTCCATTTAACGGAAAGATCGGTTTCAGAAATATTTCGAATGGTGCTTACATCACTCCTTCTACAATTATTACAAGTCTTCGACAGCTGAGTCAGATGAAATTACAGTTTAGCGTTCCGGAAAAATATACTTCCAAAATTCGCATCGGTCAAACAATCAGTTTTTCAACTGAAGGAAGCAACCGCAAATTCATTGCAAAAGTGTATGCTACCGAATCAACCGTAAGTGAAACCACACGTGGTTTGAATGTGCGTTGTATGGTGCAACAAAATGATGCAGCATTAGTGCCCGGCTCGTTTGCAAAAGTAGATATGGACTTTGCAAGAAATGATAATGCTATACTGGTTCCGGCACAAGCCATATTGCCACAGGCAAGAGGTAAAAAATTAATTCTTTACAGAGATGGTGTTGCCAAATTTGTAGATGTACAAACAGGTATCCGTGATTCTGCCAATGTAGAAATTACAGGTGGAGTTGTTCCCGGCGATACTATTATTACAACCGGACTACTCGGTTTGAAACCCGAGGCAAAAGTGAAACTCTCAAAAGTTCAATAATTAAGTATGACTATTTCCGAACTGAGTTTGAAGCGACCCGTTCTGGCCATTGTGATGAACATCATGATCGTGTTGTTTGGGGTTATCGGGTTTCGTTTCTTAGGGATTCGTGATTATCCTGCTATTGATCCGCCGAATATCAGCGTACGCACTTCATATCCCGGTGCAAATGCCGATGTAATTGAATCGCAGATCACCGAACCGTTGGAAAAATCGATCAACGGTATTGCAGGTGTAAAAAATATTACGAGCAGCAGCAGCCAGGGTAACAGCAATATTAACGTAGAGTTCGAATTAGGGTTTAATCTTGAAGAAGCAGCGAATGATGTGCGTGATAAAGTATCACAAACTGTTCGATCTCTTCCTGCCGATCTTGATGCACCGCCTGTTGTTACAAAAGCAGATGCAAGCAGTGATCCTATCCTCTCATTGACTATTCAGAGTGAGAGTCGCAATCCTTTACAGGTTACAGAATATGCAACAAACAATCTGCTCGAACGAATACAAACCATTCCCGGTGTTAGTACTGTGAATATCTGGGGCGAAAAAAGATATGCTATGCGTATCTGGTTTGAACCTGAAAAATTATTAGCGTATAAGCTAACTGCAAGAGATGTGCAGACTGCATTGCAACGTGAAAACCTGGAACTGCCCTCGGGTAAAATTTCCGGCAATACCATGGAGTTAACTGTACGCACCTTCGGTCGTTTAAGTACAGAAGAAGATTTCAACAACCTCATTGTTGCGAATATTGAAGGGCGTGACGTTAAATTAAAAGACGTAGGACAGGTTGTACTTGGTCCGGAAAATGAAGAAAGTGGTTTGAAAGAAAGCGGAACCCCAATGATTGCTTTGGCAATTGTTCCGCAGCCTGGCAGCAACTATGTTGCCATTGCCGATGAGTTTTATAAACGTTACGAACAGATCAAAAAAGAAGTACCTGCAGACATTACACTTGATGTGGGTATGGATCAAACAAAATTTGTTCGCAAGTCCATTGCAGAAGTAGAAGAAACACTTGTACTCTCGTTTGCATTGGTGGTACTCATTATCTTTCTCTTCTTCCGGGACTGGATCGTTGCGATTCGTCCGTTGATCGATATTCCTGTTTCACTGATTGGTGCATTCTTTATCATGTACCTCAGCGGCTTTACCATTAATGTACTTACACTTTTAGCTATTGTATTGGCAACAGGTCTTGTGGTGGATGATGGTATTGTGGTAACAGAAAATATCTTTAAGAAAATGGAACAGGGCATGGATAAATACAAAGCTGCCCGTGAAGGTTCGAAAGAAATTTATTTTGCTGTAATTGCAACCTCCATCACATTAGCAGTAGTATTTCTTCCCATCATTTTCTTAGAAGGATTTGTGGGGCGTTTGTTCCGTGAGTTTGGTATTGTGGTAGCGGGTGCGGTATTGATTTCTGCATTTGTATCACTCACCTTAACACCTGTACTCAACGTTTATCTAACCCGCAAAGGTGGTACAAGGCATGGATGGTTCTATCGGGTAACAGAACCATTTTTTACCGGTATGGAACGTGGTTATCATAAACTGCTTATCGGTTTTATGCGTGTAAGATGGGTGGCACTACTACTGATTATTGCTTGCTTTGGTATTATCTGGGTTATTGGCAACACGCTGCAAAGCGAACTTGCACCAATGGAAGACCGTAGCCAGTTTCGCTTACAGGTAAGTGCGCCCGAAGGCACAAGTTTTGAAGCAATGGATGCTTATATTGATAGACTTAACCAGCTTGTATTGGATAGTGTTCCTGAAAATAAGGTACTCATCTCCGTTACAGCACCTGGTTTTACAGGAGCGGGATCAGTAAACAGTGGTTTTGTTCGTTCACTACTTGTTGATCCTGATGAACGTGATCGTTCGCAACAACAGATTGTTGATGTAATTAACCGAAATCTTCCAAAGTATAATGAAGGAAGGGCATTTGCCATACAGGAACAAACCATTTCAGTAAACCGTCGTGGTGGTTTACCGGTAGCGTTTGTTGTACAGAATAATAATTTTGATAAACTGAAAGAGGTGTTGCCCAAGTTCCTGGAAGAAGCCCAGAAAAATTCTGTGTTTTCAAGTGTTGATGTAGATCTCAAATTTAACAAACCCGAACTGCGATTAAATATTGATCGTTTACGTGCGAGTGAATTAGGTGTAAGCGTAACCGATATTTCAGAACTGATGCAATTATCACTCAGTAACAGAAGACTTGGTTATTTTATTAAAGATGGAAAACAGTACCAGGTAATCGGTCAAGTGTTACGTAGTGACCGTGATGATCCAACCGATCTGAAAAATCTTTTTGTACGAAATGCAGCGGGACAAATGATCTCTGTTGATCAGTTTGTAAGTTTTGAAGAAGAAACCACACCACCAACACTTTATCATTTCAACCGTTACAAATCAGCAACTATCAGTGCAGGTTTAGCACCGGGCAAAACGATTGGTGATGGTATTAAAGAAATGGAAGCCATTGCAGATAAGTTGCTTGATGAATCGTTCAACACAGCATTATCAGGTAACTCAAGAGATTTTGCGGAGAGCAGTGGCAATACATTTTTTGCATTGGGTCTTGCATTGATCTTGATCTTCCTTGTATTGGCTGCACAATTTGAAAGCTTTATTGATCCGTTGGTGATCATGTTTACTGTACCATTGGCTATTGCCGGTGCATTATTCTCACTTTGGATATTCGATCAAACGATCAATATCTTTTCACAAATTGGGATGATCATGCTGATCGGGCTTGTAACCAAGAACGGAATCCTGATCGTTGAATTTGCGAATCAGAAAAAACATGCAGGCATGTTGAAGAAACCTGCGGTTATTGAAGCAGCAACGATGCGTTTGCGTCCTATTTTAATGACGAGCCTGGCTATGGCGCTTGGTGCATTACCATTGGCTTTATCATTGGGTGCAGCATCAACAAGCCGTATCCCCTTAGGTATTGTAATTGTTGGTGGAATTATGTTCTCGTTAGTATTAACACTGTTTGTAATTCCTGCCATGTATTCGTACCTGTCATCCAAAAAAATTAAAGTGCATGAAGAAGAGACTGAAACTGTTATCACTAAGCTTTCTGATTAATATCCTCGCATTTGCACAGGAATCATCAAAGCTGAGTGTTGATGATGCTATACGTATGGCTGTTGAAAAAAACTTTGATGTTGAGATCGTAAAGAATGAACAACAGATCGGCACTATCAATAATAATTGGGGCACAGCAGGTTTATGGCCTAACATTAATCTCAACAGTACAATAGGTATTGCATCTAACAATCTTGAGCAGCGGTTAACAAATGGCACAACCATTAAGCGAAATGGCGCTATTCTTCGTAACCTCAACGCAGGCTTTGCCGTAAGCTGGCGCATCTTTGATGGCATGCGGATGTTTGCCAGTAAACGTCGGTTAGAAGAATTAGAAAAGATCGGTGAATTGAGTTTCCGCAGCCAGGTGAATACAACCGTGTTTAATGTGATTGCTGCATATTATGAAATTGTACAGCTGAATCAACAACGAAAAGCATTACAGGCAACTATTAAATTTTTTGAAGAACGTAAACTGATCGCTGAAAGCAGGTTTACAATTGGTACTGCACCTAAAACAGATTTCCTGCAGGCTGAAGTAGATCTCAATCAACAAAAAGGAAGTTTGTTAGCTATTGAAAATAATATCCGTGTCGCCAAAGCCAACTTCAATAATTTACTGGCCCGTAAACCCGAAACTGTTTTTGAAGTAATGGAGGTCATAGAGCCAGATGCAACTGTCAGCTATGCTGCCTTGCAACAAAAAGCAACAACAGATAACTATGATCTGTTACTTGCTCAAAGCAGTTTATCGGTATTGGTACAACAAAAACGTGAGATCATCTCACAACGTTTGCCATCGGTTACACTCAATGGCAACTTCAACCTATCACAAAGTAAAAACGATGCAGGTTTCACCTTATTCAATCGTAACCTCGGGCCGAATGGAAATATCGGGATAGCCATTCCAATTTTTCAAGGTGGTAATATCAAACGCCAGGAACAGGTAGCAGATATTGGTATCAAGAACCAACAGATCGTAATAGATCGTTTAAAGAACCAGGTAAACACAAGTTTGCTGAATGCATTTTATAATTTTCAGAATGCACTCAATTTAGTAAAGCTTGAAAAAAATACATTGGCATTGATTGAAGAAAACAATGTGATCGCTACTGAACGGTTCCGTAAGCTGGCCATTACCTCACTTGAATTACGCCAGGTGCAGATCGATTATATTAACGGTCAAACACGTTATATCAATTCTCTTTACATGGCGAAGCTGGCTGAGGCTGAGATGAAGTTGCTGGCGGGAGATTTGAATAAACTATAACTCAACTCAAATGATTTTAAAGGTTTGGCCCATCAGCCGGACCTTTCTTTTTTTACTGCCTTTAGTTTTGTTTCTTTGCAGCAAATCAATTTATGGCAACTCCGATCATTGGTATTATCATGGGCAGCGACAGCGATCTTCCTGTTATGCAACCTGCAGCTGACATCCTGAAAGAATTTGGTATTGATTATGAATTAACGGTTGTATCAGCCCATCGCACACCTCTTCGTATGGTGGAGTATGCAAAAACTGCCAGAGAAAGAGGATTGAAAGTAATTATTGCCGGGGCAGGTGGTGCAGCTCATTTGCCGGGTATGGTTGCGAGTATTACAATCTTGCCTGTAATTGGTGTACCTGTAAAATCATCGAACTCGATTGATGGCTGGGACTCTGTTCTTTCTATTTTACAAATGCCGAATGGTGTACCAGTTGCTACTGTTGCTTTGAATGCTGCAAAAAATGCAGGCATACTTGCGGCAGAGATCATTGGAACATTTGACGAAACAGTTGCTGCAAAGATCGCCAGCTATAAATCAACGATGAACGATGAAGTGCTTACCAAAGTAAACAAGTTGAAACAACAGGGATGGGATAATAAATTTGATTGATTTACTTTTCAGTCGTCAATACTACAAACTCCTGCTCCAAAGAAAGAGAGTGTTGATACAATGCATCAATAAACTCACTTCCCTGCTTTGCATAAAAGCTCAGAAAACTTTCTTTACGTTCCTGCAAGCCATTACTTGGAAACAGTTGTTGCTTGATCGTTTGTATCTGGCGTTGTTCATCGGCATACTTTCTTTTTTCTGCACGAATGATTTTCTTTTCCAGTTCCTGCAAGCGATAAACAGCTTTTACTTTTAATGCTTCAACATGTTGCAACAAGGTGGGATCAACAGTTGCGGCCTGTTCCTTCAATAACTCATACAACTCCTCAGCTTTGGTTAAACTGCCATTGAGTTGAATTTTATTGACTGTTGTGCGATGTACATATTGATTGAGTAATGCTTCGCTGCTTTTGAAAAAATCTTCAACCGTAAAACCAAGCTTCTCTATCTTCCCGATCCATTGCTTTTGTGTTACAAGGAAAGAATTACGCAATACCAACACAGGATAAGGAACATGATGATGTGCAAACACATTTTTCAACTCTAACCAATAAGCCAACTCTCCCCCGCCACCAATAAAGGCAATGTTGGGAAGAATAGTATCCTGGTATAGACCACGCAAAATTACATTGGGACTAAATCGCTCAGGATGTTCGTTCAACTCCTTCAGCATTTCCTCTTTTGTAAATTTGATCGTTGTATTTGCAACTGCAAAACTATCTCCATCTGCTTCTATCCGCTCACGCAGGTCTTCATCAAAATAAAATAAGTTGATCTCTCTGCCGCCCGCCTGTACTTTATAAAGTTCATCAATTTTAGTGATGGTATCTGTTACTTTTTTTGCAGATGAACGATTGAGTAATTCATCTTCAAATACCGGGATCATTTGCTCTTTCAGCTCTTTTGCATCAGCATTGATCACAACCAAACCAAACCGTTCAAACAGGAAATGCACAAACGCAAAGGTTGCATCCTGTATGGTTGTTTTCTCTTTGTATGATGCAAGCAATGCTTCCACGATCTCTTTTCCATGCGGCTCAACCAATAATTGTCCGCTGATGGCATGAATGAGTTGTGTGATATGTTTATCAACAACCATTCTACCAAAGGCTCCGTTCTGTTTGGTAGCCCATTGATATTTTACGCCATTCACTGTTGCATAACTTAATTCTTCAAAATCCGCATCTTCACTTCCCATGTAATACACCGGTACAAAGTTGTATTGTGTCAGCTCCTGCTTCAATGTATCAGCAAGTTTGACTGCATGCAGGATTTTATAAATAAAATAAAGCGGGCCGGTAAATAAATTAGGTTGATGAGCAGTAGTGATGGTAAACGTATTTTCCTGCAACAACAATTCGATGTTACGATTCACTGCCTTTGATTCGCTTACAGAATTATATTGTTGCTTTAGATGATCGACCAACACTTTACGGTTGGTCTTAAACGCTGAACGTTGGGCGATAGCTTGCTTTATGCCCTCAAGGTTTGGCCTGTGCACATAGAAAGGCTGCAATGCCGAAGCATTATCCAGGTAATCCAATACAATTGACGAAAAAGCAGCCGTGTTACGGTAATTGATCCGTTGCGATGTACAGTCCATACGTTTTGTAAAATTAGGAACATCCGAACGGTTACAGACAACCGTCCGACAAGTTTTCACATTCCTTTATTTCATGTGTATATTTTAAATTGTTATTTGGCACACATGTATAACCCAACTTTATGCTATGTCAGGCTTATGAACTAATCAGTGCCGGTTACTGCAAAAAATCCAGCATTTGAATGGTTATTTAAGCTCGTAGGCCACCACCGAGTTTTTCCAGAAAGTAGGAATATATACGATTCGTTTCGCAGCATCATAACCTATATCGGCTGAGTTTATTTTGTCTCCCCGCCCATCCAGTAACACCTGTTTCGTACCATCAGCTGCAACATAATAAACCACACCTCCCCATGTTGATACAAGAAAATCCCCGCCTCCAACGTTTTCAATACCATCTGTGCCACCTTCCATTCCTTCTGCAAGTTTGGTGAGCGACCCATCTTTTTCCATGCGATACATACTGCCTGCATCCAACACATACAAACTGCCCTTATGTTTTAATATACCATTCGGTCCTTTTAATTTTGAACTATCTAGCAGCATTGACGCCTTACCGTCTTTCACTTCATATACACGTCTTGCACGTGAGTCGGTTACATAAACAGTTCCATTTTCATCGGCCGATACATCATTTAACCCCCCGGCACCTTCAACTGCTATCCGTTCAATTATAGTTCCTGTAGTTACATCGATCACCACCAATTCAGTTAGATCAGCAACGTATAGTTTATTTTTATACAAACCCATTCCCTTGGGTGCCAGCAAACCGCTCACCCAATCAACTGCGATAATCTTTCCATCAAGCCCCACTTTTCCAATCGAACCTTTTCCATCGTTCGCCCAAGGCTGTCCATCGATATTAGCTACATACAACACCTTATTCTTTCCATCAAACAAAACCGATTCCGGTACTTTTAAAATTGTATCGGTTGACCATAGTTTTACTAATTGATGTTGTGCTGATGCAACAGTAAATAAGATGACAGCAATTGAAAAAAGGAATATCTTTTTCATTTTGTTGGTTGTTAATGAGAGATAACAGCAAATTACGAAAATCGTTGAGGATCGTAAGGTTTTAAATCAACGCTTGTTGATTGTTGATTGGCCAGTTCTGCCACCAGCTTACCGGTTCCTGCACCTAAACTCAAGCCAACCATCGCATGGCCGGTTGCAATGATCACATTTTTCTTTACACGACCGATATACGGCATTCCATCAGCTGAACATGGACGGTAACCGTACCAAATATCCTTTTCTGCCGGCATCGGTATTTTAAATTCTGGTAAATAACGTTCAACTGCATCCAGAATACCCGCTACCCGTTTCATTCGTGGTGGGGTATTTATTGATGTGATTTCCATCGTACCACCAAAGCGGATCTTATTTCCATCCATTGGCGTAATGGCAACACGACCTTCCTGCAACACAGCCGGATAATTTAATTTGAATGGCGAATCTTCCAATGTAACCGAATAACCACGGCCAGGCATTAATGGTAAATTCAAACCAACCATCGATGCAATTTCTCTCGACCATGAACCTGTAGCAATAACTACCACGTCCGCATCATACTGTTGCTGTTTTGTTTTTACAGATCTGAGTTGCTGACCATTCATTTCAAAACCTGTTACCTCTGCGTTTGAAAGTAACTGCACACCGGTTTGCTTTAAAATCGTCAGCAAGCCTTTCATCAATTTTTGCGGATACAGGTGTGCATCGCATTTAAAATACAACGCTCCACGAATATTTAGCTGCACCTGCGGTTCCATTGCCTGTACTTCTGCCGCAGATAACATCACTGCATCAAGACCTAACTTCTTTGCGTCTTCAACAGCATGATGAGAATGTTGCTCTTTTTCTGTTGTTTGAAAATATTCCAGCAATCCTTTCTTTTCATAAGCAAAATCGAATCCCGGAATAGAAGTCCATTGTTCGTATAACTGTTGACTCAGCAATGCAATATCACGGAGAGGAATAGCCGATTCTGCAACATGCTTTGATGTTGCACTTTTCATAAACTTTAGCCCCCATGAAATGAGTGCAGTATTTAAACGTGGTTCAACATAAAACGGGCTCTTTGAATTCCACATCCATTTCAAACCTTGACTTACAATACCGGGAGTTGCTAAAGGCACAAAATGGCTCGGACAAACATAACCTGCATTACCATACGAACAGTTATCGGAAAAATCACCTTTATCCAATACCGTTACATCCCATCCGCTTTGTTGCAGATAGTACGCAGAACTTAAACCTATAATGCCACCGCCAACAACAATTGCTTTGCCCATAATTTATTGTTACTCTTTTATAGTACGTACATCAAAAATACGACCTGCCGTTTTACCATGGTTTGCATCGATCTTTACGGTGATCTTTGTTTTTCCGTTGACCATACTTGCAGGCAGTTTGTATTCTATATCATAAAACTTACCCGTTTTACCTCCTTTCCATTCTACTGTAACAAGCTTTACGCCATCCACTAAAATATCAAATACCCGATCTTTATCATCACCTATATAAGTCAACAGCAACGAATTATTTGTTGATTCATCCACTTTCATGTCAAACTCGAAGTAATTATTACTTCTTGCTTCACGACCCATACGATCCATGGCATCGCTCACATAAGAACGTTCTGTTGCTTTGAGGTTATGATCACGTTCCGGTTGCATTTCGCCTACACGGAAGTGATCAATTGTTCTGTTTTCAATTTCCTGTATACGTTTTTTCTCTGCTTCATAATCGGCTTGCAGTTTGGCAAATTCATCGGGTGTAAAATAATCCCAGTACACACTGTAATACTGATCGTAGGTTTGATAGAACGGAATGAGCTTTACATCAAATGGTTTACCCACGTTCTTCATTTGAAACTGTAGAGAAGAAGTTGATCGCATCCAATCATTTACATTACGATTTGAAGTTAACAACACCGGCACGCCAATAACAGGATCGGGCTTTTCTTTGCCTAACAAACCTGCCAATACCAACGGGCCATATTTGAACGCAATACGATTGGGATTATCGGGCATTGCTTCGGTGTAAAGATTCATGTCCAGATCAACCGAAACCACATCCCCGTTTTTCCATACACGTGTTGTTGTTAAATAACCGGCTGCATCTGTTTCAGTTTTCACAGGAATGTTATTCACTTTTATAACACTTGATGGATTACTCCAGGATGGTTTACGAATCTTCAATGTAAAAGAAGCTGAAGTTGCAGAGCCAACAATAAGTTTTACCTGTTTACTTTCAGGAATATAATTCGTTTGTGTAATGCGGATATTCTTTTCTTTCCAGTTTAATACTGAAGGAATAAAAAGATTGACATACAAATTATTCTTTCCATCATAACTATAGATCTGCTCCGCATACTTCGCATGATTTTCAATACCACTACCCACGCAACAGGTGAATGTATTGAACTGATCGCTGAACTGTTTCTTTGTTCCCATACGCAACGGCACAAAATAAGTCATCATGCCGTTCTCCGGATTTTGTGAAGCAAGAATATGATTGTACAAAGCACGTTCATAATAATCCATTAATTGTGCAGAAGGTTGCCATGCAAACAAGTGTCTTGTCAGCTTCAGCATATTGTAGGTATTGCAGGTTTCGCAGGTGTTGTCGCTAAGTCGTTCATTCAACTTACCTGCTTCGCCGCAATACTCATAGTTACTGTTACCGCCAATCACATAGCTGTGATTATGCACCATGGTTTCCCAAAAGAACGTAGCAATTGTTTGATCACTTTTATTTCCTGCTAACTCATATTGTCTTGCACTGCCGATCGCTTTCGGCACATTGGTATTGCTGTGTTTGCCGGGTAACGGATCGATGCGTTGCGCCAGTTTGCCCATTACAAAATCATCATAAAATTTATACGAGAGATCAAGATATTTTTTATTGCCTGTGAAGGAATAGATATTCGCCAGCACATCATTCATGCCGCCGTATTCACAATTCAACATTTTCAATCGTGTTGAATCGGGCAAATGATTTACGGTGTTATAAGTCCAGTCGGCCATACCTGTTACCAGCTTTAATGCTTTGTTGCTGTTGCAATACAAATAGGCGTCGCATAAACCAGCCATTACTTTATGTACCGTGTACCAAGGGCTCCATCCACCATTCAAATCAAAACCGGATGATTTAATTTCTCCTTTAGCTACTTTGCCAAAAATGGAATCTTCGTTTGGTATGGCGCCAATATAACCGGTCTTGCGTGCCAGCTGACAACGTTCCAGTTCTGCAACGATATAATCAACACGTTTTTTAAATTCAACATTACCTGTTGACACATACATCATCGATGCAGCCGAAAGATAATGCCCCAATGTATGACCTGACAATCCTAATATCTCCCATCCACCATACACAGAATCTTTCACGGGCAATCCTGCATTTTCATAAAAACGATACAGCAACCGATCTGCACTCAACGATATCAGGTAGGCACTATCTAACTGCATTGCTTTTGCAAACGGACTTTGTAACAGTTTCACATTACTCAACGGAAAAGCAAATGCTTTGATCGGTACAACAGGTTGCACTTTTACTTTTGCATTTTTCCTTTCAGGAATATACGATTGACTGTAAGAACATGTTAATGTGAAAAGAAAAACAGTAATGAAAACTTGCTTCATAACGATTACCTATTTTTTTCCTGTAAAGGTTTTGATCACTTCAATTTCCTTGGGATCATAAGCCGACCCATCTTTCCGAAACACATCATGGAACCAAAGTTTTGGTTCACTGCCATCCGGCATTGGTGTATCCCATTGATAGATGGTGTTGCTTTTGCCGGCTACCAGTCCCCAATTGATAGCACCAACATTATACTTTTTAAAAACAGGTAAGTGTGTTTGAAACTTACTGTTTCTTGTGCGGGCCATGTACTCACTGCAAATAACAGGTCGGCCCAGTTTTAATTTTTCCTGCAGCTCTTTTTCAAGATTCGTTGCATCATTATAATTGTGAATACTGATCACATCGGAATGGCTTAGCTGATACTCATTTAATTCTTTATTGTTATACCAGGTTGCACAGGTGAGTGGTTGTGATGGACGAACAGCCCATGCCCATTCAAATACTTTCTTCAGCAGGGGGAGCGAAGTAAGATCGTATGCGCTGTTACCGGGCTCATTGTACAGATCCCACATTAACACACGATCATCATTTTTAAAGTTGTTGAGCACATCTTTTACATACAGCTCAAGATAGTTCCATTGAGAGGAATCATTGTGTACTTCCTTATTCGGGCTACGGACCCATCCACTATTGTGAATACCGGGTTTTGGATCAGGTTGCTTGCCAATAGCTGCATCGGGATTCCAGCAATCATCAAAAATGGTGAAGACAATTTTGATCCGATGTTTTGCTGCAATTTTTAAAACCTGATCCATTCTTTTTTTAAACCCTGCTGCATCTGCTTTCCATGCAAGGTCATGCAAATAAACACGCATTACATTCATACCGATTGCTGCCGCCCAGCCCAACTCTTTATCGATCGTTGCAGGATCAAATGTTTCTGCCTGCCACATTTCAAGTTGATTGATGGCAGTGCTTGGTAAAAAATTAGCCCCAACGAGCCAACCTTGTTTTTGATACCATGCATTTGCTTTTTCAACAGACCAGATTTTTGTTTGCTGTGCATTTACGTTATGATGTAAAACGAAAGAAACCAACGCAAGCAGAACGATGAAATATTTTTTCATGATCTTAATAATTAATTTTTACATCTTTGATTGTTGTTGGCAACCACACCTGCATTTCATTTTTACCACGGTTGGCCCATGTGTAATAAGGGATGGCAATAATCTTACGTTTTCCGGTACGGATCGATAAACCATCTTCGCCAACAAGGACCACCGGTACTTCTGCTGTTAATGCTTTCACCGGTTCATCCATTATTTTATAATCGATGGTTTCAAACTTTGTATCGAGTGGTACTATTATATTCCATGCTTTACCATTGTTATCTGCACCTTCCACACAATACACAATTGGTCCTCGTTGAATGGCGATGCGGTTGTTATTTTGTTTGACTTCTGGTCTCGCTTCAACTTGTTTAACCGTCATCGGAATATTGATTTCAACAATATCGCCTTTGGTCCAGTTTCCAGTGGGTTCGATTTCACAATATCCATTCCTGAATGTAGTAATATGGGCTTTGCCTTTTAATTTCACAGTCCATAAGGAATCAGGAAGTTCTGGTGTACGATACAAGTCCTCTGCAGTAGAAATAAACCCTACGGGCAAATACCACCCTGGAATTCTAATATAAATTTTGAATTTTGAATTCTTCTCCGGGTCAACAGTCAATTTTATTTTCCCATCCCACGGATAATTTGTTTCCATCTTTACATCCACTTTTGTCTTCGGCAACTGAATATTCGTATTACTGCCAACAAACAGATTCACAAAAATTCCTTCATCACTTTTTGCATAAATATAATCGCCGAGCGATGCCACCATACGTGCAATATTTGCCGGGCAACATGCTGTACCAAACCATTCCCTGCGTTGATGCTGTCCACGTGATGCCAACGGATTCCCATAAAAGAAACGATCACCTGTTAAACTCAATCCATCCAAAGCGCCATTGTATAAACTGCGTTCCAATACATCTATATACATTGCATCACCTGTTAATGCATTCATTCGCTGATTCCAAAACACCATGCCCACACTTGCACAAGTTTCGCAGTAAGCCTGTTCATTCGGCAGATCATAATCCTGACTAAACCCTTCGTTACTTCCTGCAGAACCAATACCACCGGTGATGTACATGTTACGAAACACCACATCCTGCCACACCGTTTTCATGGCACGCATGTAATCTACGTCACCTGTTTGTGCAGCCACATCAGCTGCACCCGTGTACATGTACATGGCACGCACTGCATGACCAGTAATTTGTGTTTGTTCTTTCACCGGCAATACATCCTGTGCATAAGCGGTGTCTTTCCAATCGGTCCATGTATAACCTTTTGCCAAACGTTTGCCACGTTCGCTCAATAACCAATCAGCAAGTTTCAAATATTTTTCATTCTTGGTTGTCTTATACAATTTCACCAATGCTAACTCTAATTCCTGGTGACCGGTAACCCAATGACGTTTACCGGGGCCGAACAATGCATCAAAATGATCGGCCCACTTGGTACATACATCTAAAAACTTACGCTTGCCTGTTGCATTGAAATACGCAACTGCTGCTTCGATCATATGACCTGCATTGTAATCTTCATGCATACTCATATCGGTGTAGCGATCCTGCAAACCTTTCAATGTGTACCAGGTATTGAGATAACCATCGGGCTGTTGAGCAGCAGCGATCTTATCGATCCACTCATCGCATTTCTTTTCCATTTCTGCATTGGGATGGGTCTTTAATGAATACGCCATTGCTTCCAATGCTTTGAACACATCGCTATCATCGTAAAAAATACCTTCGTGCTGTTCACCTTTGTTTCTTGCAACACGTTCAAAATTTCGAATACGTGGCGTAGCTACTTCTGTTTGATAAATACAGGCTGCCAATGTTTTGGTAGCTACTTTATCAATCTTTGGTTTCCAGAAAGCATCTGTAACATTCACCTGTGAAAAATTGACGAATTCAATTTTCTGTAAACTGTTTTGCGCAAACAGGTTTAATTGAAACAGACAAACAAGGAAAAGGAGAAATACTTTTTTCATGTACCCAGCTATTGAAAACTTGTAAATAAATTATTGTTATGCGAAAACTCTGCTTTCTTGATTCTATCCTGCCATCCCATAAATCCTGTAAATCATGGTTCAGATAACCTGAAACCCATAAGCATAAGGATCATCATCTTTATCAATGCTGATGGTATTGTAACCATAGATCTTTGCCCAACCTTCAATACCGGGCCTGATAGCTTTCATACCATTCACTTCCAACTCTTCTTCTATTGTACCAATGAACTTACTACCTATAATACTTTCATGTATAAACTGATCGCCTTTTTTCAATTTCCCTTTTGCGTACCATTGCGCCATACGTGCAGAGGTTCCTGTACCACATGGGCTGCGGTCAATTGCTTTATCACCATAGAATACTGCATTTCGTGCAGTAGATGTGGGATCGATCACAGAACCCGCCCATAAAATATGGCTGCAGCCATTGATCGTTTCATCCTGCGGATGAACGAATGTATATTTTGCATTGATATTCCTCCGCAACTCTCTCGCCCATGCAATTAATTTATCAGCAGCATAATGTTCAAGACCTTTAAAATTTTTCTGCACATCAACGATGGCATAAAAATTTCCTCCGTAGGAAACATCAACAACTAACTCACCCAACTCCGGACAATCAACGGTTAATTCTGTTGAGTGTAAATAAGCAGGTACATTGGTGAGCTTTACACTTTTTACCTTTGCCTGAAGGCCAGGGCCAGTCATTTTGTACTCGATCATCACCAATCCTGCTGGCGCTTCCATACGAATGATGCCCGGCGTTTTCGGAACGATCAAACCTTCTTCTACTGCAATGGTGATTGTACCAATGGTACCATGTCCACACATCGGTAAGCATCCACTTGTTTCAATAAATAAAACAGCTACATCATTCTGCGGATCATGTGGTGGATAGAGAATACTTCCACTCATCATATCATGACCCCTTGGTTCAAACATTAACCCTTTGCGTATCCAATCATACTCTTTTAAAAAGTGCTGACGTTTTTCGCTCATCGTATTTCCCTGCAATGCAGGACCACCTTCAGCGACTAAACGAACCGGGTTGCCGCAGGTATGTGCATCCACACAATGAAATACCCAACCACCAAAACGATAGAGTTCACTATTGGGATATTTCTTTATGATGGGTTGATCGATTCGGCTCATGATTTATCAATTCTTCGTTCAATATGTATTGAAACTTTATAAACTTTACTGAACAACATTTTTCGTCAGTTCGCTATTCACTCTTCTCCAAATCCCTAATGGATTTTCATTCTTCAATTCATCGGGCAATAATTCATTCTCCCAGTTTTGTAAAGAGATCGGTCGTGCAAAACGTTTAATGCCATCGGCACCAACACTCGTAAAACGACTATCGGTTGTTGATGGGAACGGACCACCATGGTGCATACTCAAACAAACTTCTACACCTGTCGGCACACCATTCAAAATAAAACGACCGCAGATATTTTTAACGGCTTCTATCAATTCTTCATTCTTCTTCAACTCATTTGTAGTTGCCATGAGCGTTGCCGTCAACTGTCCTTCCAGTTGTTGTGCAACAGCCAGCATCTCTGTTTCATCTTTACAACGGATAATGAGTGAATACGGACCAAACACTTCCTGGTGCAATAACGGATTCTTTAACAAAGTTTCTGCACTTGCAGTTGCAACAGTTGGCAAACCCTCATCTTCTTTTACAGCTGTTTCACTTTCTGCAACAAGGTGTACATCATCCTGCAACAATGCATTTCCTTTTTTCTCTTTATACGCTTTTACAATACCTGCATGCAACATAGCTGCCGGTTGTGTTTTTTGTATTGCTTTACCAAGATCATGCGTAAAAGTTTTCAATGCTTCGCTTTCAATGGCAATGATCAAACCCGGGTTGGTACAAAACTGTCCCACACCTAATGTAATGGAACCTGCATAGGCTGTTGCAATTCCGGATGCATCACTTGCCAATTTCTCCGGTAATAAAAACACAGGATTCACGCTCCCCATTTCTGCAAATACCGGAATCGGTTCTTTACGTTGATTGGCCCAATCGAATAACTGTTTACCTCCACCATAAGAACCGGTGAAGCCAACTGCTTTTGTATGCTGATGTGTAACCAATGCTTTACCTGTTTCAAACCCTGCACCATACACATGCGTAAACACACCCAATGGTAAATTATTAAATGCAGCTGCTTTAAAAATTGCATCTGCTACTATGTGCGAAGTTTCAGGATGTGCAGGATGTGCTTTTACAATAACGGGACAACCAGCAGCTAATGCACATGCTGTATCACCACCTGCTGTTGAATACGCAAAGGGAAAATTGCTTGAACCAAACACCACAACAGGTCCCATTGGTATCAGCATTTTTCTGATGTCCGGCTTTGCAGGCACTTTATCAGGAACAGCTGTGTCAATACTTGCTTCGAGCCATTCGCCATTTTCGCATGCAGCTGCATAGCTGTTCAATTGAAAAATAGTACGGCCACGTTCGCCTCTTAATCTTGCTTCAGGTAAATGCGTTTCACGCATCGCTGTTTGAATTAATGTATCGCCACAGTTTTCTAACTCAACGGCAATGGAACGCATAAAAGCTGCACGTTCTTTCAAACTTTTTTTGCGATAGATATGAAATGCTTTCCATGCTTCCTGCATGTAAGCATCAATTTCATGTAACGGCGTATCTGCTAAATTCATGTTTGTTATTTGATGGATTATAAAACCGGTCGTGCAGCGAGTCCATCGTTAATGATTTTTAAAATACGATCCCGTTCGCTGCCCTGTAAAGTTAAACGAGGAGCACGAACATATTCACTTCCAATTCCTGCTTGTGTAGCAGCAAGTTTAATATACTGCACCAACTTTGGATGAATATCCAGTTCGAGCAACGGCATGAACCAACGATAAATGGCTGCTGCTTCTGCTATTTTACCTTCTTTCACAAGGTTGTAAATAGTCACCGTTTCTTTCGGAAAGCCACAAACCAAACCTGCCACCCAGCCATCAGCACCCAAACACAATTCTTCCATCGCTAATGTATCAACACCACAAAGAATTTTTAAACGTGTACCGAAACGATTGATCAAACGGGTAACGTTTGTTACATCTCTTGTGCTTTCTTTCACTGCTGTGATATTGCTGCATTCGATCAGTTCTTCAAACATATCAAGCGTCACATCAATTTTATAATCAACCGGATTGTTATAGATCATGATCGGCAGATCAGTTGACTTCGCAATGGTTTTAAAATATTCCACTGTTTCCCTGTCATCACTTTTGTAACGCATGGGTGGTAACAACATCAATCCTTTTGCGCCCCATTCTTTTGCATTGGCGGCCTGTTGCACTGCATCTTTGGTTGTGCTCTCTGCAATATTCATGATCACCGGAATTCTTCCGTTTAGGAATTTAATTGCATGTTTGATTAGCAATTCCTTTTCTTCAGCTGTAATGGTGCTGGCTTCGCCGAGTGAACCACCAATGATCACGCCATGCACACCGGCATCGAGTTGCGCCTGCAGGTTTTTTTCAAACATTTGCAGATCAACTTCATCGTTAGCGGTAAACGGTGTAAGCAAAGCGGGGAATACCCCTTTCCATTCGAATGACATAGTATAAAATTTTAAACGAAAGTAACCGATGCCCCATAGAAAACAGAGGCCGTTCTTAACGGATTCTTTACCGATATTAACCCGATATACCTATATTTTTACAATCAAGGCTAATATTCGCTAAAAATGAAGATTGTACAGTTTACCATACCGGTGGCGGGTGACAGTTCCATTGTGGTGCAGCACGAAGTATTGCCGCATTTTTATGTGCATCTGCACAGGCATCAGGAAATTCAGATTACCTGGATCAAAGAAGGAACGGGAACATTGATCGCCGGTAATTACATGCAACCATTCTTACCCGGTGATATTTATATCCTCGGCGCCAATCAACCCCACCTGTTTAAAAGCGATCCCGTTTACTTTAATAAACGCAAGAAGAAAAAGGTAGAATCACTGTCACTTTTCTTTAATCCCGCACAATTCTATGAAACCGTACTTGCATTGCCGGAAACCAAACCAATCCGGCGTTTCATTGAACAGACAAACTCCGGATTAAAAATTTCTGCTGCAGCAACCAAAAAGATTCTTGTGGAAATGCAACAGGTGCAACAGGCAAAACAAGCGTATCGACTTTCCTATTTCATTCAGCTGTTGCAAACACTCAGCAACAGCAGAGGCAATCGGGTTCTTTCATCGGCATCAACTATTTACAGTATTTCCGATACCGAAGGCTTGCGTATGAATGACGTATATCGATACACCATGGAACATTATACGGAGCACATCAGCCTTGAACAGATCGCAGCAGTTGCGCATTTGACAGTACAGGCTTTTTGTCGCTACTTTAAAAAACACACCCGTAAAACTTATATCAGTTTCCTCAACGAAATACGTATCAGCGAAGCCTGCAAACAAATGACGGGCAATCATCCTGTTGCTATTTCATCCGTAGCGTACGACTGTGGTTTCAGCAGTGCAGTAAGTTTTAACCGGGTGTTTAAACAGGTGACGGGTGTTTCGCCTTCCCGATACATGGCCGATTACCGGGAGCAGGTAAACTGACGGCCTTTCCGTATTTTCGCAGTAAGATTGTTTGCACATGGAAACCTACGGTAAAATTTTACTCATTGCCATGCCGGCTTTTTTATTGCTGGTACTTGCCGAAGCCTGGTATGGTGTTTGGAAAGGAAAGCAAACTGTCCGCAATCTGGATATGATCTCCAGTCTCAGCAGCGGTATTACCAATGTTACAAAAGATGTGTTGGGTTTAAGTATTGCCATTATCGGTTATGGTTGGCTGGCAGATAAATTAGCGATCGTACATATTGAGAATACCATTCTTACGTACGTCATTGCTTTTGTTGCACTCGACTTTGCAGGCTATTGGGTGCATCGTCTCGATCATGAATATAATTTTTTCTGGAACGCACATATCATTCATCATAGCAGTGAAGATTTTAATTTGGCCTGTGCATTGCGGCAAAGTATTTCTGTTGTATTCCGTCTCTTCACCATCTTTTTATTACCGGCAGCGTTGCTGGGTGTACCAACTATGGTGATTGCTGTTGTGGCACCTCTGCATTTGTTTGCACAGTTCTGGTATCATACGCAACACATCAATAAGATGGGATTTTTGGAAAAGATCATTGTTACACCTTCGCACCATCGAGTGCATCATGCCATCAATCCTGAATATTTAGATAAGAACTATGGACAGATCTTTATCATCTGGGATAAACTCTTTGGCACGTACCAGGAAGAACTGCCTGACAAAAAACCTGTTTACGGTATTACACGGCCGGTGCAAACATGGAACCCGATCAAAATAAATTTCATGCATTTGGGCTTACTCATTAAAGATGCATGGTTGACAAAAAACTGGAACGATAAATTCCGTATTTGGATGATGCCAACCGGTTGGCGCCCAGCAGATGTTGCGGAGAAATATCCGGTACACAAGATTAATGATGTGTACAACATGCAGAAGTACGACACCAAAGCTTCCACTTCATTGCATGTGTGGAGTTGGGTGCAGATAACTATGACATTATTATTTATCAGTTATCTCTTTGGCAATATTGCATCCATCAACGCATTGAACGCTTATTATATTTATATCTATGGCTTGTTCATTTTCCTGAGCGTGTATGCTTACACCGATTTGATGGATCGTAACAAATACGCCATCGTGTGGGAGATCATCAAGAACAGCTTGGGCATTGCTATCATTTTACAAACCGGCGATTGGTTTGGCGTAGCAGCACTTAGTCCTGTACTTAAATATATGATTGGCGCTTACTTTCTACTCTCCACAATCGTTACGCTTTGGTTTGTGATGAAGCATGCAAAGGAAGATCAGCAGGTGATGATGGTGGCGTGATTTTTCTTGATAAGCTATCGCTTCCACTCATCCTCTTTTTCCTCCTTCCATCGCTTCGCCAAAAAATTCCTGCCCCGGCCGTGCAACAAAATCAATGAACTTTATACTTTCTATTATAAAAACCATTGAACCTGTCAACAATCATCCCATCAGCAGACGTATTGGTGCAGCAATGCATCAACGGAGAAGCTTCGGCATACAGGGCCCTGTATGACCGTTACTCAAAGGCCATGTACAATACAGCGCTGCGGATTTTGAACCGGGCCGATGATGCAGAAGATATTCTGCAGGAAGCATTCACCGATGCGTTTCAGCAACTCCGTTCGTTTGAAGGCAGATCAACATTCGGTGCATGGTTACGACAGATCGTGGTGTACAAAAGCATTGCACATCTCAAAAAACAAAAACTGCATGTGAATGGATTGGAAACGGATGCAGAAAATATTGCAGATGAAACAGTGCTGGAAGAAGATGAAGTGTGGTACACGGTTGACAGTATTAAGCAAGCCATGCAAAAATTACCCGATGGCTACCGTACGGTGTTGACGCTTCATTTAATTGAAGGGTTCGAACAGGAAGAAGTGGCTGAGATGATGAAAGTGGCACATTCAACCGTTCGCACACAATACATGCGGGCCAAACAAAAATTATTACAGCTGTTAAAACAAGAAGTATATGAGCAGTAACCTGGAAAAATTCGTGAACAGAAACCGAAGTGAGTTTGATACGGAGCACCCGGGTGCCGATGTATGGAGCAAGATCGAAAAAACGCTCCCCATCAAAAAAGAAGCAAAGGTTTTTTCCCTGAAAGACATCTATAAATTTTCGGCCGCCGCCGCTGTGGTTTGTATTGTGCTGACATCGGTGTACTTCCTGTATGTCCGTCAGCAGAAAAATGAACTGGCAGTAACTGATCCAAAAGCAACAACCAATACTGCACAACTTAACGGCATTGCTCCGGAATATGCAGCAGAAGCAAAACAAGTATTCAATGCCATTGAAACACGCCAGGAAGAATTAAAGGAAGCAACCGTTGACAATCCTGAATTGTACAAACAGTTTTTAGATGATCTGCAATTACTCGACAGTACGTATAATATGCTGCAAAAACAAGCAGCTCACACGCCCAATAAAGATGTGATCATGAAAGCCATGCTTCAGAATCTGCAACTGCAGGCAGAACTGTTGTATCGCCAGTTGATGATCACCAACGACATCAAGAAACAAACAAAACAAAACAATGAATTACCGAATGGTTAATGCCATTCAAACGATTCACTTTACATCATTAAAAAAGTATGAACATGAACCTTTCATTCAAAACCATTCTTGGTATGGCCCTGCTGTTTATTACAGTACAGGCAACAGCACAGCAAAAAGAAGAGAAAACAGAGAAAAAACGTTACGAACATTTTAAAGAACGTAACATCTCTAAGACGTATTCCGCTTCCGGAAATACATTGAACATTAATAACAGTTTTGGTAATGTAACTGTTACCACCTGGGATCGAAATGAAATTAAAGTAGACATTCATATAGAAGCAAGTTCTACCGACAAAGAACTGGCGGATAAAATGTTCGAGAATATCGACGTTACAGAAAGCAAAGACGGCAATGAAATAAAATTCAAAACCACAACCAGTAAAAACAAGAACAGTAATTACAATTGTAAAAATTGCAAAAGCAGTATGAGCATTAACTATACTGTACAGATACCTTCCAACAACACTTTAAAAATTGAGAACTCGTTTGGTGCAATCAAATTACCTGACTATAATGGCAATGTTTCACTTAGCAGTAAGTTTGGTTCATTAACCGCAGGCAATCTGCCTAAAACGGAAAAACTGGTAGTTGAATTTGGTAAAGCAAACTTGAAGAATGTAAACAACTCAACTTCTATATTCAAATTTTCAACTGTAACCATTGAAAATCTTACAGGCAGCAACAAGATCAATATGGAGTTCTGCAGCAGCAGCCGCATCAATATCGACAATGATCTTACGTCCCTTACGTTGAACGAATCGTACAGCACTGTTAATTTACGTCCTGCTTCAAATTTCTCTGCTACCTATACCATCAAAACAAGTTTTGGTTCGGTGGTAGACCGTACCAATGCCAACATCAAACGTACGGATACTCCGGATAAATATGGTCCTGATTCAAATCGTAGTTATGAAGGAAAATCAGGTTCCGGTTCATCGAAAGTAGAAGTGAAGTCAAACTTCGGCCGCATCATTATTGGTGAGGCAACAGAAGCTGAAATGAAAGAGAAAGAAAAAAACAAAACAAAAAATAAGCAAGTGATCTAAAACCTTTTTCTCATGTTGATTATTACTCCCTTTTGACTCTTCAAGAGGGACCAGTTTGGTAAAAACGCTAACCTTATCATCGCTCCCCTTTTGTTTTCGCAAAAGGGGATTTTTTTATAGTGTTAACCGCTAACTCAAACACAACAGCCGCAAACTAACCGGTATACCATTAATTGATTTTTGGCCATCTACTTTAGCAGTACCAAAAAATAAACCAAAAATCAAAGACATGAAACAAACACTTATTCTCGCCAGTTTTATTCTACTGGTGGTTGCCTGCCAAAAGAAAGAACAGGGTATTAACAGTAACCAACCAAAATTTGATCTCGACAAATTTGAACAGAATATCAAAACCACGTATGGTCCGCAGGCCGTTGGTTATTCTTACACAATTGTTGTGGGCGATAAGATCATGCGGTTTGGTGCTGCCGGCAAAGCCTCCAGATCAGATGGCGATGTTCCTTACACCATTGAAACAAGACAGGAAATTTTCAGCGTTACAAAATTCATGACGGCAATTGCAGTATTTAAAATGCTGCAGATGAAAGGCATTTCGCCTGACGCCTATATCCATAATTATCTGCCTAACTCATGGACCATTCATCCTTCGTTGATGCAGATCAGCTTTCGCAGATTATTATCACACAACAGCGGCTTTGCAAAAAACGATCGTGACTATGCATCATTAAAACAAATGATGAATATGCCACAAGGCGATACAACACGCACTTATAACAATGCCAACTTTGCATTGTGCCGCATACTGCTTCCCTATATGAAATATGGTAAGGGTTATTTTGCAGGGGCTGAAATGAATAATACGTTGGAATCTGCAACTGCTTTAGAGTTCAGAGAGATTATGCGTGATCTTGTGCTGCAACCATCGAACATTGCACATTGGGAAAAAATTGATTTCAGAAACTGGAATCACCAGGGGTTGAATAATTATCCTTACACCTTGTTCTACCGTTGGAATAGTAATATGGCGCCCGTAACGAACAGCGATGATGTATTGATCGCCGGTTCAAGAGGCCTGGTGATGAGCACCTATGAAATTGCGCAGGTAATGATCGCCTTTGAAAATAATCAACTGGTGCCTGAACAAACAAAACAACTAATGAAAATAGCCGGTTGCGGTTTTGATGGAGTAAATGGTATTGCCGGTGACAAAGGAAGATACTTTTGGAAAAATGGTGGAGGCCCCGGTGGTCCCGGCCCCGGCGGTGAATGCATCATCATGAGTTTCCCCAACAGTGTTTATGTAAGCATTAACTCAAACAGCAATGTGGATGATAACGCACAACATGTTGCCAGCCCCGCTAAACTGGTACAGGCATATGATAATGCATGGTAATAAGAAGTTAAGTTGCTGACCTTGTTTACACCCTATTTGTTTTTCGTTGTTGATCAGGCTCCGCTGCAAATGCGGAGTTTGGTTACAACGCTTTGAAAGAAAAAGAGTAATTTTTGACCCGTGAAACCAATCGTTGTATTCGTTTGATGAAAGTAATTCATATCGTGCTTCTTCTGTTGATTGCATGTACTGCACAAAAAGTAACTGCACAGGGCCCTGCATTTTATCACCTCAGCACAGCAGAAGGATTGAGCGATAACAGTGTGAATGATGTGAAGCGTGACAGGAACGGGATACTCTGGATCGGCACAACAGAAGGACTCAATAGTTTTGATGGTAACAGCATTACTACGTATTACAAATACAATCACCCAAAACTCGCAGCAAATGATATACTGCAGGTAATCTGCGACAATGAAAACCGCATCTGGCTACGAACACCCACAAATGTTGTAACCATGCTCGATGCAAAACGGAATTTTCATTCGTTCCCTGTTGGTGATACTTCTGAAACCAATATTCCGATTAACTATCTGCTAACGAAAACAAAAGGTCTTATTGTTCGTACAGCAAACGGGCATTATGTTTTAAATACAATAACCAATCGCTTTGAAGAATGGAAAACTGTTATTGATTCCTTTCTCCCCGAAGCGGCCCGCTTTGTTGAGCCGTTTGATGAAAACAAATTTCTGTTTTATGGCAACAACCGTGTACTGCTGATCGATTATGCAACGCAAAAAAAAATAATGGAGATCGAAATGCCGGGTTTAATGGGTGCTGCACGGATCAACAACAATGAGATTATTACGTACAACCTTTCCGGAAGCAATGTCTACCGCATCAATATAAAAACACAAACTGCAACGCACACTTATACAAACCTGAAAGATCAAAACGGAAACGCATTGGCAAAAGACCTTCGAAATATCACCCGCATCAATGAACAGCAATTTGCGCTCAGCACCCGTTTCTCCGGTATGTATCTCATCGATCTGGAGAAAGAAAGTTTGCAATTGCTGAATCATGATCCGTTGAATGAACGAAGCATTGGCGGTGATAATACCAATGTGGTGCATTACGACAGCAGCGGTTATCTTTTTGTAACCACACGCACATCCGGTTTGCATTACCTGCATCTGAAACAGCCGCAAATTGCTTACCGTCCTTATTTTAAAGATGAACAGGGAAATTTGTTTGATGGATTTATTCAGGCCATTACAGCAAAAGATAATTTAGTATGGCTCGGCACACAGGATCGGTTAATTCGTTTAAACAGAACAACGAATCAAACATCTTTTGTTGATTATTATTTGCCCAATGGCACCAACCTCAATAAAGAAGAAACGATAAGAGCCTTGTATAATGATGAACAGGATCGCTTATGGGTTGGTACATCACGTTACGGCATACTGTTGCTTAACAAGCAACAAAAAACAATTGCACATTTTGGAAGAAAGAATGAAAGTAATGATTCACTTCCTTCACTATGGATAAATGGATTTTGTAGTGATGCTGCCGGTAATCTTTGGGTAGCAACCATGCGAGGCATCTGTAAGATAAACACCAACAGTTTACAGGTAACTAATTTTGAAACACATCCTTTGTTAAAAGAATTAAATGGTCTTTATACAAACACCGTTTGGATTGATAGTAAGCAACAACTCTGGATAGGCGCCAGTCGAGGAGCCTGGTGTTATAATGAACAGAGACAAACGTTAAAGCGATACACCGATAAAGAAGGACTTTCACATAATCGTGTGTTCTCGTTCAATGAAGATAATCAAGGCAATATTTATATCGGAACTGTTGCCGGCTTAACAGTACTTGCGCCAAACGGAACAACAACAGTATACAACCGCAGCAAAGGTTTACGAAATGATAAATGCGAAGGCATTTTAAAAGATGAAAATGGCTTTCTCTGGATCGGCAATTTGAATTGTTTGATCCGTTTTGATCCTACGACCAATAATTATTCTGTTTATGAAGAAGGATTAGGTTTCAGTCATGCAGGTTTTCGGATGCGTAGTTGTTTTAAAGCAGCTGATGGTGAAATGTTTTGGGGCAGTGATAAAGGACTTAACTCGTTTTATCCGCAGCAACTGAATACAATCTCTGTGCAACTGCAACCATCCATCAATTCATTGTACACAACAGATAGCAGTTATCGTTTTACAACTACCGACACACTTCGTTTTCCGTACAACACATCCGCTTTTCATTTCTATTTTTCATCAGGTGAATTAACCGGATCAAAAAAAATACAGTTCCTGTATAAACTTGATGGGTATGATACTGATTGGAAAAAACCGATCGCTTACGGACAGGCCGTGTACAGCAAACTCCCGCCGGGCAGCTATCGCTTCCAGGTAAAAGCATCCAGAGATGGTATTAATTGGTTTGAAGCTGCACATCCCATTCAACTCAATATCAGTAAACCCTGGTGGCAGCAAACATGGTTTCGTGTTACCTACATCGCTGCATTTTTTGCGTTGCTGTATGGCATTTTCAATTTCCTGCAACGACGCAAAAAAGAAAAAGAAGTAAAACAGATGATCGATTACTTCGCTCATTCAGGTTTTGAACATTCATCAGTAGATGATATTCTTTGGGATATTGCCCGTAACTGTATCTCTCGTTTGGGCTTTGAAGATTGCGTGATCTATACGGTTGATGAAGAACAAAAAGCATTACAGCAAAAAGCGGCGTATGGACCCAAAAGCCCCAAGGCCTATGAGATCAAAAACCCAATCATCATTCCGTTCGGAAAAGGTATTGTAGGCGATGTGGCATCAACCGGAAAACCAACCATCATCAACGACACTACAAAAGATAAACGATACATTGTTGATGACGAACAACGTTTTTCTGAAATAACAGTTCCCATCATTCACGAAGGCAAAGTAATTGCAGTGATCGATTCAGAACATCAACGCAAAAACTTCTTTACCAAACAACATCTTGAAGCATTGCAAACCATTGCTTCTCTCAGCTCCGCAAAAATTTCCCGTGCCATGGCCATGGACGCCATGAAGAAAACAAAACTGGAAGTAATGGAGCTGAATGTAAAGATGGCTGAATCAAAGTTTATGAACCTGCGGTTACAGATGAATCCGCATTTTATGTTCAATGCATTAAGCTCTATTCAGCATTTAATTGTTTCGCAGCAAACAACAAAGGCGTATAAATATCTCACCATCTTCTCCAACTTTCTTCGTTCGCTGCTCAACTATGCCGAAAAGAATTTTATTCCGTTGGATGAAGAGTTGAAAGTATTGCAGATGTATGTGGA
>NZ_DATGWT010000016.1:0-107885 GCF_035299325.1 Lacibacter sp. | reverse complement strand
CAGAGTATCTCTCCTCCAGTTTTTGGAAGATTTTTTTAGGGGGTCAATTTAAAATGGCGGATGGGGGTCAGTTTGGGTGGTATTTACACTTAGTTTAATAAACTGGCATAATTCCTCCAAATCCTCGAGGGGGTTCGTTCTGGAATTTACGTTACTCTTTTTACCCCCCCCCACCTAAAAAGGGTATTGCTTTTCCTAGATATTAATAATATTTTTATTTGAGAGCCTCTATATACAGGGATTAAAGTTTTTCCACTTAACTACAGTTTAATTAAAATTATTTTATGAGATCTGATTCTGGCGATAAAGCTTCAAGCTATTCGATGAGTGAATCCAAATTTCTAAAGACGGACGGTGGGAAAACAAAATCGAACACTATTCAAATTCCCTTTATTTCTCTGCCAAAAGGCGGTGGGGCAATCAAATCAATTGATGAAAAGTTTTCTGTGAATGCGGTGAATGGTACTTCTTCCTTTTCAATTCCTCTTCCATTTTCGCAAGCCAGGGGAGGTTCTCCATCTCTAGATCTTTCATATAGTTCAGGTGCAGGCAATGGAATATTTGGTTTGGGCTGGCAATTAAGCTTAGCCTCCATTAAACGAAAAACAGATAAAGGGTTACCCCAATATCAAGATACCATTGACTCAGATACTTTTTTATTTTCTGAGGCGGACGATCTTGTTCCTGAATTTAAAAAGAACGTTGATGGAAGCTTTCAATTAGATGTTGATAACGAATATATCATTAACGAATGGCCCTCAGCAAATGGATTATTTACAATCAGGAATTATAAACCCCGTATAGAGGGGTTATTCGCCCGCATTGAGCGGTGGACGGAAAAGATTTCAGGAAAGATCAAATGGCGTGTCATCAGCAAAGAAAATGTCACAACTCTTTTTGGATGGAGCAATAATTCTTCACTTTCAGATCCTGAAGACCCAACTAAAATTTTTGAGTGGCTCCCGGAATATGTATTTGATGATAAAGGAAAAATCTGTCAATACATTTATAGAAAGGAAGATTCAATTGGTTTTGATGATTCAATTTTACATAATAGAAATCGGTTAAGAAATGGTTTAATTACTTATGCCAACCTTTACATTGATAAAGTTCTTTATGGGAATAAATCAGCTTATAAAAAACTCGGCGATGAATTTCCTGCTGAAGAAGACTATATGTTTCAAACCATCTTTGATTATGGAACCTTATTGTTAGATGATCCTATTGACAAAATAAATACCTGGGACTATAGACCAGATGCCTTTTCCGATTACAAAGCCGGATTCGAAATCAGAACAACCCGGTTGTGCCAGCGGGTTTTGCTCTTTCATGTTTTTGAAGAGTTGGCATTAAGGCCTGATCAATCAGATAAAAAAACGCTGATTCGTTCGGTAAACTTTGAATACGATACTGCGACGGAGCAAGGCTTTAGTTTTCTTAAAAAGATCAGCTCCTACGGCTATATCAAAAAAGAGGGTGGTACTTATTCGTCTAAGCGACTTCCTCCAATGGAATTTGACTACCAAAAACATGAATGGAGCGATATAGTAAAGACTATTTCTCCCGATCAGTTGATCCATGCTCCTTCAGGTTTAGATGAACAGCAATACCAGTTCACGGATCTGTTCAATGAAGGCTTATCTGGTATTCTGACAGAACAGGCAAACGGTTGGTACTATAAACATAATCTCGGCAATGGAAAATTTGAACAAGCAAAATTAGTATCGCGCAAGCCCTCTTTTACCGGATTGGGTGGACAATTACAGTTGGCAGACCTGGATGCGGATGGTGGGAAACAATTAGTAAGTTATAGTACTCAACCAAGAGGATATTTTGAATTGGATGATGACAATGAATGGCATGGTTTACGCTCCTTCAAAGCAATACCCAATATTGATTTTGGAGATGCCAATACCCGATGGTTAGATCTGAATGGTGATGGGAAACCTGAAATAGTCATTTCTGAAGAGAATGTTTTTAAATGGTATCCCTCTGAAGGCAGGGATGGATTTGCACCTGCAAGGAAAGTATTGAAAGCTTTCGATGAGGAAACAGGACCGCATATAATCTTTGCGGATGCGAAAGAAACGATCTACCTCGCAGATATGTCCGGTGATGGCCTGACCGATATTTTACGGATCCGAAATGGTGAAATTTGTTATTGGCCAAACCTTGGGTATGGAAAGTTTGGTGCTAAAGTGACAATGGACAATGCGCCTGTCTTTGATCATGCTGATGCTTTCAACCCCGACTTTCTGCGGTTAGCAGATATTGATGGCTCCGGCACTTCGGATATTATTTATTTAGGTAAAAAGAAATTTAGTTGTTGGAAAAACTTAAGTGGAAATCGCTTTGGTACTACTCCTTTTGAAATAGATCCCTTTCCCGAGATCCATTCTCAATCCAACATAACCGTAACCGATCTGCTGGGCAATGGTGTTGCCTGTATTGTTTGGTCAAGTCCACTAGCAAAAGATGCAACTGTTCCTCTTAAATATATTGATCTGATGAGCAGCAAGAAACCACATATCATGGTTTCTTATAAAAACAATTTGGGAAAGGAAGTATCACTGGAATACAAACCTTCTACTGAATTTTATCTTGAAGATAAACTGGCAGGAAAACCCTGGTTGACGAAGTTGCATTTCCCTGTTCATTGTGTTTTCAAAACTACCACGGAAGATAAAATATCAGGTTACAAGTTTGTAACCGAATATAAATACCATCATGGTTATTATGACCATGCGGAAAGAGAATTCAGGGGTTTTGGAATGGTGGAGCAAATCGATGCAGAAAGCTTTGAACATTGGGAAACAAGTGGCGCAACAAATATTACGGATGCCAGTTTGCACCAGGAACCGGTTATTTCCAAAAGCTGGCATCACACAGGAGCCTTTTTACGGAATGAAAAGATACTTGATCAATTTGCAAATGATTATTGGTACGAGGAAATAAAACGTAAAGGGTTTACGGTAATACATCCTGAGGTAACCTTGCCTGATGCGCTGTTGGTTGTAGCACCCGGAATGGATTCATCCTTAGTAAGTAACCTTTCATCACAGGAATGGCAGGAGGCCTTTAGAGCGTGTAAAGGAATGGCCCTGCGTTCAGAAACTTTCGCGAGGGATGCGATCAAATTTGGAAATACGGTTGAAGCCCGTAAAAGAGAACTAACTCCTTTCTCAGTGGCTACGCATAATTGTGTCATTGAACTGCTGCAGCCGAAGGGCAAAAATAATCATGCGGTATTTGTAGTGAAAGAAAGCGAAGCGATCACTTATAGTTATGAACGCAATACGGAAGACCCCCGCATTGCACATAATCTGAATTTAAAATTAGATGAATACGGGAATGTGCTGGAATCGGCTTCTGTGGTTTATCCAAGAAAAATAGTTGATGCAACACTGCCGTTAGAAACGCAGGATGCTCAAAGTGAAGTTGTCATCCTCTATTCTCAAAATCAATTCACGAATGATGTTACCGGAGAGAATACACATCGTTTGCGTTTGCCTTCTGAAGTAAAAACATTTCAACTAAAGGGCGTTGCAAATTCTAATTTATACTATTCGATCAATGAGTTTACAGACATACTTACTGATGCAATATCCGATACTGCTTTTTACCATGAAATAAATAAAGCCCCGGTTGCAGGAACAGCACAAAAAAGACTCATTGAGCATGTTCGTTCCACTTATTATCAAGACAACTTATCGGGACCCTTACAACTGCATCAACTCGAATCACTAGCCCTGCCTTTTGAAAGTTATCAATTGGCCTATACTCCTGAATTGATAACTGACATATTTGGAACGAAGGTAAATGCAGCCCATTTAATAGAAGGGAAATTCACCCCTATCGATAATAATTGGTGGGTTCGTTCCGGCACTATTCAATTTAAAACTGCAGCAGAAAGCCAGTCTGATGCTCAAGACCGTTTTTATAGTCCTGTATCCTATACCGATCCCTATGGTGCTATTACCAAAGTAAAATATTACAAGGACTATTTTCTATTTGTTCATGAAATGGAAGATGCCTTGGGAAATATATCAAAAGTTGAAAACGTAGAAACAACGAAACCGGGTTTTAATTTTCGGACTCTTACACCTGAATGGATGAAAGACATTAATGGAAATTATTCAGCAGCCATTAGTGATGAGCTGGGTCTTGTAAAAGCAGTAGCTGTAATGGGTAAAGGAAATGAAGCAGACGAACTAACAGGAATTTTAGCAATAACAGATGTTGCAGAATCCGGTTTGATACAAAATTTTTTTCAAGCTCCTGATTCAACCCAACTCACAACTATCGGTAAGAATCTATTGGAGCATGCTTCTGCAAGATTCGTTTATGATCTCGAAGCGTATACCAATTCTGGCAAACCAGTCGTGGTGGCTTCCATCACACGAGAACAACATTTTATACAACTGGCCGATTCACCTGTTCAAATTGCTTTTGCATATTCTAATGGTATTGGGGAGGTAGTCATGAAAAAAGGACAGGCAGAGCCCGGGCTTGCAAAACAGGTTATTGTAAATCCGGATGATACCATAAGTATAAATGAAATAAATACAGGTACAGACCTTCGCTGGATCGGTAACGGAAGAATCATCAAAAACAATAAAGGCAACGCAGTAAAACAATACGAACCTTATTTCTCTGTCAACTGGCATTATGAAGATCATAAAGAACTGGTTGAAACGGGAGTGACACCTATTCTTTATTATGATGCCGCAGGTCGATTAGTAAGAACCGAAATACCCGATGGTACTTTTTCCAGGGTTGAATTTGATTCATGGAAACAACTTAGTTATGATGCCAATGACACAGTTCTAGAACAAGGGAACATTTGGTATTCGGAAAGAATAAATGGCAGCCTGGGTAATAAAGAAAAACTGGCTGCGGAAAAAGCTGCCAAACATGCCAATACTCCAACTGTTTTACACTTCGATACTTTAGGCAGACCCGTTCTATCTGTTGACAACAATAAAAATATTTTAACTGAGGCAGATGAGTTCTTTAAGACGAAAATAAAATTAGACCCCGAAGGCAATCTTCGTTCGGTTATTGATGCCCGTGAACTGCTTGAAAATAGCAACAAGGGAAACACGGTAATGGAACACAAATATGATATGCTGGGCAACCTTGTATATCAAAACAGTATGGATGCCGGGCAGCGGTGGTTACTCGTCAATATTTTAGGAAAACCTCTACGCACCTGGGATGAAAGAGATCATGAATTCCAGTATGAGTATGATGAACTACATCGCCCTACAAGGAGTATTGTCATTAATACAGTGGGAAAACCCGGGGACGAAATATTAAACCATATTTATGAACGGATCATTTATGGTGAAAGCCTTTTAACCGGGATTAGAACTGATACTAACCGGTTTAACGAAGCTTTGCTACAGGATAGAAATGTTCTTGGGCAGGTCATTCAACATTACGATACGGGTGGCCTGGTGGATACGCCTGCTTATGATTTCAAAGGACAGCCACCGGCAGCAACCCGTAAACTATTTAGTAAATACAAAGAAGTTGCTAATTGGACTGATGCAAATCTCTTAACCGATTTAGAAAATGTTGAATTTACATATACAACTGAAACTGATGCACTCGGAAGAATAACCAAACAAACAGCACCTGATGGAAGCATCATTACGCCTTCGTACAACGAGGCAGGTCTGTTGGATGGAGAAAGTGTATTGCATCCGGGAGTGGCTATAGCGACCAACTATATCAAAGACATTGACTATAACGAAAAAGGTCAACGAAATAAGATTATTTACGGCAATGATGTAAGTACCCACTTTGAATATGACTCAAAAACTTTTCGTATCAAAAATCTTGTTTCTACGCGACAGAATAGTGAAGTTTTGCAGGATCTCAACTATACATATGATCCTGTTGGGAACATAATTGCCATCCAGGATAACGCCATTCCAATTAGCTTTTTTGCCAATACACAAATAGAACCAGTAAACGAATACATCTATGATGCCCTATACCGGTTAGTTGAAGCTACCGGAAGAGAAAATAATGTCTCTTTGTTATTTAATAATAAAGACAATTGGAATGATGCACCTTATATACAACAGGTAAATCCTGGCGGCACAATGGCCGTATGGAATTATACTCAACAATACAGTTATGATGAAGTTGGAAATATCAATAAAGTAGTACACAAAAATGAAGGTAGTTCTGCGAATTGGTGGACCAGGATTTACGAGTATGAAAAGACAAACAATCGATTAATAAGTACAAAGATTGGAGCACAACCCAAATATAACTACCCACATCATCCGCAACATGGCTATATAACGATCATGCCACATTTGGATGAAATGAGATGGAATTTTAAAGAAGAGTTGGTTTCTACTATCTCTCAGAAAGTAAACCCAGGCAATGGAATCGCGGAAACGACGTACTACCAATATGACGGACAAGGTCAACGGATCAGGAAAATCACAGAAAACTTTGCCACTGCAGGGAATACTCCTACTAAAAAAGAAGAACGTATCTATATATCTGGATTTGAATTGTATAAAAAACATTCTACCCCACAGCAAGGATTGGAAAGGACTACACTGAGCCTGATGGATGGTGGCCATCGTTTTGTAATGATCGAGACAAGAAACAATATAGATGATGACACGGAGAAACAATTAGTACGGTACCAACTCCACAACCATATAGGTTCTGCTAGTTTAGAATTAGATGATGCCGCACAAATTATCAGTTATGAAGAGTACCACCCTTATGGAACAACAGCCTACCATGCAAAAAACAATACTATAAAATCTGCCGCCAAACGGTATAGATATACGGGAATGGAACGCGATGAAGAAACAGGTTTGGAATATCATAGTGCAAGGTATTATTTGCCATGGTTGGGGAGGTGGTTGAGTAGTGATCCTATTGGGCTTGAAGGTGGTATTAATGATTATGGTTTTTGTGATGAGAATCCAATTAAGTATGTCGATAGTAATGGAAAACAAGCGTATCAAAGATATTTCAATGAAAAGATAGTTGAGCTTATCGTAGAAAGCGGGAACCAGGATGTTATTAAACGCTTACTGGTCAAAGATAATTTAGGAAACTATAAGCTTAACACATCTTATCAAGTAGGGTTTAATGCCGGACACCAGGAGGGTGGCGATCGTAAATCTGATGCACAAAAACTCTCTATTGAAAGAGCAACAACAAATCAATTAGACGGAGCAAAAAAAATTGAAAAAAACAATCGTGGAATGGATAAGCGTGCCTATGAAGTAAAAATTGGTAATGGTATTACAATCCCAATTGAAAGATACACTGCCCATGAATTAGAATTGGAAAAGGTATTACCCGCAGGAACCAGCAATCTTCCTGAAAAAGAGGGCTGGACTAAAAATAAATTAAATTTTCATTTGGCGGCAATGAAAGCCCAACGTGTAACCAAGGCAGTCCTTGGATCGGGAATTATTGGAATTGTTTCAACAGCAGCTTTTCTATTTGGGCCAGGTTCGGTTGAGGAAAAAGCTAAAGTGGGGGCACAAAGCTATGTGGTAGGAAAAGGATTACAAGTCGCGGCTAGCAGAATTGCAGGGGCAAGAGTTGCAGGTGCAGTTATCCCGGGTGCCGGTTTTGCTCTTGGCTTATGTGGTGATTCGGCAGGTGCATGTGAGCAACAAGCGAGTGAAAAGATGATACACGATCGCATAAAGAAAGATTTCCCTGGAGAGTTCAGCAACGAGTACTGTTTGATCGGGTTAGGATGGCCTTGTACAGAAATCACAACAGCTTCAAGCTATGGCCCCAATTACCAGGCTGCCCGCTCAATTGTAATAGAAAAAATTAATAATGAACATTTATGTGAAACATATGCTGATCAAAATTCCCAAGATGACGATGATCTTGACGCAGCATTTGATGAAGGTTCGGAGCTTGCATTGAAAAAACAAAAAGCTGAGCTGAGATCAAGTTTGTATAACTCATGCCTATCCCGATAGGAGGTTTGGTCAGGTTTTAAAATATTAAAATAGCATCATGACAACAGTAATCAAAATTCAACACTCTGTACTCGGTAAAGTAACCGATCCAAACGGTCACCCATTGCCAAACCTCAAAGTAGCCATCTATGATGTGGATATGCGAGAGTGGAATCTTTTGTCAGAGGACGTTACCTCCAAAGAAGGGAAGTATGAATTCACGTGGACACATGATCAATTGAGTGGCAGAGGTAAGAAAACGGCAGACATTGCTGTGAAAGTATTTACAAAAGAGAAAAATATTGAACTCTTTAGCTCCTCTATCAATGAAGTGCGGTTCAATGCATCAGACAGGGAAGAGATCAATATTACTATCCGTGAAGCTATTCCTAAAGAAGGAATTGAATTCGATCTCCTGGTAAAACAAATTTCCTTTTTAGCCGGCAAAGTTGCCATTGCTGATCTGCAGGAAAATAATGAACACGGAGACGTTAGTTTTCTTTCCAAAGAAATGGAAGTGGCTGCTGATAAAATTGAGCATTTGATCGTTGCACATCGTTTAGAAAAAATCTGCAAAATCGATGCTGGTTTCTTTTATGCCTTATTGCGGCAAAATACTTTATTGAACAATGAGTTTTCGAAAAACTTCAATGCACGTCTTGCTATTGGTATTGGCGTAGACCTTCAAACTTTACTTTATGATGCGGCGCTTACCGATGCTAAAATTATAAAAGCTGAAATTAATATAGCAGGGGAAGAAAAAATTATATCAGCAGCGATCGTGAAACAGGTAAACCGCTATGTAGAATTACTAACACAATACAAAAATAAAGCAACGCAATATTACGAAAAAGAACATCCTCAAAAAATCGTTAACCTGCTTGCTGATTTTTTTAAAGAAGATAAGCTGCAGCATATCCACGAATTATTTACAGCAAACAAAAATGATCTGAATTCTTTTTTTGATAAATTAAGTGACCCTGCTTTTTATGCGAGCAAGGAAAAAGGAAAAGCTGCGAAGACCCATATTGAACTCGGAAAACTCTTCGGTTTTGGAAATACCATTATTCCGCAGATCGCCAAAGCTAAAGGCATTAAAAAACCAAAGGACATTCGAAGGCTTGCAAAACTGAACAAGACAGAATGGGTAAAAGAGATCAGCAATACCAAACATGCTATAAAGGACAAAAAGGTAATTGACAGTTTTGCTTCTTCTATTGTAAGAAGAATGGAAACCGAATTTCCAACGCTTGCTTTTAGCGCACAATTAGAAAGAGAAAAGAAGACTGTTCTGAAAAACCAGGATAAGATACTCTCGTTCTTCAACAAGCATGAGGATTTTGACATGATGAACCACAATGTTGATCTGTTCCTCAAAGAGAAAAAAATCGCTACGAAGGAGAAGGAAGCTATTACAGAAGAACTAAAATCATTACAACGAATTTTTAAGTTAGTACCCCATTACAAAAAAACGCTTGCCCTGAGAGAAGAAAAAATTCATTCTTCCTATAGCATCGTCTCCATTGGGGAAACCCGTTTTGTAAAAGAAGTGGCCCCAAAAGCGGGGATAGAAGAAAGGGAGGCAACCGAGATTTACCGCAAAGCTGAATCAAAACATACAGCAGCTATGCTGATGGTCGGTGACCTGCAAGATAGTATGAGTGTCATTGACATCGCTTCTTTTGAAACAACCGCTCTTGCAAAGAAATTAGAAGCCGTTAGTAAAGATTTTCCAAATTTGAAATCACTTTTCAAATTGGTTGATTCCTGTGAATGCGAGCATTGCCGGTCAGTGTATAGCCCGGCTGCCTACCTCGTGGAGCTCCTTCAATTCCTGGGTAAGAGAGCCACGTTCAGCATTCCACATCCATTTAAATTCAGTGGTATTCTGACACATGATGCGACCACAACCGGAATAATATCTAACGATCTATTGGCCGCAATGACCAATGAAGGCTATACCCTTTCTCCAACCGCCCGAATAACCGCTTCGGCAAGCAGCCAGACAAGGTTTGAAATAAGAGATAACGGACAGCTTTTTATTATTGATAAAATAGGAGTAAATAACTACAGCATTTTTGATTATCAATTATCAGATGCCAAGGCTGAACTGTTTTCAAGAAGACCTGAGTTGGGAGAAATTGACCTTGGTTGTGCCAATGCCAATACGCCTGTAAAGTATATCGATCTTGTTTGTGAAATTTTAGAGGAAGCAGTCTCTCCTGCTCCCGGAATCAATTATTCAGGAGCGCTTGCATCCGGTGCTGATCCATTGAAAGGTAAAATTTCCAATGGATTACTTACCACGTTACAAAATGAAAAGTTTAAGGTAACTGCTGATGCGCTGATCTTTGAAACAGAATCGTCGACAACAAAACCCCATTACCTGAGGGATAAAGGTATTGTCTGCAAAATTGAAAATACGGGAGGAAACAACTATAAGGTTTATCGCTTACGACAAACTTTTGGAACTGCAGCAGAATTAGATGCTGCACCTGAATATGTAAATGAATTAGCTTACAAGGAACTCAACAAAAAATCATTTGCTTTTAAACTTCCTTTTGATCTTGCTCATACCGAAGCCAAAGCCTATCTAAACCGATTTGGCATTGACCGGGCTGAATTGATGAGCGCTTTCCAGGATGGAACTAATCCTGCCAATAACAGTATAGCAGCAGAACGATTGGGATTGACTGATGCGGAAAGAAATATCATTGCCAATTCCCCAGTTCCTAATGACAATGCTGCGCAACAAATTTATTGGAATGTACCTGCGCCCGGTAATGTTATTGACCACTTAAGACAGGTTGATCATTTCCTGGACAGAACAGGTTTAACCTATAAAGAATTAGAATTATTATTAAAATTGAAGTTCATTGATACAAATGAAAATTTATTTATAAAGCACAATGACCTGAGTTGCGACACGGTACAGAAAGAAATTGCCAACCTGGATCTGGATGCGCTGGACCGGATACATCGCTTCCTGCGATTGCAAAAGAAAACGGGATGGAAATATGAAATTTTGGATGAAATTATTTCTCAACCAAACTTAGGCGCAGGAAATTTAAATGATGATTGTCTTATCAAAGCTGCCCAGCTAAAAGATATTGCAGAAAAGACGAGTATCAAACTGGAAGAACTTATTGGTTGTTTTGGAGTGATCCCCTATTTGATCTTACAGGAGGATGGACCGAAGCCCTTGTACCAGCAACTATTTCTCAATAAAGCGAGGAATGGTATTATTGATGAAAACCTATTGCCTGAAAAAGTTAACGGATCACAAACAATAACTACTAACATTGGTTACCTCGCCACCTGTCTACAATTAAAAGTAAAGGACCTTGCATTCATCAAGCCGTTACTTCCAGACGATCAACTTAGTTTCTCTAACCTGAGTTTTCTTGTTGCGGCATCAAGACTCCTTAAAAAACTGAAATTAAAAGCGGAAGACTTTGCCATTATTCAAAAGTTAAGCGGCACTCCGATTTCATCAAGCCCCCTTGAAACGTTGGCATTTATTAAACTAGTGGAGGTTCATCAACATTCAACGTTAAAAGCTACCGATCTCAAATTTATATTAAATCACGAAGCAAGTAATTTAATTGACCGGGAAATAAAGGTTGAGAAAATTGAAGAATTATTAAGTAAACTAAAAAGCGAATACTCAAAAATAAAGATAGAACAACAATCAAAATTTGATAGCAAGCTATCAGCAGCAGAACAGAAGGAAACTTTTCTTGCTGTACTCGCCGGTATGGATGGAATAGCAGAAGCTGATGCAAAGGTAATTGTCGAATTCATTGATAGGGATTGGAAAGCTGTAAGCGATGCAACAGGAGCCAAAACATTTATTGATAATAAATTTGACGATGGAATCAATAGAACAACAATCAATACGGCTATTGATGCATTGTTTATAATAGACGACAGTCAGAAGCAACAGGCTATCCAGGATTATGAAGCTGCAGCACTGGTATTAAAGGCCGCCTATGATGAACTGCACCTTGCAAATTTGGCCGAATCAAATGCAATCACGCCGATTGAAATTGCAGCCGCTGCTGCATTGAAGACTACAGCAAAAAATAAAATTACTGCTGCAGAAACTGAATTAGAACTGGTACGGGCTCCTTACAATATCGCTACAGGTAGGGATCTATTAAAAGCCTTTCTTGATTCCATTGCTGATTTTCAACAAGCGGTTAGTAAGCGAGCAAGTTTAGAACAGACACTCGCAACTGCATTCAAAGCAGATCTCGCACTAACAGGAATAGTTATTCGCTATGCCAAACTTAATCCTGGTACGGACCAAATTTCAACTTTGTTATTGGACAATTTTGAAAATCCCATCATCCCCGGAAATTATGCAAAGCAATATGCTGCTATCAGGTTATTGCATAAAATGTTTGTCCTGCTGAATACTTTCAACATTTCTAACACAGATGCTGAATGGTATTTTGTTAATACTTCCAACCCTGTATTGAAATGGTTTGAGTTTGACAGCCTTCCTTATGAACCCGGGCAAACTGCCATTGAACTAAAAAAGTATTTGGCTTTCTGCAAAATTGTTTCCTATACAAAACAATACAGGGCAGTAACCAATCCAATAGACGCAGTAAACCCGATCAGTTTCTTATCCATTGTTGAACTAATTTTACCTGGTGCCGCGGCCGATAGAGATGAATTCCTGAATAAGCTGGCATTACTTACAGGCTATGAGAAAACTGACCTGGATGCCATCGATAGCTATTTATTTGCAGGAGATATAACGAAATACAAAGAAGCTGAAAGCTGGAGAAGGTTGTTGGATTGTGCCGCGCTTGCCCGAAAATTGGGCGCGTCGGTGGAACAAATAAAATTATACATCTCTCCTGTACTTACTATCGCTGAAGCGAGTGATCTGCGTGCTGTATTAAAATCCCGCTATGATGAGAATACCTGGTTAAGCACCCTGAAAGAGATCATGGATGCCATCCGTCCGCAAAAACGAAATGCACTCGTGGCTTACCTGCTCGCTACCAATCCCGGTATGAAAGATGAAAACGATCTGTATGAATATTTCCTCGTAGATGTAGAAATGGAAGCCTGCATGCCGTCTTCAAGGATCGTCCTTGCGCATAACGGCATACAGCTATTTGTGCAACGTTGTTTGATGGGATTGGAACCGAATGCCATTGCGGATGTTGATAAAGATCCCAACTGGAACCAATGGAAATGGATGAAGAATTACAGGACATGGGAAGTGAATTGCAAGATATTTCTCTACCCTGAGAACTGGTATGATGTCAGTCTTACGGATAACAAAACCTATTTACTCTCGGAATTCATTAGTGAGATCCAGCAGAATGAATTAACAAACGACACAGCTGAAGAAGCTGTAAAGAAATATCTTCAAAAACTGGATGATATCGCATTTCTTGAAGTAATGGCCACCTGGTATGATGTGCCCACAAGAGATATGCATGTTTTTGGACGGACCAAGGGAGGTGATCCATCCGTATATTATTACAGGCGTTTTGAAAACGAAAGGTATTGGACACCCTGGGAAAAAGTGGACCTGGATATCACAGGCGATCACTTGCTGGCATTTAAAAGAAACGGCCGATTGAATTTGGCCTGGCCGTTGTTCAGTGAAGTGGCCGAGGAATTATCTACTATTCCAATACCCAGTAGTGCTCCGGGTACCCAGGTTGAGGCAAACCCCAAGAAGAAATTAAAGATCCAATTAGCTATTAGTGAATACAGCAATAAAAAATGGCAGGCAAAAAAGGTTTCCCGGGAAGGAATACACACACCAGGTAATTATATAACAGCTACCAGCTTGCCGAAAAAAGAAGAGTATAGCCTGAGATATTCACAAACTACAGATCAAGTATTTCTCTTTCGTGATCTAAAAGAAAATTATTACATACAGGTCAATGGAATTTTTGATATCGCTGGTTGTAAAGGCTATCCTGAATTGGTATTTGAAGGGAATGCAGCATTTCCTGATTTTTATCCAGATTTTAAAGATGCATCCCTCAGATCCCAACGATATTTTGAAAAGCCACTTGATCTAAAAGATCCTATCAGAATTAGCCCGGATGACCTGGCTGTAAAAAATGGCAGGTCTCCTTTTGCCTTCTATGAAGTTTTAAATAAGACCCAGGGTAAATTCAGAATTTCCTATCCTCATCAATTCACCCCAATTGATGGAGTGGCTTTGATCTATCAATACTTTCTATCGATCATCAATAAAGACAGGAACCAACTCAAACTTCCGTTAGGTACACTGTTGCCCTACTTTAAAGAAGATAGCAAACATGCTTATGTAATTATTCCCGGCTTTTATAAAAGAGAATTTGACAGGGGTGAATTTGTAACAACCTATACATTGACCGATGCAGAAAAAAGAACGGCCTCCAATGCTTTTCAATTAATAGAAGATGTTGTCAAATGGTATAAGAAGATAAAGTTTGAATTTCAGCTAACCCCTCCGACAGATCTTAATGCAGCACTTAAGTATATTTTAACGGATACTGATTTCCAGGATATACTGAAAGAACTAAGCAAGTATGCTGACTTGGATGTATTCTTAAACCTATTGGTTGGACGAAGTGGCGATCCCAGTGTTGATAATTTTTTGAGGGAACTAATACAGGATGTACCGTTAAAATATGGGGAGCAATTTAAAAATATGTACCATCCGTTGGTTTGCGCTTTACGAAGCATACTGTACAAAGATGGTATTCCTGCGTTAATGAAAAGGGAGACCCAACTCCAAGTAACAAATTTTGATTTCAAAACACATTATGTTCCCCATCCACTGATCGTTCCTCAAACCCGAATCAAAAATCCTGACGGAACACAAACATTAAGTTACCCCATAGAGGATGTTGATTTTGAAAGTGACGGAAGTTATAGTGTCTATAACTGGGACCTATTTTTCAGGTTGCCTCTTCATATTGCCGGCAGCCTTACCCGAAACCAGCGTTTTGAAGAAGCATTGACCTGGTTTCATTATATGTTCAATCCAACAGGTGCACTACCCGGGAATGGCGTGCAAAAGTATTGGGTGACCAAACCCTTCTATTTAAACCAGGAAACAGATTATATCAATCAGCGAATTGATTCTTTGTTATACGCCACCGCCAACTTGTCGAATCCCACTATTAAAGAATTGGAATTTGCTATTGAAGAATGGAGGAACAAACCTTACCGGCCTGATGTCGTTGCACGTTTCCGTCCTGTTGCTTATCAAAAAGCTTTGCTGATGAAGTACATTGATAATCTTACTGAATGGGGAGATCATTTATTCAGGCAGGATACCATGGAATCTATCGCACAAGCCACACAGCTATATATTCTTGCTGATAAATTACTCGGGCCAAAGCCACGAATAATTCCTGCTGCCATTAAGCAACCTTATGAAACCTATAATCAATTAGAAGCTAAGATCGACAGTTTTGGAAATGCATTAGTGGAATTGGAAAATATTCTCCCCGATCTTTCGGTATTACCTGAAGGTGGCAATGAACTGCCTGCATCCCCTGCATCTCTGTCCATGCTTTATTTCTGTATTCCCGCCAACGATAAAATGTTTGAATACTGGAACCGGGTGGCAGATCGTTTATTTAAGATCAGGCATTGCCAGAATATTGATGGTGTTGAAAGAAGTCTTGCCTTATTCGCACCACCATTGGATCCGGATATGTTGATACGTGCTGCTGCTTCGGGTTTGGATCTGTCAGCAGTACTGGCAGGAATGAATGCACCTACTCCGTATTATCGTTTTAACGTCTTATCACAGAAAGCGACCGAACTTACCCAGGAGGTAAGAGGATTAGGAAGCTCGTTGCTGTCTGCGTTAGAGAAAAAAGATGCAGAGGCATTGTCGTTACTAAAAAATGAACTGGAATTAAAAGTGCTTACTGCTGTCAAGGATATCAAGATACTTCAGCTCAATGAATCGAAAGAGCAAATTGAAGTGTTGAATCGAACCAAGAAAGTAACTGAAGAAAAACAAAGATATTATTCAAGCATTGAAAAAATCAGTTCCAAAGAGCAGCTGAATTTAGATAAGCTTGAATTAGCGCATGATCTTCAACTCGCCGCACAATTAAGTCAGACGCTTGCTGGTGTATTTGCACTGATCCCCTCGGCTGCGATCGGAGCTGCAGGGTTTGGTGGCAGCCCTCATGCCACTATGAAATGGGGTGGTTTTAATTTATCCAGTGCAGCAAAATCAACAGCTGATACCATCAATATTTTTAGTTCTATTGCATCCTACCAAGCAAGCCGGGCTGCTACACTCGGAGGTTATAACCGGCGATTTGAAGATTGGAAACTCCAGGAGCGACTTGCCACTAAAGAACTGGCTTCTATTGATAAACAAATTGCTGCAGCAGAGATCAAGAAAGAAATAGCGGAGAACGAATTAAAAAATCATGAACTGCAAATTGACAATTCAAAGAAGACCGATGAATTCATGCGGACAAAATTCAGCAACATTGAATTATATGACTGGATGATCGGACAGATCAGTGCAGTGTATTTTAAATCCTACCAGCTTGCGCATGATATTGCCAAGAAAGCGGAACGTTGCTATCGTTTTGAACTGGGCAATGATGATTCCTTTATCAACTATGGTTATTGGGATAGTATGAAAAAAGGGTTGCAATCTGCCGACCACCTGCTCCATGATATCAAACGGATGGAAACGGGTTACATGGATAAAAATAAACGGGAATATGAAATCACCAAACATGTATCGCTTGCGTTGCTAGACCCATTGGCTTTGGTCAGACTTCGTCAAACGGGTATTTGCGATTTTGAAATACCGGAAGTCTTATATGATATGGATCATCCCGGGCAATATTTCAGAAGACTCCGATCAGTAAGTGTGAGCCTGCCCTGTATTGCCGGACCATATACTTCGGTAAGTGCTAAACTTTCATTGGTAAGTAACAAGTATAGGAAAAATATGAACCCGGATAATGCGGCGGCAACCGGTTATGCGGAAGACATTGGGAATGATGAACGTTTTGTTTATAATGTTGGAGCGATTCAATCCATCGCCACCAGCAATGCACAAAACGATAGTGGTGTATTTGAATTAAACTTCAGGGATGAACGCTATTTACCATTTGAGAACACAGGTGCTATTAGTACCTGGCGATTAGAACTTCCAACCGAAGTGAAACAATTTGACTATGATACTATTTCGGATGTTGTTCTCCATGTAAAATATACAGCAAGAGAAGGTGGTTCAGGATTAAAAACAATTGCCAATGCAGTCCTAAGAGACCAGTTGCAGTTGATTAACCAACGGTTGGGTGAAACCGGTTTGCACGCGTTACTACATTTGAAACATGATCTGCCAAACGAATGGCTATTGTTCAAGAAAAATGCTACCGTAAACTTGACCCTTAACAAATCAAGACTGCCTTACCTGGTTCAATCCATTGAGACAACAGAAATCGATAGTGTAATGTTCCTTGCAAAGTTAAATGATGGTTCTGCTTCAGCATTTACCATCACCGTTGATACCGTTGATACAAATCTTGCAAAGCTGGATGAGTTGAACCTCTATAAAGGAATTAATTCTGCTATTTCAATGGATACTTCATTCAATCTTTTAGTTACAGCTGCCGACGCATTGAAATTGGAGGAATTATTATTGGTGGTGAAGTATAAATTTTGAATTTAAATAATATTAGTCTCGTCTTTGGACTCTAAGTTTTTTGCTGGAGAAAGTGCATATTGGAAAGTATTATTTGAAGGTTTTTATACAAAGTTAAATATCCCGAAACAGATCGATGATGTTTCACTGTGAGGATGGTTTTTAAAAATTAGCATAAATTATATGCTTGATTGTAAAAGGGTTTGAACTAGAAGTTTGAATCCTGACTCGGTTGCAACCCTAGCTTTCTGTAAAACCGCATTCCAAGTTGCGTGACGTTTTTTTTTCATAACCCTAACCTTCGACTGAATTCCATTTCTGTCATTCATTTGACAGTGCTTCAGTTTAATTTCAAAACTAGCTCTATTCTGTAATTCAACCGACAGCATCTTCGCATACACAAGTATTTCTTTGTACTTCAAAAAAGCGAAGTATGCGAAAAACTAAAAAGCCTGTAGCCGTTGAACAGGCCATCAAAGAAAAACGTAATGAAGAGCGATTGATCAGCATTGTATTTACATTGACAATGCTGCTGATCGGTTTGTTTGTTAGTGTTAGCAGTCATGCACAAAAGCAAAACGGTAAATACTTTAATAATATAGATGCAAGTGGCGTGATCCTCGATGGTTATGATGCTGTGGCGTTCTTTACAGATAATAAGCCGGTAAAGGGAAATGCAGCCTTTCAGTTTAACTACCAGGATGCAGTTTATTATTTTGCCTCGCAGGAACACCTCGATCTGTTTAAAGCTGATCCTGAAAAATACAAACCGCAATTTGGCGGCTGGTGTGCTTATGCCGTTTCATTAGGCCGTATTGCACCAATTGATGTGAATACATTCTCGATTGTAAATGGCCGATTATTTATTCAGCACAACCAGCGTGCAGTAAATGGTTGGAACAAAGATGTGCCTATGAATATTATCCTCGCTGATAAATACTGGCCAAATGTAGCAGCCCATCACGGTAAACAAATTACCACCGATGAAGAAAAACAGTATTACAACAATACAGACAAAGATGGTGTGATCATGGATGGATATGATCCCGTTGCATACTTCACCGAAAAAAAAGCGGTGAAAGGTTCATCTGAATTTTCTGCCCGTTACAACGGCGCTACTTTCTATTTCACATCACAGCAACATGCAGATATGTTTAAAGAGCATCCGGATATGTTTGCGCCTTTATATGGTTCGTTCTGCGGTTATGCAATGGCTTTTGCAAGAAGAAGACCTGTTAATCCTGAGTATTGGAATATTGTAGATGGTCATTTGATATTGCAACATTCAAAAGGAGCATGGGAATTGTTTAGTAAAGACATCCCAAAGTTCAAAGCGGAAGCTGATGTAAAATGGCCGCCAATAAAAGAACAAAATGCAGGTAAGAAAGTTAAATATGACAAACCTGTTTAATCTCATCTTCAAAAAATTTCAATATGCAAAAGATCATAGTATTCCTGTTCGCAGTATGCACAGTAACAATCACAAATGCACAAGTAACGCAACACAATATTTCACTGGAATCAGCAAAGCTGATTGTAACAGAAGCAGTCAAGTTTGCAAAATCGGTGAATGCGCCGGGTGGTGCAATTGCGGTTGTTGATAATGGCGGTAATCTCGTTTATCTCGAACGGTTGGATGGAACGTTTGCAGCAGCAAGTGAAGTGGCAACAAAAAAAGCAAATACCTCAGCATTATTCAAAGCGCCTTCTTCACGACTTGAAAATTCAATCAATGGTGGAAGAGGCGCATTGATCACTGTCGGGCATACATTTCTGCAAGGTGGTATTCCTATTTTGTTTGAAGGGCAGGTGATCGGTGCCATTGGTGTAAGCGGAAGTGCCAGTGCTCAACAGGATGAAGATATTGCCAACGCTGGAGCAAAAGTCAAGCTTAGTAAATAAGAATTGAATCATGAGCAAGATCTATAAAGTCATCAAAATACAGCTTATCCTGTTTTTATTATTACTCATCGGCATTGCTGTTTTTTCACAGGAAACAAGACAGCTTGCTCTAGATAAGCCATTTGCCGTTGCTGATCTTAAAACAACTGATGGTGCTGCATTACTGAATACGAAATGGTTTGTACAGCCTGTACATATTATCAACACAACCTTTAAACAACCTGGCCCCGGTACAAATGGCGATCCATTAAAGTTATATCCGACCGGTGCAGGCGTTCAAACAAATCACCTGCATCCACAGATAGGCTCTGTTGATTTTGAAAACGGATTTAAACCGATTGCTGCAACTGAACTGGAAAACAGGAAAGGCACAGGATTGTTTTCTTTTGTTTGGTATAAAACTGAACTTACTATTCCTGCAACTATTGGTACAGCATCAACAAAAGACATGACAGCTGTTTTTGAAATTACGGTTGATGATTACAGCGAAATATGGGTGAATGGTAAACAACATCAAAGCTTTGGTCAGTCTGGTAATGGAGTGATCGCAGGTTACAATACACGTAACCGTGTACTGTTAACTGAACATATAAAAGCAGGAGAAAAGTTTGTCATTTATATTCTTGGTATCAATGGAACAATAGGAAAGCTTCCAGACAATTACATTTGGGTGCGTAGTGCGTTTGTTGATTTTTATAAAAACGGATTACCTGTTAAAAAAGAGTGGGCTGATGTAGGAAAAATTTATACCATCAATCCCAAATTTAATACGATTATTACTGCAGGAACAAAAGTAGAAAAAGTAGCAGATGGTTTTTCGTTCACGGAAGGGCCGGTATGGCATCCCGATGGTTATTTATTATTCAGTGATCCTAATACAAATACAATTTACCGTTACGATCCTTCAACACATAATGTAACAGTTTATATAAGTCATAGTGGTTATAGTGGTGCAGATATTGGAGAGTATGGTCAGCCCGGTAGTAATGGGTTGGCAATTGATAAAGAAGGAAGATTGATTGTTGCACAACATGGTAACCGTCGTATCATTCGTCATGAAAAGAAAGGACCTATGACAATATTGGCCGATAAGATTGATGGGAAGCGATTCAATAGCCCGAACGATGTTGTATTGAAAAGCGATGGTACTGTTTATTTTACTGATCCCCCTTATGGGTTACCATCTTTCTATACTGATAAACGAAAGGAAACAGAATGGCAGGGAATTTATATGATCCAAAATGGGAAGGTACAATTGGTATCAACTGATCTCGGCGGGCCGAATGGTCTTGCTTTTTCGCCCGATGAAAAATATTTTTATGCAACCAACTGGGATATCCGTGATATTCATACAACAAAAACCATTTGGCGATACGAGGTGCAGCCCGATGGCACATTAAAAAATGGTAAAGTGTTTTTTGATTTTAATTTTACAGAAGATGAAGAAGCGCTTGATGGGTTAAAGATCGATAAGGAAGGAAATCTGTTTGTATCAGCACCGGGTGGTTTGTGGATACTGTCTCCCGATGCAAAGATCTTAGGCAAGGTTGTTACGCCTGAGCGGCCGGCAAACATGGCCTGGGGCGATGATGGGAAAACATTGTACATGACGGCGCACAGCAGTATCTACAAAATGCGGGTAAACACCGGTGGTAAGTTCAGTTGGGAATAAACAAATAGTATAAATTGTGCCGGGTAATATTGCCCGGCTCATTTATTATTAAAACGAATAATTATGAAAACAGCAATAGTTACAGGTGCTACCGGAAACCTTGGCCAGGCCGTTGTAAGTAAGTTTATTGAGGAAGATTATTATGTGGTTGGCACTGTTATCCCGAACGATCCTGTGCAATTAGATTATCCTGCTCACCAATATAAAGCTATAACAGTTGATCTTTTAGATGAAAGTGCGGCTTCGGCTTTTGTATCATCAGTTATTGAAGAGCATGGAGCAATTGATGCCGCTGTATTAACAGTGGGTGGTTTTGCAATGGGTTCTGTTGCTGATACATCATCAGCTGATATGTTGAAACAATACAAACTCAATTTCGAAACAGTTTATCATGTTGCCCGCCCTGTGTTTGTACAAATGATGAAACAAAAAGCAGGACGAATATTTATGATTGGGTCAAAACCCGGTTTGTCTGCAGCAAACAGTAAAGGCATGACGGCCTATGGTCTTGCAAAATCATTAGTCATTCGTCTGGCTGAACTGATGAATGTTGAAGCGAAAGGGACGAATGTTGTGGCAAGCCTGGTTGTGCCCAGCACTATTGATACACCACAAAACCGAAAATCAATGCCCGATGCGGATGTGAGCAAATGGGTGAAGGCTGAAGATATTGCCAATATCATTTACTATCATAGCAGCGATGAAGGCGCCATACTTCGTGAAACAGTTATAAAAGTTTATGGTAACGGTTGAGTCGGCTATTCAATAAATCCTGTTCCCTAATGTATTTCATGCGACAGTTTTAATCCAAGGGATCATGAAACTTCGTTTATAATTCTACAATTTATGCTACAAGGGAAAAATATACTTATTACTGCCGGCCCAACCAGGGAAGCAATTGATCCGGTGCGTTATATCAGCAATCATTCTTCAGGCAAAATGGGATATGCTATTTCTGATGTTTGTTTACAGCAGGGTGCAAACGTTACACTTGTATCAGGCCCGGTATGCATTTCGTTATCGCATGAAAATTTAACTTTGGTGCAGGTGCAATCAGCCAATGAAATGTACCTGGCTTGTTGTCGTTATTTTGAAGAAGCAGATATTGTTGTGTTTGCAGCGGCCGTTGCAGATTACCGCCCCGCAATCATTGCACAACAAAAGATCAAAAAATCAGACGAGGAGTTTTTTATCCGCATGGTAAAGAACATTGATATTGCTTATGAGTTTGGACAGATCAAACAACCACATCAACTTTCAGTTGGGTTTGCATTGGAAACAAATAATGAACTGCAGCATGCTGTCGGTAAACTGGAAAAAAAGAATTTCGATATGGTTGTTCTCAATTCGATGAATGATGCACAGGCAGGATTTGGCTTTGATACGAATAAGATCAGTATCATCCGTAAAGATCAAACAAGAGTTGAGTTCGATCTGAAGCCTAAGAGTGAAGTGGCCATTGATATTGTAAACGAATCCGCCAGGCTTTACCAAGCCAAAGCGAATTTTGTACGGTCACTTGTTTAATGAAATAAATTTATTCAGGCTTACAATAGATCAGTTCATCATTTTCTTTGAACCAACTCAGTCCCCCGGTTCTTTGCAAACCTTTCTTTGTATCAACATATAAAACGTTCCAGTCATCAAATTGCACGGCCCTTGCAGTTAGTCTTACAGGATCAGCAACATAGTCTTTCACAAAATCGTTTAGTTTATTTCCTTTTTCATCGAGTAGCAGGTAATATACCGGCCCGGCGTTTTGCTGGCGCACATAAAAAACAGGACTGATGCCTCCTGCAATACAACGAATAGCACAATCACGATGTGGCTTTCCTCTGCCCGGTTTCATTACACCGAAATAACATTTGGGATCCAATACTTCACCAATCAGTTCTACAGTGCCAAGTTCTTTTGTTATTGTTTGATGAGAAGTAGTTGTTGTTGCAATGCTAAGCAAGGGTTTATCGTGTTCATCAATTTGCAAAAATGATTTCCCATCATGGTAGATCAATGTTCCCTTGAGTGTGATTTGTTTTTGATCAAGGCTTACAGCACGCTCTTCTTCAAGTGAACGAACAATACCTTCAGCTCCATGTTTTCCATAACCAACCAAAGGCATAGTAATAAAGCTGCTGCTGTTATTTTGTTGACTGTACACTTTAATGGATGGCACAGGAAACTTCTGATAGATACCCGTTACCTCGGTAAGCTGTCCATATTCAAAAACAGCGTTCGAGAATTTTTTCTGTTGCAACGACAGCAATGAAGCAAGCGCAAGAACCAATACTGCAACGGCAACTATGGCTATTGTTACCTGTCTCGTATAACCTTTTGGTGCTGCAGGCATCCATCCTATATAAAATTCATTATTATTCATGTCAATTTGCTTTCGGTTTATAACGATACTCCTTCACGTTCAGTTCCTTCAGCATACGCAGTTGGGTTCAACCATACTTTGTTATTATTCACCCGCACATCGTAAGTGTTTACTTTTTCTTTAAAGGGTGGTGGCGATTGCCCGTTCTGTGGCAGGTATTGATAACCATGCCAGGGGCAGGTAATACAACCATCAACGATCTTTCCTTCACCCAATGGCCCGCCCTGGTGTTTGCATACATTGTGAATTGCGTATAATTTATGTTCATGTCTGTACACAGCGATGCGTTCCTGGTCAATACAAAAGATCTTTGCACGGCTGTCTTCAATTTCATCTGCTTCACACACATATACAAAGCCATCTTCTTTCAGTTTAAACTTCATCTTATCGATTTTTCTTTCTTTTAGTCCTGCAAGCAGGTGAAGAATGATCAACGAGGCAGAGCCGGTAAACAGGATAAGTACAAACGCCGGATTTTTTTCATATTGAATGACTCCAAGCATTACATGCATTGCCACGAGTATATAAGCTGCATACACAAACATGTGCAGTGTTTTCCAGACAATTGGGGAAAGATTGTGTAGCCAGAAATCATGACTGGTAATAGCCATTAAAAAGAAGATGATCAAAGCAAAAAATCCTAAGGCCTGGAATGGGAATGCCGGAACTGACCCATAGTTTGTATTAGAAAGAAATAATGAGAGGAATGGATTGGTATTGCTCAGCGAATGAAACTGGATGATGCTGAAAACGCCATGCACTGCTGCAAAGCAAAACATGGTAACACCAAGATGTCTTCTGTTGTAGAGTAATGGCATGAACTTTTTGTTCAATCTTGTTAATGGGCCAATGGAAAGAATGATGTGTAATAACAACACCGCAAGGGTAGAAGTACTCCTGATCAGTATTGTTTCGAATGTTGCTTCGACGTTAAAGAGTAGTGTGAGTGAAATGAATAAAATAAGATAGGTGATGCAAAAAGCAGCGATCCATCCATCATAAATTTTCTTTTGCCGGTTCCAGCCGACAGCACTATAAGCGGTACTCATAATTGAAAGTTGAGTGTGTCGATGATCTGTTGATGAATAAAATCGTACAGCTGAAAACGATAGGTGTTAGTCGAAAAACTATCTGTTTGAATAGAGAATCGATAAATTCCTCTTGTTTCAATCCGGCCAATCAATTTTTTGTTATTTCCTTCTTTTAGCTGGTAGATAACAGCAGTAGGCACTTTTAATGGCAATTCATTTCTCCATTCTAATTGTAACTCACCTGCATTGTTTTTTCTTAGTTGAACTGTGTATGCCGGGCGTTCAATTTTTTTAATGCTTGTTGGAAATGCTTCGGGCAGATCGATGCTGATAGCTTTTACTGGTTCTAATTGTGGAATAAGTAGCGAGGAAATAAGCAGCAGCACCGGTAGAAAAAGCCCGATCAACACCCAACTGATGCGATGACGCTTTCGCAGTTGCTTATTCATATGCCTGTTCTTTTAATGCTTTTCTCCACTTGCGGAGTAATACAGGCCAGAACACAATAACACCGGGGCTGATGATGATATAAAAACCAATACTGCTTCCTTTAGCTGTTTCATCTATGTGTCGGATGCCTTTGGCATAAAAGAACGGAACAAACAATACCCCGATCAACAGGTATATGAGTGCTATGATGAGTATGACAGATATGATCATAAAGATCCTTTATGCAAAGAGAGAACATTCACAGGAGTTTTGCTGTCGTTCAATTGACGCAGAAGAAAAAAAACTGTTTATATATTAAGCACACTGTTCCACCCATTAAAACCATCAGGCTCACGCACAGGATTCTCCACATCTTCCACCCACATCTTATCATCAATTAAAAATTTGTAAGTGTAAGTGCCTTGTGGTGGCATTGGTATTTCAATTTTCCAAAATCCGTTGGCAGAAGGCTCCATCAGCAAAACATCCTGCGCCCAATAATTAAAACTGCCTGCAAGCGATATCTGGTGGGCACAACTATTCTGAATATGAAATTCGATCATTTTTTTTGGCCTGTTAATAAAAGGCGATGCATGTTGTTTCATTACAACCTCCCGGTTTAAAATGTTAAGCAATGCTCTACGGGGACGGATATAACCATAACCTTGCTTTACAACGGGTACATCAGGAAGACGTTTTGCAGTGCTGAATAGCAGTCTGCGGATATTCAACGGATCAAGTTCCGGTTTGGCCTGCAATAACTGTGCAATTACTCCTGTTACCAACGGTGCTGCAAACGAAGTGCCATCAACATGCATGTAGTGCCTGGAAAAAAACTTTGTCTGCAGTACACGTTTTGCCAGCAACTGCCTGCAATAAGTTACGCTCATTTTTTCATTTCCGTTTTCGGGGAGCGAAGTATTTTTTTGCACATCGGGCCATTGCTGCATTAACTCTTCATCAGAAAGCTGAAGGGCATGATGTAAGGCAGCTGCCTCCTCAGCTTCAATAGTGCAGGGTAAGATAGGTGCTGCGATCCAGATGGCATTTGCAACCAATTCGGGTTTATATAAACCATCGATTGTTGTGCCGAACGAAGAATGATAACTCAATGGAACAGTAGTAAGATCATTTGCATCATCTACACCGCCAATACTGATCACATTCGGTGCATTTGCAGGTGGTTTGATCATGACGTCTGTGTCGTTCCCTGCTGCAGCAACAATATTGACGCCCGCATTGATGAGTTGTTCTGCAAGCTGATCAATTCGCGAATCATGATAACTCATGTTCTCATCAGTACTCACGCTCAGGTTCACAATCTTTATGTTGTAGGTTAGATGATTTACAGCAACCCATTCTAATGCTTTCATGATATTGGCCGTTGGTATTCTGCCGTTATCATCCTGCACTTTGATCAATACAAGTTCAGCATCAGGCGCAATGCCTTTGTATAAACCATTGCTGCAATAACCATCACCTGCACACACAACACTTGTCATAGTGCCATGCCAGGCAGATGAATGTGGTTTGCTGAAAAAATCTTGAGTACGGTCGGGATCAGTAATGTCAATGATCTTCTTAATGCGATTGCGTGTTCTAACCAAATCATCATGCAGATAAAAACCACTGTCAATAAAACAAATGGTAACGCCTTTGCCGGTGAACCGTATATCTGTATCTATGCGAAGTGCTGAAGGAAGAATGATAAAATCATCTGGACTTTTTACCGGGAAGTGAGGACCAATTTCAGGAAGCATGCGTTGCTGCATCAACAATTCAGTATGATAATAATCAATACAACGACTGCAGATGCCATCATCTCTTGTCCAATCAGGAAACTGTTCTTTGATCTTATCAATGATCAACCGCTCACTTTCAAGATGAAAACGGTAAATGAGTTTATGCACTTCATCGCCACAAAGCGGACAGGTAACAGCAGTTGTTTCGTTCATTGCAAGTGTTGATTGAATTATTTTTCGATTATATATTCAGTGATCTGCACAGCATGTCCATCAGGATCTTTCACAATAAATGATTTTGTGTACACACCGTTTTGTTGCTGATGTATGAGTTTGTTTGAAACAAATTTGTAATTCGCTGCCTTTAGTTGCTTGTATAATTTTTCTGCATCACTGGTTATCATATTTGTTTGCCAGAACCAGAGATCATCAGCTCTTGTATCAGATGGATATGAACGGCCTGGCCCTGGTTTCAGGTATTCAAGAAATTCAACACCAGGTCCTGCAGCAGATCTGTAACCGGTAATATGTAATGAAGCGTCTTGTATATTGTTGAGGTGTTCCTGCTCAATACCTTTATTAAAACTTTCGCCTTTTCGCTCAATACCTAATAAAGTTGAGTAGAAACGATGACTGGTACTTGTATTGCTGATGCCAATGGCTGTGTGATCAATTCCAAGAAATAGCTTTCCGTTTTGCTCTTGCCATTTTGTTTGTCCTTTCCCTTTCGGAAAAAAGATCAGTTCAAGATTATGTCCATCAGGATCATGAAAGTAAAATGCTTTGATTCCTTCGGCTCCCGGAATTGATTTGGGCAAAGTTTGTGGTGAAGTTGACACATGCTCTACGTTGTGTTTTCGGAGTTGTTGATAGGCCTGTTCCATATCGCTTACAACAATCGCAATATGTTGGAATGAAAGATCATTACTCTTCTGATTTTCAGGAATACTGCGACCGCCTGTTGTGAGATAATCTGTGAGCTCAATAAATTCATCACCCAGTTTTAAACGAACAATCCTGATGTTGATGCCGAACAAAGCTTTTAGTTGTTCAACTGATGTGCCCTGCATTTCTTCATCACTCACTTTTTCGAAACCTAATACATCAGTATAGAAAGGGAGAGAACGATTCATGTCTTTTACTGTAATGCCAATTGCATCTACTCTTGTTACCTGTGCTGCTAATACATAATTGAGCAACACAGCCAATGCAAAAAGCAGGAAATATTTTAATAGCTGTTTCATATGTAGTTGAAATGAAGTTTAGTTGGTGGCGATCCTTGTTTTTCTAAAGCGGATATATACCTCTGTTGCACTTAGCATTCCTGCAAGGGGTGCAATTAGATAGATCGGAAAAGATGTCCATGTATTTGCAGGTAATGCACTTGCAAAAGAACGGGCTGGGTTCATACCAAAACCTGAAAGGGGGCCTGCTATAATTACCCAGCAACAAACAAGACAGGCAGCAAATATTCTTGTGTATTTTTTAAGAACAGGATGATCGGATGTAAATAATACCATGCTCATGGTTATAAATGCAATGATAAATTCTGTAATAGCAGCCGGAACAACACCTGCTTTTCCGGGAACAGTCACCACAGAATTTACCGGAAGATCAATAAGCCAACTGCCGATGAGTTGTTGCATAATATAAACAGCTAATGTTCCTCCTGTTATTTGAAACAGCATAAAGAATAGTGCATCATATTTACACATTTGTCTGGTACGTAAAAAACTAAGTGTAACTGCAGGGTTGATCTGTGCGCCACTTGCTGCAGTGAGCGGTGAATAGAAAATGAATAATGCGGTTGCTCCCATAAGCACACCCATGATCACTACACGTAAAAAACTGTTTTGTAACAATTGATGTACAGGTGATGCAGGTGCTTCAAGTAAGGCACCAAAGAAACAGGCAGAGATCATAAATATTGCAAGACCCAATGCTTCTTGCAGATAGTGTTTGTAATTTTTTTGAAAGGAAGCTTTGAGTTGCGTAGTGCCGTTATGGCCTGTAATGATGCGTATGGGCATTGCTCTCATACTGCAAAATGAAACAAGTTCTAAGAGTTTTGCTGTCGGATGATTGACGAATCAACGAAAATCCCTCCATTCAAATTCGTAACTGATGCCAACGAGAAGATAGTGTTCGGTTTTGCGATTTGTAGCCAGCACGTATTCCATATGTGGCCTCACTCTTTTTGTGTTCAGCAAAATTCCGGCGCCTGCATTAAAATAGAAACGACCAGTGCGGACAAGTTCAGCATTTTGTTGGTTTTGTTCTTTTTCAAAGCTGTAGCTGATACCTGTTAATGGATAAATTGTCCAGAGTTTTCCAATGCTGTTGTTAAAATGAATATTCCAGTCGTAGTCCCATGCAGAAATGCGGTAGTTGCCGTTATGTTTTAAACGTAGTGCCGGGAAGAAACGGTTTATTTCAAGCCCTGTTGAAAGTTTGTTGTTTAGAAAATAGAAGGCACTGAAGTTGATGCCATTCTGTTTTGTCGTATGGTTGCGGATAGCTGCCACATCGATACCTATTTTTCGCTGCGCTGTAAGTAACAAACAACAGATCGTCAACAGTAACAGAAAGAATGTGTGCTTAAGACGTTTCATTGCTTATTTCTTTTAATTCTTTCGATAAAAAATAATTCAATGCTGTTCGAAGAATAGCGATCGCCGTCAGTTGCCCAATATCGTTCCAGCTTGGTGCAACTGCAGTAGCTAACACATCTGCGCCTAACAATAATTCAAGTGCAATAGCTACGGCACTTCCAAACTGCACACGCACCTGTTCGGCTGTGTATCTTTTTTTTAACGGTATAAAATAGGCGATGAATGTTTTCACTACTGTCCAACCAATGATAACAGCGGCAAGTATCTCCACTGTATGACTTATATTAATAGTAATAAATTTTGCTGTTTTTTCCATAGCAGAATAATATGAATGCCTCCCGAAGAATCGGGACGCCTTTATTGAACCACATCAAAGCATTAGACAATATGAATACTTTCTACTGGTCTTTTTTCAGTTTTCAGCGGGAACCATTGATGAAGAATATGATCACCTACACGTAATGCATTGGCTGCAATGGTAAGTGCAGGATTAAACGCACCACAACTTGGAAAAAAGCTGGCATCAACCACATACACATTTTCAAGATCATGTGTTTTGCAGTTAAGATCGAGTACTGAAGTTGAAGGATCTGTTCCAAAGCGAAGTGTGCCATTCTGGTGACTCATGCCACTGATGTCGAGATCATAACCAGCCCATTGTACATCTTTATAGTCAGGATCAATTTCTCCCAATTCTTGAAAGATCTGTTTGAGTTTGTCTTTCAGTTTTTCATAGGCTGTATAATTAGTGCGTGTATAATGCACCTTTATGTTGCCGTCTTCACGAAGTGTAACACGATTATCAGGTGATGGAAGATCTTCAGCAGTAAGCCAGAAATCGATCGTCATTTCTTTTAGTTCATTGTACGATTTACCCGGTGCAATTTTTTCTGCCATCCATAAAATACTGTCGGGATCATTACGGCCCATCAGTTGAATTTCTCCCAACGGGTATTCGCTGTCATCAGCACCATGATAAAAATCTGCAAGACCAAGGCTTTTTTGGAAAACGCTATCGTTCTTCTTTCTCGTAAATGCTACCAGGCACCCATTGTGGTGCAACATTAAATTGCGGCCTACCTGGTTGCTGCTGTTCGCTAATCCTGCGGGATGTAATTCATTTGCACTGCGAAGAAACAATGCTGCACTGTTTACAGCACCACATGCAACGATCACCAATTCTGCTGTGAAATGTATCTCGTCATCATTTACAATTGCATCAACACCTGTTACACGTTTTCCTGTTTCATTTGTAACCAATCGTTTTGCGTACGCATTGGTTATGAGCGTAACATTTTGTTTTGCCAATGCCGGTCGTAACACAACGGTATGTGCATCGGCTTTCGATTCGGTAGGATCGGGGAAACCATCAAAGTTTTCCAATAGCACAGGAGATTCGTTAGGATTAATATCCTGCGGTCTTTTCATACCCATTGGTAATGGAAAAGGATGGAGCCCCAACTGTTTCATTTTATCTGACAGGTCTGCAATCACCGGCTCGTATGGTAGGGGAGAAAACGGATAGCTGTGAATTGTTTTTGGTTCTGTAGGGTCTGTATGGCGCTCGCCATGTACATGATACAAAAATTCAGCTTGTGTATAATATGACTCCAGTGTGTTGTATTGAAAAGGCCATGCAGGTGAAGTGCCACCATAATGTTTCACTTCCATAAAATCACTTTCACGAAAACGAAAAAGAGCAGCGCCATACATTTTGCTGTTGCCTCCTACGTTGTAATGAATGAAAGGTTTAAATGGTTTGTTATCCTTGTCGTACCAATTTTCATTGGGACGATAGCGACCGTTGGTCACAACTTCTTTTGCATCCCAATTCTCTTTTTCACGGGGAATAAAGCCGCCACGTTCAAGAATAAGAATTCGTTTTCCGCTTTGCGCAAGCTTGTAGGCGATGGTGCTTCCACCGCTACCAGTGCCAATGATGATGATATCGTAATGATTGTTCATATTATTTTTTCAGGTACAAAATGAATGATTTAACAGGTAAGACGTTGTCAATTATCTGACCCATTGAAGCAGATTTTTGGAAACGCAAAAGAGTTTTCTGAGATTTTGTTTATCCGGTTAAATCATTATTTGGATGTTCTAATGATGCGCTCTACTGCATATTGCCCGCCACCGATCATGAGTAATGCCAATGCCATACCCATCCATAAAAGAAAGTATTCATAACCTTCGCCTTTTTGGTTGCCAAACCAGTTACTGAAAAATCCATATTGAACATGAGATGTAAATGCAATGCCAGCTGCAAGAATAATGTAGGCAGCTGCAATTGCTCTTGTGCCAAGTCCTGCAATTAATGCAATAGCGCCAATAGATTCAAGCATGATCACAAGAAATCCGATGAGCCATGGTAACCCAACTGTTCCTGTGAAATATTGCATAGTGCCGGTAAAACCATAGCCACCGAACCAGCCAAATAATTTTTGTGCGCCATGCGGGAATACAACAAGCCCTAATAAAATTCTTAATGTTATTGCCGCAAGTGAAAGCGGTTGAAATGATGAGTTTTTCATTTGTGTATGATTGTTTAATTGCCGTAGAAAAATTGTTCTTTGATGATTTTGCCATCTTTCCATTCCTGCACAGAAACCTGTGTGTAATTGCGCACACCCCAATCTTTGTGTGTATAATCATAATGCCATTGCACCATCGATGTGTTATCGCCTGTAATTATTTTAAGCGGTGTGGCAGAGCGGAATTCAGTGATTGCTGCAAAGAATGCTTCTTCACGAAGCCTGTTAGCTTCTTTTCCGGTTGTGGGTGTTGTTTCATTTTCCTGCATCACCACATCATCATGATAGTAGTGATCAAAAGCTTCCAATGCTTTACCATTTAACACCAATTCATTGAGGTGTTGAATTTTTTCGAGAATAACTGACATATACTTTGTGTTTTAGAACCACAAAGATCTTACAGCAGGAAGGCTGAAAAAATAAACCAGGTTAATAAATCACGGGCAGTAATTATTTTTCATTCAGTAACTGTCTGCGGATCTTACTGAGAAATTCTTTGGTAATACCGAGATAGGAGGCTACCATGTATTGCGGCACCCGGTGTTCAATGGAGGCATATTGTTCCCTGAATTTCAGGTAACGTTTTTTTGCAGGCTCGCTGTAATTAACTACAATTCTATTCTGTGATGCAACAAATGCCTGTTGAATGATGAGTCTGAAAAAACGTTCAAGCTTAGGAACCTGTTGATAGAGCTCTTGTAAGTCATCATAATGGATCTGAGCCAATTCTGTTTTCTCCACACACTGAACATTCAGCTTTGCAGGTTCTCTTGAGATAAAACTACCGAGGTCGGCCGTCCACCAGTTTTCGATGGCAAGCATCACAATAATTTCCTGTGCATCCTGATCAATAAAATAAGTTTTTACACAGCCGGATAAAACAAAACTTTCAAAGTTGCAAACATCACCATTCTTTACAATGAAATCGGATTTCCCGAATTTTCGCACGGTAACTTTTGAGAGCAAAAGTGATTCCTCTTCTTTTGTAAGTGTGACATATCTATTAATGTAGTCAAGTAGTGGTTGCAATTTCATGCATTACTTTTTGTAATATGAAGCTACATGGTTTTAATGATATCCTTGCTTCTTCCATATTTATTGGCAATACTGTTTCTGCTGCTCCCGGTCTCATATACGACAATCTATTTCTTCAATCTTTCTCAATTTCATAAACAAAAAATAACGTTTAATGAAAAGTGCTGCTGTTATTATTTTATTGTTCATTGTCTCATCCTGCACAAAGGGAAAATTTATACAGCAGGAAGGAAATCTTGTGCCGAATACGGTTGAGCAGGATCCTACGCTACCGGCTCTTGCTGTAAATGGTACAGTTTTTCATGCAGAAACATTCGGCAACCCACAAAACAGCATATTGGTCATTTTGCATGGAGGGCCGGGAAGCGATTATCGTTATCTGTTAAACTGTAAGGAGTTTGCAAGCAGAGGTTACTTTGTTGTTTTTTTTGATCAGCGTGGATCGGGGTTGTCTAAACGTCATAATAAAGAAGATTTTTCCATACAACTCATGATCGATGATCTGAATGCTGTTATCCATTACTATCGAAAATCTCCAACACAAAAACTTTTTTTGCTCGGACATTCCTGGGGCGCTATCCTGGCAACGGCGTATATCAATCAATTTCCTTCCAATATAAATGGTGCAATTTTTTGTGAGCCAGGTGGATTTAAATGGACGGATATTGAAGCGTATGTTAAAAGAGCAAGAGACATAAGATTTACAAGTGAGATTTTAAACGATGCATTTTATCTCGATCAGTTTATTACAGGAAAAAAGGATCAACATGCAATCCTGGATTATAAACTCGGATTGTTGGCAGCAGCTGAAAGTTCTGCCGATAACCCCACAGGCAACGAGGCTTTATTGCCATTCTGGAGAGCTGGTGCAGTTGTGAATAAAGCACTATTTGAACTCGGCGAAAAGCAACAGCCAGACTGGACGGGCAATTTAAAACAGTTTACTCCTCCCGTTTTGTTTGTGTACAGTGAAAGGAACAGAGCCTACGGTTTAGATCATGCCAGGCTTGTATCATCTGCATACAAGCAAGTTCAACTGCAACGGGTAGACAATGCCGGGCATGATTTTTTAAGTTTCCCATCGGGATGGATGCAATTTTTCCCAGTGGCTTTACAGTATTTAAATTCTTTGTGAAATGAAAAGCATCGTTTTTGTTGCGGTTTTATTCAGCAGTTTTGCTGTAAAAGCTCAAACTGTAAATTGGGCTTCAGATCATCAGAGCGCAAGGCATCTTGCGTCGGGGCAATTAGCGATTGATAATGCGTTAACCTATTCAATTCAGTATGGCTATCGTGTAAAATCAAAACGGCAAACAATTATAAATCTTGAGTATGCCGCTCCTTTCGGTAAAACAATTGCTGATGATTTTAATATTAAGACAGGTGCGCAGTTCATGTGGGTGAAAAAAGGAAATCTTTATTTTGCTTCTGAGTTTCGAACTGTACTGCGACGATTTGAAAACAACTACACCCGTTTGGTAAATGTTGGTGCAGACATTTCAACTACAATCGGCTATTACAGGAAGCACTGGTTTGTTGCAGCAGAATTAGGTTTTGATAAAGCTATACTCACACATTTCAAACATTCAAAAGAGTATAAAGAAGTTTTTCCTGCAGTGAAAGACGGCTGGTATGAACCAGCAACTGGAGGCATTTTATATTTGGGGCTTCGACTTGGCTATTCAGCCCGTAACATTACAGTTTACCTGAAGGCAGGTAGAAAAATTGAGCAGGATCTTCAAACACAACCGTTATTACCGTTCTATGCTCAGATTGGTTTTGTGTTGCAGTTTAAAACGATCGGGAGCAAAAAATAATATTGATTTAAGAATAAAAGAAATTTGTGTGAAGATCAGTTGTGCATCTCTTTAACAATGCGTAGCCACTCTGCCACGCCCCACGCCTGTGCCACACAACCTCTTGGCGAATGCGGAGCATCTGCATCAAATATTTCGGAAACAGAACCAATACATCCTTCATTGAGATGACAAGCAAATGAGTCGATGATCTTTTTTATTTGATCTTTTGAATTCTTGTTATCTGTTTTTTTGATTGCATCAACGTATGGCCCAAGCAACCAACTCCACACAGTGCCCTGGTGATAAGAACCGTCACGTTTTAATGGGGAACCACCATATATTCCAACATAACGTTCATCTCCCAGAGGTAAACTTCGTAAACCAACAGGCGTGTACAATTCACTTGTAACAATATCTAATACAGCTTTTGCTTTCTCTCCTTCAAGTAAAGCGAATGGCAGACTGATAGCAAATAATTGATTGGGACGAAGCGATGGGTCAGGATTTCCGTCTTCATCGATAACATCATATAAATAGCCTGCTTCTTTGTTCCAGAAGGTTGTTTCAAAACTCTGTTTTGCTTTTTCGGCACTTAGTTCCACTAATGCTGCATCTTTTTCTTGCTTGTTCTTTCTCAACAGATCAGCAAAAATGCGAAGTGCATTATACCACAAGGCCTGTACTTCAACCGGCTTGCCCATACGTGGTGTAACAACCCAGTCGCCAATGCGTGCATCCATCCACGTTAGTTGCTGTCCTTTTTCACCGGCGTATAATAAACCATCTTCTGTTACATGAATATTGTAACGTGTTCCTTTAAAATGCCAATCAATAATTTCTTTTAGTACCGGCAACAATTCTGATAAAACAAACTCTTCATCAGCAGTTGCCGCCAGGTATTTATGTATTGCAATGAAATACCAGAGAGTGCCATCTACATTGTTATACTCAGGCGGTTCGTTATTATCCTGGAAACGATTAGGCAGCATGCCCATACTTACTGATTGTGCAAAGGATGATAATATTTTCTTTGCATCACTATACCTGCCTGTGCTCAGGCAAAGTCCGGGCAAGGCGATCATTGTATCTCTTCCCCAATCGGTAAACCAATGGTAGCCAGCAATAATTGTTTTAAGATCATCACCACGTTTTACAATGAACTGATCGGCTGCTAAGAGTAATTGTTTTGTTACATCATCTGTGTTATTATTCAGTAAAGAAAGTTTTCGTTTTTCTTCTTCCTTGAATAGCATAGTTGCATCCTTGTCTGAGGGATCAACAGTTGAAATGATAATACCCAGAACATCTCCTTTCTGAAGTTGAACAGAGAAAACGCCATGGCTCAGCAGATCTTCCTCAAAATCTAATCCACGGTATTGTTCAACACTGTATTGAAAACAATTGAACCAGGCGGGCGCATGCTGATAAGTTGCTTCGGGAATTTTTATGAACAGATCGGTTTCGCCATCAGGTATTGTATGAAAAACATCATTTGCAAATTCAGCATTCCATTGTAATTGAGGACCTTGGTGCTGTAAGGAATGATATCCTCTTGCTGCAACAAATGGTCTTAATTCGAGTGTGAAAGGCGTTGTAGCTTCTTCAACTTTATAAAGTACAAGCGTTGTGTTTTCATTCTGCACCATTGCGATCGTTTTTGTCAGTTGCACATGGTTCGCACGATAGTTCCATTGCGGGAACAACTCTTTACTGAATAGCTGCAGATAGTTATTCCCGTTGGGGCGTATCGTATTCTCCGGATAAAGATTCGTACCAAGCTCATAACGCACCGGCCCAACAGATGAATTGGTAACAATCGTTTCATCAAGTTTCGAAAGCAAGTTCATCCTTTCTGCTGGTGGTTTGGTGGCAGCAACCAGCAAACCATGATACCTGCGTGTGTTGCAGCCAAGGATCGACGAAGATGACCATCCACCTAAACCATTTGTTTCGATCCATTCATGACGGATGGCTTCGGGAAAATCAGCCAGTATTGTTTTGTCTTTTTGTAACATGATGATGTTATTTCAATTGCTTAGTCAGCAACTTTTAATGTACCGTTCTGTTGTTTCGCAGTTGCATGGGTTTTGTTGATACGTTGAATCAGTTCTGCCACAACCCCGGTCCATCCCGTTTGGTGTGATGCGCCAACACCTCTTGCCGTATCGCCATGGAAATATTCGTAGAACAATATAAGATCTTTAAAATGCGGATCATCTCTGTAGATATCATATTGATCATTTGCAGGACGATGTCCATCTTCGCCCATTTCAAAAATGGAAACAAGTCGCTTTGAAATTTCTTCTGATACTTCACTCAACATCATCTTATTCCCTGAACCTGTTGGAAATTCAACTTTGCAGTCAGATCCGTAGTAGTCACAATACTGTTTCAATGCTTTTACCAATAAATAGTTCATCGGCATCCACACAGGTCCACGCCAATTACTGTTTCCACCAAACAGGGAAGAAGTTCCTTCAGCAGGTTGATAATCGAGCCCAAAATCTTCTCCATTGATATTTACAGAGTAACCATGTTCATGAATTTTCGAAATAGAACGGATGCCCCCTTTACTCAAAAATTCTTTTTCATCAAGTAATGCCTTTAGCAAACGTTGTAAACGATCTTTTGGCACAAGCGATAACAAAATATCATCGTGTTGTTTCAGGTTTTCAATAACAAGGTATTGACCATTGTCTTTGCGGTATTTCTGAAACCATTTTAAACGTCGGTAGAAATCAGGTACTTTTTCAAGCTGTTCCTTTTTTAATACCAAAACGGCAAACATTGTAGAGAGTCCAACAAGGCTTCTTACTTTCAATGGAATATATCTGCCGTCGGGCATTGCCAACACATCATAAAAGAAACCTTCTTCTTCATCCCAGCTTCCGGTCCAGTTTTCACCAATACGATTTAAACTTTCAGCGATGTAAACAAAGTGTTCAAAAAACTTCGTGGTTACATCTTCATAGTTCTTGTTGTATTGTGCAATTTCCAATGCCATCTCCAGCATATTTAAACTGTACATCGCCATCCAGCTTGTACCATCGGCCTGTTCCAACACACCGCCACCTGGAATCATATTGCTGCGATCGAACACGCCAATATTATCAAGACCAAGAAACCCACCTTCAAATACATTGTTGCCTTTATGATCTTTCCGGTTTACCCACCAGGTGAAGTTGATCAATAATTTTTGAAACACACGTTCAAGAAAATCAATATCGCCTTTCCCGGTTTTTTCTTTTTCCATTTTGTACACCTGCAAACAACTCCATGCATGCACAGGTGGATTCACATCGCCAAAACTCCACTCATACGCAGGTAACTGACCGTTTGGATGCATATACCATTCACGTAAAAACAAAATGAGTTGTTCTTTTGCGAACTGCGGATCAACCATTGAAAGCGGCACACAATGAAATGCAAGATCCCATGCAGCATACCAGGGATATTCCCATTTATCGGGCATGGAAATAATATCTTCATTGTTGAGCGAGTGCCAGTGATGATTACGGCCCGTCTTTCTTGCTTCCGGTGGAGCTATCTGGCCCTTATCGCCATTGAGCCAACGTGGAATATCAATGTTGAAGTATTGCTTACTCCACAACATACCGGCAAATGCCTGTCGTTGAATAGAGCGTTGTTCCTTGTTTTCCTTTACAAGAATTGTGTCGTAAAAATCATCAGCTTCTGCAATGCGGGTGTTAAATACTTCTTCAACCATATCTGCAGATAACGGTTCAACGGGTAATTCTCTACCCAGGCGCAGGTAAATGATAGTTGATTCTTTTGCTGCAAGATTTACTTCATACATGGGTGCAAGTTTTGTTCCTTGCTTTTTCTCTTGCAGCAAATCGTATTGTTGATCAATAACAGCGGTATGAAATGCATCTTTCACAAAGGGAGTTGCATTTGGTTGATCGTATAGCCGCTGTGTATTTGTTTCATTCTCTGTAAAAAGGGTACGAAGAGGTTTGTCATAGGAAAAATAATATGTGCCCAATTCAGGATGCTGTAATTGTACACTGAAATCATTCAACTGTGTTATGGATGGTTTTTCATTTAATAAGCCAAAGCTCCAGAGGTTACGAAACCATAGGGTAGGGAGCAATGCAAGAAATGCAGTTTCATCGGCACGGTTACGAATGCTGATACGGATATAGATGTCTTCAGCATTCTGTTTGGCATATTCTGTTACAACATCAAAATATTTTCCATGGTTGAATAAGCCTGTATCGAGTAGTTCATATTCTTTTTCAAACTTGTTACGGTTGCGGTTTGTATTTACAAGATCAGCATAAGGATATTCCGCTTGCGGATACTTATACAAATGCTTCATGTAAGAATGTGTGGGTGTACTATCGAGATAATAATACAACTCTTTAACATCTTCACCATGATTGCCTTCGTTGCCGGTTAAACCAAATAGCCGTTCTTTCAGGATAGGGTCTTTGCCGTTCCATAATGCAACTGCAAAACAAATTCGCTGCATCTCATCGCTGATGCCTGCAATACCATCTTCACCCCAACGATAAACACGACTTCGTGCATGATCATACGGAAAATAATCCCATGCATTACCATGTTCACTATAATCTTCACGCACAGTTCCCCACTGCCGTTCACTCAGGTAAGGCCCCCATTTTTTCCAGTTGTTACCTGTCAATCGTTTTTGTTCTGCGTTCATGTTGTTTTATTTTGATGTCGGGTTCTCTTTTTTAATTACTCCTGCATTGCATGTAGATTCTTTCTGCTTAACCATTGTCTTCAAAGCCGGGATACAAGGTCATGCCGCCATCTACAAACAACGTAGTTCCGTTTACATAATCTGAATCATCACTTGCCAGCCATACAGCAGCTTTACCAATATCTTCTACTTGTCCAACACGTTTTTGCGGAATAAGTTTTAATAATTGTTGTAAATGTTCGCTTGTGTCCCACGCATCATGATTGATTGGAGTTGCAATGGCGCCGGGTGCAATGGAATTGATACGGATGTTTTTTGGCGCATATTCCTGTGCAATAGTTTTCATCATCAGGTTTACGCCTCCCTTACTCGCCGCATAGTTTGCGTGACCAGCCCAGGGAATTACTTCGTGTACACTGCTCATGCAAATTATCTTGCCAGCACTTTTCGATTTGCCATTAACACCCCTGCGCAAAAATTCTTTAATAGCTTCTCTTGCACAAAGAAACTGGCCGGTAAGGTTTACGCCAATCACAAAGTTCCATTGATCCAATGTCATTTCTGTAAAAGGTGCATCTTTTTGCAAGCCTGCATTGTTAATGAGAATATCAACTGTTCCAAATTGGTTGATGACATCTGAAAACATTTGCTGTACCTGGTCTTCTTTACTTACATCGCATTGATAGCTGATAGCTTTGCCACCGTTGGCAACAATTTCTGCTACAACTTTCTCCGCCATTTCTTTTCCGTTTACTACGGGATAGTTTACCACAACTGTTGCGCCTTCCTTTGCAAGTTCTTTCGATACACCTGCGCCAATACCACTGCTGGCGCCTGTTACAATAGCTATCTGTTCTTTTAATTTTTGGTTCATGTTGTTTTAATAAAGCGTTGAATAATGCTGTGATTGTTTATGTTCTTTGTAATCGGCTAATCCCTGTTTGATCAGTTGCAGTTCAAAATCGGTAACAATGTTCAGGTAGTTTTGATAGGCTTCTTCTGCTGAGCTGTATGGATTAAGAGGGTCTGGAGTTGTATAATTTTCAGGGGACATATAACTGAAGTAATCAGAAGCCTGTAATAATTTCCATGTTTTGCTAAGTGCCGGATGATTGCATCGGTTCACAGCTTTTTCAAGGCTGAAAATTTTATGCAGCATTTTATTCTGCATTGCATTTTCGCAACGGCTGCTGCTGTTTCCCCCGTTTGTTGCCCACGAAATAGTTTCACTCACATCGTACACATCGTTTGACGGATTTGTGGCAAGTATTGTTGAAGGTGTTGCAAACAACCAATCAGGGTTTTGCAAAATGTGGCCGGGTAAGGCTTCAAGAAAATCAAAAATGCCTGTTTCTTTTGTTTTATAGATGCCAAAGGTTTGATAGTCGAGCATCAGGTTGATGCATTCTGTATCTGCCGGATGTGCATGTATCCATGATGCAAATTTTTCGGCTGTCAACGGACGTTCGGGCCATTCGTCATCAGCAAAACGAAACGCAATATCATCACTCATCCTGAAGTTACGGAGCAATAATGGAATTTTATTGCCAGGGCTTGTATAGGTTTTGTTTCGTGAACGAAGATGCAATAACTGATCAACAGATTCACAAAACATTCCTTCAAAACCAAGTGAATGAATAAAAGCTGCAAGATTATTGTCATGGATAAGTTCTGTATTCCGAAATACATTTGGCGTTATTTTGAGCAATTCCTCAACGACTGCTTTATGTTTTTCTACCTGCCGTTTAAATTCGTTGCATGAATACAGCCAGCTGGCAGAATTGTTACATGGCTCTCCAAGTATTTCAACGCAACCTGTTTGTACAAGTCGTTTAAATTGTTGCAGCACATCGGGACGGTAAATCTCAAGTAATTCAAACATGATTCCACTTATAGAAAATGCTGCTTTGAAATTTCCTTCGTGCTCTTTAATGAGTTTTAATAAAAGACGATTAGCAGGCAACAGGCAATCGTCTGCTGTACGGTTTAGTTGGGCAATGGTAGCATCTTTATCAAAATAGTTATGGACTAACCCTACATCACTCGATGTATAGTTTGCTAATGCATAAGGTTGATGCACCCTGAATATGAATGATACAAATGGCATGTTTAGATCCGGTTGTTAAGAATTTCAGAAGAATGGCTCTGTGGAAACAGAACCATTATTTTCCTAACCCTAAATCAACCTTGTGAGAAAGGTTTAATGAATGCAAAGCTAATTGACAGGGTACGGTTATGCTGTCTTGTTATTTACAGTTATAGTAAATTAATTGCTTAATTCCAGATGAACTGATCGTTCAGTTCAATGTGTTTACGGTTGTAAAATAAAAGCCCCTCATCTCTCAGTTCATTAAAAAGCACATTTACACTTTGTCTGCTGGTTGCAATTACATTCGCAATGTCAGTATGTGTTAAATAATTGTTGAGGATAATCTTATCGCCAACACGGTTGCCATCCGTCATAGCCCAGTTTTTGATAAAACGGATCAGGCGGCTCTTTGCATCACGAAATACCAGGTCGGAATGCTTTGATTCAAGTTTGCGTAATTTTTTATTGACGAGGTTTGCATACGCTATTGCAATTGCAGGATTGTGATGCATTATTTGCTTCAGATCACCTATAGTGAAGATGCACACCACTGTATTTGCCGTAAGGGCTTCGGCATATTCATCAACAGCAATATTGCCTTCCATACTGAGGTCACCGAAAATATCAGGTGCAGTTAAAATGTCTTTGATAAGTTCACTGCTGTCGTCGTTGTTGATCTCGGCAATTTTTATTTTACCCTGGATGAGCAGGAAGATCTTGCTGAAGCTTGCATCTCCATAGCCAAAGCTTTCATTGCGGTAGATGGTTTTTACTTTCATCAACTCAGAAGCCTGCTGAATGCTCTGCTCAGTTGCATTTGCAAAGAGCGGGTGACTTTTTAAATAAGCATACTTAATTTCCGGTGACATGGTTTACTGTTTTAAAGGTTTAATGTTTATGATTAATGGTCTATTCAGTTTGTAATACGGCTGATAACTGTTTGCAGAATTGTTTTTAATTCTCTGTGACTCTCTGCAAAAACTAATGTTGCCGCTGGTTGGTTGTTTTTGTAATCGACATCAGGCAGCTGTATCAAGCTCAATTCGTATTCACTCATTTCTTCAATTTCAAACAGCTGCAAGGATGTAAAACTTCCGAAGTGCTGTTGATACCAGGCTTTTAGATCGTTACGCATAACAAATGATTTTTAGTTGATTTGTTCATCAGTATTTTCTGAAAGAGCCTGTTCTATTTTTTCGATCAATAACTGTTTTGATGTTAACCCCGTTGTGTGATCAACTACAGTTCCGTTTTTAAACAGCAGGATCGTAGGCAATTCGATTATGCCGAAGCGTTCGGCAAGACTGTTATCATGTTCTGTATCTACAATAAAAAAGTTAGCAACACCACGGTAGGTGAGAGATAGTTCTTTGTAAAACGGTTCAACTATCTGGCAGGCTCCACTCCATTGTGTTTTAAACTTCACGAGGGACAGCAATTTGCTTTCTGTTACTTTCGTTTTGAATTCTTCTGTTGTGATTTTGTTTGGCATAGTGTGAAAATTTCGGCATGGTATTTAAGGCCAACGCTATGCCGCATTTATATCAGCACTCAAAAAATGCCCTGAAACCCTTTGAAGCAAAGGGTTTTGTAATTTTTAACTTACAGGCTAGTGAATTGGTGAGTGTCTTTTTCTCCCAACCTGTTGGGAAAATCCCAACAGGTTGGGATTTTTTTATTGGGAAAATTCAGCCTTGTTTAATAAGGATAAAAAAACCATCCGTGTGGATGGTTAGATATTTTATGAAATAACATAAGATCATTTTGGCCGTGAGATGCCAAGTTTTTTCATACGTGCTTCAAGGGTTGTGGCATTGAGACCTAAAATTTTCGCAGCTCCTTTTTCACCACTTACTTTCCAGTTGGTTCTTTCTAAGGTTTGAATGATGTGTTCCTTTTCAACATCTTCTAATGTTTGTTTTGATGAAGAACTGTGATTGGCTGCTGATATTCCGGAAGCAGCAGGTATCCAATCGCCATATTCAAGCACTGAACCTTTTGAAATGATCAGAGCACGTTCAATTAAATTCTCCAGTTCACGAACATTACCCGGCAAGTTGTATTGGTGAAGAGCAGTTAAAACATCAGGGGCAACTTCAGTTATCTTTCTGCCCATTTTTGTTTCATGCTTGCGGATAAAATGTTTTACAAGCAGTGGAATATCTTCTTTACGGTCACGCAATGGGGGAGTGATGATCGGGAAAACATTCAAACGATAATAAAGATCTTCACGAAATTCTTTTTTCTCGATGGCTGTTTGCAGATTTCGATTGGTAGCAGCAATTATTCGAACGTTTACTTTCATTGTTTTAGGATTCCCCAAACGTTCAAATTCTCCTTCCTGTAATACACGCAGGAGTTTTGCCTGTAATTCAACAGGCAGCTCGCCGATTTCATCTAAGAAAATTGTCCCTGTGTCTGCCAACTCAAAGCGACCGATCTTTTTTTCCATTGCACCTGTAAATGCACCCCGCTCATGACCAAACAATTCACTTTCGATGAGATTGGCTGGAAGTGTAGCACAGTTTACTTTCACCAAAGGACGTTTATTTCGATTGCTGATATTATGTATGGCTCTTGCAATTAACTCTTTACCGGTTCCGGATTCCCCAAGAATTAATACCGTTGCATCAGTAGAAGCTACCTGTTCAATTTGTTGCAGTACTTTATGAAATTTTTTACTGGTACTTACAATGTCTTCAAAGTTGTGATTGTACTTTATCTCTTCCTGCAGGTATTGGTTCTGTGCTTTTAAACGAGCCTGTTCCTGTTCCATCAATACACGTTCTGTAATATCAATGAACATCGTTCTTGTAAATTGGCCACCAACATCGGGGTTCGACCACCACTGTATCCAAATCGGAGCACCGGTATCTTTGCGCCGCAATTCAAGCACAATTCCACTTGTGTCTGTACCTCTGCCAATTGAAGCAAACGCTTCTTTCAGTCGTTTTTGTGCGTCAGGTGTATCGGGCACAAGTGAACTTCCATAAGTATAAGGCACTTCTTCTGGTTTAACCCCCAGAATTTTCAACGCTGCCCTGTTTGCTTTTATAAATTTCGAATCCAGACCTTCGTGCACATAAGCAATGGGTGCCTGCTCAAACAGATCTTTGTAACGTTGATCGCTTTCTTTTAAACTTAAATCTAATGCTTTGTTGAGTTCTTCCAGTTTTTTAAGTGCGGAAAGCCTATCCATTTCAGCACCTGCTCTTGCAGCAAAAATGCGGAGTATGTTTGCTTGATTCTGATCGCTCGTCATGGGAATACTATCTAAGGCAGCAATATGTCCCAACACTTCACCTGTTTCGGGACTATCAATTGGAACAGCGATATACGATTGAATTCCTTTCTCTCCCGGGAAACTTTTTTCTAATTCATCTGCACAGAAATAATCCTTTCCGTTCATTACGTATTGACAGGGGGTTCCCTCCAGATCGTATTCAATATTTTCCAGTACTTGTTTACGGTCAACATAGGAGATGGTGCGTACTCTCGTTTTCTCTTCATTGGCACATTCCGACACAAGCGCATAACGTACACCTAAGACTTCCGTTACAATTTTGGTTAGACCTTGCAAATAGTCCATACCGGTGAGAGCAGCAGTACCTTCTGAAATGATGCGAAGTATATCTTCTTCTTTTTTTAATTTTCGAATATCCCTTACGATACTGCACGAAAATTCCTGTCCATTGTATTCAATATAATTTCCCGTTATTTCAACTTCATAGAGATACCCTTCTTTATGACGATGTTTTGCTTCAAACGTAATTTTCTTTGCTTTCTTTAGTTTTTTCCAGAAGTCCGGAAAATCCTGCACAATATCCGATGGATTAAGTTCAGGCACTTTCATCGCCAACAGCTCATCACGGCTCCTTCCGGTCATATAAGTAGCCATGTCATTTACTTCAATGATACTGCCATTTGCATTTACCCAAAATACAGCTTCGTGAAGATTGCGTAAGGTTTGCCGGTACAGTTCGATATCATATTTTTTCTGTTCCAGTTCTTTTTCAGATTGTATTCGCTCCAACTCACTTGCCAATTGAGCTGCGAAAATCTTCAACACAGCGATGCGGTCTGTTTGATCAGTGATTGGGTTGGGATCTGATGCTGCGATATGACCAAGCATTTCACCTGTAAGTTTACTGATGATGGGCACAGCAACATAAGCTTCAATTCCTTTTGCTCCTGAGTGGAATTTTTGTGCCGCTTTCGGCAAATAATAGGGATCACCTTTTATAACCATACTGCAGGCTGATTCGGCTGTGCTGTATTCAATATTATCCAGCACTTTGTCGCCCTCAACAAACGCAACAGTACGTAAACGTGTTTTCTCTTTGTTGGAACACTCTACAACAAAGCAGTAGCGCATACCAATAATTGTAGGTATTTTTCTTGTGAGTTCAAGTATGTAATCGTAACCAATGCGATCCAGTGTCGCTTCTGCTATTTGGGCGAGTAGATTATCTGCCAACTGTTTATGATCATCTGTATGGATCACTGGCTATTGAAGTTGATGGTTTATTAAAGTTACAAATTCAAATGTGAAAATTACGGGAAGCTGGTCGGGATAATGTCGGAGGGGTGACATTAGAACAGAAATTGTACTCTACTTAGTAATTTAGGTACTGTAGTTAAGGATTAACTCATACGTGTTGTTAACTTTTACATCGACAGATGATTTCCTGCTCATTCATTGTATTACGGAAGATTTAAGAGAAGATGATGTTTAGTGATTTTGAGAAAAGAATTATATAATCGAAAAAAGGAGGGCCTGGTAAGTTTTGTATCAATAAAAAGAGGCTGTATCATAATAAAATAAAGCTCCTGAGATTCGTTTAAACGGCTTCTGTTCTCTATTAGAGATCCAAAGAAATCCTAAAAAAGTTGTTTATGAGACAATCTATTTTTGTTTTCGTGCCAGTATTGGATTCGAACCAATGCCCAAATTGTTCTAAGAATTTTCTCCCACGTTAATTTATTTCACTACAGCTTTTGTAGATTTGAAGTGCAAGTGAAATCAAGCGAAACAAATTAACGATGTTTCACTGAAGAGCGGGTTTGAAAAAATTGTTATAAGATATTTAGTTGATTGTGAGCGGTTCCTGCATTAAAGTTTGAATCCTGACGCGGTCACACAGAATGCAAAAAGGGTTTCATTTATGAAACCCTTTTTTGTTGCGCTACTTTTCACGGGTTTGTTGCTGCTGGTGGCAATGCATTTTTTTCGCTGCTTTCAATGCCTGATTAATGCGAGTTGATAACAATCATCACCGTGACGCCACTATTTACACGAAATATCCAGGAAGATGACTCTTTTGGTACTGCTGCCTTACCGCTGGCATGGATGCCAACCATGTACAGAATTGGACACGAAAGAAGAAAGCTAACCGGCTAAACGAGTACAGGAGTGGATAGGCATGCGGTGTGCATTCCGGAGTGGGGTGTGGGGGTTGAAAGCGGTCGCATTTATACGTGGTGAGCGCTTTTAATAGGGATTATATAGGCTTTATCCAGGGAGTATAGTGGGAGTATCCTGCTATTATAAGCGAAGGATGGAGACGGTAGGCATTGAGCAATATGCAAAGGGCAATAGGCAATTGGCAAAGGGATTAGGGATTGGGAATTAGGGATAGGGAATTTCCGTCGGCCGGGGACTGGTTCGACCCAGTTAGTCAGGATATATAAATCCCGGCATCCACTGCGTGAGCCCCCGGGCAGAGAGAAACAGCCATCTTTGTAAAAAAAAACAGTATGCTTACAACCATTGTTCCCAAACTTCCGATGCGTGATAAATCAATCACACGAGAATTCTATTTAACTGAATTAGGTTTTACGGACATAGGTAGTGAAGACTATGATGGTTACCTGCTGGTGAAAAAAGATAACGCTGAAATTCACTTTTTTGAATTCAACGGACTTGACCCGAAAGAAAATTACGGGCAAGTTTATATTCGTACAAACGATATTGAAGCGCTTTACCAGTCGATGTTGGACAACAACAGCACAATACATCCGGCAGGGCATTTGCAAATCAAACCCTGGGGACAAAAAGAATTTGCCATGCTTGACCCGGACAACAATTTGCTTACGTTTGGACAACGTATTTAGCCGTTACTTTTCCTGGCAGTTGTTTTGCATGAACTATTGCGTTGAGAACAGTTAAACCGGGGACGCAGCGTAAGGTGCGGAAATGTATTGCTATTCGCTCAACCTGAATACGACGGGCAGAATAAAAACCATGTTTGCTTTGTCGCCATCCTGTAAAGCCGGTATCCATTTCGGCATCCGGTTAACGATACGCAGGGCTTCACTGTCCAGAAAAGGGTTGACTTTATTTACGACTTCTATATCTTCTAAACTGCCGTTTGTTGAGACTGTAAACTTAACCCGTACAGTACCCTCTATTCCTTCTTTTCTTGCATCGGGTGGGTAACGAAAATTTCTTGTCATGAATAACCGTAAACTGTCGTTTCCTCCCGGGAAACTGGCTGGTACATGATGTACAAACCAGGCGGTATCTGCTCCATTGCGGCCATAACATTTACCCTCGACAAATGTGCCATCATTGTATGTGTCTATTCGCCTCAATTGACCGCTTGGCCAGTACGTTTTATGCGATCCTGTTAACCGGTTATTATGGTATAATCGTTCATCCACTAACTGTCCGTTATTATATCGCTTGAAAACCCCTTGAAGAACCGGAGTGGGTCTGTAAGGGAAAAAATTCAATTCCTCCTGTAAAGTGCCATCCTTTAAGTAGCGCAACAATCTTACTTGTTGCGTATCGGTTTTGTTTTTGAAAACGACATTGAAACGGGCAGCCGAGTCATTATGGGAAACAGTAGTTCCTGTTTTTGAAAGCCAGATAGTGTCCTGAGAAAATGAATGAACTACTAATACCAGTGTAAATGCAGTTGAGAGAAATTTTCGTTTAAACATGAACGGTTTGAATTGGTTAATGCTTTTGAGCGTCAAACAAGGGTTTAGGATTTAAAGATAAAAAATGATTGCAATGTTAAGTAAAATACCAGGCATGAAAACATTCTTCCGTTTGCCCGGGGGATGGTGTAACCGACCCTGGGATTTATATGTTACCACGAAATCATTTAAACGCAATGTGCTTTTGAGATGATATTGTTGAGAAGCAATAAAGCAAATGAATGAATCACGGCGAGAGTTTTCCGGGAAATTGGCTTAGAAACAATGTTCAGAAGTTCCGTTACAGCAGATACTACGTAATCATTTTATTCATCGTTAAAGAACTTAATTTATTATAGTTTATTGCAGCACTCTGAAATAAGATCAACTTTTTTGTGTTTCAAAAAAAAAAGATTAGTGATGCAACGATATTACTTTCATTGGTATCACTATAAAAAACAAACGGTGGGTTTCATGTTGGCTTTGAACAATTTGTTTACCCGAAAAAAAACTATTGCAGATCGTTAGTGGAAAATGAATCAGTTAACCTGACATTATTCTTGTGTCCGTTAATTGATGGAGAGAAGTTTTTTCATCCTGTTAAAAAAATATACCAAACAAAGTTGGTATCAGACTGTCGGTATAATATGTACTCTGTGTTTTGTTTTAGTTTTTTTTAGTGTTTGCGGGAAGTTCGATCATCTCAATTCCTTTAATGAAAAGTAAATTCCAATGCCTGAGAGATACTTATTCTGAATATGACTATTTATAGTAGCAACTTTTTATACAGCCGGCCATTGTTCATTAAATCTTATCACCAAAAATTTTTTTTCATGAAACAAACAATCAAACAAACAGTATTTTTTTTCTTTTTTTTCCTTTTCGCACTAACCGTTTTTGTTGCCTGTAAGAAAGAGAATAAGTCACTGACAACTGTGGAAAAGCAATTATCAGCAAGAGAGTGGCAAATTACAAGTATTACACGGCCTAAAATTTCCAACCCGGCTGAAGACAGCAGTATCGCTAAAAATTGTTCTACAGACGACAGATTGACTTTTGGAATAAATGGGAATTCCCGTTCCTTCCAGTTCAAGGATAACTCAGCGAAATGTGACACGACAATTTTTCAATATGATAATGGTGCATGGCTTTTAAATTCAAGTCAGAATAACCTCCAGCTCAATGGAGCAATCCGGCTTCAGAATTGGAAAATTTTACTTCTTAATGATTCAATTCTTAAAGTGCAATGGCTTGACAGCATTTCCACATCAAACAAAGTTTTGAAAACAATTACATTAAAAAATAAATAATTCAACTAGTATCGGGTAATTTATAGTTTGTAAATTCTCAATTTATATAGGAATTACAAACACTCGAGCTTTGGTCAGGAAGTATAATCAGCACGATAGAGCATCCCGGGCGATGCTCTATTGTGCTGCTGTGTTTATGATTTTGCTGAGGCGCTATCAATAAGAAAACCGGACATCCTGGTCACAAAGCAAATCGTTTTTTAAGATGTGTAAGGTTTAAAACGAAGCCTTTTTTCAGCCTCGTCACCTAACAAACAAAGATGAAGTGACTGCATGAGGATGATAGGTTGTTATGTGAAAGATTTTAGTACGAAATTATTTAAACGCAATGTGCATTCCGGAGGCATTGTTGAGAAGTAAATTTAATTTATGACACACTTCAATTACCAACTAGTTAAACCCGATGATGATGATATTATTACGGTTATTGCAAACTGGTATTTAAATGAATGGAATATACCTGTTGCCGCAACCGTCGAAAAAATAAAAAAACTTTCGGCTGACAAGCATGAGTTTCAATTCTTAATGACACTTGATCATCAACCAATCGCAACCGGCGGGCTTTACAACCACGTTGGGCTGCTGGATAAAGAGCCACGACTCAACGTGTACGAAAACTGGTTGGCTTTAGTTTATACATTACCGGGTATGAGAGGAAAAGGTTTTGGAGCATTCATCTGCAATCATATTCAAGATCACGCAAAAACGCTTGGACTCAAGGATATTTACTTATTTACACACACTGCGGAAAATTTATACAAGCGATTAGGTTGGCAACAATTGGAGCGACTTGCTTTGGGAGGGAAGGATATAGTGGTGATGAGAAAGCAATTGTAAGTTGAGCATTCGAATCGAAGTAACAAAACAACTACCTGGGTTCTTATGTCTTTTTTCCCGGCAACGTTGCCAATTGATAAAGCTGAAATACCTGCAGCAGAATGACGAGGACGTTGTGCGATAGATGTTAGTACGAAATTATTTAATTGCAATGTTCCTTCCAGGAGACATCGCTGAGAAACAATATTCTTAACCGTTACCTTGTTCCTATATCAATCACTTGTTGTTTCAGAGCACCTGACTTATTATGACAGATTTGAAGAGGCGATTGTTAAAAATCCGAAAGTCGGGTACGAAGGTTTTAAAACGATTATAGCGGGGTTTAACAGGAAAGGATAATTCTGATTTTCTTCATTCGTTGTACTACCACAGGCAACTGAGAATAATTGTCCTTAGTTTACAAAGCCGATATGCTTTCCGGAACATTCCGGAATGTTATACCGGGCATTTCTCATTGAATGAATTTAGGTTTCGATCATTGATGAGAACTCAATATAATACTAAAATATTTAGTATTATTCTGTATCTTTGATTCCGATGTTGCCTGAAAAAGCCCATATTATTGAACAACTGCAAAAGGATTTGCTGAAGCTTGCAGGCATCAGACCGGTTGCCTATGATTCGAATTTGCCACCCGGCCTGGGATTTTTAAAAGAACATTTTCCGCAAGCCAGTTTTCCCATTGGAGCTATGCATGAATTTGTATGCAGCGGAAAGGAACGTATTGCTGCAACCGAAGGTTTTGTTTCGGCATTGTTGAGCACTTTGATGAATACACATGCGATCACCGTATGGATAACATCCTGCAACACATTGTTTCCACCTGCATTCAAATTGTTTGGGATCGATCCCGACCGAATCATCTTTATTCAATTAATAAAAGAAAAAGATTTGCTGTGGGCCATGGAAGAAGCTTTAAAATGCGAGGGACTTACTGCAGTTGTTTGTGAATTGCAAGAGCTCAGTTTTACATCTTCACGTAGGTTTCAGTTAGCAGTTGAGCAAAGTGCGGTTACAGGTTTTATTCTTCGTGTGAATCCACGCAAAGTAGTACCAACTGCTTGTGTGTGCCGCTGGCAAATTTCTTCTATAGCAAGTGAAATAACAGATATTCCCGGTGTTGGTTTTCCAAAGTGGAATGTAGAATTATTAAAAGTGCGTAATGGAAAGCCTGGCTCATGGCAGGTTGAATGGGCTGCAGGTAAATTTCATTTGCTTAACGAAGTGGCAGCAATTGAATTTGAACAACGAAAGAAAACAGGATGAGATGACGAAGCGATTTGTGGCGATATGGTTTCGTTTTTTAAAAACGGATTGGTTTGTTCGTCGGCATCCAACACTGCTTACAATTCCATTTGTGTTAGCAAGTCCGGATCATGGTCGGATGGTGATTACTGCTACAAATCCATTGACAGAACAGGAAGGTATTTACAGTGGAATGGTAGTGGCCGATGCAAGAGTCATTATTCCAACATTAAACGTGTTGGATGATCAACCCGGCTTGCCTGCAAAATTATTGAACGGTTTAGGTGAATGGTGCATTCGTTTTACGCCAGTTGTGGCAATTGATTTACCGGATGGTCTTTTATTGGATGTGTCCGGTTGCGCTCACCTATGGGGAGGAGAAGACTTATACCTGAAACAGATTGTAAGCAGATTAAAAAACATAGGCTATCATGTACGTGCAGCAATGGCTGATACCATTGGTGCAGCATGGGCCTTTGCACGATTTGGAAGTGGGTTTGAGATCATAGAAACAACTAAACAGGCAACAGCATTACTTGCATTGCCACCGGAGTCGCTTCGGTTGGAAGCAGAAACAGTGGAGCGTTTGCATGTATTAGGTTTACGAAAAATTCAAAACTTCATCAATCTGCCACGTTCAACACTTCGCAGGAGATTTGGTGAACAATTTATCAAACGGTTGAACCAGGCATTGGGGCATGAAGAAGAGATCATTATTCCATTACACCCAGTTGAACTGTATTGTGAGCGTTTAACTTGTCTTGATCCCATCGTTACACGAACAGGAATTGAAATTGCTTTGCAACAATTACTGGAAGCATTGTGTAAGCGTCTTCAACAGGAACAAAAAGGATTGCGTACTGCATGTTTTAAATGTTATCGTGTAGATGGGATAACCATACCGGTTGAAATTGGTACCAATCGGGCTACGTTCAACATAACTCATCTGTTTAAATTATTTGAATTAAAACTATCGGGAATTGAACCTGCATTAGGAATAGAATTGTTTACACTCGATGCAACAAAAGTAGAAGACGTATCAACAATGCAAGGGCAGCTATGGCAAAAAACGGGGGGCTTGAATGATACAGGTTTAGCAGAGTTACTTGATCGCTTTACAGGAAAATTTGGTGCAAAACATATTCAACGCTATTTACCCGATGAACATTATTGGCCCGAACGATCCTTTAAATCAGCACAAAATTTATTTGAAGAAAATACAGCAGGGTGGAAAGTAGAACGACCGAGACCCTTGCAACTATTATCCTCACCTGCACCAATTGAAGTAACAGCACCGATTCCTGATTATCCACCGATGTTGTTTCGATATAAAGGAACATTACACAAAGTGATAAAAGCAGATGGTCCCGAACGGATTGAACAGGAGTGGTGGTTACAGCAAGGACAGCATCGTGATTATTATTATGTAGAAGATGAACATGGTTGCCGTTACTGGATCTTCCGTTTAGGACATTACACCGACGAATCGTATCAATGGTTCTTACATGGATTCTTTGCTTAAAAATTGTGAAGTATGCGTTATGTGGAATTACAGGTGACAAGTAATTTTAGTTTCTTACGTGGTGCTTCTCATCCGGAAGAGTTGGTGGAGCAGGCTGCGATTTATGGCTATAAGGAAATCGCTATTACCGATCGAAACAGTTTGGCAGGTATTGTGCGGGCACATGCTGCAGCAAGAAAATCAGGCATTAGAATTATTACCGGCTGTAGGATTGATTTAATTGATGGGCCAAGCTTACTTGCTTATCCAACAAACATAGCAGCATATTCCCGGTTGTGTAATCTTCTTTCAACAGGTAATCTTCGTGCAGAAAAAGGTGAATGTCATTTGTGCAAAGCAGATGTATATCAGCGTGCAAAAGACATGCTCTTTATTGTTGTGCCACCAACAACATTGGATCATAAATTTAGTATTGAAGAATCATTCCAGCAAAATTTACAGGAGTACAAACAAGTACTGGGCGATCAACTATACATCGCTGCCTGCAGATATTACAATGGTGATGATACAAAATATTTATATCGAATGGCACAACTGTCTAATCAGTTGAATATTCCGATAGTTGCAACGAACGATGTGCATTATCATCATGTAACAAGAAGAGAGTTGCATGATATTGTTACATGCATCAGAGAAAAATGCACCATCTACAATGCAGGATTTCGGTTACATCCCAATGCTGAACGTTATTTAAAACCGGAGGAAGAAATGTTTCGCTTGTTCCGGCATTATCCGGAAGCGATCAGGTATGCTGAAGAAATTGCAGAAGCTTGTAAATTCTCTTTAGATGAATTGAAGTATGAATATCCGGAAGAAATTATTACAGAAGGACGTACACCACAAGAAGAACTGACCTACTTAGCATGGAAAGGTGCGAAGCAAGTTTTTGGTGAAGTAGTTCCTGCAAAAACAATTGCAGCCATCAATCATGAACTGGCATTCATTGAACAAATGAATTACGCTTCTTACTTTCTTACAGTGTATGATATTGTTCGCTTCGCAAGAAGCAAACATATTTTATGTCAAGGGCGTGGTTCTGCAGCTAACTCAACGGTTTGTTTTTGTTTGGGAATTACTTCGGTGAATCCGGAGAAATTTGACTTGTTGTTTGAACGTTTCCTTTCAGCAGCACGTAACGAACCTCCGGATATTGATGTGGATTTTGAACATGAACGAAGAGAAGAAGTGATTCAATACATCTATCAGAAATACGGCAGAGAAAGAGCTGCGATTGTAGCAACTGTTACACAACAACATCAGAAAGGCGCCATCAGAGATGTTGCTAAAGCAATGGGACTTTCGGTTGATATGATCAATCGTTTGTCAAAAGCCGTTGGTGCAATGGGCGAATTTCCGGAAGAGTCGTTTACACAGAATCGGTTTACTGAACAAGGCTTTGATTTTAATGATCAACATCTGCGAAAAGTATTGTCGCTCACCAAACAGTTTATCGGTTTCCCAAGACAACTCGGTCAACATACCGGAGGCTTTGTGATCACAAGAGGAAAATTGACTGACCTATGTCCCGTATTGAATGCACGGATGGAAAACCGTACTTGCATTGAATGGAACAAAGATGATATTGATGCACTCGGCTTTATGAAAATTGATGTGTTGGCATTGGGTATGCTTACCTGCATCCGCAAAGCATTTGACCTGGTGAAACAGCACTACGGTCCTGCATTAACGCTTGCAACTATTCCGCAGGATGATCCGGCTGTATACGAAATGATTTGTCATGCTGATACCATTGGTGTGTTTCAAATTGAAAGCCGTGCACAACAATCCATGCTGCCACGATTAAAGCCCCGCACATTTTATGATTTAGTAATTGAAGTAGCAATTGTACGACCGGGGCCGATACAAGGTGATATGGTGCATCCTTATTTACGACGGCGCAATGGTGAGGAACCGGTTGAATATCCATCGAAAGAATTAGAAGATATATTGGGCCGCACATTAGGTGTTCCTTTATTCCAGGAGCAGGCCATGAAGATCGCCATTGTGGCTGCAGGATTTACTCCTTCAGAAGCAGATGGACTTCGACGAAGTATGGCAACCTTTAAAGCAAAAGGGTTAGTATCTCAATATGAAACCAAGTTGATCAAAGGAATGTTGCAGAAAGGATACAAGCTGGAATATGCACAGCGAGTATTTAAGCAGTTGGAAGGATTTGGCAGTTATGGTTTTCCTGAAAGTCATGCCGCCAGTTTTGCATTGCTTGTTTACGTTTCCTGTTGGTTGAAGTATTATTATCCCGATGTGTTTGCCTGTGCATTGCTGAACAGTATGCCGATGGGATTTTATCAACCTGCACAAATTGTGATTGATGCACAAAAGCATGGAGTGGAAGTGCGACCCGTTGATATTAATTACTCCACATGGAATAATTCGTTGGAAGAACGTTCAGAAAATTATTTTGCTTTACGTTTAGGTTTCCGACAAGTAAAGGGAATGCGGGAGGATGATGTGAATGTATTATTGAATGCAAGAACAGATCGTTATCAAACCGTTGATGAGCTGCGGAATATAGGTTTATCTGATAGTACATTAAAGCAATTGGCAGATGCTGATGCTTTTCGCTCAATCGGGCTTGATCGACGACAGGCATTGTGGGAAATTTCAAAAAAAGATACAGCAGTTGGTGTATTCAAGGGGCAGTTAGATGATGATCCGGATGAACAGCATATCTCATTACCTGTCATGAAAGAATCGGAGCATGTGGTACATGATTATGCTACAACTTCACTATCATTAAAAGCACATCCGGTTAGTTTTGTAAGAGAGAAGTTGGAGCAGCTTCATGTAATAAAGATCAATACATTACCGAAACACAAAGATGGTCAAGCCGTAAAAGTAGCCGGATTGGTTTTGGTACGTCAACGACCCGGTACTGCAAAAGGTGTTTGTTTTATGACGATTGAAGATGAAACAGGATTTGCCAACGTTGTATTCTTTGAACAACTGTTTGATAAGTTCCGGAAAGAAATTCTGCAATCACGGTTAATTATGATTGAAGGGAAATTGCAAATTGAAGGCGAGGTGATCCATGTAATTGTAAGCAAGTGTTACAATATGACGAAGTATTTAAGTCAGCTTATTCAACCTCAAGAGGAAGAAATGGATAAACCGACACTGTTTAAAGCCGAAGTTGTGAAGAAGGAAGAAAACATACATACTAACGACTTAAAAGAAAAGAATGTGTTTTCTGAAGGGAGGAATTTCAGGTGAATAGAAACAGTTAGTTTGATTTTACTTGTCTTATCTCAATCTTGAGCCTGAGACTGGATTCGAACCAATACTAAAATTGTTCTAGTAATTTTCTCCTATGTTAATTTATTATACTAAGGTTTTTGTAGATATGAAACGCTAGAGAAATCATACGAAACAACTTGACGATGTTTCACTGAGGAGCGGGTTTGGAAAAATGATTACATGTCATTTATTTGATTATCAGTGCTTCTTATATAAGAGTTTGAATCCTGACTCGGTATCTGAAAATAATTGCCTTGAGCTTACAAAACCGATCTGACTTTCGGATTCCTGAATATTAAATAGGCTTTCTCATTGAATGATTTTTTGTTTCGATTGTTGATCGTTATCGATGCCAAGGGAGATCAGTTGTTACTGTTGTTGGGCTTTGTATTTTTTTTGTGATTTACTGTGGAGCGAATTGTAATGTCTGAGTTATTTATGATAGCTTGTATCACTTAATATTAAGTTGTCGTCCGGAGTTCTCAGGAGAATGCCTTTTTCATCAAGAAGACGTTTAAGCTTTTGATCCGTCATTTCATCAAGCAATTGGTTTTTTAACTGGAATACCCGGATGTCATTATCATTCTTGTGCCATTCCACAATTTTGCATTTGCAGCTTGCATTTTCTAAGGTGTTCAACACTTCTTCAACCGTGCCACCCCGGCCTTGTTTGACATACACTTCCCTGATCCCAATAATATTATTTTTTTCAGCCACGTCAAAACTCCACGATGCTGATATCACATTTTTATATTGACCTGAACCAGCGGGGCAAGAAATTATATGAATATTCTCGAAGAAGTTAATCTGGCCACGGATATACACTGATGAACATTGATGAGAAAAGGCGCCCGGTTTTGAGGGCTATAGTGTTGGACTGGCAAAGACAATTCATTTTGGTGTGTATTGATGGGAACAAATGCTTCCGGATTTATACACATGATACGCTTACGGAAAAAAACTTGCAGAAGTTTTTCAGGTGTCAAGAAAATACGTGGATGTTATTGCGTTGAACTATTGCCTTGAATGGTCACCTTTGCAGGGAGATGTGGTGAATTGGGAAAATTGGATTAGCAAGCCCTTCACGATCACTTAATGGTAAACAAAATGTGAAGAGAGCGGTATGCCCAACTATTCCGGTGCAGACTGGATCGTTCTCACACAAAAAACCGTGGACTGTTTTAGCAGAATTTTGCCTTGGCTTTACTGGTATCAAAAAACTGTGTAGGTTTTCATTGGTTCAAATACCAGGATAATAACCCTTCCAATTTATCAGGAATAATAAATATCAGGATTGGGGATAATCGTTGCAACAGCATGAAAGTTTGCTTTGTATTTCTTGCTGTTCATTTTATAGTACCAGGCACCTCTCTTGGAGTTTTCTTTGTCTTTCTCATTCAGCTTTTCCAGCAAATTCATCGATAAGATTTTCCGGCTGAAGTTGCGGTTGTCCATTTCAATATTATATACTTCTTCATACAAACTTTTCAATTGAGGTAAGGTGAATTTTGAAGGAAGTAATTCAAACAGGATGGGGTGGAAGGCAGATTTGTAGCGTAACCTTGCTTTGGCTTTTTCCACCATTTGTTTATGGTCGAAAATGAGTTTTGGATGCTTATTGATATCAAACCATTCTGCATGGAAATCGTCGGTAATTTGTTTTTTATACTTATTGATATCGATCAACGCAAAGAAGGCTACTGAAACTGTTCGTTCAACAGGGTCACGGTCTGGCTCGCTGAAAGTTGATAATTCTTCCAGATAAACATTCGATAACCCGGTGCGGGTATGTAGCACACGTGCTGCAGCCTGCTCAACATTTTCGTTGGCAAAGACAAACCCGCCCATCAAACTCCAACTGCCTACTTCCGGTTCCAGTGCCCGTTGTACAAGTAGGATTTTTAATTGCTTTCCATCGAACCCGAAGACGATACAGTCGACAGCTAAGAAAACCCTGGCTTGGTCAGGATAACGGCTCATAGTATTAACAGTTATTAGTAAGATAAAAATAACTGTAATTTTGACAGTTAAAAAAATTTATTTTACTTTGTTACACCCGAAAGGGTCATAATCAATAGTCGGCGGGTAGTTTCCACTCTCCGCCCTTTTTAAATCTTTATTAATAACAACAGGTTATTTCGTTTGAGTTTCACACTGCTTGTTCATCAAACAAATAATTCTGAACGAAACTGAGTGCTATATGAAAGAAAAATTGAAAGATGAATTTGTACAGCGGTATGAAAGCGAACCTGCTGTTATTGTACGTTCTCCCGGACGTGTAAACATTATTGGTGAACACACCGATTATAACGAAGGCTTTGTACTGCCTGCAGCAATTGATAAAGCAGCTTACATTGCTTTATCGCTTCGTACTGATGATGAAATTCATTTAACTGCTTTGGATCTGAATGAAACATTCTCTACAACTGTAACTAAGTTAAAACCGGTTGGTGATATTAGTTGGCCCAACTACATACTTGGTTCTGCTGCACAATTCATAAAACGTGGAGTCAAGTTGCCGGGATTCAATGCTATTCTTTCAAGTGATGTGCCCATTGGTGCAGGTTTATCTTCATCAGCAGCAGTTGAATGTGCAACGGTATATGCATTGAACGAATTACTGCAAACAAATATCGATCGTGTTGCAATGGTGGAGATGGCACAAAAAGCCGAGCATGAATATGCAGGTGTAATGTGTGGTATCATGGATCAGTTTGCATCAATGATGGGCAAAAAAGATCATGTGATCAAACTTGATTGCCGTTCACTGGCTTACGAATATGTTCCGTTTAAACTCGAAGGAATAAAAATACTGTTACTCAATACCAACGTAAAACATTCACTTGCTTCATCTGAATATAATACCAGACGTAATGAATGTAACCAGGCAGTTGATTGGATAAAAGTGCATCATCCTGAAGTAACATCGCTCAGGCATGCAACCATTGCAATGTTGAATGATCATGTGTTACCGAAAGATAAAACGATTGATGACCGCAGCCGTTTTGTTGTAGAAGAGATAGATCGACTGCTTACCGGTTGTGCAGATCTTCAGAAAGGTGATATTGCTGCTCTTGGGAAAAAGATGTTTGCTACACATGACGGCCTCAGCAAAATGTATGAAGTGAGCTGTAAAGAACTCGATTTTCTTGTTGATTTTGTTCGTAACCGTCCTGAAGTAATTGGTGCACGTATGATGGGTGGTGGTTTTGGTGGTTGCACCATTAACCTGGTAAAAGAATCTGCGATTGACGAATTGATCAAAGCAATTAAGCCGGCTTACGAATCTGAAATGGGTTTACAACTCGATTATTACATCGCTTCCATTGAAAATGGAACAGAAATTATATAACCATGTTTGACAGTAAAGAACATTCGCACACACGTTTAAACATTCTTACAGGCGATTGGATACTTGTTTCACCACATCGCATGAAACGTCCGTGGCAAGGTAAAGTTGAAACAGTGCCTGCAGATAACAGACCTTCTTACGATCCCACCTGTTATCTATGTCCCGGTAATAAACGTTCTGACGGAAGTATGAATCCTGCTTATGCAGATGCATATGTTTTCACCAACGATTTTTCTGCATTATTACCTGAAACACCGGATGGTGGTGAGAACGATCAAGGATTACTCATCAGCAAAAGTGAAACCGGTATCTGTAAAGTCATTTGTTTTTCACCTGATCACAGTCTCACTCTTCCTGTTATGCAGGAAGAAGCAATTGTAAAAGTGATCCATTTGTGGAAGAAGGAGTTTAAAGAACTTTCTGAAAATAAGCACATCAGGTATATCCAGATATTTGAGAACAAGGGTGAGATCATGGGTTGCAGCAATCCGCATCCACATGGACAAATATGGGCTTCTTCTTCGTTGCCATTAGAATTAACAAAGGAAACCACGCAACAGAAAAAGTATTTCGCACAACATGGAAAAAGTTTGTTGAGTGCCTATCTCGATCTTGAGTTAGAAAAGAAGGAACGAATTGTTGTGGAAAATGAACATTTCGTAGCGCTGGTTCCATATTGGGCAGTGTGGCCTTACGAAACAATGATCATAAGCAAGCGTCAGGTGCAAACCATTTTACAATTCACTCCTGAAGAAGAAAAGGCATTTGCTTCCATTTTAAAGCAGCTTACAACTAAGTATGATAATCTGTTCAATATTTCTTTTCCCTACAGCGGAGGTATGCACCAGGCTCCGGTGAATGATGGAGAAGATCATGCTGAATGGCATTGGCATATGCATTTTTATCCGCCTTTGTTACGTAGCGCTACCGTTAAGAAATTCATGGTTGGTTATGAAATGCTGGCCAATCCGCAACGGGATATTACACCCGAGGCTGCGGCTGCTACTTTGCAACAGCTACCAAACGTTCATTATACCTTGAAATAAGTATCCGGCTTTCTTCATTACGGCTTTGCCCGATAACAGACACTGTCTTGTTTTCGGGCTTTGTCGTTTATTGAGCAGATGTTTTTTAGCTTACAATAGAATTTATGCAATCGTTTTTTCAACCTATTTCAAAACGGATTGAATATATTTGGGCTCTTAATTAAAAAATTTAGAAAGTATGGCCAGAAAGACTGCTTCCATGGATCTGCTCGACAGTTTTGAGAAAATTCCCACGAGGATTTTTACAAATGCAAAAGAAGGATCTGCATTTGCGGCTTCTCAAATCGCTGATTTAATTCGTGAAAAGCAATCGAAGAACGAAAAGTGTGTATTAGGGCTAGCTACAGGTTCAACGCCAAAATCGCTGTATGCAGAACTGGTGCGGATGCACAAAGAAGAAGGACTCAGCTTTAAAAATGTTATTGCGTTTAACCTCGATGAATATTATCCCATAGAACGGGATGCCATCCAGAGCTATCATCGTTTTATGAAACAGCAGTTGTTTGATAAGGTTGATATTGATCAAAACAACTGTCATATACCTGATGGCACCACTGCAAAAGAAAACATCAAACAACATTGCTCAGCCTACGAGCAAAAAATTGCCGATGCAGGCGGTATTGATCTGCAGGTTTTAGGAATTGGCGTGAACGGTCACATTGGTTTTAACGAACCGGGTTCAAGTGTTTACACTAAAACAAGATTGATCACACTCACCAATTCAACACGTTTAGCAAACAGTTACGAATTCGCAAACATCAGCGAAGTGCCAAGGCTTGCGATAACAATGGGTATTGGTACAATCCTGAAAGCAAAGAAAATTATTCTGATGGCTTGGGGACCGACAAAAGCTCCGGTTATTCAGCAGTCTGTTGAAGGCGATGATACAGAACATGTGCCTGCATCGTTATTGCAGAATCATGATGATGTAACATTTGTCATTGATGAGATGGCTGCGGCTGAGCTTACCCGTTATAAAAGTCCATGGCTCACAGGTGAATGTGAGTGGACGGATAAGATGATCAAACGTGCTGTTGTGAACATGGCACTAAAACTTGGCAAACCTGTATTGAGCTTAACCAATACTGATTATAACGAATATGGTTTAAGTGATCTGCTGGTAGAGAAAGGTGATGCATATGAAATTAACCTGCAGGTTTATTATATGTTGCGAGACAGTATTACGGGATGGCCCGGCGGTAAACCGAATGCAGTAATACCCAACCATCCTGAACGCAGCAATCCTTACCCCAAAAAAGTGATCTTGTTTTCGCCACATCCTGATGATGATATTATTTCCATGGGTGGAACCTTTCAGCGTTTACATGATCAGGGGCATGAAGTGCATGTTGCTTATCAAACAAGTGGCAACATTGCCGTAACCGATGAGTTTGTTACACGTTTCCTCGATTTTGCAGTGGGTTTTGAACAGATGTTTGGTATTGATGCTGATAAATCGAAGAAGATATTAAGTGAAGCAAGAGGCTATCTCGAAAAGAAAAAATCAAATGAAGTTGATACAAAAGCCATACGTGAGATAAAAGGTTTGATCCGTCGTTGCGAAGCAGCTGCAACCTGTCGCTATGTTGGTTTGAAAGAAGGACAATGGCATTTTCAAAACCTACCTTTCTATGAAACAGGTACGGTTGAGAAAAATCCAATGGGCGAAGAAGATGTAAGATTAACAATGGAGCTCTTCCGTAAAATAAAACCGCAACAGGTGTATTGTGCCGGCGACTTTGCTGATCCGCATGGTACTCATCTTGTTTGTTTCAACGTGGTGCTTGAATCGTTGAGGAGAATTAAAGCCGATGGTGATGAGTGGATCAACGATTGCTGGTTGTGGTTATACAAAGGTGCATGGCAGGAGTGGAACATGGAAGAAATTGAAATGGCCATACCAATGAGTCCTGAGCAGGTGATGAAGAAGCGCTTCGGCATTTTTATTCATCAATCGCAAAAAGATATGGTGCCCTTCCAGGGTAGCGATAGCCGTGAGTTCTGGCAACGTGCTGAAGAACGTAATGCAGCCACTGCCGATCTGTATGGTAAGCTTGGTTTAACACAGTATGCAGCCATGGAAGCATTTGTGCGTTGGCATTATTAACAGGCAATTAAATTATATTACCGCAGCTGATCAATATTTTGATCAGCTGTTTTTTTTACTGCAATAATTTATATTTCCGTTTGTCAGTTTTATTTTCCGTTTATGCTGGTAAAACAACTTGCGGGAGAGAATACATAAATATGTCAACACATAGAAAATAGTTTTGCGAACCAAATCAAAACCTTATTATCTATGCGTTTTTCATCTATTGCAACGGCAGCTTTACTTCTGCAATTGTTCATTATTTCGGGTTGTAAAAAAAATAATCAACCGCAACCACAACAGCCGGCTGATATTTCAAAAATTACAATCAATGACTTTCGATTTTCAGAGGTGAATTATTCTTCAATTGACATCGATCATCCTACAGTTGTGAATGGGATTGAAACAGAGCCGGGGCAGATTACCATCCGAATACCACGAGGTAACACAGGACTACAATTAACTCCACTCGTTTCCAATTTCCAAAAACAAGGATACAGCATTGCCCCACAGTTGGGGGTAAAGACAGATTTTCTTTACAAAGAACAGTTGTACACGATTACTTCTGCAAGCGATCCGCAGAAAAAAATAAACTATCGTGTAACTGTGCAGGAAGAACCTGTTGCCGGTACATTGGCAATCACAAATTTTCGTTTTTTGAAATCAATGAACGCTCAGCTTTCAGAAGATATCTCGGCGGTTCAGATAATTCATGGAAATGGTTCCATTGGTAAAATACATGTAATTGTGCCGGCAGATACTCACTTTGGAGCACTAACCCCGGTTATCGAGCACAATGGAACACAAGTTGTTTACACACAAAATGCTTTTGATGTTCCGGCGAACAGTACAAGCGTTTATCCGTACACGGGTCTGTCGATTGATTTCGCTTATCCCAAAGGTTTTTATATTGCGGTGAAGCGAGGAGGAGAAGTGATGACCTACAGTGTGATTGTAGACGTTGAAAAACCGATCGTATTTGTAAGCGATTATGTAATCATGTCTGGTTTGCAAAGTGGAATTACCCAAACTGTAAAAGTGGGCGAGTTGTATAATCGTGGTAACAGACCCATAACAATAACGCAGATAGCTCATAGCGATCATGTGCCATATGGATCAGACCTGCGCACTTTTGTAACAATGCCCTCCGGTGGACTTTTACCGGGCGAAAAGGCAGATGTGAGAACAACTTTACTCGAAGGGTTCTTTGATCCGGGCACTTATGAAGTGAAAGCAAGTTTACGACCAGGCTTTTTTCAGGAACCTGAAATGCAGAATTATTTACAGCCCTCTTTTTTTAATCTGAAGGTTCAATTGCAATAAAAAGAAAGAGGAACTGCAATAAGCAGTTCCTCTTTCTTTAAAATCATATCAAGCTGCTTTAATCTTTTATTTCAATTACACGCTCTTCAATATTTAATATTTCCCCCGCAGAAACTGTTTTTGTAGAGATGCTGTAAATAACCCATCCATAATCGTGAATACGTGATCCTATGAGGGTTGTATTCACAAGGGGATTAAGAACAAGATCTTTTGGGACAGGTTTGCCCGCTTTTTTTGCAAGATTGGTAAGGTATTCTTTTACTGCCTGCTGCAGTTGTTTTTCATCAACTGATAACTCATACCGCAAAATATAGTTCTCTTCTTTTTCATTGATTTCATCAAGATAAATGAATACATCGGCATCGAATGGTTTGCCTCCCGTTACGTTAGGCACTTGAATACTTGCTTCTACAGGTTCACCTTTTACATATTTACCGCCATGAAAGGTGTAGAACTGTTGAATATCATTTATGGCAATGGCTTCAATGTTGGCTTTGCTGTTATAAATTTTTGTAACCTCTTCCATGATCTCCCTTGCTTTCGGATCATGTTTAAATTCTTCTTGTAGAAGAGTTGATGATTTCTTCATATGGTCTCTTACATCCTCCCAGTTGAGTAATTCTTCGAAGGCTCCCATGTCATCTGTTTTAATTCGGATCTTCAGGTTTTGAAAACCAGCGTCAATTTTTTGCCTGATGAGTTCGCCGCCGGTAACTCTGTAATTACTGTACTTCCATTCGATCACATATGAATTTGCTGTTGAATCAACTATGGTAATATCCACATCGTAGGTCAGTTGCGATTTTGAAATGGTATCGCCTTCTCTTATTTTAAATTTATCGGTGGTAATGGTATAACTCTGCTTTTCATTTTTATCCCAATAGCCGATGGCCTGCACGGTTGAATCTTTGAGATTGATTTGGGCAAATGTTGTTGTATTGAAAAGTATGAAAAATAGAATTGTAAGAAATTGTTTCATATTGATGGTATAGATAATAAATATTATTAAATGAGCAGGACAAATTACCGAAAAAAATAATGCCGGCGCAGGTTTCCCGACCTGTCCATTTGTGTTGCTACGGTAATTGTTTATGAAGCAAAGTAACGGATGATACTAGTGCAAAAACCTGCGCCGGAAGGGGAACTATTGCTCGGCAGAATTATGTCCGTAGAATTTAAAGCTTGCATATGCATTGCCAATGATTATTTCAATGCACCGCCTGATTGTACAAAACCTGTTGTTGCCTGCAGTATTTATTAAGTAAGGATGGTATTTTTTACAAAATGTAAAAAATACTTGTCATAAAGTAAAATATGCATTACATTTGTAAAAACTAAAAAAATATGTCAAACGAATTCTTATTACCAAATAAGTATAAACTTATTGGTTGGTGTCTTTTGATACCTTCTGCAATTTTGGGTCTTATTCTCACTTTTACAGGCATGGAGACTTTCCGTGTCAAGTCAAAAGTATTTGCAATCATTAATGAGCCTCTAATGGAACCTACTGAATTCTTTAAAGTAATTGATTCTAATATTACGCCAACATTTGTTGGGGCTTTATTTATTGTTGGAGCAATGATGGTGGGCTTTTCAAAAGAGAAAAGAGAAGATGAATTTATAGCAAAAGTCAGGTTGTCTTCTTTACTATGGGCAGTTTGGATAAATTATGTTTTATTGTTTTTAAGTTTTGCGTTTGTACATGGTTTCTCTTTCTTAAATGTTATGATGTATAATATGTTCACAGTGTTAATTATTTTCATTGTGAGGTTTAATTACATTTTGTATAAAAACTCCAAATCTGTGTCTGATGAAAAATAATATTAAAGTTGAAAGAGCAATCAAAAACATGACACAAGAGGAGCTGGCAAATAAAGTGTCAGTCAGCAGGCAGACGATTAATGCGATGGAGGCAAACAAATACGTGCCCTCTACGGTGTTGGCTTTGAAAATTGCAAAAGTTTTTGCCAAGTCTGTTGAAGAGATATTTTTCCTTGAGAAAGGTGATTAGAATTCTGGAAAATATTTCGGTCGAAGCTTTATCAGAAGAAGTTACCAATTCAGGTAAAATATTTAATAAGTCAGTTTTTATCGCTATCGAAATTTGCTTAAATCCAGCTGCCGAAAGGCAGGTGGATTTCATTTAATCATTATCCAATCCCTTCCAAACTTCCACCTTTCGCAAACAAACGATCGATCTGTTTTTCTATCGCTGCATCTTTCTCTACCGGAGGTGCATGATGTGGCTTCAATCTTGCATCAAACACAACCGGCCCTTTACAGCCCCAATGCTTGTATTCAGTAAACGAAGCAATACCATATAAATCATGACTTGGATTGCAACGTGTATAACTCACCCATAAATAATTGCGGAGATTGGCAGCAACAAAACTGCTGTCGTCGCAGATGATGAGTTGAGCAACGCCGCTTAGTTCATGGTTCATGGTTGATAGTTGATGGTTTAATACATCCATCTCTTTTTGCGCTTCTTCGTAGGTTGTAAATTTCTTTGTTTGCAAAGCAACTACACCCGGCATACAGAGTTGTGGGTTTTCGAACTGTTGTAATTCTTTTAAAACAGTTGGTATTTCTCTGCACAATTCTCTTTTCTTATCACCATAAGCTGCCAACACTAATTTGCTTCCACTGTTTAAACCGGTACCGGAGTAATCCAATGTATCAATGGTGGTGTTGGTATGGAAATGGAGATCTCGTGTAAGATCAATGCGTTCAAAAATATATTCTAAATATGGCTGTACATTATGTGTGTGCAGCTGATTGGTATCATCAGCCGTAATAAATAAAAATTTCGCCAGACTCAATTGCCCCGTACCCAACACATGGTTAGCGATGGTCAACAACTCAGCCGGTTGTTTTGTGGGAGTGTAAGGCGTGTAGCGTTCGCTGCCGATTGCCAGTAACAACGGATGTACACCAGCAGCATCAACCGCATGTACCTCTTTTAATCCCGGTACTTCCTGTGGAATAGCGTTGCCCGTTAGTTCGTGGATCAGTTCACCAAAGCTGGTGTCTTCCTGTGGTGGACGACCAACAACTGTAAACGCCCATATGGCATTTTTCTTTGCATACACATTGTTCACCTTCATTAACGGGAAGGGATGTGTTAAACTGTAATAACCTAAGTGATCACCAAACGGTCCCTCAGGTTTATTCTGCAATGGATCAACTTCGCCTGTAATGACAAAATCAGCATCGGTACTGATGGCATTTCCCAGTGTATCGTATGCATAACGAAAACGTCTGCCTCCCAATACACCGGCGAATGTCATTTCACTGATACCTTCCGGCAAAGGCATCACTGCACTCAACGTATGCGATGGCGGTCCGCCAACAAAGCAACTCACTTTCAATGGTTGTCCTTTGGCGTTTGCTTTTGTTTGATGAATGCCAATACCCCGATGCAACTGATAATGCAAACCAATTTCTTTATTCAACTCATATTCGTTTCCGCTAAGTTGAATACGGTACATGCCAAGGTTCGATTTCATGATGCCGGGCTTATCAACATCTTCTGTATACACCTGCGGTAATGTTACGAAGGCACCGCCATCCATCGGCCAATGTTTAATAAGGGGAATATCATTGACCTGTATTTTATCAAACGAAAACGAAGATTGTTTTTTAGGTAATGCTTTCAGTGCTGCTAACCCTGTACTTAGATTTTGAATGGGGCTCTTCAACGCTTTCATCGGATCGCCTTTCAGTTCAATGAGCTTTTGCACCAATTGCAACGTATCACGAAAGATGAATTTGCTGCGATCGAGTGTGCCGAAAATATTGGAAGCGGCCCGGTATTTCGATCCTTTCACGTTTTCAAACAAGAGGGCAGGGCCTTTGGCTTCGTACACACGCAGATGGATAGCCGCCATTTCGAGGTGCGGATCAACTTCTTCTTTTATGCGTACCAAGTGACCGTTCTTTTCAAGGTCGAGTAAACATTCTTCGAGTGAGCTGTATGCCATAATACGTCAAAGGTAGGTGGAGAACTGTTTCGAGTTACAAGTTGAGGTCCGGGTTGAGGTTAAAGGTTAAGGGTTACGAGTGGTTCTCCGCAGGTTTAATTTGCTCAACAAATTGCAGAATGGTATAAGTTATAAGTACCCATAACCTGTAACTTCTTCTTCTCTAAACAAAATCCTCTTATAAGTGTTTAAACAACTTCACACATCTTTGCAGTATGGTACAGGCGTATAATTTTTTAGCATCGTGGCAGTTGTTCCCGGAAAAGTGCAGTTACGAATTTGGGGAAACACCCAAGAGCGGTAACTGTAAAATTGAATCGGTGAAGAACGGAACGGAATTGATGATGAGTACTAATTGGGTAACGCATCTCAACGAAGCATTTTATACATCGTACAACTTTGTGCCCGATGCAGCTGTTCATCCGTTTGACAAAACAGAAGTGGCGCAGCAGATCCGCTCCGAAATTCCAAACTCATCTACCCTGCTGGTGGAATTTATCACGAACGGACAACTGAAGTTCAGTGCTACCCATGAAATAATGCCCAATGGTTTTTTACGCATCACACAAAAGGGTTTCACACCGGAGTATAAACGTTACACCAATGTAGAAATATATCACAAACAAATGAGTGTGTTGCCGTATGCGTCGAGTGTAAGCGGTGTGGTTATTCGTCCAACAAAAGAAGGTGTTATCCGTCACCAGGCATTAACCGCTATGGAAGAGCAAACCAATATGCAGCTCGACCAGATCAAACAACAAATTGAATTATTGGCAAGACAGGCACAAGAAATTGTAAAGCGCAAAGAATTATCATTGATGATCTATGATGCAAAGCTCAACTTTCGTCCGGTGATCGGGCAGGTGTACCATCTGTATCAGAAAAATGATGACAGTTATTTGTTGTCGATGGTGAGTCCGAAGGAGTGGGGAGGTACAGGGCCGTTTAAACAATTTGTTGCATCGGCGAAGTTGCTGGCCGATCATACGTGGATGGAAGTGTAGGAGAAGCCGGTAGTGGATAGTTTGTAGTTCATAGTTGATAGTTAATTGTTCATGGTAAAACAAGCCGGACTGCGGTTTGAAACAGGAATTGGGAATTTGTTTTTTGGAATTTGGGGTTCGCTCTTTGGACTTTATTTCTTAAACATTGGATTTTGTTTTTTGGATTTTGGTTCTTAACATTTGCGTAATGAATTTCCCCATTGAAGTAAAGAAAAGTAAGGTAGCAGGCAAAGGTGCCTTTGCATTAAAGGCTATTCCAGCTAAACGAAAACTCGGCAACATGGCCGGCGAAATTATCAGCTACAAAGAAGCACAACGCAGAGTAAAGAAACAACATGCCGGTGAATTGCTGATGGTGGAGTTTGATAACGAACCTGTGGCCTTGGATGCCAGCATCAACCGCAATGCATTATCGTACATTAATCATTCCTGCGATCCCAATACATATATGCGGCGTGCATACAGACAAGTAGAATTCTACAGCAAACGTGCCATCAAAAAAGGAGAGGAGCTTACCTGCGATTATGGTGAAACACATCATGATGGAAAGTTGCCTTGTAAATGCGGGGTGAAGAATTGCAGGGGATTTATTTGATGGTGAGTGTGTCTCTGGGTAAAGCCAATTACTCTCGTTCTCTGAGGTGAAAAAATCTGCATCATAAAAAGATCATCTTCTTTCGCTGCGTTTATAGCCAAACAACAGGTAGCAGAATATACTGAATACGGGAGCGAAGACAAAAAACAACATCCACATGATTTTAGATGTCTGGCTAAGGTCATTGCGTTTCCATACAGCCACGACAAATGTTAGTGGGATAACAATCAGCAAAAAAATAAAGACCGAGAGTATAATGTTGCCCGATAAAAGTTCAAGTTTTTCCATTGGTAGCATTTTGTCAAATATACATAACAGTTTCAGTGGTTGCAAATGGAGGAGTCGCCCGTAACCAATAACCTGCAAACCTCCAACTTGCTACTCACCATTCACCACTTGCTCTTACCTTTGCATTATGACCAAGCTCTCCGTTAACATCAACAAATTTGCCACACTCCGCAACAGTCGTGGGGGTAACAGACCAAACGTATTGCAGGCTGCTATCGATGCACAAAGATTTGGTGCCGATGGTGTAACTGTTCATCCACGCCCCGATGAACGACATATCCGTTACGATGATGTGCGACAGATCAAACAAATCATCACTACTGAATTTAATATTGAAGGCAATTGCCGTGAGCAATCATTTGTTGATTTAGTGCTGGAGGTAAAACCGCAGCAGGTAACATTGGTACCCGATACGTTGGGACAACTCACCAGTGATCATGGATGGGATACTATTCAGAATAAAAAGTATCTCATTGATATGATCGCCGTGTTTAAAAATGCCGGCATCCGTACGTCCATTTTTGTTGATCCCGAAATAAGGATGATCGAAGGTGCAGTGGAAACAGGAACCGATCGAATTGAACTTTATACCGAAAGTTATGCCAAGCAATACAGCGCTGATCCACGTGAAGCAGTGCATCAATATCTTGTTGCGGCTACACGTGCCCGTTCAATGGGCTTAGGCATCAACGCCGGGCATGATCTTGATCTGCAGAATCTGCACTACCTCATCCAAACCATTCCCTGGATCGATGAAGTAAGTATTGGGCATGCACTTATTTGTGATGCATTGTATCTTGGTTACGAAAATGCCATTCAGTTGTATAAGCGGCAGTTGAATGTTGAATAAAAACGATCACTTGAAAAAACCTGTTAAGCGTTTTTATTCTTCCTTCGATATATTAATGTCGTTGTTTTGGCGGGCCTTATGCCTGTTTGTAATTATATATTCTTTGCCATCTTTCTCAGAGAATCCACCTGTTATAACAGCGGTATGTTTGATCATGCTTTTTTTTATTGCATTGTTTGGCACAGAAGAAGTTGATCTGTATCACGACAGACTGGTACAGAAAGATTTTTCATTACTCTCGTTAATTTTAGGCTCACAAAGAAGAAGTGTTTTGTACGATGAGGTAGATTCTTTCTCTATGCAGTCATACATAAACGAAGCTTCTGAGGGTGTTGCTTATATTATACTTCGGGCTTTAACAAAAAAGAGGAGAGCCGGGAGAGATGACCGGGATATTTTAATCACCTGGAAAGATGGACGGGTAGAGCATTTTACTACAGCCTTGGGTGAAGATACCGCAATCGAAATTGTTGAATGTGCCAATGAGTTATTGAAGCAGTATAAGCGGGGAAAGCGGAAATAGTAAGCAGGCGTTTTTGAATGAGGTTTTGTAGCTGGTTTTTGTTCATTACACTTCTTATTTTTGAATACTGTTTATTTCAGATAATTCAATCTCATTTTCATGTCAAACATTCAACTCATTATTGAAGAACGTGCTGTTAACATCGGAAAGTTTATGGTGGGCAGGTTGTTGCCGTTCCGTCAAAAAAGAATGGTAGGCCCGTTTATTTATATTGATCATATGGGGCCCGTGCAAATGAATGAACGAGAGAATATGGACATATTTGCACATCCGCACATTGGGCTGAGCACACTTACGTTTTTATTTGAAGGAAGTATCATGCACCGTGATACATTGGGCACCGAAGTAGAAATAAAATCCGGCGCCGTTAATTGGATGACTGCCGGCAAAGGAATTGTTCACTCCGAACGTACACCTGAATACCTGCGTCATTCAAGCAAAACCATGCACGGTTTGCAGATATGGGTGGCCTTGCCAAAAGAACTGGAACAAATGGACCCGGAGTTTTTTCACATCGAAAAAGAACAGATACCTGCATGGGACGAAAATGGATTACAGTATAAATTAATTGCAGGTGAAGCATGCGGAAGAAAGTCGCCGGTGCCCGTTTACAGTAAATTATATTTGATCGAGATCAAAAGCTCTACAACACAAACCGTGAAGTTAGGAAGCGAGTTGTATGGCGAATCGGGTTTGTATATACTGGAAGGAAGTATCGAGAGTGAAGGCAATGTGTATGAACCCAAACAATTACTCGTAGCAAAAGACAGTAAGCTCTGCGAGTTTACCATTACAGCCGGCAGCAGCATTTATATTTTTGGTGGAGAACCTTTTCCCGAAGAACGTTTTATCGATTGGAATTTTGTTTCATCAGACAAAGCACTCATTGAAGCAGCAAAACAAAAATGGATCGCACAGGAATTTGATAAAATAAAAGGAGAGGAAAATGATTTCGTTCCTTATCCGGCAGCGACGAGATAATTGTTAATGGATAATGGTTAATTGTTAAGTGTATTCATCACTCATCTTTCATCATTCATCACTCATTCCCCTCATTTGATTCTCCATTATTACCGTTACATACATACTGTTATTTTACTGCAGATGAAAGCAAACTAGTTTTGATGAAAACTAAAACATCATGAACTACATTTTACCCTATACTATTGAAAATGTGCTCGGCGAAAAATTGGTATTCGTTTCAACAGAAAAAGGAGAGGAAGGCGATAAACTGATTGTAGAAAATTTTGTTGATCCTGGTTTTGGCCCCATTATGCATACACACTGGCTGCAGGATGAATGTCTCACAGTTGTAAAAGGACGTATTGGTTATATCGTGAAAGGCGGCACTGAACAATTTGCAGGCGAAGGTGAAACGGTGTTGTTTAAACGTGGTGTATCGCATCGTTTCTGGAATGCAGGTGAAGAGGAATTGCAGTGCAAAGGATGGGTCTATCCCGCCAATAACATTGTGTTTTTTCTTTCTTCCATCTTTGAAGCCCAAAACAAATCGGGTAAAGCCCAACCCGAAGCATTCGATGGTGCTTATCTCATCACCCGTTATAAATCTGAATTTGACATAGATGGTATTCCTGCGTTTGTAAAAAAAGTTATTCTGCCTGTTACTTACTTTATTGGCAAACTGTTGGGTAAGTATAAGCACTTTGAACATGCGCCTGCACCGGTAAGAAATTGAGTTTCGATATGTTACGGGTTACAGTTTATGAGTAAAGGGTACTCGTAAGCTGTAACTTTTAACTCGTTACTCTTTTTAAGATCGTTGGCCCGGGTGTACAAGCAATATGTTTTCTTGATGCCGCTTAAAGCGGCATGATTATTCCATTGAGTATAAAAACCGGATTTTGTTAACTTATAACTCATGACAGGTCATAGGGATATATTAATTCCTTTACCGGTAGGAATACTGTACTTCTTTTTTCCCCGGCATCTAAATTAAAAGCAAAGATGTCTATTTAGAGCGCAGGATAAGGTCACTCAAAATAATTGGCATCGCTCTCACCGTTATATCAATTGTTTATTTTCTTACTAAGTTGTTCGCAGTTCGTTAAACTAGTCAGTATCATCGACGAAAGTGTTATAGGTTATAAGTTGGTCGTAAATTCTGCTTCCAGGCTTCGATTTTCCGCCTTTATGCAAAACTCCAAAATGTTTTTCTTTGCCTTGGTTCATGTCCCCACAAAGTATTCTCCAATACATAACAATAGCGAAAATTCGCTACAACTTTTTTCAGCTCATTTCCTATATTAGCTTACTGTTGTTTTAGTGCGAACGGCAAATATTCACACATAACCAACCTGCTTCATGAGGAAAAACTTTTTTTTCTGGACCAGCCTGTTTCTGCTGTTCCTTTCAGTGTTTGCATTTTCAGATAATCTGTTTTACGATGTTGGTCAGAAGAGTAACAGCGATCCCAAATTCATTATTCATGGGTTGTTTTTCCTGGCGTGGTTTATTATCCTGGTACTACAAACAGGATATATACGGAAAGGGAATTACAAAGCACATCGAACACTCGGTATCACAGGAATGTTGGTCGGACTGGGTGTAATTATCAGTACGTTTTATGTGTTTGTAGTTATTTACGAAGGATGGTCGGTTATGCCTTTTCAGGTGAAAGCAAACCGCATTTTCACCACAAGTTTTGCCATTTTGATTTGGCTGGCATTTCTCAACCGCAAGAACGGAGTTAAGCACAAACGATATATTTTTATAGGAACGCTTTATGTTTTGGGGCCGGTGCTCGACAGGGTTGTTGGCAAGCTGATGTCTATTGAATCATTAACAGGACCTGTGATATTTGAAGCAATTATTTGGAACGTTTTATTTATTTCTTTGTTTGTTTATGATTGGAGCACTCTCAAAAAAATCCATCCCATCAGCTGGATTGGTTGTATCTGGTTTTACGTAGTGTGGATACTTTCTGTAATGCTTTAGGAAATAGAGGTTTGCTGTATTGCAGCACCTGATCGTTTAATGTGTTGTGTATATTTATGTAAGCGACAATTTTCTTTGTATGACAATTTCAAAAAAGATCTACAGTAAAGTCTTTTGGAGTGCGATCATTTTATTAAGTGCTTATTATTTATACCGAGCCATCCTTTTCCGTTTTTATAAAGAAGGGCTGGGTGAATCATTTTGGGATAAGCAATTTTGGTTTGTGTCGCATATTGTTACTGCAGTTTTTCCATTGGTTTTGGGTCCGTTTCAATTTTGGAAATGGTTTCGCAACCGCCATATTAAATTACACAGGTTGCTTGGAAAGTTATATATCAGTGGCTGCCTGTTGGGCGGACTTACAGCGCTTTATTTGGCATCCACTCAGCCATACCAGGGTTCAATTGTTCCTGTGATCATGTTGGCATTGCTGTGGTTATTTATGACAACGGCGGCGTGGTTGGCTGTTATTAATAAAAATATACAGGCGCATCGTTTGTTCATGATCCGCAGTTATACATTAACATTGGTGTTTGTGTTCTTACGTTTGTCAGGCGACCTCATCGAGCAATTTCATTTGCTTTCTTTTATCGACAGTTCTGATGTGAGAGATACAACACAGGAATGGTTAAGTTGGGTAATTCCTGTGTTAGTTGTGGAGATGTTTATATCATGGTTGCCTTCTGTTAAGAAGTTGAAAACAAATAAAGCAAAGAGATGAGGGATCAATCGAAACAACTTATGAATAACTATTGCTAGTCATCTGCCCGGCAACTCATCACTCATCATTCATCACTCATCATCCTCCCGTTTGCCCTGTTCTCACTTTGATCTTTTTCTTACCGGCATTTTTCTTTTCGTAATCGAGTATCTCTTTGGGTTTCACTTTTTCTTTGGGTGTTTCTTTTTTGGTTGTATTGGCATCAGCAGGATCGTTGGGGTCTTTTTTAATGATCCCGTTTGCAGAACCGGTGCCATCATCAAGCTTGCCAAGAATAAAATTCTCTTTACGTAACACTTTACCTGAGCCCGGTTCATAAATGGTCCAGAAGCCATGTGCAACAGAAGATGCTTCAAGTTTTACTTCCACGAGGTAAACTTTCTTGGGATCGTTCACATCATACACTTCAATTGTTTCAGTAGGCTTCTCAGGGTTTTGTGCAAGCCAGCTTTCTTCACGTATCATATCGCCCATGGCGTTAAAGTATTGCTGCTTGCCATGTTTGTTTCCCCAGCGGTAATATTCAATGGCTAATACATCGCCCATCAATGTGTACACACGCCATGGGCCTTCTTTCTTTCCATTACGGAATTCGCCTTCTTCTTCATAACCCGGTTCGCCACGCACTTCTTCGTAACGAACTACCCATTTGCCTTGCTTCAGGTCCTTCATGTCGGTACAATTCAATGTATCGCCCTTAACACTAATGGTATAGTCTTTACATTGTGCTGAACCGTTCATCCAAAAAAGTAAGATGGCCACAACAGTTAAGGCGGGTATTCGTAAGTTTGAAAGGTTGAATAGTTGATTCATAGTATCGTAATAACATGAGATTAAAAAACCAAAGCTGTATGCTCCATTACAAAACGATGGCAATGTTTAAAAATTGCCTGCTCAAAGTTACCCTCGTTCTCCCGTTTCTGCTCCTTGTTCTTATCAGTAATGCACAAATTAAGCCAACTCCTGCTGAGGAAAGACTGAAAGGCATGGAGTTGCGCAAGGAAATGGAGAAGAAATCTTTGTTAAAAGATGCGAAATTCCGCAATATCGGTCCATCAGTGATGAGTGGAAGGGTAAATGATGTGGAAGTGAACCCTGAAGATCCTACTGAATTTTATGTGGCGTATGCCAGCGGTGGTTTGTGGCATACCAAAAACAACGGACAATCTTTTACACCCATTTTCGATAACGAGGATGTAATGACCATTGGCGACATTGCTGTAAAATGGTATGGCAGTCGTGTGATTTGGGTGGGCACAGGTGAAGTAAACAGCAGCCGTTCATCTTACGCCGGTAATGGAGTTTATAAAAGCAGCGATAATGGTAAAACATGGGAATACCTTGGTTTGCCTGAAAGTCATCATATAGGTAAAGTACAATTGCACCCAACTGATCCTAACACGGCATGGGTGGCTGCATTGGGTCATTTATATTCTGCCAACAAAGAACGTGGTGTATATAAAACAGTTGATGGTGGTAAAACATGGAAACTCACCTTAGCTGTTGATGATAATACAGGTGCGGTTGAAATGGAAATGAATCCCAACAACCCGAATGAATTGTATGCAGCGATGTGGCATCGTACACGCCGTGGCTGGACGTTTACAGAAAGCGGACCAACAAGTGGTATTTATAAAAGCACGGATGGTGGTAACACCTGGAGCAATATTACTGCACCCGGCAGCGGTTTTGCAGAAGGGAAGAAGCTTGGTCGTATTGGGTTGAGTGTGTATGCAAAAAATCCAAACATTGTTTATGCAGTCATTGATAATTATAATCCATTGCCTGATACAGGAAAGAAAAGACCAACAGGCGATACAACGATTCAGCTGAAAGATTTTAAAACAATGACGGCTGATCAGTTTAAAAACCTCGACGATAAAAAACTGGATACGTTTATGCGCAAGCAACGTTTCCCTGCTAAGTACACAGCGGCATCAGTAAAAGAAATGGTGAGTACAGGGAAGATTCAACCAATTGCTTTGTGGGATTATTTTGATGTGGGTGATGATGGTTTCAGCAATGCAGGTATTAAAGGATGCGAAGTGTACCGCAGTGATGATGCCGGTAAAACATGGAAACTGGTGAATAACAAATTGCCACAGGTGTTCAGTACCTATGGTTATTACTTCGCAAAAATTTATGTGTCGCCAACAAACGCAGATAAGGTGGTAGTGCTCGGTGTAAATGCATGGATGAGTACTGATGCAGGAAAGACATTTAAAAATATTGAAGGAAGAAATGTGCATTCCGATCATCATGCTTTGTGGATCAATCCGAAAAAAGATTCACACATGATCAATGGAAATGATGGTGGTATCAATATTACGTATGACGATGGTGCCAACTGGTTTAAAGCCAACTCAGCTTCACTTGGTCAGTTTTATGCGATTACTGTTGATGATGCAAAACCTTATAATGTGTACGGTGGTTTGCAGGATAACGGTACATGGTTTGGTCCTAGCAACAACCGTGAAACAGTTGACTGGCACGATAACGGAAGCTATGCGTTTAAGTCAATTGGTGGTGGCGATGGTATGCAGGTACAAGTTGATACAAGAGATAATACAACCGTTTATGTAGGTTCACAATTTGGTGCTTACAGTCGAGCTAATAAAAACACACCGTTTGCTGGTCGTGTAAGTGTGCGTCCGCAACATGAGTTAGGCGATAAGCCATTACGTTTTAACTGGCAATCACCAATCCTGTTATCAAAACATAACCAGGATGTATTTTATTTCGGCAGCAACCGCTTTCACCGCAGCTTTAATAAAGGCGAAGGCGCTGTTAACCTCAGCAGCGATCTTACCGGTGGTAAAAAAGAAGGCAATGTTCCCTTTGGCACTTTGGTAACCATGAGCGAATCGCCTTTGCGTTTTGGTTTGATCTATACAGGTAGCGATGATGGTTTTATTCATGTAACAAAAGATGGCGGCTATAGCTGGAGTGCTGTTCATACCAAATTGCCAAAGAATGTGCAGGGGCTTTATGTGAGCCGTGTGATTGCATCGAAATACAAAGAGAGCAGGGTATATGTTACGTTGAATGGTTACCGTAACGATCATTTTACAGCATGGGTATTTGTGAGTGAAGATTACGGCACTACCTGGAAACAATTGTTTACTGATCTGCCTGCAGAACCGGTGAATGTAATTCGTGAAGATCCAAAGCAGGAAAACCTCTTGTACGTGGGAACTGATCATGGATTATATGTATCGTTCGATGGAGGAGCAAGCAGCTCGGCATGGATGAGTGAGCTGCCACGTGTGGCCATTCATGACATTGCGATCCAGGAAAGAGAAAATGAAATTGTTTTGGGTACCCATGGCCGCAGTATTTATATTGCCCCGTTGGGTGAGGCACAAAAACTGGCTGCCGACAAAGCCTATCACGACAAGAAAAAAGCAGATTTAAAGTAACATTAATCGCCATTTGTCATTCAGGCAACAATATTGCTGGTAATTTGTTTTATCTTGAAACTCTAATAAAAAACAGAAGAACATGAAACGTATTTTCAGTTTAATGACCGTATTCGGTTTGTTGCTTTCCATTACAGCTTGTGCACAAAATCAAACAAAACCTAGTCCGCCAGCTACAACAGAATTTAAAGCGGGTGGCGCAAACATCAAGATCAGTTACAGTGCTCCTTCCGTAAAAGGTAGAGAGATCTGGGGCAAACTGGTTCCTTATGGCGAAGTGTGGCGCACAGGTGCTAACGAAGCAACCGTTTTTGAAACCGATAAGGATATTAAAGTAGAAGGTAAAACATTGCCTGCCGGTAAGTACGGACTGTTTACAGTACCGGGTAAAGATGAGTGGGTGATCGTTTTCAACAAAACATGGAAGCAGTGGGGCGCTTACCAATACAAAGCAACAGATGATGCGTTGCGTGTAACGGTTAAGCCAACCGCAGGTGACTTGACTGAAACACTTAAGATCGATGGCACCGCCGACGGTGTTACCATCAAATGGGAAAAGTTAAGTGTACCATTTAAGATTTCACAATAAGTATAAACCATCAATGTGTGATCGATCCCCTGAGCAATCGGGGGATTTTTCATTTCACAGCTTATCCACAACCAGCTAGGGTTTCAACGCTGCACTGTAATTAATGAGTAGTTTGCACGGGAATGAAGGATACAAGAAACATACTGCTGGTGATCGTTTCCTTGTGTTTGATCGGCACATGGGTTTATCATCTTTACGATAAAAATAAATATGCCAATACGGATGTGTTGCTGCCCGTGAAAGATTCGCTGGCTGAGCAAACAAAAGTGAATGATTCGTTGCGGGTTGCTTATAATAGTTTGTTGCAGCAGATCGATTCATCACGTTCCGCAGCAGTTGTTGATACTGCAGTTGTTCCGCTTGATTCAACCAGTAATGCCATTGACAGTTTACGAAATGAAATTGCGGCGATCCTCGCCATTAATAATATCACCAAAGAAGATCTGCGCAGGGCAGAGGAAAAGATAAAACAATTGCAGCAGCGGTTATCTTCTTCAGCTTCAGCGGCTGTAACTACTTCAACTGAAATAAAAAATACAACTGCTCCGGTAACAAGTCGTGTGGAAACGATCAGTAAACCAATAGCAGAAGAACCGGTGTTTACAGCATCAGCAATCAGTTTTCGTGCGATGCAAACTGGTAAGGAGCAGGTAACCGCCAATGCAGAAGCAACAGGTTATTTCAGCATTGCATGCACAGTGCAAAACCCCACAGCTTCATTTAGTGATACTGAAGTGTATATGGCATTGACCGATCCCTCGGGTGATGTGGTGCAGGATGATCCCTGGCAATCGGGGATGCTCACCACTTCTAACAACGATCGTATTCCTTATACCCGTAAGACAAAACTTTCTTATGCAAAAGGAGATGCAAGCCGCATTGCGATGAACCTGAAGCTACCTGCTTATGATAAGGGTATGTACAGTGTTCAGTTCTATCACAATGGGGTAAGAATTGGTCGTACAAACCTTCGCTTGAATTAATGCAGCTTTTCACTTAATCACATTTTTTTCACAGTTGCTCACATATGCATCATTAGTGGGTTCAACAGAGTTCCTTTGTGTTACTTTTACCCAAAGTACAACTTACATTATGTTGAAGAAGCAAGTTTTGTTACTGATGTCCCTCGTTACAACGTTGGGTTATCAGTCATCTGCTCAAACCAGCACCCAAACCAAATACACAAGTGTTCCTGATCTTTATGCAGGCATTGAAGTGGGATCGAAAGGCGTGAAGCTGAGTGTGATTGAAATGAAAAAGAATAAAGAGACGGGCAATAGTTTTTCCATTGTAAAAGATACATCCTTCAATACCGATTTTATTTCCTTTACACAACCAACCTTTGATGCAACGGCAACAAGTTTTGCCGGTATGTTTCAAACTGCTGTTACAAAATTCAATATTCCATCAAAAAGAGTGTTTACTGTTATCAGCAGCGGTGTAAAGATCCAGGCGGAAAAAGAAAACAAAAAGGATTGGGTGGAGAAATTAATCAAAGAGTTTCGTTCCAAAGTAAATGAACCGCAACGTAAAGTTGAAGTGGTGGATGTGCAGCAGGAAGCAAAATTATCGCACCAGGGAATTGTGCCGCTTAACCGCAGATACAATACTTTTTTAATTGATATCGGAAGTGGTAATTCAAAAGGTGGTTTCTTCCCTTATGGCAACGACAGTTACTTTTATCTCTTTCAATTATCATGGGGTACAAAAAGCACAGCCAATGCAGCAGAGAAAATGTGTGGTGATGATAAGTCGCATGAAAATTACACCCGCCAGTTATTTCGTGTGGCAGCAGGAGCAGAGAATTCTGAGATCGCCTATACGGTTAATACAAGTGGCAGCTATCCTGTGAGTGATCATATTGCATTCAGTGGTGGTATTGCCTGGGCAACTGCAACATTGTTATACCCTGAATTAAATAATAATCCTGTTTTACCTGTAACGTACGAAGATGTGGAGCGTTTTCATAAACGTGTTACTGAGAATTATTCTTCTTTCTCAGAAAGCTATTTAATGAGCAAGCTCACGAATGGTAAATGGGATAAGAAGCTCATCTCATCTGAAGTGAAACGTGTACATGCTGTCTTCGATCAACGTTCACTCATGGCCGGTAGTGCGTTGCTACTGCGTATCATGCGCCAGTTTAAATCGGTGAACGAAGCCAAGCAATTTTATTTGATCAAGAACGGGCAAGTAGGCTGGGTATCAGCGTATGTTGATGCAGCTGTTGAATAACGTGTACGACTAATCCATTATATAAAGCTTCGGCATATGCCGGAGCTTTTCTTATTTGGGATTAAACCGCATTGTTTTTTTGTGGTCTATGCATCCGGCTTTTGTATTATTTCGTAAAATACAGAGGTATTTAATCCGTCACCATTGCAAGCGTACCAATAGTTTGGCATGGTGTTTGGCAATCATCAAAAAAATTACGTTTATGAAAATCAAACCCTTTTGCCTTGCCTTACTTACTGCTGTAGTCAGTACAGTATCAGCTCAGAACTCTTCTGTATTTATTAAAGCCGGTTATAACATGGCAAATATTTCAGTTACTGAAAGTGGAAATATTGATGAAGCAAGAATGCTTTCCAGTTTCCATGTTGGTCTGCAAGGTGATATTCCGGTAATAAAAAATATTCTTTCTATTCAGCCGGGTATTCTCTTTACAGGAAAAGGTGCAAAATTTCAACAAGGCAGCACCAGTGATGCAAGCTATTATCGGGAATCTACAAACCCGATGTACTTGGAAGTTCCTGTAAATGTCGTTGTGAAAGCTCCATTAGGTGATGGCGCAAAGTTTTTTGCAGGTGCTGGTCCATATGTAGCTATGGGAATTGGAGGACGTAACAAAGTAGAAGGCAAGCTATTTGGAGTTGCGTTCGATAACAACGAGAAAATTAATTTCTCAAACGACGATCCAACTACATCTGGAGAAGAAGGTGCAGGTTATGGAATTCTACGTCGTTTTGATTATGGCTTGAATGGTACAATTGGTTTTGAAGGGGATAAAGCAATGTTCTCTGTAAACTATGGTTTGGGATTAGCCAAAATTCAATCGGGCACTAACAGTAATGCGGATGATAAAAATAAACATAGAGTCCTGAGTTTTACAGTCGGTTTCCGTTTGTAACAACCTGCCGGACTGAGAAGGGCGCATTGCTTAGCAATGCGCCCTTTTATTAACCACTGATGAAATGAGTTTTATTGATGCGAATAAATTAGCCACAGATGGACTCAAACGAACACAGATAAAAAAGTTAATGAATTTGCCAGCAGCTAATAGCTGACAGCTTGCAGCTTTCTTACTTCTTAAATTTGTTCTTCAACGCTGCCAATGCATCATTTACACTCAGGCTGGTTAAGTCTTCTTCTTTCTTGAACCTTGTTGCCTGGCCTTGTATCTTGGGCCTTGCACTTCGGGCAGGTGCTTCTTCTGTTTGTTTGATGGATAATGCAATACGCTTGCGTGCAATATCAACTTCCACTACTTTCACCATCACCTTATCATTCAGTTTTAATTTTTCTGCGGGATCAGTAATGTAATCATGTGAAATTTCAGAAACATGAACTAATCCATCCTGCTTCACACCAATATCAACAAATGCACCGAAGCGAGTGAGGTTGGTAACCATACCTGGTATCACCATGCCTGGAGTAACATCTTCAATTTTAAAAATGTTGGCGTATTCAAATGCCTGTGCTTCACTACGTGGATCAAGTCCCGGCTTCACCAATTCTTTCAGGATATCTGATATGGTTAATTCACCAATTGTTTCACTCACATATTTTTTTGCATTGATCTGCTTAATGGTTGCTTCGTTGCCGATGAGTTCTTCCACTTTCAATTGCAGATCATTCGCCATTTGCTCAACAACAGAATAAGCTTCGGGATGCACAGCACTTTTATCCAATGCATTCTCGCCATCATTAATGCGTAAGAATCCAGCGCATTGTTCAAATGCCTTATCGCCTAGGCGTGGTACTTTTAATAATTGTTTGCGTGAAGTAAATCGACCGATCTCATTTCTGTACTTCACAATATTTTCTGCAATGCTGCTGTTGATACCACTTACATAACTCAGCAAATGTTTACTGGCTGTATTTAAGTTTACACCCACCTGGTTTACACAACTTACTACTGTTTGATCAAGACGTTCTTTTAAACGCATTTGATTTACATCGTGCTGGTACTGTCCAACACCAATACTTTTCGGATCGATCTTTACCAATTCAGCCAATGGATCCATTAACCTGCGGCCAATACTTACAGCACCACGAACTGTTACATCTTTATCAGGAAATTCTTCACGTGCAACTTCACTTGCACTGTAAACAGATGCGCCGTCTTCATTCACTAAAAAGATCGGCAGGCCTAGGTTGAGTTTCTTTATGAATTGTTCTGTTTCACGTCCTGCTGTTCCATCACCAATAGCAAATACCTGTGTCTGGAATGCTTTCACCAAATGACGGATCGTCATTTCAGAGGTGTAAAGCTTACCAGGCTCATGTATAAAAATGAGATCAGTTGTTTGCAATTCGCCTTTTTCATCGAGACAAACAACTTTACAACCTGTACGGTAGCCAGGATCAAGTGCAAGAATACGTTTGCTGCCGAGCGGACTGCTTAACAACAATTGACGTAAATTTTCTGCAAACACAGTAATCGCTTCTTCATCACCTTTTTGTTTTAACTGCGAACGGAATTCTGTTTCAAGACTTGGTTGCAGTAAACGTTTATACGCATCTTTGATCGCTTTCTTTACTTGCGTGGTTGATTCGTTCATTCCTTTTACATATAAACCATCAATTAACTCAATTGCCAGCTCTTCTTCAGGTTCAATGCTCATCTTTAAAATGCCTTCAGTGAATCCACGTAAAACCGCAAGAATACGATGTGAAGGAATTTTGTGCACCGGTTCACTGAAATCAAAATAGTCTTTGAATTTTACACCATCTGTTTCTTTATCCTTCATCACGGTGCTCTTCACCAATGCTTCATCTTCAAAAAACTTACGCAGCCTGGCACGAACAGTTGCATCTTCATTCACCATTTCGGAAATAATATCTCTTGCACCCTGCAAAGCATCATCAGCCGTTGCCACTTTTTCATTTATGAAGGTTGCAGCATGTTCGTTAACAACAATATCTTTTTGTTCGAGTAATAGCAACGCCAATGGCTCCAATCCGTTTTCTCTGGCAGTTTGTGCTTTTGTTTTGCGCTTCGGTTTGTAGGGGAGATAAATATCTTCCAGTTCATTGATCGTGGTTGCTTTATCAAGCTTTGCCTGCAAAGCATCCGTCATCTTACCCTGTTCAGTTATTGTTTTTTCAATGAAGGCTTTTCGCTCGGTAAATTCTTTGAGGAATTTTGCCTGGTCCTGTATCTGTTGAATAGCCACCTCATCGAGGTTGCCGGTCTTGTCTTTCCGGTAACGGGCAATAAAAGGAATAGTGGCGCCTTCGTTTAATAATTCAATTACGGCTTCAACCTGCTGCACACGCAGGCTCAGTAAGCCTGCAATCTTTGATGAAAATTCTGTCATTCTTCTTCAGTTAAACTTGTTAAAAGGGGATGCAATATAGCTGTGCTTCGGTAGAAAAAAAATTTGTTCATTTCAAACAACAGAATAGAAAAATGAGTAAAGATTGATGACGTTATTGTGACAAAACACATGAAAAATAAAGATGTTATGTAAAAAACGTACAAATGGCCTTTCGTTCATCGTAACTTTTTTGCCGCTCTTCAAAACAAACAAGTTAAAACGCAGCATCACATAAATATGTGTTGTCAGTTAATTCATAGTGTACGTTATTCGCACACTTTTAGTTGATCTTAACAAGAGAGGATCAGTTAATTTATTTATTCATCACATCAAAACCTTATCATTCATGACAAGAGAAAACCTCCGGGGTCTCTTTGCATTTGTGATTGGTCTGTTCTCCGTTGCTTTTGTGCAGGCACAAACTGTAACGGGGAAGATCACTTCACAAACAGGAGAGCCGCAACCTTTTGCTACTGTACAGGTAAAAGGTACACAAACCATCACCACTGCTGACGCACAAGGAAATTTTTCAATCAAAGCAAAACAAGGCGATGTACTTATTTTCACAAGTACTTTTTTTGAGCGTAGAGAAGTACCTGTTGATGCCGCAGTGATGAACGTAACTGTGACAGCTACAGTGAATGCATTAAAAGAAGTGGTGGTAACCGGTTACAGCACACGTTCAAAACGGTCCAACATTGGTTCGGCATCAACAGTTGTAATTGATGACATCCGCACACAACCCATTGCATCTTTCGATCAGATATTGCAAGGGCAGGCACCGGGCTTAAATGTAAAATCAGGTTCAGGTCAGCCTGGTCGCAATGCAGATGTGATCATTCGTGGACGTACATCGGTAAATGGTTCTGTTGATCCGTTGTACATTGTTGATGGGGTAGAAGTGAGAGCAGGTGATTTCAGTACGATGAACCAAGGCGATTTTGAAAGCGTATCTGTTTTAAAAGATGCCGCATCAACAGCTATTTATGGTTCACGTGGTGCGAATGGTGTTATTGTTGTTACAACGAAAAAGGGAAAGAGCGGTAAAGTTCGTTTTGCCTATGATGGACAAATCGGCGTTTCAACTTTGCCTGAAAACAAGTTGAAACTCATGAACACGCAGGAGAAACTTGATTTTGAAATGAACATTGCCGGTAATCCATGGGGATGGTCGGCGGCAGAAGTGGCAGCATTCCGCAATGTAAATACCAACTGGAATGATGTTATTTTCCGTGACGGAATAATGCAATCGCATCAGCTTAGCGCAAGCGGTGGTTCAGAGAAAACTACATTCTATACATCGTTTAGTTATTTCGATCAGGAAGGTGTTACGATCAATACCGGATTGGAACGTTATAACGGCCGTTTGAATATTGGTCATACAGAGCGTACTATCAAATTCGGAGTAAATCTTGCAGGTGGCTGGTCGAAGTTTCGTGGTACGTTCGAAGGCGATCAGAGTGTAGGCTCTCCTTTAAATACAGTATTGTGGGCTTTGCCTTACGAGACTGCATATGAAGCTAATGGAAGCTATTCAAATTCAGTTCAATTTCCGTTCTGGTTAAATCCGGCAGAAGAGTTGATAGAAAATGGTGATCATAGCTGGCAATTGAAATCAACAGGTAATGTATTTGTTGAATTCAAAGTTCCAGGAATAAAAAATCTTACGTATCGTTTAAATGCAGGTGGCGACTATTCGCAAGTGGAAACATTTGGTATTACCAAGAACGGTACACAGGCTGCAGCGCAAAATGCTGCAATCGGTAGTGGTCGTTTAAGTGAAGGTGGTATTGGGAGAGGCTTTGATCGTCGTTTCAGATCAACCATCACGAACAGCTTAACCTACAAGACATCGTTTGGCGCAAACGATGAACATGAGTTAAGCACAGCATTATATACTGAGTTTTTAAGACGAAGAGGAAGAAGCTTTAATTTCACAGGCTTCGGTTTATTACTTCCGTTTGATAATGAAGCAGGTCTTGTAGCTGGTACTGCAGATAATGGATATATTCCAACTGTTGGCGGTGGTTTTCCGGAAAACAGTTCATTGCTTTCTTATTTCGGAACAGTCGATTATTCGTTTCGCAACAAATACTTTCTTTCTGTTTCGGGAAGAACAGATGGCTCATCCCGTTTAAGCCCTGCTAACCGCTGGACCCAATATGGATCAGTAGGTGCTGGTTGGATTGTATCAGACGAAAATTTCTTTAAAGTAAAAGCAATTAATTATCTCAAACTGAAAGCAAGTTTTGGTGCCGTAGGAAATCAGAGCGGTATTGGCGAATTCCCCTATCTCCAGCAATATGGACGGGCAACTTACGGTGGACAAGGAACATTAAATATTACACGACTTGCAAACCCAGATCTTACATGGGAAAAAAGAAGAACAGCCAACGTAGGTTTAGAGTTTGAGTTATTGAAAAGCCGTATCAGAGGTGGAGTGGAGCTTTATCAAAGTTTAACAACCGGGTTGTACTTCGAACCAAAAGTACCTGCAACGAGTGGTGGTAACGGAGTCATTCTCTCCAATTCGGGAGATATGGAAAATAAAGGTGTCGAAGTGAATCTGTCGTTCAAAATTGTTGATAAGAAAAGTTTCACCTGGACTTTAGATGCAAACTATGCATTTAATAAAAATACCATCAAAGCACTGCCCGATAATCAAACCTTCCAGCTGTTTAAAAGTTTCCAGGCTTTGCAGGTTGGCAAACCACTTAACAGTTTTTACCTGGTACAATACGCCGGCGTAAACCCTGCTAACGGTAATTCACAATACATCAAGGCAGATGGTAAAACTATAACAGAAGAGTATGATGCGAATGACCTTACAGTATTGGGTACAAGTGATGCACCACATAATGGTGGTATTACGAATACATTCAATTTTAAAGGGCTTGAACTCTCCGCATTCTTTGTGTATTCAGCGGGTAATTATGTATTTAATACAGCGAGGTTTAACGTGGAATTTTATCAATATACAACGTCTGGTTTTTCTCGCAATGCGTTAAATGCATGGACAACTCCGGGCCAGGTAACAAACTTTCCACGTATTGATGAAGCAACGCAAAGCCAAACAACACGTTTTCTTGAAAAAGGTGATTTCCTGCGTTTACGGAATGTAATGCTCTCTTATGCTTTGCCAAAAAGTGTAACAGAAAAGCTGAAGATACAAGGTCTGCGTTTGTTTGTACAGGGGCAAAATCTTTACACCTGGCATAAGTTCCAGGGATGGGATCCGGAAGTTTCATCGATCAATGATGGTGACCCTAACTCAAATGCTTCGGTAACAGGCGCACAGTATCCTGCTTTACGCAGTGTAAACTTTGGGTTGAACTTAAATTTTTAATGAACGAAATTTTATAGATATGAAGATGAAATTAAAACCGGTTTATTTCATGTTGATGTTGTTGCTGACGGCATTTATGGCATGCAAAAAACCGTTAGACACAATGCCCGACACGTCGCTTACTGAACTCAAAACATTTGACGATGTACGCAACGCTTTACGTGGTGCTTATTCAGGCTTCCAGACTAATAACTATTATGGCAGTCCTGCCGCTTCCGGCTCTGCAAGTGGCTGGAGCAGTTTGCCTGAGTTGATGGGCGATGATTTTGTAGAAGCACTGGAAAGTTTGGGTAACTGGAATGTAATGAGCGAAATGATTTATGCATCTGATAACGCCCAGGCAGCAGGTATTTTTGTGCAACCTTATGAAATTATTTCAAGGGTAAACAACCTGCTGATTTATTTACCTGCATACGAAACAGGAGCAACAGCAACTGAAGCAAAACGCATAAGAGCAGAAGCATTGGCCATTCGTGCACATGCTCATTTCGATTTGATGCGTTATTTCGCTCCTGAGTTTGGACGTAACTCAAATGCGTTAGGTGTGCCTTACGTAACAAGCTTTGATCCGGTAAAGCCATTTGCCTATTTGCCCGCACGTAATACAGTGAAAGAAAACTATGATGCCATCCTGAAAGACCTTGGTGATGCATTGGTTGCTTTTCGTGTTGCTGATAACACAGCCGATAATACCTCACGTAATTATATTGATAGCGTAGTGGTATACGCTATGCGTGCACGTGTGAATTATTATGCTTCACAATGGGACGCTGTTATAGCAGATGCAAATGTGGCGCTTGGTTTGCGACCTGTTGGTAATTCAGCTGCCTATGTTTCTACATTTGCCATTGCAGGCGAAGAAGCACCAACTTCGGAAGTATATTGGGCCATCCCGTCTGATAATGTATTACGTCCCGGAGGATCAATCAGTGGCAGCAGCCCCAACTATCGTGTAACGGCAGCTATGAGTGCTGTGCTGCAGGCACAGGGAGGAGCTTATGTCAATTCCGGAATTAATAGGTTTAACCAAGCCGGTACTGGTGGTATTCAACGCACCCTATGTTGGAAATACCCCGGTTTGCGCAGTTTTAAAGTTTTCCGTGCAGGCGAATTGTTGTTAATGCGTGCTGAAGCAAAACAACGCACAAACGATCCTACAGCGCTGACCGATTTGAATACATTGCGTACAAACCGTGGTGTAGCCATTGGTGCAGAAGTTGGCGCAGCATTGCTCGATGCAATCTTACTGCAACGCAGGGTAGAGTTGTTGGGCGAAGGGCATCGTTGGTTTGATCTCAGAAGAACAACCAAAACAATTGTGCGTGCCGAGTGTGGCGTAGCAGGGGGCTCACGTGCAGCCAATTGTAATATCGGGCCAACATCCAGGTCATGGACTTTCCCGATTCCTTTCAATGAAATAAAAGTGAATCCGAACCTGGTACAAAACCAAGGTTATTAATTACAATACGATTTCATAAGAAAAAGCTGTTCAGGTAATACTGAACAGCTTTTTTCTTTACGATTGTTGCTCGTGCTCTTCCTGGTGTGGAAGATGCGCATTCATCACTTCTTCGATCTTCTCGTGCAACATCGTGGTTGAGGAGGTCACCCAGTCGGGCAGATCGTGGCTTTCCAATATTTTCCACTTGTTATCTTCTTTATGCATTTTAAACAGTAGCCTGTTTCCACGTTCGTCGGCTACATCTAAACTGAAGGAGCCTTCCTGTAAGCCACCAAGCTTTCTGAAATTAAATTCACGTAAGCGTCCATCTGCTTTGATCAAACGGGTGAATTGAATGTTTTTTGCTACTTGTAGTTTCATCTGTTGAAGTTTTTTGCGGTTGCCGGATGTTATTCGCCTTGGAGATTATTTTCGCATTCAGGATAAGTTGCTCAATAATATTTAGGGCTCATGTCATCAGTAAGTTTTTAAAAGTTGTGTGTTCAGTGTGGTTTACTGATGCGGATATGGGAATATTTTCTAAAGCAAAACTCATGCACAAATGATTTTTTGTGGAAAACTTGCCCTTTACAGCTGTTAAAAAAGCAGATTGTAATTAACCTGCTTTCAATGTTGATAGCTTATTGAATATTCCGGTTCAGTAATTAAACAAACGATCAGTCTTTAATGACCCTTGCTTCTTTGATGATATCGATCTGCGGAAATTTGTTAATGAACCATTTATTGCCTTTGAAGTAAATGGTATCGGCAGGTTTCATAGCATCGTTGCCATATCCGGAAAAGAATTGCCGCACCACATCCATACCGGTTATCACTTTTGCGAAAGGTACGAATCCTTTCACGCCTCCTGCATTTAATGTATCATACGTGAGATTGTTGCGCAGGTTGATGAAGATGGATGTTTTACGGGTATTAGGGGCGCCTCGTGAAAAGCAAATGGTACTGTCGGTATTTGATCCAACAACGGGTTCATCTTTCAGATTCTTTCCCTGCCAGAAGATATTCTTCTGTTTGTCTTCGCTTACGCCAAATTGCACCAAAAAATCTTTCACCACTCGAAAAATAACCGTGTTATTATAATAACCGCTGCGTATGAGTTGATAAAAACGATCGGCACCCAACGGCGACCAGCTACGATATACTTCAACGGTGAAGTTGCCTTTGCTGGTAACAAATTCGGCTTTGAAAGTTTCAGGTGCTTTAAGTTTTAACAGGTTGGCATCGGTTTTTAATACCTGCGCATCGGCTTGTGCAAACAGGAAAGAGGTGACTATTAAAAGAAGGAATGATTTCATGTTGAAAGGTTGATGCCGAAAATTACAAAGCTTTCATCAACAAAAGCACATAAAAAAGTCCCGACTTATAAGCCGAGACTTTGTTCTTGTATACCTATTTACTTATCTACTAATTCCCAATTACCTTTTCGCCACTCCACCTTTCTTACTATCAACACTGATCGTATACTTTCCACCACCTTGCACCACCCAACGAACCGTAACAGTTGACAGGCCGGGAATATTGGCGACTTCAATTGTTTCAGGATTGTTTGTTTGCTCAGTTGTGATGTTGAGATCAGCATTTTCAACGATCATTCCTGCAATTGCTTTTACACCGCTGATCGAAATATGATCAGGACGTTCAATTTTATATTTCAGATCATGACTGCTATGCGTTGGCATAATACGACTGTTTGAAATAACTGCCGTTACTTCTTTCAATCCATTGCCAAGATCTTTTTCTGTAACCGTATCAACTTTCAGCAATGGTGTATGGTATGCATGATAGATGGTGAATGCCATGTTGCGATGTGCATCACTCTCTAATAAAAAGCCGGGATGTGCACGTCCAAAATTTTTCTTGAAACCACCAATTTCAATTTTGCCGTACTGCGGATGATCGTATTCATGCCAGTCAACAAACGCATCTTTGAACAGGAGATAAGTATCAAAGTTGAAATTGGTATTATCCTGCGGATTGCGTGTTGCGTCCTTGTTGAACATTAAATACGGCGTCCATAATTCATTTGAATACGTGTAGATACCACGACCGCCATAGAACCAATCCAATTCACCACCATAAGCAGGGTAGAGATCTTTATGTACAACGAGATATCGGTAACCGGGAATCAACTCTTCACCTTTCTTTGCAATAATATCATACACCTGAATGTCCTGTGGATTGTAGGTAACCTGGTCTGTTGGGTCGCCAGGACCACGTAAGATCATTCCGCCTGCATTGTGATACGATTGTGCACCTGCAATATTCGGATGCTTCATCACAAAATCCATTACGGCTCTTGTTTCAGGTAACGAGAAAGGATATTTATACGCTCCATTCTGGATATAGTTTGGTTGCCATCCCCAGCCCCAGTCACGGTTAGGATCGTATTGAAACGTGTAACCATCTTCATTCACTACTCCATCACCATCATTATCTTTTCCTTCAAGCCCCAGCATTTCATATTCACCTTTTTCATCAGGGCCAACCTGTATCATTCTTCGTGGGTCAGATGGATCAACACGCAAACGTCCATTCGGATTTTTGCGACGCATGATCAACACTTCATTATCACCATCCAGATCATCATAACCATCTTCATCAACTAAACCATCACGATCATTATCAACCGGCAATACACCAGAGCGAGGTGAGCTTCCTGTATTTGGTTCGTGAAAATAACTGTCACGACCGTCTGGGTTGATGGTTGGAACGATGTAAAAAACTTTATCGGCCAATAGCTCTTTGATGAAGCGTGTGTCTTTGAACGATTCGGTTAAGTACCATGCTGTGTACATCGAAAACTCGGCACCTTGCACTTCGTTGGAGTGAATGTTGCCATCGATATACATGCCGGGTTTTTGATCAGCATTACCTGTTTTGAAATCGGTGATGGTAAGGCACCAGATATCACGGCCTTTAAATGATTTACCGATCGATTGAAGTTTTGCTAACTCCGGGTGTGCTGCTGCGATTTTTTTCAGGATATCTGTAATACCTGCATGATCGTAATAACGGTTCCAGCTAACCGCAACTTTCGGATTGGCTGGCGAGCCTGCTGCTTTAAATATCTGATCAGCAGTTTGTGCTGTTGCAAATAGTGCCGTAATGCTGAGTGCAGTTGCTGCGATGAATTGTTTTATGTGAAGTTTCATACTTAAAAATTTTGGAGTGAACATTAAAGTGTAACCTCAATTGTTTTTGTTCCGGTAGTAGGACTGCCGGCTTCAATTGTGATCTTGCCGCTTCCTTTGATCAGCCAGCTCAATTGTTTGGAGCTGTAACCTTCCAGTGCATTCAGCAGTTGGATCTTTTTACCGCTGATGATCGATTGGCTGCTGCTGTTGTTCACTTTTACATTGATGCGTTTTACCCAATAACTGCGTTCGCCCAATTTTGAATGCGATGGCAACGCAGACTTATTGATCACCTCAAGTGTAACTCTTGTTAATCCATTTACCAGTTTTTCTGTTTGCACGTTGATAATATCGATCTCCGGTTGTGTTGCAGCAAGTTTGACTAAAAATGTACTATGCTTTTTTACAAGATCAGCAACGAGCGAGTAGGGAGGTGTGTTCAATGCAAACGGATCAACACCGCCCACTTCTACTTTTTGATTGGGAAAATCAGGATGCTGAATTGTTTTCCATTCTGTATAAACATTGTTGATGTTTTGTTGCGATGCCCAACGCAGGTAATTCGCTGAAGGATCTTCTACGGTGAATGCTTTTTCATTCTTTGCAGTATCAGGTTTTGTTTTCGGAACCCACCAACCCGGCGTACTGAAACTGAAGCGGCCATAATGATAATAACCCCACGATAACAGATCGCCACCGCTTACTGACGAAGCAGGAGCATCTTTCAATCCAACCGTTTTGTTATAGAGTTCGCTTACCATGCTGTTCACTTTTGTATCGGGCATTAACCAGCCTGCAAGAATAGGAGCTGTTGCAGCTTGTGCATTAAAAGAATAAGGCGTAGTCAAATTATTATTGCTGCTGAAACTGATCACTGCATATACATTGAAACGATCGAACAATTCATCAAGCAATGCTCTTGTTTCCTTTTCGCTTGCAGGAAATTCACCTGAGCCTTGTGAAAAAGAGGGATGCTTAAAAGTTAAATTCTTATTGAACCAAACACCGCCTTCTCCATCTTCATTAAAACTGCCATCTTTGTCATTATCTTTTCCTTCAGTAAATACAAGGTAGTTTCCTTTTTCTCCTTTGCTTACATCGGCTTTGATCAATACTCTTGGATCGTTTGGATGAACTCGATGTGTACCAACCGGTGATTCAACACGCATCCACGTGATCTTGCCATTGCCATCAAGATCGTCATATCCATCTTCATTGCTGTTGCCGTCACGATCATCATCCGTTGATGTAGCATTGCCCTGGCGTTCGTAACGTAGTGATGCAAAGGATTGTTCCATTGCATCAGGACTCATATTGGGAAAAATGTAGAACGTTGTTTTGTTCAACAGATTTTTAATGCTGTCGGTTGCAATACCCTGCATCAATTGCTCCGCAAAGCCAATAGCAAGTTCAGTACTCAATGGCGCATTTCCTTCCACACCACCAATCACCGCAATAGCGGGTTTTGTTTCTGTGTTGCCGGAGCCGATAATGATCTGCCAAATGTCTTTGCCACCATTTGTCTTCGTGATTGATTTTATTTTCACCCATTGCGGATTTGCTTTTGCCAATGCATTGATGCGGTTGGTTTGCTGGGCAAAATTGCTGTAACCGGTTTGTGCAGTTATGCTGTTGCAACATAACAGGCACAACAGATAAATACCTATACTTTTCATCATAAAGAAATTGTTTTGGAAACCGAATATACTGAAAACAAAACCCCGCCACACTGCTTTTGATGAATGGTGGAATAGGGGGATAGGAAGATGTTGGAATCAGGAATTGGGGTTCGCTTTGCGTTATCTGAATTTTGCAGAGATGGTATAGCAAACCTTCTCGTTAATGCGGTAGAATATCTCGTTGTTTACTTTTCTTGCCCGTCGAAGGTTGCGTCTGTCGAGTAAGATTCCGTTTTCATCGTAGTATTGAGGTTGACTATAAAATGTCAGAATAAAATATTTTTCAGGAGCAAAAGGTGCACGAAGTGATTTGTTGCGAATAGACATGAAAGTGAGTAAACGTTTTTGTCCTGCAACATAATAATCGAGCTTGTTCACCCAGGTGCAGTTCGCTTTTTTCATATACTGCAATAAATAGGCAGTAGCTGTAGTATCGTATCCATATTTGAATAAACTGTCGTAGAGTGAAGGGTCGTTGAAATTGAATTCATACACATAACGGATGCTGTCGGTTTTCATTTCAATCAACACATGCCTGAAATCTCGATCAGTAAAGCCGAGCGACAGAAGTTTTGGTTGTGCAATATGACTATAAACTGCTTCTATTCCCACAATATCTTTTTCGTGCTCCTTGTAATAATTTACCGGGAACTGTCGTGAAACAGAACAGGATGTAGCGGTTACAATGAGTAATATCCAGTAGATAATATGTTGCAGGCGATTGTTCATTTCCTGTTTCTTACACTCCAGCTAACGCCATAGAGCAAACGTTTAAATGTAGTGAGTTCAATTTGTCGTTGTGTTGTAAAGCCTGCGTCCCAATAGGTCATGGTAACAATGCCGTTTTCTTCGGTAAGTTTTTTCAACAGCACAAAGTGAGTTGGAATATGTTTTTTTACTTTTCCATGATTCTTGCGTCGAAGAATACGATTGTTGAGGTAAAGAAATACGTCGCCGGTCTCTATTTTCTCCTGCATGAATTGCACAGGATTCTTCAGTTTTAATCTTATAAGATCGTAACCAACACATTGTATCTCTGCCTTCATGGTTGCACGCAACATGTCATTAAACTTCGAAAGATTTGTTGCAGCCCAAAGACCGAGTTCTCTCCCTTCTTTATAGCGAAGATGAAAAAGATTGATATAGCCTTTAAAATGATCGGCCAATGTAAAGAAGAGCATTTGATCCGCATCGTTACGATCCAATTCGCCTTCATACAACACCAATCCCACCTGTCTTCGTATCGCCTCTGAAGGTTTGTACATCACACCGGCATATTCTGCTTTTCCGTTTTTGTAAAGACTGATCATAAATTGCACATACCCCAATGGGTCTTGTCTCGACATTACATAACCAACTACAGCAAATGCACAAAAATTGGTGTTACGGCCTGCATAAAGAAAAACAGGTTGTTCGATGTTTCGTTCCAGGTTCTGTAAAAATAATTGCTGATTAACCGACGCCCAATAGTTACTGTTGGTAAGAGTAGTTTGTTTCAAAAAGGCCAAAGCCTGTTTTTGTTTGTTTACAACAGGGCTTCCATTTATTTGTGAATAAATACAAATGGGTACAATGAATATGAAGCATAAACAAATAAAAACCTTTGATAATCTCATGCTTAAGCGCTGTTGCCGGGTAAAAATAGCGAGAAACTTGTTACGGTGGCTTTCTATAAAACAACATTTCCGGGCCGGAATTTTTAGCGTCAGTACTTGCATTTCGTAAACGAAATGTTTAATTTGGAATACTTACTTCCCTTCGTCCGCCTCTATTAAATCTGACAGCTGCTTTCTAGCTCAATATTCTTAAAGCAGCATCTGTGCTTACTCCTTCTTATTAGTTAAAACCTTAAAACAAAAAGCAATGAAAGAGAAAACGAAAGAACATGTACCGGCACGCAGACAGTTTTTAACTGCCGTTGCTGCAGGTGCTGCTGCATTAGGTTTGGCTTCTTTGCCAAAAGCAGTTCAATCAGCACCATTATTAAACGAAGACGTTGTAACCGATGAAGGCAATCCTGACGAGTGGTTTAAACAGATCAAAGGTAAACACCGGATGGTGTTTGATGCTACACAACCACACGAGCTGTATCCGTTTGCATGGCCAAAAGTTTTTTTGATGACGAACGAAGCCACCGGCACTACGCCAAAAGATTGTAGTGTTGTGGTAGTTCTTAGGCACACTGCTATTGGTTATGCCATGGAAGATAAGCTTTGGGAAAAGTATAAGCTTGGGGAATTATTTAAGGCCAACGATCCAAAAACAGGGAAGGCAGCCACACGTAATCCTTTTTGGCAACCAAAGCCTGATGATTTTGTGATTCCGGGTATTGGACCAGTGCCACTTGGCATCAACGATCTGCAGAAAGATGGTGTAATGTTCTGTTACTGCCAGGCGGCGTTTACCGTTTATTCTGCTGCTACAGCCGGTATGATGAATATGGATGTGGAAGCCGTTCGTAAAGATTGGTTAGCAGGGATATTGCCCAATATTCAACCAGTGCCTTCAGGTGTATGGGCATTAGGCAGGGCACAGGAGCATGGATGTGGTTATATTTTCGCTGGATGATCTTGCAAGCAAAGTTCATTCATCACAAAAGAAAATCCCCGGTTGAACATAGTGTCAGCCGGGGATTAATATTGAACAGAGAATGTTATAGTGAATAGCTTGGCGTAATGTCTTCGTAACCGCTTTTAATAACAGTCGAAATCATTTTGAATTTTTCAAACGCATTAATGTAATGTAATTTATGAGCGGGAATCACAATGCCTGTTCCTAAGTGCAGCTCATGCTTATTGTTTTCGATGGTGATCTCCGCTTTTCCGTCGATGATCTGAACAAACGTATCGAAGGGTGTAATTTTCTCACCTTGCTCTTCGCCCTGATCGAACGATAGTGCTGTTACATTGCCTGTTGTTTTACGGATGATCGTTTTGCTGACAACAGCATTTGGAACGTAATCGATTATTTCAACCACTATGTGTGGCTTTCCTTTTTCCAGTTCTCCGTTGTCTCCTGCCATATTAATACTTTGCATATTTTTTTTCTGTTTGTCAGATTTAATCCATGCAATTTGTCATTATGCTGGGCAATCTATGTAAGTAAATATAACTCATTTTAACCGGCTTAGAGCATTAATTTAAAATTGAACAGAAAGCGAATATTCTGATGAGTGCAAAATAAAAACCCGTTTCAAAACGAAACGGGTTTTACAAGCAGCTTTAAGCTGTATTAATAACGATACAATTCAGATTTGAAAGGACCACTCTGCGGAATACCTAAGTACTCAGCTTGTGCAGGAGTTAATTCATCTAATGTAGCACCAACTTTTGCAAGGTGTAAACGTGCAACTTTCTCATCCAGATGTTTTGGAAGAACGTACACTTTGTTTTCGTACTTGCGGTGGTTCTGCCACAATTCGATCTGCGCCAATGTTTGGTTGCTGAAAGAGTTACTCATCACAAATGACGGGTGACCTGTTGCACAACCTAAGTTTACCAAACGACCTTCAGCTAACAGGATGATATCTTTACCATCGATGTTATACAAATCAACCTGTGGTTTGATGGTATCTTTTGTGTTGCCGTAGTTTGCATTTAACCATGCAACATCAATTTCAATATCGAAGTGGCCAATGTTACAAACAATAGCTTTGTCTTTCATTGCTTTGAAATGTTCTGCAGTGATCAAATCACGGCAACCTGATGCTGTAACAATAATGTCAGCTTCTTTCACGGCATCGATCATACGCTTTACTTCAAAACCATCCATTGCAGCTTGCAATGCACAAATAGGATCGATCTCCGTAACAATTACACGACAACCTGCACCACGTAAGCTCATAGCACTTCCTTTACCCACATCACCATAGCCGCCAACAACAGCTACTTTACCAGCCATCATTACATCTGTTGCACGACGGATCGCATCAACTAAACTTTCCTGGCAACCGTATTTGTTATCAAACTTCGATTTTGTAACGCTGTCGTTTACATTGATCGCAGGCATTGGTAATGTACCTTTCGCCATACGCTCATACAAACGGTGTACACCAGTTGTAGTTTCTTCACTCAAACCTTTGATACCGGCAACGAGTTCAGAGTAGTTATCCAATACGATGTTGGTTAAATCACCACCATCATCAAGGATCATGTTTAATGGACGATCAGGTGAACCAAAGAACAATGTTTGTTCAATACACCAATCAGCTTCTTCTTGTGATTGACCTTTCCATGCATATACACCAATACCTGCAGCGGCAATAGCAGCAGCAGCCTGATCTTGTGTAGAGAAGATGTTGCAAGAGCTCCATTTTACTTCAGCACCTAATGCGATCAATGTTTCAATCAACACAGCAGTCTGGATGGTCATGTGCAAACAACCGGCAATGCGTGCACCTTTCAATGGTTGTGACGCACCATATTCTTCACGAAGACTCATTAAGCCTGGCATCTCTGCTTCAGCCAAACGAATTTCTTTGCGGCCCCATTCAGCCAATGTGATATCTTTTACTTTGTACTTCAGATCGAAGTCAATTGTGTTTCTTGTGAGCGTTGACATATATAATGTTTTAGATGGCAAAGGTAGTTTTTCAGGATAAAATAATACGAATGTGAATAAATTCAGGAAATCATTCTAATTTGGAGGTAGATAAAAGGACAAAAACCTGTTTACCCATGGCAAAAGCAACGAAAACAGAACAAACGACTAAAGAACCGGTTACGCTGGATAAAACCGACCTCAGCATTCTGCGTCTCCTGCAACAAAATGCAAGGATGACGGTGAAAGAAATTGCTGATAAAGTTCACCTGAGCACGACACCGGTGCATGAACGTATTAAATGGCTCGAACGGAGCGGGGTCATCAAACAATACGCAGCTTTGATCGATCATGCAAAAGTAAAAAAAGGGTTGATGGTGATCTGCTATGTGTCGCTGAAAGAACACAGCAAAAATGCAGGCACGAAATTTATTAAACATATAAATGAACTGCCTGAAGTGATCGAGTGCTATAATATTTCCGGTGAGTTTGATTTTATGTTGAAAGTGGTGGCGGAAAACATGGATGATTATTATAACTTTCATGTAAACAAACTGAGCCAGAGCGAAAACATGGGTAATGTACAAAGTGTGTTTGTGATGGGCGTGTTGAAGCAGACACATGTGATGGTGTAGACAAGTTCGATGTATGCCACGTCAGGTGCCTTCGTAGGACGTTTAACCGCAAACAATTATCATTTTCAAATTATCAACTATAAATTAAACATCTATGTACAACTACGACACTGTAACCGAAGCAATCAACGACTTAAAAGCAAGAGGATTTACGCTTGATTTCAATTTGCAGACAAATGCTTTGCAATGTTTCAATCCTGATCTCAATCTTGAACCCGAAGAATTTGAGATCAAAGAGATCTATCGTTTTGAAGGGGATACCAATCCATCAGACGAAGAAATTGTGTATGCCATTGAATCGAAAGACGGACACAAAGGTGTGTTTGTAAACGGCTATGGTACTTCAGCTGATGTGGTGGGAGCTGAAATGATGAAGAAATTGGTTGATCATCATAACCAATAATCTTATTCCATTTTTGGCAGCAGGTAAATAATGAAGCCGAAGAAGATAATGAGTGCTGATACATGAATAGCAACAAATGGTTTTGCTTCAGGTTCCCCTTTTGTTAATTTGATAAAATATTTGGCAGCAAAGTACAGGCTTATGATAGGGAAAGCCCAGAAGGCGTAAACCAGAATGACGTTACGATAAGGAAAGCCGGGTGTCATGTAAACGTTGAACAAATTAACGATGTAGAGCAGGTATGATACGATTGCAATGCTGATGTTTAGAAAACGATCGGAGAAATTGAATTTCATTTGCCTGGTTTACTTAAATGTCGGGTGAAACATATTCTTTGATAGATTATGATGCTCCTTAATAGCTTTCTTTGAAAGCCATACTGCAAAGATGAAGGAACCAACGGCACCAACAAATAATAAACCATCGCTTAAATATTTGTTTACAGTGGGATTTCCCTGCAGGAACAAAAAGAAATCATAGGTTCCATGAAAGAATGCAGCCCAGAAAATACCTGTGAATAAATAGAACTTCCTTCGCTCCGGTTTAAACTTTGCTTTGCCCGCAAAATAGCCCATCAATACAGCAAATGTTGCATGGGCAGGAACGCTTAAAAACATGCGAATGATGGCAGTGCCTAAGCCGTGTTCTCTAACATAAAGAATATTCTCAACTGTTGCAAATCCCATCCCGATCATTACACTGTAAACAATGCCATCAAACGGTTCATCAAAACTTTTCTTTGGAAAAGCATAAGAGCGAAGCATAATATATTTACTCCATTCTTCGCTCAGCCCAACAATAACGTATGCAAATACAGCAGTGTATAAAATTCCACCACCCATCAACCTTTCAACAGGTTTTACCGTTAATAGTTGAATGAGAATAGCAGGTAAAACACTCAGGCAGCCCAGCAGAAAACAGATCAGCAGGTTAAGATGTGGCTCACGGTTAAACCGGTCTTTCAGAAAAATGTAAAGACTGATGGCAATACCGGGTGCAATAGAAAGGGCGAGCAGGAGCATAGCGGTGAAATTGATTAAAGATACTTGCAGAAGATGATTTTATTTGCTCAGTTCAATTTATTTTTAAGTATGAATCAGAAATCTTTTATTGCAACGATTGTATTTTCTGTTTTGTTGATGTGCCAGTTAAAAGCGCAACGCTTTGGTGGCAATCCAACTTCCATGAAGTTTTACCAGTTGAATACTGATACGGTGCGTATCATCTTTCCAAAAGGATTGGAAAAGCAGGCAAGGGAAGCAGCATGGTTATCGCATCAGTTGGTGCGTGATACAGCCGCTTCATCGCTGGGTTATAAATTAAGAAAGTTCAATGTGGTGCTGCAAAATCAAACCACTACATCAAACGCATATGTTGGTCCGGCCCCATGGCGCAGTGAATTTTATATGATGCCCGATCTTACAAACCTTGGCAGCGGTGCGGTGCCCTGGCATCAATATCTCGCATTGCATGAGTTCAGACACATCGAACAGTTTTCCAACTTCAATCGAACCATTCCGAAAATTGCAGGTTTCTTTTTTGGTCAGGAAGGGCAGGCGGTTGCCATGAATCTTGCTGTGCCCGATTGGTTTTGGGAAGGTGATGCTGTATGGCAGGAAACAGTGAACGGCAAACAGGGGCGTGGACGTTTACCTTTTTTCTTTAACTCTTACCGTTCGCTTTGGCTTGCAGATAAAAATTATTCTTACCAGAAATTGCGTAATGGATCTTATCGTCATTTTGTTCCGAATCATTATGATCTGGGTTATTTGTTGGTGAGTTATGGTCGTGAAAAATATGGGAATGATCTATGGACAAAAGTGAACAATGATGCGCTTGATTTTAAAGGATTGTTTTACCCTTATCAAAAAGCAGTGAAGCGTCACACAGGTGTTGCCTACAAACAGTTTGTAAATGATGCATTCAAGTGGTATAAAGAAGAGATGAAAATAAAAGAAACATCTGTGTTTCAATCATTGCAATCTGTCAATAAGCCGATAAAGAATAGTGTGGTGAATTATGAATATCCGTTTATTACAGATGACGGGAGCGTATTGGTGTTGAAATCGGGTTACAGGCAAATACCAAGATGGGTACGTATTCATACAGATGGAAAGGAAGAAAAATTGAGAGTGAAAGATATTGCTGATGATAATTATTATTCTTACAGAGATGGGAGAGTAGTGTACACTGCTTTTAGTACTGATCCTCGCTGGGGATGGAAAACATATTCCGTACTCAAAGTATGGGACACACGAGTAAATGAAGTGAAAAAGATCAGCAGCAAAACAAGATTGTTCCAACCCGATATTTCGCCTGATGCAACAGCTGTTGTTGCGGTGAATGCAGGAACTGATCAGCAAACAAACTTAAGAGTATTGCAGTTGAATGATAGTGGAGTTGTTGATCTGCCGAATTCCAATCAATACGTTTACACTTATCCACGTTTTTCGGCTGATGCTTCTTCAGTGATCAGTGCGGTGAGAAATGCAAAAGGTGAAATGACATTGTTGCAAACAAATCTTTCAACGAAGCAGGAACAAATATTATTTCCATTCAGCAATGCAGTATTGGCCTATGTACAGGTGGCGGGAGATACGATATTGTTTACTTCCTCACAAAATGGAACAGATGTATTGTTTCTGTATGATGTAAAGAGTAAGAAAATGTTTCGTGCAGCTGACTTGCCTAATGGAAATTATCAGGCAAGTCTTGATACAAAATCGCAAACAATTATCTGGAATACATTTACTGCTGATGGTAATATGTTACTGAAGCAAAAGTTGAGTGAAGCAAAACTGGTGGAAGAAAAAACAGCTGCTACATTAACTGATCTGTATTTCTCCACTAAAACGTTCGCTGCACCTGATCTGTTGAAGAATATACAGCCTTTATCCGGAGAAGTAACACGTTATCGTTCAGGTAAAGGGTTATTAAACATTCATAGCTGGCGCCCTTTTGCACAAGATCCTGATTATGGATTAACATTTTACAGCGAGAATATTCTGAACACATTCGTTGGTGAATATGGATATACTTACAACCGCAACGAAGGTTATAACCAGGTATCGGCAGATATTATTTATGGAGGATTGTATCCGCAATTGTCAGTTGGTGCATCGCAAACATGGAACAGGAATTTTGCATTGAACGAGGATACAACGATCACCTTCAATCAAACAAACCTGAATGCCGGGTTCAGTATTCCGCTCAACTTTTCCGGAGGTATGACGTATAAGAATCTTACACTCTCTGCTTCCTACAATACAGAGCGATTTAATTTTACGGGTATTGCAAAGAATATTTTAAAGGATCAGCAATTTAATTATATCAGCACTGGACTTAGTTGGGTAACACAAAGTCAGCAAGCGAGGCAACAGATATTTCCCAAGTGGGCAAATATTATATCATTGCGGTACAGACGAACCACAGATGGCCGATTAGGTAATCAGTTGCAAGGCAATATTGGATTCTATGTTCCCGGTTTATTCAGGAATCACAGCATTGCTTTTTTTGCCACAGGATTTGCACGTGATACGCTTCGGGGTTCCGCTTTCAGTAACAATTTTCCGTTTGCAAGAGGATACCAGGCTTTTAATTACCCACGTATGTGGCGTTTCAGCACCAACTATCATTTTCCGATTGCTTATCCTGAATTTGGACTTGGACAGATGATCTATTTCATGCGTGTAAGAGCAAATTTGTTTTATGATTATACCGCAGTAAAAAGTTTGCGCACTGGTAATGTGTTTCCGTTTGAATCGGTTGGGGGAGAATTGTTTTTTGATACACGTTTGTGGAATGTGCAGCTGTTCTCGTTTGGTGTGCGGTACAGCTATTTGCTGAGTGTGGATGACCTTGGATTAAACCGGAACCCGCATCAGTTTGAGTTGGTGTTGCCGTTGGATTTGTTCTGATGATAGATACACTGATGACACAGATGCGGAGGATTTGAACGGATTTTTAATCAAGGAAATAAATTTCAGAGCTGTATTGCCGGCAGCTGGTTGCTATAAGCTTGCAGCTTTCTTACATCACCTTTATTTTGATTTCAGGTGCAGTGTAATAATATCCAAACCTGTCTTTCACAATTATATCAGTGATAAGTATTTCGTCTTCCTTTTTAATGATCTCGTACAGATTTTTTTGCCAGAGTTTCGATAAGTAGCCGGAATTTCTAACGTTGGTTGCAGTAGAGTTATACTTGCTTTTTATTTCACCCGTTTTTTCATCTTCATATTTGTCCTTGCTGCGGTGTACCACAATAAAACGGGATACATGATAACGGTTTTTTTTATCGTCGATCACCCACACAGCCGAGTCAATAGTTGTTAATACCATTTCAAGCGGCAGATCACCACCCTTTGTTTTGCCCCAAAATGTTTGAAGTGGCGGTGGTTTTAAGGTGTTAGGCTTCGGTTTGTCCTGCGCCTTTGTTTGTAAACTTAAAAGCAACACCAAAAGAGGCAAGAGTAAACGGAATGGTCTTTTCAGCAACATGAATCTAATTGATTTGTGTTATAATGATGCAAGGCTTTCTTCTATTGCTTTGATCTTGGCTTCGGCATCTGCTTTCTTTTTCTTTTCAATATCTACCACTTCGGGTCTGGCATTCTGCACAAAACGTTCGTTTCCGAGTTTCTTTTCAACAGAAAGAAGAAATCCTTTCAGGTACTCAAGGTCTTTGAGCATCTGTTCTTTTTGGGAAGACGTGTCAATTGCTTGTTTAGTTGCAATGTAGAATTTATCCTTTTGTATCACAGCTGAAATAGTACCTGCTACTGAAGCTGAAACATAAGAGATGCTTTCAGCATTCAACTGTTTTGCAAGTATTGATTCAATTGCCCGGTACGACTGTTGTTGATCTGTTTCTATTGAAAGTTTGATGGCTTCTTTTGGTTTAATCTGGTTCTTTACCCGAATATCACGCAAAGCAGTGATCACTTCTTTTAATTGGATTGCCAGTTGTAATACTTGTTTATCTGCTTTCGAAGCGGATGAAAGTTGTTTGATGGTGATATCGTCGCCTGCTGCCCGTTCTTTCAATGCATGATAGATCTCTTCTGAAATAAACGGCATAAACGGATGAAGCAACTGCATCAGCTCCTCAAAGAATTCAACTGTTTTGTTATAGACTGCAGCGTCGATCGGTTGTTCAAAACCAGGCTTCACCCATTCCAGGTACCAACTGCAGAAATCATCCCATATCAGTGAATAGATCGTTTTCAATGCTTCACTCAAACGAAATTCTTTGAACAATTGATCGATCTCTGCTTTCGCTTCATTTAACCGGTTATCAAACCATTCAACTTCAAAGCTGTTTTCACCCGAGGTCTGTGGTCCATGGTCTATGGTCCGTCCCTCCCACATCTTCACCAGCTTCAACGCATTCCATAATTTGTTGTTGAAGTTGCGGCCTTGTTCGTTGCTGCTTTCTTCCCACAACAGATCGTTACCGGCAGGAGAGGCTATAAGGATGCCGAAGCGACAGGCATCTGCACCGTATTTATCGATCAATTCAAGTAAATCAGGAGAATTGCCAAGGCTCTTGCTCATTTTACGTCCCTGCTTATCACGCACAATACCGGTAAAATAAACTTCTTTAAATGGAATTTCTTTTTGGTATTCCATGCCGGCCATGATCATACGGGCCACCCAGAAAAAGATAATTTCGGGAGCTGTTACCAATGTATTGGTTGGATAATAGTACTGCACATCTGCATTGCCGGGATTGCTGTAACCTTTAAACACTTCAAAAGGCCAAAGCCAGGAAGAGAACCAGGTATCGAGGCAGTCTTCATCTTGCGAGAGCGTATTGTCAGCAGGAGCTTTGCCGAATTTTGTTTGATATTGTTGCAGGGCATCTTCATGTGTTGCAGCAACAACATAATTTCCATCAGCATCATACCATGCAGGAATGCGATGACCCCACCACAATTGACGACTGATGCACCAGTCTTTGATGTTCTCCATCCAATGGCGGTAGAGATTTTTGAATTTAGCCGGGTAGAATTTAACATCATCGTTCATCACCACATTCAAAGCCGGGCCGGATATCTTTTTCATATCTACCCACCATTGCAAACTCAAACGTGGCTCAACCACTGCGTCTGTGCGTTCGCTATAGCCTACTTCACTGGTATAATCTTCTGTTTTAATGAGGTGACCTTTTTCTTCCAGTTCAATCACAATCTTCTTTCTTGCTTCAAAACGTTCCTCGCCAATTAAGATCTGTGCATCTTCATTCAGCGTTCCATCTTCATTGAAAATATCAACTACTTCCAGGTTGTGTTTTTGACCCAACTGGTAATCGTTCATATCATGCGCAGGTGTAACCTTCAACGCACCTGTTCCAAACTCCATTGTTACATATTCGTCAGTAATGATGGGTATACGGCGATTGATCAACGGAACAAACGCAAACTTGCCATGCAGGTGTTTGTAGCGTTCGTCTTTTGGGTGCACACAAATCGCTGTGTCTCCCATGATGGTTTCAGGACGAACGGTGGCAATGATGATATGTTCATCCAGTCCATCGATCTTGTAACGTAAATGATAAAGTTTTTGCTGGGTTTCTTTACGGATCACTTCTTCATCACTCAAAGCAGTTTTCGCTTTCACATCCCAGTTGATCATGCGCTTGCCACGGTAGAGAAAGCCTTTGTTGTAGAGGTCAACAAACACACTGATCACCGATTGATAGTAATCAGGATCCATTGTAAAACTGGTACGTTCCCAATCTAAACTGCAACCCATTTTCTTTAATTGCTGCAAAATGATCCCACCGTATTTCTCTTTCCACTCCCAGGCATAGCCGAGAAATTCATCCCTACTGATGGAAGCTTTCTGAATCCCTTTTTCACGGAGCATCTGCACCACTTTTGCTTCGGTTGCAATCGAAGCATGGTCGGTACCCGGCACCCAGCAGGCATTTTTGCCCTGCATACGGGCACGACGAACAAGCACATCCTGAATGGTATTGTTGAGGCAATGCCCCATGTGCAATACACCTGTTACATTGGGCGGAGGAATTACGATCGTAAAAGGTTCCCGATCGTCAGGAGTGCTGTTGAAATACTTCTGTTCGTTCCAGTAGCTATACCATTTTTCTTCAGATGCTTTGTGCTCAAAATTCTTGCTCAGTTCCATGCAGGATGTATCTTTTTTGGTGGGCAAAGTTAAGGAAAGCGAGGCTGATTGGCCGAAGGAATCCTCTGGTTGAGAAGGGGATAGAAATGAAAAAGCTCCATTACTGGAGCTTTAAAAAAAGGTGAAAAAGGTACTGAGCTGTTCTTACGAACAGCAATTGAGTAAATTTCTTATCATAGGCAATTGATTAACCGAACATTAATAAGGTAATCAATGCAATCGCTGCGAAAAATACAATTACAAAAATTGTAGTTTTCACTGTGTCACTCATTTGTGATGAATTTGATGCCATAACTTTTAAGTTTAAAAGGTTACAAATTACTTCACAGGAAATACGGAATTCTAATCGTACTGTTGAGTTCTTACAGGAGTGGTAGAGGTAAATCTTATACGAATTTACTTTAGTTTGAGCAGTCGGCAAAAAATCTGCCCTTTTTATTTTAATTTGCCAAAACGTGTTTTTACGTGGTTATGCTATACGCTATTACAGATATTGAGACAACAGGTGGGTACGCAGCTTCAAACGGTATTACTGAAATAGCAGTTTATATCCATGATGGTCAGCAGGTTGTGGATAGTTTTGAAACGCTGGTGAACCCTCATCAACCCATTCCCCGTTTTGTTC
>NZ_DATGWT010000015.1:0-125336 GCF_035299325.1 Lacibacter sp. | reverse complement strand
GGTTGCCAATACCGGGTTCACACCAAACAGATAGACCAAAACCGGTACTGTCAGAATAGAACCACCTCCGCCGATGAGTCCTAACGAAATGCCAATAACAATAGAAGCGAGATATCCGATTATTTCCATGCTGCAAATGTGGATGCAATTTCAGCATCGGAAGGTGATACAAATCACACAGGTAAAAGATTATAATTTTTTCAACTCAATGGCATTGCGGTGTAATCCAACCAACCCCTTCTGCTCCATTTTTTTTAACAATCTCGAGATTACTTCTCTGGATGTATTCAACTCCTGCGCAATTTCCTGGTGACTGATGCTGAGCAGGTTAGTTTCCTGTGCTTCTTTTGCACGTTTCAGGTAAAATTCCAAGCGCTCATCCATGCTGCGAAAGGCAACATTATCCAATGTAACAAGTAATTCATCAAACCGTGCACGGTATGTTTCAATTACAAACTGGTACCAGCTTTTAAATTTGGCCATCCACTCACTCATTGTATCAACCGGCACCATCATCACTTCAGTTTCAGTAACTGTTTTCGCCATAATGGGACTTGCTTCGTGCTTTGCCGCACAAACGAGTGATAAAGCACAGGCTTCACCGGGTTTTAAATAATACATGAGAAATTCATTGCCCTCATCATCTTCACGATAGATCTTGATAAGGCCATTCAATACCAGCATGGTGCTGCGGATATACTGCCCTTTACGCATGAGTATTTCATTGGCAGGGAAAGTTTTGAACTCACCTTGTTCTTCGATTTCTGTTACCAGATTATCTTCAAACAATGGATAACTTTTGCGGAGAAGATCGTCGTGTACCTGTTGCGTAGCCATATACAAATGTTGAAATTTTATTTGGATTGAAGAAACAATAGCTTGTTAACTTACTTTTGAAGCCATGTCGTTACTCTCGTGTTTCCAGGAAGAACTGCTTGAAGCCGGCTGCGATGAAGCGGGGCGTGGTTGCTATGCCGGGCCTGTGTTTGCAGCCGCAGTGATCTTGCCCAAAGAATTTCATCATCCGTTGCTCAACGACAGTAAGCAGGTGAAAGAAGAAAACAGAAATGCGTTACGGTTGATCATCGAAGAACAGGCAACCGCTTATGCAGTAGCAAAAGTGGAAGTGGAAGAGATCGACCAGATCAATATTCTCAAAGCATCGTTCAAAGCAATGCACCTGGCATTGGATCAACTCAAACAAAAACCACAGTTATTGTTGATTGATGGAAACCGCTTTATTAAATACAAACGCACGCCCCACCGAACATTTGTAAAAGGGGATGGGCGTTTTGCTTCCATTGCAGCCGCCAGTATTTTAGCCAAGACCTATCGTGATGAATACATGCTCAATCTGCACGAACAGTTTCCGCAGTACAACTGGAAAAAGAACAAAGGTTATGGAACCGAAGAACACCGGAAGGCGATTGAAGTGCATGGGTTATGTGAGCATCACCGCAAGTCGTTTAATATTGATCCGTTGAAACTTGCTGAGTTGTTTTGATGCTAAGAGATTAAAAAGTGAAAGGAGATAAAAGAAAAGATTACTCGTATGCTGACAGCGTTTAATGAAACAGGCTTAATATTTATTCTTTACTTTTTCGCCTCTTTCAATCTCTTAGCTTAGCCAGCCCATTCACCCAAACCTTCTCTCAACACTACCGGCTCATCTTCTGTACAATCAACAATAGTTGAAGGAACCATGCCACCGATACCTCCATCAACAACAAGATCAACCAGCTTTTTAAAGTTATCATGCATGTATTCAGGATCGGTGAATTCTTCCACCATCTCTCCCGGCAATGAAGCACTGAGAATTGGATGACCTAACTCACGGATAATGGTACGTGCAATTTCATTATCGGGCACACGTAAACCAATGGTGTCTTTTTTACTCTTCAGGATCTTCGGTACTTCACGACTGGCTGGTAAAATAAATGTGTATGGACCCGGCAGGAATTGCTTCAGCATTCTGTAGACCGGGGTTGAAATTTGTTTGGTGTAGGTGCTAAGGTCGCTCAGGTCGTTACAGATAAACGAGAGTTGTGCTTTTTGCGGATCAACATTTTTAATACGGCAGATGCGTTCGATAGCTTTGTGCTGAAAAATATCGCAACCCAAACCATAGATCGTATCGGTTGGATAGATGATGATGCCCCCGCTTTGCAGACAGTCAACAATGGTTTTTATCTGCCGGGGCTGAGGGTTTTCCGGATGTACATGCAGCAACATAGTTAAAAGTACGATTGAATTGAGCCAATTTTATCAATCGGCCGACCATTTATCTGCAATTGTTCATTTATATTTGATTGTCGCATTATTAGCCCCCGATTGTTTATGCAACTAAAACCCGTTGATACATTTGATACCATCAGCCCGGAGCAGTTTCGTCGTGACTACTATCTGCCTGGCAAGCCTGTGATCATTAAATCACTTGCAAAAACATGGCCTGCTTATCACAAATGGAACTGGGATTTTTTGAAGCAAACCGCAGGGCATCATAAAGTAGGTATTTATAATAATATCAAAAGTGATGCGTACACGCCTATCAATACGGCTGATGATTACAAAACCTTTGGGGAATACGTGGATATGATCTCTCAAGGTCCGGCAGGCTGGCGCATTTTCCTCTTTAATATTTTTGATCATTCACCTGAGTTGACACAGGATTTTATCTGGCCTGAAGAGTACATGAAGGGCTTTGTAAAAAAGTATCCGATGTTGTTTGTGGGCGGGGCAACCTCCATCACACATATGCATTTTGATATTGATCTGTCGCATATTCTGCATACACAGTTTGTAGGTCGTAAGCGAGTGTTGCTGTTCCCTTATGAAGAGCAGTACAAGTTGTACCGTAAGCCATTTGAGGTATTGAGCCTCGCAGATTTCAGCAATTATCATCTCAAGAACGGCAAGCCGGATTACGAACAGTTCCCTGCCATTAAGCAGGCGATCGGTTATGAAGTGGTACTCGAACATGGCGATACGTTGTTTATGCCCGCCGGTTGCTGGCATCACATGGAGTATCTTGATAGTGGGTTTGCGATGAGCCTGCGTGCAATGCAGGAAGGTATTGCGCCAAAATTACACGGTGTCTGGAACCTGTTTGGTATGCGTGGCATTGATACTTTGTTGAAGAAAACCGCTCCGCAATGGTGGTATTCGTTCAAAAAACGGAAAGCATTTGAAGCGGCTGAAAAAGAATTGATTTAGACTGAAAGAAGGGTTCGTTTTTCTTGCATATTCCAAAAGACTGGTCTATATTTATCTCGTCACATCTGGTCCCCGTCCAACCCAATTCCAATTTTCCTTACAAAGCTCCTGATATTCCACTATATCCCGCTGATGAACAATTAGTTCCTCCCTACAATTAATTTATTATACTGTTTATTCATAATAACAACTTCTGGTTGTTGTAACTCTTTCTGAACATAAAAGATCTATTTTTTTGTGGTTTCAGAGGTAAGCAAAAGGGCCCACGATTTCTATCGGGGCCCAACTTGTTTAGAGACGAAATATGTTGACGGGTTACAGCTTTATGTCCACCACTTTATTTCCCTTTCTGCTTTGTTCAGCTGCAAAACCCATTAAATGACTTTCGATGGATGCATCGATGGTTGATGTAAGTAAGGAAGCATCGTTTTTCGATATCGCTTCAATCCAGTTGGCAACAAGGCGCCAATCGCCACCACCATGCATATCAGTTGCATTTTTCCATTCAGTTTTTTTACCGGTGAGGAAATCGGTATGCGTAAAGCTGAACATATCACCCACGATATCACCAAGACTTCCCATTACTCTTGTTCTTCTTCCTTCGTAGGATGTAAATGCTTCCATGCTGAAACTGCAGGTAACACCATCTTCAAATAAGATATTAGTTGTATAATGATCGGGTTGATCGTTCTCCATCCTGTACACACAACGACCATAATTGGTTGTTTTTAATTTCTCCATAATATGATCAGCGTGTTTCTCTTTTTCTTCAGGCATATCAAACACATAGGTTCGTTTTCGTTCCCGGTAATATTGTTTCAATGCTGAATAGGGACAGCTTGCTTCCACTTTGCAACCATCAGTACAACGGGCTGTACTTCCTTCAGGTGCATTTTTTTTATTGAACCAGCTTATATCGCCCAACGCATGAATGCTCTTGCTTTGTTTACCAATCATCCAACGTAATATATCCAGGTCATGACAACTCTTTGCAAGAATGATAGGAGTTGTTTCTTTGCTGTTATGCCAGTTTCCACGCACATAAGAATGACTCATATGCGTGTGTTCAATTGGTTCAATATGTTGTACACTTACCACTTTGCCCAACACACCGCTTTGCATGATCTTACGTAACTCCTCAAAGTAAGGGGCATAACGTAATACATGACAAACTGCAACGATCTTTCCTGTTTTCTTTGTCATGGCTAATATATCACGGCATTCTTTTTCACTGGGAGAAATTGGCTTTTCCAACAACACATGATAACCCATTTCCAATGCCTTCATACATGGTCCGTAATGCAGATTATCGGGTGTTGTAATAAGAATTGCATCTGCAAACTTGGGTCGTTTGAATACATCTTCCCATGTTTTAAATCTATTTTCATCTTTGATGGTATGTTTTTTTGCATATCGTTCATTGCGGATGGCAATTGGTTCTGCCACACCAACAATATCAAGCTGGGCAGGATATTGAACAGCATAATTTCCATACACATTTCCTCTTGAACCTGCACCACAGGTAATAACAGTGATTGGTTTGTCCGGTACAAAACTGTTGCTGAATTCAGGGAGATAAATTCGTTCACCTTTATCATTGGTGGCCCATGATGAAAGCGGCAAAACAGTTCCACCAATTGAAATTCCTAATGCTTTTAACGCATCTCTGCGTGATAATGAAGACATATATTCTGGTTTAAAATGATCAATTAGTTTGAAGCGACATTTTTAAAACTTCCATCATGAACTTTGTTATTTCTGTTTCCACACCTTGATAATCGTTAGATTTAATATAACCACCAATTACATGATCGCCGGTATTGGGCATGGCAATTTTTCTTTTTTGTTCAGATACTGTGCCAAGTTCATCATACATTTTCAACATGGCACTTACTTTCACCACACTATCCTGGTGCACATCATCTTTGTAATAGTATAACATGAGTGTTGGCTGTTTCACTTTACTGAATGTTTCTGGAACCATCGCTGTTTCTAAGTACTCCTGCAGATTCACAACTGCTTCAAGCCTGTAATGTGAATACCAATGTGCTTTGTAAATATCCCGCTGATCTTTGGTATCAACATAGTTTGATTTTTTTACCAGTCGTGCAATCTGCAAACCCCATGGATTGTTGGCAAGCCATGCATTGGGATCATTAATGGCAATATTGGGTGATAAGAGAATGATGGATGTAATTTCCGGGTAGTTGGCAGCCAGTTGTAATGCATTACTTCCACCTGTTGAAGTACCCATGATGATCACTTTACTACCAAGTTGTTTACCGATGGCATAAGCCTGCTTTACAGTTTCCCAATATTTTTCTGCGGTAAGATGAAGCATAGCATCTGTTGTGTCAATACCATGCTCAGCCAGACGTGCTAAATATAAATTGCAGCCAAACTTTTTGGCGATAGCAGTATGCACAGGATCGCCTTCTTCCTGTGAAGCAGAAAAACCGTGCAGGTACACAATAGCATATTCAGTTTTTTGTTTGGTTGAATCGTTCTGCCAAACAATACGGGCTTCGTTTTCCGGCTTGATCTTGTGTTGTGATTCGTTTTGTGTAATATAGGTTTCCAATGCAGCTGCTTCAGTTGGAACAGCCGGTAATGTGGTTGTATAAACAGGGGTTGATGGGTTGGGCCCAACGAAATAAATAACCGTAAGAACAAGAAGAATAATGAGAACCCATTTCAGCAATCGTTTCAGGAATTTCATGAGTCTTATTTAGATGATTCTTAAAATTACTGGATTCCTGTTTACCAAACGTTAACAGGGCAAACGATTGAACAGTGATGTCACCATCGTTCTGCCCCTTCGTCATCAATCTTGGTTGATCGATGTTCTGCTCTTGATTTGATCTTTTGCAATTGTCTGTCGATGATAAGCCTTGCGATCAATTGAGCAGCATTTTGTCCGCCCTGTTGCTGCAAAAGTTGTTTCATTTTTGATTCGTTTACATCAATGCGGTAGAGATAGTAGACCAGTTTTTCAAAATCAGTATTGATGAGATGGTTGATGTGGTTGGTTAGCTGCAGTTCCAGTTCATCCATCGCTAATTTCTCAGATAATTCAAGCGACAATTCTTTGTTGAGCAATGGGATGATATCCTTGTTGGGATCACTCATCTGACTTGTCTTTCTTTTTATTGTAAAACGTAAAGAGCACTGTTAACACAACTGCTATGATCGCACTTTTAACCAGAACCGAGTTGATGGTGGTATCTGCTTTTCCAGCTACCCAAACCAAAAACGCATAGTTGATCAGGGTAACGATAATGAAGTTGACAATAAGCAGAATAAAAAACTGGATGAGCTTAACGGGATTCATTTGAATTGCTTTCTAAAGTTTATTTTCCATTACACCTGTTCCGAATAATGCAAAATCATATTTCACGGGATCGTTTTTGTCTAAGATACGGAGATTGGATGTGAGTTCCAGTGCGGCCTCCCAATCGTCTTGCTTTCGGTGCAGAAGATCATACTGTCGGGCAACTCTTGATACATGCACATCCAGCGGACAAATGAGATCAGCAGGGTTTATGTTTTTCCAGATGCCAAAATCAACACCCTTGTTATCAGCCCTTACCATCCAGCGCAAATACATGTTCAACCGTTTACAGGTTGATTTTTGCATGGGTGCTGAAACGTGCTTCTCCGTTCGTTTCAAATGCTCGAATGAAAAGAAATAATTTTTGAAATGATTCAATCCTTCTTCCACCGTCATTCCCTTTGTTGGGAAGAAAGCTGTTTCCAAGGAATCATGATTGCTGTAATGCTGCTGAAAAAATTCTGTGAAGTAGTAAAGATCATCAGCAGTAAAGGTGCGGTGTTTAAAAGCGCTTAATTTTTTTAATGCCCCGGAAGTATGGTTCAGACAAAATTTGTGTGGCTGCATATTCATCAGCTGCATTAACTCTCTTGCTTTGTTGATGATGGTGGTGCGGTTACCCCAGGCGAAGATGGCTGCAAAGAAACCGGCGATCTCAATATCCTGTTTTTTGCTAAACAGATGAGGAATGCAGATGGGATCATCTTTAATGAACGAAGGTTGATTGTAGAAATCAACCTTCGCATTGAGAAATTTTTTTAGTTGCCGCTTATCGCTTAGTTCTTTTTCTGATGTATGCATTACTTCTTCTCCTATGAATTACTGCAAGCACATAAATAGTATCGTTTTCAACTACATACAAAACACTATAGGGAAATTTCTTAATCGGGCACCGTCTTACATATTTTGTAATGAATGAATAATAGTAAGGGTTGTTAACTATTTTTATTTTAGCCTGCTCAAAACTAGTGTAGAAACGCTGCCCCAATCCTGTAACTTCATGCTCATACCAATCAATGGCGCTCTCAATATCTATCCATACATCTGATCTTACAACGATATTAAAAGCCATACTTGTCGTTGATCTTTTTTCTAAACTCATCCCAACTCATTCCATCTTTTGGATTTTTGAGATAAGCTTCATACCGTTCTTCCGCAATACTGATCTCAACATCAGTAACAGGTAGTTGTTCATCATCAACACTTTCCCACAATTCTTCCGCAAGCTTAATTCGCTCTTCAACTGAAAGCTTGAGCAGTTCTTCTTTATTGTAAGGCATAAAATGATGTTTGTTACAAGTTACGAAATGAATCGCAATATTGTTTGTATCTCAGCTTCGCTCAAGACTATCCAATCGCTTTCGCAAGATCTTCAATCAGATCATCTGCATCTTCAATACCTACACTCAAACGGATCAGCGAATCATGCAAGCCATCTTTAATTCGTTTTTCTCTTGGAATAGAAGCATGTGTCATACTCGCAGGATGATTGATCAAACTTTCCACACCACCTAAACTTTCAGCCAATGCAAATAAATGGGTAGATGATAGTACACGTCTTGCTTCTTCAATACTGTCGTCTTTTAATTCAAAACTGATCATACCGCCAAAGTCACGCATTTGTGTTTTTGCAATTTCATGACCGGGATGATCAGTAAAGCCTGGCCAGTACACTTTCGCCACTTTTGGATTTGCCTTTAGCCAATGAGCAATTTTTGCACCGTTGGCACAATGCGCTCTCATACGCACAGCCAAGGTTTTAATGCCACGCAACACAAGGAAACAATCCATTGGGCCGGGAACTGCACCGGAACTTTTCTGAATGAAATATAATTTTTCACGCAGGTCTTTATCATTCATCACCAGGCAACCTTGTATGACATCACTATGACCGCCGAGATATTTTGTAGCAGAGTGCATCACTATATCAGCACCGAGATCTAACGGGTTTTGCAAATAAGGAGAAGCAAAGGTGTTATCAACACAAAGCAACGCACCTGCTTCTTTTGCAATTACTGAAACAGCTTTGATATCCGTAATGTTCATTAACGGATTGGTAGGGGTTTCCAGCCAAATGAGTTTTGTATTGGCAGTGATCGCTGCTTTTACATTCTCCGGATTGGTGGTATCAACATAAATAAATTTCAACCCGAATTTTTCAAAAACTTTCATAAATAAACGATAAGTGCCGCCGTACATATCACTTGCTGCAATCACTTCGTCGCCCGGAGCAAGTAATTTGATCACGGCATCTGTTGCAGCCACACCACTGCCAAACACCAAACCAAACTTTCCGTTTTCAATTACGGCTACTGCTTCTTCTAATGCAAAACGGGTCGGGTTCTGACTCCTTGCATATTCAAATCCTTTGTTTACACCCGGAGCTTCCTGCACATAGGTGCTGGTTTGATAAATGGGTGTCATAATAGCACCGGTTGAAGGATCAGGATGTGAACCGGCGTGGATCATTTTAGTATCGAGTTTCATATCTATAGTTTTAGCTCGTCAAACGAGAATTGCAAAGATGAGGAATTACAACAGATGCGCCGCACAGAAATAACGCCAATCATCATTCTTAACAGCATGTGCTGACTGTGCATTCACTGGTTGCTGGAGAATTTCTTTTTTCAGGATATTCTCTTTTACCAACTTTTGTCGGCTGCTTTGCAGTAATTCTTTAAAACCTGCCGATTGCATCCATTGTTGCTGCGGTGGTTCATAACCGATCTTATCTGTTCGGTAAACAATGGAGGAAGGAAGTATCTGTTTCATACTTTCCCGAAGAATATACTTGGTGAAGCCGTTTTGTAATTTATAATGCGAAGGCAACGAGAAAATAAACTGAACCAATTCATGCGATAAAAACGGTAACCGAACTTCAACGCCATGTGCCATACTGTTACGATCAGCATAACGCAACAATTCTTCCAGGCCGTTTCGCAAGGTATTATAATAAAGGAGATCGTTTAGCTTACCAACTGCCGGTTTAAAAATACTTTTCTTATTGAAATGTGTTTTACGATAATTGTTTGCAATGAATTTATTATTCAGTATTTCTTTGTTGGCTTTGTTTTCAAGTTGCACGGCTGTCATTTCAGGAAAGCGTGCCGCCAGTTTGTTTTTCCAGCTCCAGTCAACTGAAATATTATTTTGAGCGAACGCCTTTAACTCACGGCTAACGACTCCCGATTCCCGACTCTTCTCCTGCAGAAACCAATGAATGTATTTGTGATAGCCTGCCAGTGTTTCGTCTGCTCCTTGTCCGTCAAGAATTACTTTAATGCCTTGCTGCTTCGCCAGTTCGTATACTTTGTATTGCGCATAGATACTGCCCGATTGAAATGGTTCTTCCTGGTGATGAATCAAATGCTCAATATCATTGAATAATGTTTCTGCTGTTGGCGATACTAGATGTTGCTGCAATTGAAACTCATCTGCTACCTGTTTAGCGTAAGCCGTTTCATCTTTTTCAAATCCGGGAAACGAAGCAGTGAAGGTTTGGGTTTTGGAATCTGGATTTTGGATTTTTATCGTCGCTGCAATGCTTGAACTGTCTAGTCCACCACTCAGCGATGTGCCCACTTCCACGTCACTTCTCAATCTTCTTTGTACGGATGTGTTGAACAGTTGCTGAAACTGTTCAATGGCATCGACTTCGCTTAAGGTTGACTGTGTTTCTTTATCAAGATCCCAGTACTGCACAATTTCATTCTTCCCGCTGCTCAGATCTAATTTCAGGTAATGTGATTGTGGCAAACTGCGGATGTGCTCATAAAATGTTTGCGACAGATCAGCAGGATTCTTTACCCAACCTAACCCAATATAGTTGAGCAGCATACCGTGGTTGATCTTTTTCTCTACTCCTGCAGCCCAGAGAGCTTTCATTTCACTGGCGAACAAAAACTGTTCACCATCAAAAAAATAATAGAGTGGTTTTTCACCAAACCGGTCACGTGCAGTAAAGAGTGCTTGTTCCTGTTCATCCCAAATGGTAAACGCAAACATACCATCGAACTGTTGCAGGCATTCATCTTTCCAGTGATCATACGCAGCAAGAATAACTTCTGTATCAGAATGGGTAAAAAAAGTATAACCCTTCTGCTTCAACTCTTCTTTCAGCTCAAGATAATTGTAGATCTCACCGTTGTATGTAATACTGTAGCGGGCTCTTTCTCTTGGTCCTCTTTCTGTCAAACCAGGGCGTACTTCTCCTGTAGGGAAAGGAAAATGCATCGGTTGTTTACCGGTTTCACTCAGATCAATAATGGCCAAACGCCGGTGACCAAAGCCAACTGTTTTATTTTCATTCAACCAAAAGCCTTCACCATCCGGTCCACGATGAGCAATGGCGTCAGTCATTTGTTTCAACCGTTCTGTTGAAACATGATTTGGGTTCATTGAAATAATTCCGGCAATACCACACATGCTGTAAAAATCGAACTTTCAATGCAGATAAACCAAAAAGAAAAGCTCTGCATTTCTGCAGAGCCTTACTATTAATTAAAATCTTAAGAGTTTAGTTCACTACGTACATCATACATCTAACATCGTACGTCCAATCACCAGCTGATCGGCATTTTCACCATCACTTCATCCCAATCCATAATCAGGTTAATACTTTTGTCAGTTACTTTTTCAAACAACATCGTAAATGATTCGGTCACATCTGCTGTTTTTGTAACAGGACAATCAACACGCACTACATCTTTATTTGCATCATATTTAAATGCACCCCACACGTCAGTATCTTTATTAATGATAATGGTCCATTTTGCAGCACTTTCTAATGCATACATGGTATAACGACCTTTCTTTACTGTTTTGCCGCCAATTTTTACATCACGGTAAAACTCGATCTCGGTTGCTTCGTTGGCACCCAGCCGCCAGATCTTTCCATCTTCCACCAGCTCACCAAATACTTTACGGCCACTCTTTGAAGGGCGACTGTAAATAACACGGGCTATCAACGGTTCGGTTACTTTATTCGGCTGAATACGAAGAACAGGATAGTTGACAGGATAATACGACATATCCATCGGCGATTTATCCAATGGCGGTAATTTGCTTCCGTTCTGTGCTGTTGCTGTAAAACCAAATGCAACAAATAAAAGGATCATCGATAACAATTTCATACGTTCTTTTTTTGGATCTTATTTTATTAGTGACAGTTATTATGACTGTTTTTTTCTCCCGGAGGTTGTTTTGAGAACGCAAATTTAGCCCAAAGATTGCTGTCCGTAATCACCATTTATCCTGTTTATTGGCAGTTTCAGTGGCTTTGTTGTATTTTATTTTTGCATTCTAATCTTTCGATCATGTACAGGCATATCCATTATCAATCAGTAGAACAGGCCCTCTCAGTAATTAAAAGCGGTCAACGGATATTTGTTCAGGGCAGCGCCCAAACACCTCTTTATTTATTACGTGAACTGTCTAAACATTCACATAGATTGGAACAGGTGGAGTTGGTATTCATTACCGTGCAGGGCGATATTACTGTTGATCAGCCGCAATACGAAGGCATCTTCAACATCAACTGTATGTTCGTAAGTAACAGTGTGCGCAAAGCAGTGAATGAAGGCCGGGCCGATTTTATTCCCGTGTTCCTGAGCGATATACCCGATCTGTTCAAAAAAGGTTATATGCCTATTGATGTGGCCATGGTGCATGTATCGCCGCCCGATAAACATGGCTATTGTTCTTTAGGTGTGAGTGTTGATATTGCCCGCAGTGCCGTAAATACTGCCAAATACATTATTGCACAGGTAAACCCCAATGTACCACGTACACATGGCGATAGTTTGATCCATACCGATCGCTTTACATCAATGGTGTATTGTGAAGAAGCTCTGCCGGAAGTAGACTATGGTTCAAAAGTAAAAGATGATGAACTGAAAATCGGCCAATACATTGCAGGTATGATCGAAGATGGAAGCACACTGCAAATGGGTATCGGTACTATACCGGATGCGGTGCTGAAATCATTGTATAATCATAAAAATCTCGGCGTGCATACCGAAATGCTGAGTGATGGAATAATTGAACTGGTTGAACGTGATGTGATCAACAATGTTAACAAGAAAATTCATCCTAATAAATCAGTTACAGGATTTGCAGTAGGTACACGAAAGTTGTACGAATATGTTGATGATAACCCGGCATTTGTATTTCTTGATATTGATTATGTAAATGATCCGCATGTGATCCGTCGTAACCCCAAAGTGGTGGCCATCAACAGCGCAATTGAAGTTGATATTACAGGACAGGTTTGTGCCGATAGTATTGGCACAACACAATACAGTGGTATTGGCGGACAAATGGATTTTATGCGTGGTGCTGCATTGAGCGAAGGTGGTAAACCTATTATTGCGCTTACATCACGCACAGCAAAAGGAATAAACCGCATTGTGCCTTTCTTAAAACAAGGTGCAGGTGTAGTAACCACACGTGGACATGTTCATTATGTGGTTACTGAGTATGGTATTGCCTCGTTGTACGGAAAAAATTTACGTCAGCGTGCAAAGGCCTTGATTGATATTGCCCACCCCGATGACAGGGAAATGCTGGAGAGAGCTTGTGTGGAACGCTTCAAACAGTTTTTGGTTTACGATTCTTATATTCATTGAGATTATTGATCAGGTGTGGCATACTATAATAAGTATGCCACACCTGTTTATTTTTCCTGTATCCATTTCTTTACTACCGCTATCATTTCCGGAAAAAAAGCCTGGTAACATTGCCGCAGGGTTGTATCATGTTCATTAAACAAAGCAAAGGCTGTTGCACTTTCGGTTAAGTAAGTTGCACGCCGCACTACTCCGTGTAAACTATTTTCAATTCCCCATTTATTACTGTAGTTATAAAGCCAGTTCTGTGTCTTCATATAAGGGAACATGCGTGCAAAGCGTTCGGGGAAAACAGCGGTATAAGGCTCCAGCATCGTATAGGTATCAGCTGCAAACTGTTCAAGCGAATCATTATTGAAGATCAATGGATCGGAGGCGAGGTAATAATCATATACCACATCAACAAAAGCGCCTGCGTACAGGCGATAATGCGGCCTGAAAATTTCTTTTGCTTCTTTCGTTGCGGCATGGTCATCAGTAAATGAATCGATGATGCGATGCAGTTCGATGCCTTGTTGTATACCTGGCGAATAGTCGAATTTCTTTTTGCCTTTCACATAATCGCTGATCATATTACCCACAAGTAACTCGGGCTGGTGAAACGACAGGTAGGCGTGGGCGAGATAATTCATTCAGATTTTTTTACAAACGGCGTAAACTTTTTGGAGACCTGCCGTCTAATCCTGTTCAAACTAAATTTTATTACAATGAAAGTACTCCAATTTTTATTCCTATTTATCTGTGTGGGTGCAATGGCACAGGCACAGCCGCCAGCCGATACTTCAAGAGGCAGAGGTCCACGTGTAGATATGTACAAGGATCTCAACTTAACAAAAGACCAGCAGGAAAAAGTAAAAGCCATCCAGGACAAGCAGCGCACAGAATCAGAAGCAGTACGCAACAACAGTTCGCTGAGCCGTGAACAGCAGCGTGAGCAAATGATGGAGATCCGTAAAAAATACAGTGAGCAGATCGATGCATTACTGAACGCAGAGCAAAAAGAGAAGTTGAAAGCAAAGCAAAAAGAAATGCAGGAAGAAATGCAAAAGAGACGTAACGGTGGCGGCGGCCCCGGTGGGCAAGGCGGAGGAAATAACAATTAATTGTGAACCGGCGAAAGCCGGTTTTTTATTTGAGTGATATACACTTTGTTCCGTTAGCTCTCAGATTTCCAGAGGCATATGGCTCAACGAGTTCTAACAATACTTTATGAACGATCATTAAACGCAGGAGTGCATTTAACGTCTTTAGCGTATCATTCATAATTTAAAACACCACATATGAAAGTATTCCAGTTTTTGATGTTGTTTCTTATGGCCGGCGCAGTGGCGCAGGCTCAAACAGTTGCTACCAAAAAGAAAGCAAAGGTTCGCACAGAGGGCAAGCAGATGCATAAACAAATGCACAAGGAGTTAAATCTTACATCCGAGCAGAAAGCACAGTTGAAAGCCATCCATGAAAAGCAAAAAGCAGAAATGACGGCTATTAAAAACAACAGTAGCATTTCAGCTGAGCAGAAGAAAGAACAGTTCAAAACTTTAAAGAAGCAATACCGTACACAACGTGAAACTGTATTTACACCCGATCAAAAAGAAAAAATGAAAAAGTTTCATGAACAACACCCGAATAGAAAAGGGATGAAACACAAGCACAAGATGCACGAAAAGAAAACTGTATAACATTGAAACCGGCGAGAGCCGGTTTTTTGTTTTTAGACCTTTGTTGGTTACCTGACCAATCAACAAGTAAACACAACACTTCCTAACTTTACAGATGCCTTTTCAACTTCATTCACCTTATTCTCCCTCCGGCGATCAGCCGCAGGCGATTCAACAGCTCACCGAAGGAATTTTAAACGGAGAGAAATTCCAAACACTGCTTGGTGTAACCGGCAGTGGTAAAACATTTACCATAGCCAACGTTATTCAAAATGTGCAACGACCAACGCTTGTGCTTACGCATAACAAAACATTGGTGGCGCAGTTGTATGGTGAGTTCAAACAATTCTTCCCTGATAATGCAGTGGGTTATTTCGTAAGCTATTACGATTATTACCAACCCGAGGCATATATGCCGGTGAGTGGCACCTACATTGAAAAAGATCTCAGCATTAACGAAGAGCTTGACAAACTGCGTTTGCAAGCTACCAGTGAATTGTTAAGCGGACGAAGAGATATTATTGTGGTGGCAAGTGTGAGTTGCATTTACGGTATGGGTAACCCGGTTGATTTTGAAAATGGCATCATCCGTATTCAAAAGAAACAAACACTTTCACGGCAAGGCTTTCTGCATTCATTGGTGAATAGTTTATACAGCCGCACACAAGGCGATTTTACAAGAGGAACATTTCGCGTAAAAGGCGATACCGTTGATATTAATCTGCCTTATGTTGATTTTGGTTACCGCATCAGTTTTTTTGGTGATGAAATTGAAGAGATCGAAACCATCGATACCAAATCGGGCAAGCGAATTGGCAAAGTGGAGAACGCCGCCATATTTCCCGCCAACTTATACATTGCACCAAAGGATCAGATGCAGCAGATCATATACGAAATACAGGATGAGGCAGCTGCACAGGTAGAGTACTTTAAACGTGAAGGCAAATACATTGAGGCGCAGCGATTGAAAGAACGGACCGATTATGATCTGGAGATGATACGTGAACTGGGTTACTGCAATGGAATTGAAAACTATTCAAGGTTTTTTGACAGGCGTACACCTGGTACAAGACCGTTCTGTTTGTTAGACTATTTTCCAAAAGATTATTTAATGGTGATCGATGAAAGCCATCAAACCATTCCACAGGTGAGTGGTATGTATGGTGGCGACAGAAGCAGGAAATTGGTATTGGTTGATTATGGTTTCCGTTTGCCGAGTGCAATGGATAACCGTCCGCAGAATTTTCATGAGTTTGAAAGTTTACTCAACCAGGTAGTGTTTGTGAGTGCAACACCGGATGATTATGAACTCGAGAAAACCGGTGGTGTGGTGGTGGAGCAGGTTGTTCGTCCAACAGGTTTGTTAGATCCTCCCATTGAAATTCGTCCGAGTGTAAACCAGATCGATGATCTGCTGGATGAAATTGATAAACGTGTGAAAAAAGGCGATCGTGTATTGGTGACAACATTAACCAAGCGAATGGCAGAAGAGATGGACAAATACCTGAAGCGAATCAACATCAAATCAAAATATATTCATAGTGAAGTTGACACGTTGGAGCGTATTGAAATTTTGCGTGACCTGCGATTGGGTGTTATTGATGTGTTAGTTGGTGTAAACCTCTTGCGTGAAGGCTTGGATTTGCCTGAAGTATCATTGGTTGCAATTCTTGATGCAGACAAAGAAGGGTTCCTGCGTAACGAAAAAAGTTTAACGCAAACGGCCGGTCGTGCTGCACGTAATGTGGATGGTCTCGTTATCTTCTATGCCGATAAGATGACGGAAAGTATGCGCCGCACCATTGAAGAAACAAGCAGACGAAGAGAAAAACAGATCCAGTACAATATTGAACATGGCATTACACCACGCACCATCAAAAAAAGTATTGAACAGGTGATGGGCCAAACTGCAGTGCTTGATATCAAAGGATATGATCCTGCAAAATCATATGCGCTTGCACCCGATGGTGAATTGGTAGAAGCTGCCGAAGACCAGGAAGTATATCAAACTATTCCGCAAATGGAGAAAGCGGTTGCCCGAACCAAGAAGCAAATGGAAAAAGCAGCACGTGATCTTGATTTTATGGAGGCAGCAAGGTTAAGGGACGAAATGTTCAGGTTGCAGAAAGAACTGGAGGCAATGAAGAAATAACATTGAACCCGCAAGTGGCTTCTACAGTTAAGGTTTTCCAATTCTCCCCGTCTTTTCTTAACTTGAAGCTCTTTCAAAAAAATCAGCCATGTTCACATTTGCTTTATTTAACCTCAAAGGAGGTGTTGGTAAAACTGCCAGTTGCGTAAACTTTGCATACCTCGCAGCAAAAGACGGATACAAAACCTTGCTATGGGATATTGATCCGCAGGGTGCTACTTCCTTTTACTACAAAGTAAAACCCAAGCAAAAAGTGGTGATGAAAGATGTGGTTGGAAAAGATGCGGAGCTGGCCGACAGCATCATGGCAACAGAGTATGAAAATCTCGATATTATTCCAGCCGATATAACAGCCAAAGCACATGATGTAATGATCGATGAAATGCAGGCATCAAAAAAACGTTTGGCAACTATCTTGAAGCAATTGAAGAGTGAATATGATTTCATCTTCATTGATTGCCCTCCGGGTTTAAGTTCATTAGCAGAAAATATTTTTAATGCATCAGATATTGTATTGATGCCCATCATACCCACAACACTTTCTGTTCGCACCTATCACATGGTGAAAGACTATTTTAAAGAGAAGAATATCGATCAGAAAAAAATGACCTGCTTCTTCACTATGACTGATCTGCGTCGCAACATGCACAACGAAGTGATGGAAGAATTATACAAAGACAAGCGCTTCTTCGAAAACTATATTCCTTACTTAAGTGATGTAGAAAAAATGGGTGTACACAAAGCTCCGTTAGAAGAATTTGCACGCAGCAGTTACGCTGCGCAATGCTATCGGGATTTGTGGGAAGAGATCAAGGAAGGAGTGCTGTAACTCAATACAGTAGCGGATTTCAGCCGACCGTAAATTTACCAAATCGCTATTAAGTACTAACCCTGAATTTTCGAAAATAGGCTGCTAAGTGTTGCACAAGTCAAAAACTGTATCTACATTTGAATTGTCCAATTCTTTTGAAAAAACTAAATCCAAATGTCATGAAAAAGCCATTGCGTTTCTTCTCATTCGTATTTTTCCTCTTCGCTATTTATTTGAACGTATTTTACAAGGAAGATTCTTTCTTGGCACGTGTCGTTGCAGGCAAATCTGAAGTTGCAAAACAGCAAACAGCTCAAAAACAATCTAAGGAAGCAAAGCCTTTAGAAAATGAGCTCGCTGAAAATAGCGGCAAATAATTTCACAATACATATTGTGCATCAACTATTTCGTTAAGCAGTCAACGAACCGGCGATCCGTACCCTATATTTTTATTTGCTGCCGGTGTTGAATTTTCTCATAATGTAAGTTTTGCGGAGGTGGTTTCCACCACCTCCTGTTTTTATTTTGCTTACAAAAAAACCACGTTATAAAACGGGGCTTTTCTCGTTTATAAAAATTTCTCTTTTTCTCTTTGGCAAGGATGCTAACTTAGCGGCATGGCCAATGATAAAAAAGTTTTTCTGCTCGATGCGTTTGCACTCATCTTCCGTGCATACTATGCACTTATTCGCAGCCCACGTAATACATCCAAAGGAAAAAACACCAATGCACAGTTTGGTTTTACCAATGCATTGATCGAATTGATCACTAAACAAAAGCCATCACATATGGCGGTTTGTTTTGATACGGCAGCGCCAACTGAACGTCACACCGATTTTGCAGAATACAAAGCCAATCGCCAGGAAGCACCTGAAGATCTGTTGATGGCTATTCCTGATATTAAGCGCATCATTAAAGGATTTAATATTCCGGTAATTGAAAGTGATGGTTATGAAGCCGATGATGTGATCGGTACATTAAGTAAACTGGGTGAAGCTGCCGGGTACGAAGTGTTTATGGTTACACCCGATAAAGATTATGGCCAGCTTGTAACAGATAAAGTGAAAATTTATAAACCTGCTTACCAGGGTGGTGATGTGGAGATCATGGGTCCGGAAGAAGTGTGTGCCAAATGGGGAATCAAAAATGTGAGCCAGGTGATTGATATACTCGGTATGATGGGTGATTCGGTTGATAATATTCCCGGCATTCCCGGTGTGGGCGAAAAAACTGCAGCTAAACTGTTAGCAGAGTATGATACGTTGGAAAATGTATTGGCCAATGCTGCTAACATTAAAGGAAAGATGGGCGAAAAAGTGGCGGCCGGAAAAGATCTTGCGATCATGAGTAAGAAACTCGCCACCATTATTACCAATGTGCCTGTTGAATTTCATGAAGAAGATTTTCGTTTGAAAGAATGGAACAAAGAAGAGTTGGCAGCAGTGTTTGCTGAACTGGAATTCAAAACAATTGGCAAACGGATTTTAGGTGACGACTTTAATGCATTCAGTTCAGCACCGGTTGGCGTGCAGAAAGATCTGTTCGGTAATGTGATCGATACAACAATGGGTGAAGTGCGGAAAGAAAAGAAAGCGCCACCAAAATCTGCACAAACAGAAATCTTTGCGTCAACTGATGGAACCGAAGCTGAGCAAACCGCTGAAGAAGAAAGTGCTACTGTGTTGGATCTCGGTGCTTCAAAAAATATCAACAACACAGAGCATGAATATATTGCTGTAACAACGGAAGCAACAATGAAAGAACTTGTTGCTGAGCTATCAAAGCAAAACGAAATTTGTTTTGATACAGAAACAACAGGCATCGATGCAAATGATTGTGAGATTGTAGGGATGAGCTTTTCGTATCAACCACATAAAGCATGGTATGTTCCTTGTCCTGTTGATCAAACTGAAACAAAAAAAGTTCTTTCCATCTTCAAACCATTGTTTGATGATGAAAGCAAAACATGGATCGGACAGAATATCAAATATGATCTGTTGGTATTGAAGTGGTACGATGTGGAATTGAAAGGTCCGTTGTTTGATACCATGCTGGCGCATTATGTAGTTGAACCGGATGGCAAACGAAGCATGGACGAGTTGAGCGCACAGTTTCTTGGTTACGAGCCGGTGCATATTGAAGAATTGATCGGGAAAAAAGTTCCAAAGAACTCAACCTCCAAACAACAAGGAACAATGCGTGATGTGGAATTAGAAAAGATCACTGATTATGCAGCTGAGGACGCCGATATCACATTGCAATTAAAACATTCGTTGTTTCCGTTGTTGAAAGAGAAAGAAGTGGAACGTGTGTTTTACGAAGTGGAAAATCCATTGGTGAAAGTACTCACGGATATGGAGTTTGAAGGAATACGTGTTGATGTTGATTTTTTAAATGAGTATTCGAAACAACTCGATAAAGACGCAAAAGAAGCTGAACAGAGAGTATATAGTTCAGCCGGTTTGAAATTCAATCTTGCTTCGCCGAAACAATTAGGAGAAGTATTGTTCGATCATTTAAAGCTTGATCCCAAAGCGAAGAAAACAAAAACAGGCCAGTATGCAACAGGTGAAGATGTGTTGTTGAAGCTGGCGCATACAAGTCTGATTGTAGAAGATATTCTTGCATTCCGTGAATTGACGAAATTAAGATCAACTTATGTTGATGCATTACCACAACTGATCAATCGAAAAACAGGAAGAGTTCATACAACGTATGGACAGGCAGTTGCAGTAACCGGTCGTTTGGCAAGTAACAATCCCAACCTGCAGAATATTCCTGTTCGTACAGAACGTGGCAGAGAAATACGAAAGGCATTTGTACCAAGAGATGCGAACCATGTATTGGTGAGTGCCGACTATTCGCAAATTGAATTACGCATTGTTGCTGCTATCAGCGGCGATCCTGCCATGTGCGAAGCATTTATTCAAGGGAAAGATATTCATACTGCCACTGCAGCCAAAGTGTATAAGATCGACGAGAAAGATGTTACCAAAGAGATGCGCTACAAAGCAAAGAGTGTAAACTTCGGTATCATTTACGGACAAGGTGCATTTGGCTTGGCAGATAATTTAGGTATCAGCAGAACCGAAGCAAAGGAAATTATTGATAACTATAAACGTGAATTTGCAGGTATTCAAAAGTACATGGACGATACCGTGAACTTTGCACGTGAGAATGGTTATGTAGAAACCTTGATGGGCCGCAAACGTTGGTTGCGTGATATTAATTCCAGCAACTTTACAGTTCGTGGTTATGCCGAACGAAATGCCATCAACTCGCCGATACAGGGAACAGCTGCTGATATGATCAAATTGGCGATGATCAAAACACATGATGCATTAAAGAAGAGTACGTTCAAAAGCAAAATGATCTTACAGGTGCATGATGAATTAGTGTTTGATGTACTGAAAGAAGAAGCAGAAGGCATCAAGGCATTGATCATTGATTGCATGCAAACTGCTATGCCACTCACAAATGGTGTACCGGTAATAGCAGAAGCAGGAACAGGCGATAATTGGTTAGAAGCACATTAAACAAAAACGGTGATGCGTTTTTTCTTATTGATTGTTTGTATCTCTATAAAACTCGCTGTTGCAGCGCAGGTGAAATCTATTCACTTCATCAACGGGCAATGGTTCAATGGAAAAGAGTTTACCGCTACTGATTTTTATAGTGTGAACGGACTTCTCACAAAGAATGCTCCATCAGTTGTTGATACAGTTGTTGATCTCAAGCAACAATTTATTATTCCTCCATTTGGTGAAGCACATAATCATTCACCCGAAACTGACCAGGATATTGATGTGTTTATTGAACGTTACCTTGCCGATGGTATCTTCTACATCAAAAATCCAAACAGTATTCCGTTTGCAACAAATAAGATAAAAAGCAAGATCAATCATCCACGAAGCGTTGATGTGATCTATGCTAATGGCGGACTTACTGCAAATGGCGGGCATCCGACAGTATTGTATAACTACATGCTGGGCACTACTTATAAAAAAGCACTGCCTGGTTGGACAACAAAAAGTTTTGAAGGCGAAGCCTATTATCTCATCAATTCAAAAGAAGAACTGGAAAAGAAGTGGCCGTTCATTCTTTCGCAAAAACCGGGCTTTATCAAATTCTATCTCATTTTTTCAGAAGAGTATGACCAACGAAAAGATGATACACTTTTCAACGGCAAAAAAGGAATTGATCCAAAGCTGGCAAAGCTCATTACGAAGAAAGCACATGCAGCAGGATTGAAAGTGAGTGCACATGCGGAAACCCCAAGCGATCTGAAAGTTGCTTTGGCTGCGGGTGTTGATGAGATCAATCATTTGCCCGGCTACCAGGTGCGGTGGAGAGATGGTTACACCGAAACTTATTATAAACTCCCAGCTCAACTGGTGCGTAAAATGAAAAAAGAACGAGTGTATGTTGACCCAACTTATTCATTGCTGCAAACAGAGATAAAGCCAATGAGCAATCAGCAACGTGAAGCTCAAATGAATGTGCAAAAGGAAAACCTGCTGTTGCTTAAAAAATATCATGTGCCGGTAACAATTGGTTGCGATAGTTACAACCTTACTGCGCAAACCGAAATCGAATATTTGCGTAAACTGAATATTTATACAAACCTGGAGTTGTTGAAGATGTGGTGTGAGGTAACACCTGCTGCAATTTTCCCAAACAGAAAAATTGCAAAACTGCAGGAAGCTTATGAAGCAAGTTTTCTTATTTTATCAAAAGACCCATTGGAAGATTTTGAGCACGCCTACAATATTTCTCTGAGGGTAAAACAGGGAGTGATTTTGTGGTGATGAAATTTCATATTGCAGAACATTTTACCTTTGGGCCATGCAACCGATCTTGATCTATTGTTATGATGCATATTGTGGCTGGTGTTACGGTTTCAGTCCTGTTATCAAAAAAATCAGCGAAACATATAAACAGACACTTCATTGCGAAGTGTTGAGTGGAGGTATGATCTTACCTGAGCAACCCGTGCATATCCGTGTAACGGCTGGTTATATTAAAGAAGCTTACAAAACAGTGGAAGATTATACCGGAATAAAGTTTGGTGAAGATTATCTCTGGCACATTAAAAATCCTGAAGAAAGTGATTGGTTCCCTTCATCAGAAAAACCCGCCATTGCATTATCCATTTTCAAAGAATTATTTCCTGAACAACAGGCACAATTCGCATCCGATCTGCAATACGGTCTGCATTATGAAGGAAGAGACCTGACAGATAATGAAGCCTATCGTCATTTGCTTGAAAAGTATAATATTGATGCAGATGATTTTTACGCCAAGCTAAAGTCGGAAGAATACAAAGAGAAAGCTTATTACGAATTTCAATTGTGTAAGCAATTACAGGTAACCGGTTTCCCGCAAGTTTTGATACAGCTCACGGAAACAAAATTCCATCTGCTTGCAAGAGGTTATACTGATTATGATACACTCTCTAAACGTATTGATCTGGTGTTAACCGAAATAGAAAATCACTCATATAATTAATTGAAACCCACCAAATGATTCTCACAGTAACGCTCAACCCCTGCATTGATAAAAGTTCTGTAGCTGAAACATTGAAACCCGAGAGCAAACTCCGTTGCACGGAAGTAGTGAATGAACCAGGCGGTGGCGGCATCAACGTAAGTAAAGCATTAAAAAAACTGCAGACTTCATCGATTGCTTTGTTTCCATCGGGCGGACATAATGGCGATATGTTGTGTTCGTTACTTCGGGAAGCTGATCTTGAATTTCATGCAGTAGATACAAAAGTGGAAACAAGAGAGAACTGGATCGTTTTGGAATCATCAACGAACAATCAATTTCGTTTTACTTTTCCAGGTCGTGCTGTGCAGGAAGAAACCATGATCACATTGATCGATCATATCCGCAGCTTTACTCCATCGTATGTTATTGCGAGCGGAAGCTTACCTCCGGGCTTACCTGATTATTTTTATGGACTGATTGTTAAGAATGCAAAAACTGTTGGTGCACGTTGCATTGTTGATACAAGCGGACCTGCATTGCAGGCGTTACAAGGCAAAGGTGCTTATCTCATCAAACCAAATATTGGTGAGTTGTGTAAAATGCTGAATGTAGAATGGCTTGATAAGAATGAAGTACCCGATGCAGCACAGCAAGCAATTCGTGATGGTTTTGCTGAATTGATCGCTGTAAGTATGGGTCCTGATGGTGCATGGCTCATGAGCAGTGATGAAAAACATTTTGCTGCCGCACCAAAAGTTGAAAAGAAAAGTACTGTGGGTGCAGGCGATAGTATGGTGGCAGGCATGACGTATATGTTGCAACAAAACCGTTCACTAAAAGAAGTGATCTCTTTTGGTGTGGCTTGTGGCAGTGCTGCTACCATGAATGCAGGCACACAACTCTTTCACAAAGCAGATGCAGAACGTTTATTTGCAGCCATGGATTGATCTTTATCAGCTTATTTTCCGGCTTCATCTTTTTTCTTCTTGCATAAAGAAAGGAAACAGCGTATTTTATTGTTCCTTAAAACAATAAACAAATGAAACGAATTACTCTCTCACTTTCGTTGATTGCGTTCATTTTTTCTTCCTGCAATAACGAAAGCAAAACAGAATCAACAGCAACAGACACAACCGCTGCTGCACCAACAACAACTCCTGAAGCACCGGCAATGGATTCAGCTGCAATGGCCAAAGCATGGGAGAATTTCATGACGCCGGGTGAAATGCACAAATGGATGGCGAGTCATGCAGGAACATGGGATGCTGAAGTAACCTCGTTTATGCCCGGAGCTGAACCATCGACATCAAAAGCAACCGAAGTAGTAAAGATGGTGATGAATGGATTGTACCAGGAAGGAAATCTTTCGGGCACCATGATGGGTATGCCTTTCACCGGAAAGAGTATAATGGCCTACGACAATGCCAAGAAACAATTTGCACTTACATGGATCGACAATCTGGGCTCAGGGCTTATGCTCATGACAGGTCAATATGATGCTGCAACAAAAACAATGAACCTGAACGGCACACAAACCGATCCCACAACCGGTAAAGATTCAAAAGTTCGGCAGGAACAAAAGTTTATTGATGATGATAATTATGTATTAACAATGTATGGTGATGGACCTGATGGCAAAGAAGCAAAGTTTATGGAAGCAAAATTTAAACGGGTAAAAAAATAGTCAACCATTAGCCTTATATACAGCCTCTTGTTTTACAAGGGGCTTTTTTATACGTTGAAATGATCGAGTCACAGATGATACGGATTGAAAAGATTTCCACGGATTTTTTGTAAAGCAAGTTATTTCGCATAACAGAACAGCCGCCTTTCTTAAGGCGGCTGTTCTGTATTTTTATCCGTGTTAATCAGTAGTATCTGCGTCATCTCCGCCTGCATGGCTTCGTCGGGCAGGAACGACTCTATCAATTCCCTTTCCACTCAGGCATCCGTCCCGGTGTATAGGGTGCACCATTCTTTTCTAAAATATCTTCCAGTCGTTTTACTTCAGCTGCAATGGCTTTGATCTCATTATAAACAGGTGTGAATTGCTTCGCTGCAATCTGGTAAGAGTTGAGTTGTGTTTGTGTTGGTGCAGCCGTTGTATTCCACAACGATCCGATCACATAACCAATACGTCCGTTAATTGAAGGTGTTGTTTCAAACTCTCGTCTGGCTACCGATGCATCACCATTCAGTTGTCGGTTCACAGCATTCAATCGCTTTTCAACATCTTGCAATGCTTTCGACAGATCGAGTGATTGTTTTGGTGTTTCAATAATTGCTTGCTTTAAGTAACGCACTTTATTCACCAATTCACCACGGTACTGATCCGTTGCCGCTACCACACGACTTAACTCTGCAATTTTCTTACTGAAATCATCCAATGCGTTTTTATCAGTTGCTGGAAGTGTAGCTGTGTTCAACGTCATTGCTTTGAACGATTGTGGTTCGGTAAGATCGGTGTACACCCCATCTTCAAATTTGCTGAGTGAAACTTTATACGTGCCCGGCAAAGCGAAATAACCTTGATCTGGCGAACTGAATGCAAATGATTCATCAAACGTTGTAAAATCAATTGGACCGAATGGTGAAGTGCGGAAATCCCAGACGATACGTTTCAATCCTTTTTTCGCAGGCGCTTTTAATCGGCGAACAACATTACCTCCTTCATCGGTAATAGTAAATAACAAATGCGGTACAGGTTGTTCATCTTCCAAACGCAGTGAATCAGGTGATGGATAAGTTGGCGCTTCACCTTTCTTTATTTTTTCTGCTTCAGCTGCTCTGCGTTTTTCTTTGATTGTTTTAATATCATCTTTCAGATAATACGTAAACACCGCTCCCACTTTCGGATTAGGTGTGGTAAAGAAACTTTCGCCCTGGAAACCTTTGCCTCTAACGCCCAATGGTTGCGATTGGATAAACATCCACGCATCTTTTACCGGAAAGATCACTGCCTGTTTATCGAGGTCTTCTTTTTTCAAATGGCGTAACGGAGTATAATCATCCAGCACATAGAAGCCACGACCGAAAGTTGCAAGAATAAGATCGTTCTCTCTCTTTTGAATTTCCAGATCCTTCACGGCAATGGTTGGCAAGCCCGCTTTCATCTGCACCCATTTTGCACCGCCATCAATACTTACAAACAAACCAAACTCAGTACCTACAAACAACAGGTCTTTGTTTACATGATCTTCTGCAATGGTGTAAGATGTTCCTCTCTCCGGTAAATTATTGGTAATTGATTTCCATGTTTTACCGCCATCACTTGTTTTATAAACATAAGGATGAAAATCGCCATAACGATGATGATTGAAGGTAACGTAAGCCACATTCTTATCATGCTGTGATGTGATGATATGATTTACATAAGTACGCTCAGGTACACCGGCGATATTATCCACCTTCATCCAGTTGCTGCCGCCATCAGTTGTAACCTGTATCAAACCATCATCAGTACCAACATAAATTGTATTCTCATCAAACTTCGATTCAGCAATGGTTGTGATGTTGCCATAAATATCAGTTGAACCGTTTTTTGCAACTGCATCCATGCTCCACACTTTACCCATCACAGGTAATTTGTTACGATCGATCTGTCTTGTCAAATCAGGACTGATCACTTTCCATGTACTGCCACGGTCATCTGTTCTGAAAACTTTATTCGCTCCATGATAAAGACGCTTGTTATCATATTTTGAAATTACGAGCGGTGCGTCCCAATTCCAGCGATAGGCTTCCCCTTCCGGTTCCTGTGGTTGAATAAATAAAAACTCACCGCTTTTTTTATCGTAACGTGTTAACGCACCATATTGAGCCTGTGAGTAAACAATATCAGGATTACTTTGATCGATCTGTGATTCGTAACCATCACCTAAACTTGTGAAATACCAATCAGAATTAAAAATACCATTGGCACTTAATGTACGTGATGGCCCACCTAAACTGAAGTTATCCTGTGTGCCACCGTGAATATGATAGAACGGAAATGCATTATCGGTTGCCACTTTGTAAAACTGTGTTACAGGAAGATTGGCTTTAAAGTTCCAGTTCTCACCGCTATCAAAACTTTCATACACACCACCATCGCAACCAACTAAATAATGCTCGGTGTTTTTTGGATTGATCCAGATCACATGGTTGTCGATGTGTTTATTTTTTTCACCAAGAATAGAAAATGTTTTACCACCATCTTTACTTACGCCGAAATAAACATTGATGACAAATACTTTGTTGATGTCTTTTGGATCGCAATATATTTTCTGGTAGTAGTTACCCGAAGTTGAATAGCTGCTTTGCTTTTCCCAGCTCGCACCACGATCGGTACTTTTAAACACACCACCTTTTCCTTCTGTTGCTTCCACAACGCAATACAACACATCCGGATTAACCGGTGAATAATTCAAACCAATTCTTCCAAGCTCACCGGCAGGTAAGCCGTTCATCATCTTGTTCCAGGTGGCTCCGCCATCAACACTCTTGTACAATGCCGATTCAGGTCCGCCGCCAATATAGGTAAACACTTTCCGCTGACGTTGATGTGCTGCTGCATACACAATATTCGGATGGCGGGGATCAACCATTACTTCATTAAAACCGGTGTGCTCACTCACATTCAACACCTGCTTCCATGTTTTACCACCATCAGTTGTTTTGTAAATACCACGTTCGCCGCCACTGCTCCAGACAGGACCGTAGGCTGCTACATAAACAATATCACCGTTTGTTGGATCGATTGCAATGCGACCGATATGTTCTGAATTTTTTAATCCAACATTCTTGAAGCTTTTTCCTCCATCTTCGCTTTTGTATAAGCCATCGCCATACCCAACCACACGTTGATTATTATTTTCACCACTGCCCACCCATACAACATTTGTATTAGTTGGGTCAATCGCCAAACAGCCGATGGCAAATGAGCCTTCGCCATCAAAAATGGGTGTGTAGGTAACGCCTGCATTAGTTGTTTTCCAAACACCACCTGCTGCCGCTGCAACATAATACTCACTGTGGTTTTTTGGATTCACAGCTATATCAGCAATACGACCCGATGTAATAGCAGGGCCTACACTTCTGAACTGCAAACCACTTAATAGGCCGGTATTAAAAACATCTTTCGGTTCTTCCTTTGGTGGAGTTGCTGTTTTCTTTTGTGCGGTTACAGTAATGCAGACGGTGAGCAGTAATAGACTGCTGAGAAGTTTACGTTTATACATAACAGTTGGTTTTGAAAATGGATAAGAAAGGTAATAAAAAAGTTGACCATGTGCATGATCAACTTTTCCATTGATAAAATAGGGTTGCCAACCTTCATTCTTTTTAAAAGAAATTGACATAAAGATTTAAGGTTGGCAACCCTGAACGAACGATTTAGAATAATTTTTCATTCGGTGGTTTAATACCAACCAAACGAATATAGATGGTTGTTTGTCCACGATGGTGTGTTTGATGTTCAAAGGCTTTATTCAACCAAACCAATCGGGAAAACATAAAATTACCACGCCCTGCTGTTTCAGTTAACTTACTTACATCCATATTACGGATGCTTTCAATGGCATAATCATAACTCGTCGTTACAAAATACAGTACAGAGTCGGCTGATTGTGCTGTTGCACGTTGCTCCAGGTTTTGCCCGAATGAAATACGTTGCGCACCGGTGCCGTTTGCAATAAAACCAACAATGCCTTGCGAGAGGTGCAGCATTTGTTGTGCAAATGTGCGGATGCTGTCCTGTGCACGGAAACTGTATTTGTCTTTTGGCATTGCATCAAGGTATTCTTTGGTATATGCTTTTGCACGTTCCCAATCTTTGATGTAATAAGCTTTGATGGAATCGGCTAATTGTGCTTTTGTACCGGCTACCGCCAACAGCATGATCGCCAGTATCAACATTTGCTTTCTCATATGTATGTTTGGTTGTGATGAAATAAAAATGTATAACAATTTATTTTTAAGACCAGGCTTTTTTCATAATACTATTCATACATAAAGTATAACCAGAAGTTAAAACTGTATCTGCAAACAAAAAAGGCATTTATGACAAACGGTGGTTGAACAAGAAGTGTTTAGTCTTTTTTTACAATCAGGAATTGAGATACTTGTTCGGAACATTCGCAGACGTATAGTCGATATTATATTGATGTTTTAATAAAAGCGAAACAACTTCATGAATGGTTTTTTCATTTCGGTGCATTTGCGGAAGCAATCCCGTCATCGCATAACTGATTGGGTTAACTGAAGGGATCAACGTTTCCCATGGATAACTTTTTCCCCAAATAATTCCTCTCACAGTAATATCCAGCTTTGCGCCATGCTCTAACAGAAAATGCATCATCTCTTTTGATTGATGATTATTCTGATTTACTGTATGAAAGATGGGCGTTTGTGTGCCAAAGCCAAATTCATCTGTTCCTGCTGTTGCATTTACATCGGCACCATGTTTTACCAATACTTCAGCACAGGCCACATGATTAAATTCAGCACATACATGCAACAGCGTGGCTTCTTCAAGCGCTGTGTAAGCTGAACGAAACGAAATTCGTTTTGAAGGAATTGATGGATCTTTTTTTAATTCTTCTTCCAACATCACAGCATCATTCAATAACACCGCAAGTAAAGGCCTGTCATCAAACCGCAACCCGGCATCTACAAATGCTTTTACACAATCGTTGAAACGGGGAGAGCGTGTGTACTCACTCAGCAGTTCGTAAATAAGTGGTTGATTATTGTGCAAGCTGTTTGCATCGAGCCCGTGTGCAAAGCAATTACGGATGCCATCTACAGCATGTAATTCAAGTAACGTAATAATATCATCTTCCGGCACATGCATGGTTTGCTATTCGCATTTGTTCACTGCTACACTATAAGGTACAACTTTTGCCAGCATGATTTTGTTTTTTACAGCAGGATCGTCCTGCATAAACTGCATCGCTTCTTTTTCATCTTTGGCATAAAAGATCACCAGGCCCATCATGCCGGCATCAGCTAATTCCAATTGTGTTCTCCCGGCAAGCAGAACAACACCTTCGTTCTTCATCTTTACCAATCGTTGGAAATGTTCGCCGGTAATGGCCTCGTCTTGCTTGGTCCAGTTTTTTTCATCTTTGTATTTATCGGCAAGTGTAAGAATGCCCAGCCATTGCGGCGTTTTTGTTTTATCCTGGGCAGATAGCTGTGTTGCAAACAAGAAGCAGATAATTGTAAGCAGTTGTTTTATTCTCATCGTTTTAATTTTAGTTCGTAAAGAGTGATCCATTCATCGGCCGACATTTTAGAAGCAAGTTCGCCGATCAATTCAAAGGGAATATCCTCCGGCTTTTTGTAACGGATGCAGCTTTTACCCATGTCAAGTTTTTTGGCCGAAGCTTTGGCATGAGCAGCGGTAAACCATTTCAGTAACTCAGGGCTTGCATAGATACCCATGTGGTAAACGGCAATAAAATTCTTTTGCGAAGCAATGCCCATAAATGGCAGAGGGTCTTTTGGGTTGCAATGATAACCGGCCGGGTATTTTGAATGCGGTACTGCATAACCGAGCATACCATAGCCCATCATTTCCTTGAATCCGGGTGAGAGTTTTTTTTTGATCACGGCCCGTAGTTTTTTAAATGCTGCCTGTCGCTCTTCCGGCATTTCTGCTATATAATCGGCTGGGGATGTTGCTGTTGATTGCATAAATGAAGTTGTTTCGTTTGAATGGAATTACAAATTAAGGTTTTACTGTTATGCTTTTAAACCAAGCCTATAGAATTTCGACTACACAATAACTACTAGAAACAAGTACAAGCTAATGAGTAAAGGTTCTATTGCGGGCGGCTTGCCGGGGTTGTTACTTTGTATCCGCAACGGTGATGATACGGACAACAAGAAACGCTTACTAACTGACAATATAGAACGAATTGATCCCGACGAAAAACCGTTTACCCAAAAACCACATGTAATTATTCCTGATTGAAAAGCCTGTTTTTAACCGTACCGTTTACCCAAAACCCACTAAAACCACAAAGAGCTCTTTTTTAAGGTCGTTTACCCAAACTTCTAATACCAATATCTATAAGAAAACCGGTTTTGATCTGTACTTGTGTAAACCAGGTTTTCGAAAAATTGCATGATGATTAACTTACCCGGAACCTAAGTTTCGAAAAATCAGCCAATCGTGTCTACGATCAGCTTTTTCTTTTACATCTTAAGCTACCACTTCTCACTTTCTAATTCAGCAATTTACAATCGTCCTGTTAAGCTTACATCAACTTAAAAAGTATTCATTTTTTCATTCGTTCTTGTTTCTGTCTTCTGCATTTTCTGTGTCCGGTTGTTCAAATCCAACATTTGTTGACGAAATAACTTTACCTCCTGCCGAATTTCAACTACAACCCCACCTTAAAATAAGTACGCTTGAATGAGCTCATGTACTATTTTTTTCGGCTTTCAGCGGTTGTTACTTTGTACTGTCAATGACATTGAAACAATATCCAAATGATCAACCAATAATCCTTTTCCAATTGAAGAACTGAAAACCGGAACCATTATTCAAAATCCACTAGTATGTAAAAGCCAATGTTTGATCCGTACCCTTGAATACTTTATCTCTGAAACCAAACCTTATGAAAGCTTACCCAAAATCCAATTTTATGAAACCCGATGTTTGATCCGTACCCGACTACCCATTATTGAAGTTCATGTTGATTGTTATAGAGGGCCCCGTTTTTAATCCATACTCTTTTGAAAACTATTTTACACCTGTGAGAACAATTGAATTGTACCCTTTGTTTTTAAAAGTAAACCATCCTTGCTTCCTCAAATCTTTTATATGAAAAATCAATTTGCCCTTAAACAACTCGTTGGTCATGTGGCTCAATCAATTTTACCTTCTGCTGTCAGCCGCAACAGTTTTTTTGTTAACGACATTGCAGCTGATCTGCAGGTTTCAGCCGACCGTGATGTGCTTGCATCAGTACTAAGCAACTTATTACAAACAGCAGTTGCCCAAACAGAATGCGACTGCATCCGCATCTCAGCTTACGAACAACAGCAACAGGTTTTTCTACAGGTAAATGAAAATGGCCGATGTTACAATGCGGATATTTTCAATAAAATGGAACAGCTCATGCCAATGGCTGCCGTACTTGGCGGTGCCATTGCCGTTAAGCCTGCTGAAAACGGTCTTGAATTAGCGCTGCGTTTTCGCACAGAAGTATAAAAACTGCCTTCCTGTATTTTTCAAAACTGAAGAATTCTGAAAAACTGAGGCCATGGCCCCATCTCTTCTACATACTGCTTCGACATAACTCTTGTGATCTGCGCAATATGTGTAAGATCATGCACAATCCACGTTGATAAGAGATTTCGTAAGGTTACTTCTCCCAACACCGGATGCTTTCCTTTTCGTTCAAGATCATTTTCCGTTAATTGTATTGATTGCAGCCATGCAATATTTTCTTTCCTGATCTCATCAAATTCATTCAGCAATTGATCTAAGTTTTTGCCTTTGCTTTCTTCATATTGTGCAAACCTGTCGTATGGATCGAACGGTTTATTTACGCCATGTTCCAAAATGATCTTTGCACGTACCACCCAATCTGTTTTTTCGCCATGAATTAAATGGCCCACCACATCGTATGGTGAAAACGTATCAGGACCTTCATTATTTATGATGAGATCATTTGATAAACCTGCAAGCAATGATCTTAAAACAAGCGGCGTACGTTCGAGTATATTACATGCTTCCTGCTGTTGATACTTCATTTTTTCTTCATTGAAGGTTTGGCGTTTTTTATGCGCTGATGACGTTTTGCAAGGCTTCATTCTTGTTCCGCAGATCAATACCACCTTCAAACATCGATTTCATATTGGCGAGATAAAATGTCCAGCCGGTTTTGCAACCGATATGCCATAGCTCTTTTGCCTTGTCATCAGTTGGGATATTATCCTGCAGCAATTCAACGATCATTTCATTTTGTTCTTCATAAATGCGTATACTGCAATCGCCTGCTTTGCCAAAACGGAATTTAAAAAAATCAATGCCGTTGCAATCAAGTATCTCACCTGTCTCGGTTACGTCATCGTTGTAACCAAACCAGCGCCAGCGATAAGTATCGCCTTTATGAACAGGTTCATCGTCACCTCGTAATGAACCATTTGGCTGACTGTATTCACTCATTCTTAAAAACCAGTATTCAATACCGCCCCGTGTGGCCCATGCACGATAGAGTTGTTCAATTGATTTGCTTTTTATATTGATGCGAACAGTAAACCTGCTCCAATCGAACGAAGACATAGTCAATCTTTTTTACGTGAATAATAAAAGTTTGATTTTTTTACAGGCGTTGCAGCGCCATCGTCAATTACTGCATGGATAGAATCTTTATTCACCAATGTATAACTGATACGTTTTGGAAAATCATGCTGCGGGTTTTCTGCAACAAAACCTGTTTCGCTATGCGACGTGATCTTAAATTCCACCGGTTGCTCTCCGTTCTGATTTTTTACAGTCGGGATATAATAATAGTTGCCGTTACGAAATGCCAGTTGAATTTTTTCCAACGGAATTTCTGTTCCATCGGAACCTGTCATGATGCTTTCGCCTGTAAGTGTGCTGTCGTTAGCAACGGCCCATTTTTCAGTAATGATTCCACGCCTTGTTTGCATTTGCCAGGAACCCTGCAACCATTTGAATGATTTCATGTTTACAGTGATGCCCGACAGATCAGGTGAAAAACTGCAGACAGAATGTAGCATTAACAATGCGATGCTGTTCTTTTTCATTTTTTATTGTCTGTATTTTTCAGGAACGTTATGCAGTGCAATGCGGTTGCCTTCTGTATCTAAGAACACAGCCATATCGCCATACTCATCGGAGATCGTTGTCTTCGGAACAAGTATCTTACCACCCGCTGCTTCTATTCGGTCAAGAAAGATCTGCACATCAGGATTGCCATTTAAATAGATCAACGGGCCATCAGTAGCAGAAGGTTTGTAGAAATTAGTGCCTTCCTGTACAAGCGTTCCGCCAATTCCTTTCATTGGATCATCAAGCGGGAACATCCGCATTTTTATGCCCTGAAAATCGAGTGCCTGCATTTGAATGTTAAACACAGCTTCATAAAATTTTTGTGCCCGGTCAATATCGGTGGCCGGAATTTCGAACCAACTGATTGCATTATCCATGTTGTAAGTTTTAAGGTTATTTAAAAAATTGAGATGCGTCGATCCAGTAAATATTGTCCCACCCATTCAACGGTTGGTTGATGAGTTGTTTTAACTCAGTTAGGGTCTGCTGTTTTTCAAATGGTGTTTTGATGATGCTGTTTCGGCTGCTGCTGAAAAAGAAATATTTTTTATCGGGACTGATGTACGGGCAATAGGTAAGTCCGGCTCCGTTAATTGCTGTTCCAAGATTTACGGATGCCGTCCATTCGCCTTGTTCATTTTTTTTGCTGATATAAAGATCGCCTGTTCCCAAAGCGTCTTTCCGTTTGTAGCCGGTGTAAATCACAAACTGCTCATCAGGATCAACAAATGCATTGAATTCATCGCCATTTGTATTGATCACATCAGGTAAACTAATGGCTGGCTCAAATACATTGTTGTTCCATTTGCAATACACAATGTCTTCGCCTTTATCTTTCATCACTCTTGTAAAATAAATGTTGCCGCTTTTTGTGATTGACGGATAAAATTCATCGGCCGTACTGTTCACCGGCTCAGGTAACGGAACGGGATTACTCCACTTGCCATTTTCTTTTGCTAGTACCCACAGGTTGTAATCTTTTGTGTTAGTGCCGGGTAATGGACGGTTGGAAGCGAAATACAATTTCGTTCCGTCGGGTGAAAACGCAGGCTCCAGATCATTATACATCCCGGAGAAATTTGCAACAGCAGGTTTACTCCATTTGCCATTTTTCTTTTCTGCATGCAGGATGGTGCTGAACATGCCGCCCCTGTATTGAACCGTGTACAACAACTCATCGTATGCAGGTGAAATCGCCATATCTCTGTTGCTCAATTCATCTGATACAATGCCGGGAGCAAACAAGATTGCTTTGTTGCCGGGTGAAGACTGATTAAAAAATAAACCCGATGAATTGCTTTGTGCAACGACTTTTAAGCCCATCGTTACAATGAACGGGAGAAGTACAAATCCACGCATAATTGTATTTATAAAACACTTCATTATAATGCTGCTCTTGTTTCTTTCAATCCTTTACTTTGTAAATATTCCACCAACTCTTTTGCTTCTTCACCACCTCTGTTTGCATGATGCAATAATGTAAAACCATGCGGGCCTCTTGCGTACAGGTACGATGGGTACGTTTCGATATATGCTTTTACAATTTGTGTTTTACCCAACATGGTGAGCACAAACAAATTGGTGCGTGCTCCTTTTTCAATCAGATAATTGGCAATGTCTTTATTGCCTACATGCCCTGCACCTTCTAGTCCTGTTTCAAAATCACCGCCGCCTAAATCCCAAGTGGCGTAAATGAGTGTTGGAAATTCTTCCAGCAACTGTTTTACTTTATCCAGATTATTATGCCCTGCACTTACAAAATCTTTTACTTTTTCAGCAGGCAATGGATCAACCTTTGACCGCTGCATTGGTTTTGTTTCCTGTGCCAATATGATAGATGGGATTGCAACGATGCCGCTGCCAACAACTACATTCTGCAGAAATGATTTACGGTTCATGATAAAGGTTTTTCTTAAAGTTCCGAAATAGAAAAGAGGAATTTCCTCCATTCATCCTTTTTTACGACGGTATTCAAGATCGTATTCAGTTTGCCAGGTAGCGCCATTGTCTTTTGTAATTTCTGCAAACTGCCGCACTTTATCAGTCGACAGATTGAAGAAAGTTAACTTCCTTACCGCAATAGTATCTTTTGAAAAAGGAAACGGCTTTGTTTGAAAGATAATTTTCTGATCATCGTATTTCCCTTCGAGATATTCGGTACTGCCGCCTGTATTATCAACCCAGGTTTGTTGCCATTGTTTTGTATTCCTGTTCCATGTATTAAAACTTTTGCCGGCATAACGCAAACCTTGATTTGCTCCGGCACTTGTCCATTCTTCAAGAATAATACAACTATCGAGTATCAAACTGATCTTACTGTCGCCGGCTTTGGCTCCCGTCTTTCCATACACATCCCATTCACCGATCCAGAAATCGAATTGACGATAAGCAGGAGCACTGCAAGGTTTTTGTGCTGAAAGTTGAATAGTTGTGAAACAAGCAAAAAGAAGAAGCAGATACTTCATGGCGATAAGGTTGTGATAACAAGGTAATGCTTAATGCTATCATTTTATCGCCACACAGCAATGATTGCGCCCATTAGTGTAAGTGCCGGTGTGCTTATTGCCAATTGCCCATTCTTCCTACCTGTTCTTCCCTTAACTTTGCAGTTCAAACTAAGAACATGAAAAAGTGGGGATTGATGATCGTTTTTTTAGCCATTGCATTGCTGTTTGCAGGTATTGATGCTGAAGCACAATGTTCGATCTGTACAAAAACTGCTTCACAGCTTGGTGAAAAACCAGCGAAGGCCTTGAACGGTGCCATCATTTATCTCATGAGCACTCCCTTACTCATTATTGGTTTCATAGGCTGGCGCTGGTGGAAAATGCAAAAGAAAGACGAAGAAGTACAAGCTTGATTTTCCCTTTATTCTGATCATCGGTAATTCTAATTCCGTCTTACGAGGGCGTCCGACGTGAAGTAACCATTAATCAAATTCTTTTTAGACAATCAACCGCAACCCGTAATTTGTATGCATCAATCAACTGCATATGAGACAATCAATTTTACTATTGTTGCTGTTACCTCTTTTTATAACGGCACAGAAACTTCCCTCTGTTGAAGAAAAGACAAACGGCCTGAAAAAATATGAAGGTTACTTTACCTTTTACTGGGATGAGAATACCGGAAAAGTTTGGCTGGAAGTAGACAAGTTAGATACAGAATTTTTATATGTTGTTTCTCTTCCTGCAGGATTGGGATCGAATGACATTGGTCTTGATCGTGGTTTGTTGGGCGAAGACCGTGTGGTGAAGTTCAATAAAGTGGGTCGCAAGATCTTACTCATTCAACCGAATTACAGCTACCGGGCCTTATCGAATGATGCGGCAGAAAAACGGGCAGTGGAGCAGGCGTTTGCTCAAACAACGGTGTGGGGTTTTACTACCGAAGCAGAAAGCAACGGCAAATTCCTTGTTGATGCAACTGATTTTCTGATGCGTGATGCCATGAAAGTGAGTAATACTATCCGACGGATGCGACAAGGAAATTATGCGCTGGATAAAACATGCAGCGCCATGTACCTTGCACGCACCAAAAATTTTCCACTCAATTCAGAACTCGAAGTAAGCGTTACTTACACCAACAGCGATGGTGAAGTAGGCAATTTTGTACAATCAGTTGCTCCTTCAATAGAAGCGATCACCCTTCGTATTCATCATTCACTCGTGCAATTGCCCGATAATAATTATAAGCCGAGAGTTTTTGATCCCCGCAGCAGCTTCATACCCGTTTCGTTTTACGATTATGCGTCACCCGTTAGTGACCCCATCGAAAAACAATACATCGTCCGTCATCGCTTAAAGAAAAAAGATCCGGCTGCTGCAAAAAGCGAAGCAGTAAAACCGATCATTTATTATTTGGATAATGGAACACCGGAGCCCATTCGTTCAGCTTTACTCGATGGTGGTAAATGGTGGAACCAGGCTTTTGAAGCAGCGGGTTATGTGAATGCATTTGATGTGCGGATTCTTCCGGATAGTGCAGACCCTATGGATATCCGTTACAATATGATCAACTGGGTGCATCGTTCAACACGTGGCTGGAGTTATGGCGCTTCTGTTGTTGATCCACGAACAGGTGAGATCATCAAGGGACAGGTATCGCTTGGTTCATTACGTGTGCGACAAGATTATCTCATCTTCTCCGGCTTGTTATCGCCTTATGAAACGGGTATTCCTGCAAATGATCAAATGTTGCAGGCTGCATTGGCAAGGTTGCGTCAATTATCTGCACATGAAATTGGCCATACCATTGGATTGATGCACAACTATGCAGCCAGTGTAAGCAACCGTGCAAGTGTAATGGATTATCCGCATCCAACTATTCGTGTAAATGCGGCTGGTGAAATGGATTTCTCCAGTGTGTATGATGATAATATTGGTGATTGGGATAAAGTGGCTGTTACATGGGGCTACCAGGATTTTCCTGCAGGAACGAATGAGAAAACTGCACTGAATAACATTATCAGCGATGCAAATAAAAAAGGATTGCAATTCATCAGCGACCGGGATGCACGTGCTCCGGGTGGATTACATCCGCAGGCACATTTGTGGGACAACGGTGTAAATGCTGCTGATGAATTAAAAGAAGTGATGAAAGTACGCAGCAAAGCGTTACAACAATTTGGAGAGAAAAATATTGTGCCCGGAATGCCGATGGCGATGCTGGAAGATGCGTTGGTACCAGTTTACTTTTATCATCGCTATCAAATAGAAGCAGCCACCAAACTTGTGGGCGGCATGTATTATAATTATGCATTACGTGGCGATGGTCAACTCATCACCAAAATGTTGCCGAAGGAAGAACAACGCAAAGCACTAAATGCCATTGTTGATTGTATTGATCCGAAAGTGTTGATGATACCCGATCGTATTGCTGCATTGATACCACCACGACCATCGGGCTATGGCAGTTCAAGAGAATTATTCCGCAAGCGAACCGGTTTATCATTCGATCAGTTATCACCCGCAGAAACAGGCGCTGATCTTCCCTTCTCTTTTTTATTCAACAGCGAACGGTTGAGCCGAATGGTGCAGCAGGAAGTAAACGGTGGCTTGGGTGTTTCTGAAATGATCCAAACATTAATCGATAAAACATGGAAAGCTCCACGCAGGAGCGGTATGGAATCATTGATCCAACAACAAACAGAACAGGTATTGTTAACTTATTTGCTTGCGTCATCTGTTGATGAGAACAATTCTTTTCTTGTTCGTGCTGTTGTCCAAAAAGCACTGAGTGATCTGAAAAAACAAATTGAGTTGCAATTAAAAACTGTAACAGGCACTTCGGCCGGTCATTTGCAATTGGCATTGGAGCGTATGAAGAATCCAAAAGATGCGAAACCAACTTTGCATAAAGAAGCACCGCCGGGTGCACCGATTGGTTGCGAGGAGTAAGCTAAGAGATGAAAGAGTTGAAAAAGAAAAAGAGGAGATCGAAACGGTCTCCTCTTTTTTATCTCTTTTCACTCCTTCTATCTCTTAGCTCATGTATTTTACAATAAACCGATACAAATTAAAATCACCCTTCTTCAGTTCTTCTTCAATCTGCAGTTTCATTTCTTTCTTCAATACATCTTTCATGCGTTGTTGTTGAATAAGATAATAGGCTTTCTCCGCCAGTAACCAGCTTCTTCTTTCGTTTACATGCTGCTGTTGCAATAGCATTTGAATGTTTTGCAGCAATTCACCTGCACCATTTTGTTCGGTAGCAATTGTTTTCACCACCGGTATTTCCTGCGCATGTGTTGCAAAAGCAGGTGCTAACATCAACCGCAGATTACGAACAAACAGATCAGCTTCGGGACGATCAGCTTTGTTCACGGCAAAAATATCAGCGATCTCCATCAGCCCTGCTTTCATCGTTTGTACTTCATCACCAGCTTCGGGAACTAATACCACAACAGTCACATCAGCTAAACCTGCAATTTCAATTTCACTCTGTCCTACACCCACTGTTTCGACAATTACATAATCGAACCCGGCTGCTTTACAAGTGTCAGTGATCTCTAAAATTTTTGGATGCAATCCACCTAGCGATCCACGGGTAGCCAATGAACGTATAAAGACATTGGGATGATTATACCAATTACTCATGCGTATACGATCGCCCAACAATGCACCAAGATTAAACGGTGAAGATGGATCAATACAAAGTACAGCAACTTTCTTTCCTTCCTTCACCAGCAAGCCGATCAAACTATCCGTCAGCGTACTTTTACCGGCACCGGGTGGTCCCGTTAATCCAATTACAGGAGTAGCAGATGCAGGCAAGGTTTGTAAGAAATTTTCATAGCCTTCCACTTCGTTTTCGATCAACGAAATGCAACGTGCCAGGCTTTTGTTATTGCCCTGTTTAACTTCTTGCAGTAAAGAGGCCCACATAACACAAACCTAACTGAAATAATTATTCAAAACACAATACAGCAGTTGTTACGCTGGATCGGGTAAGATTTTATCACAGTTATCTGCAACATCAGCACGTACATGAAACGAAGTTGTTATAACATTGAAAGTTTGTTTATTTGCAGTTCCAACATGTCAACAAACAGGTCCACAATACATTTTTATCTTTTTTGTACGGGTATACTGTTGATGATGGTTGGTTTCCTTCTTAGTCGTGCGCTTCTCAGCATTGGCATGATCACTGTTATTGCGAACGGGTTTTTGCAAGGCGATTTGAAAGAACGTGTAGGAGTTTTTAAAAAAGATTATTTACTTCCTGGCATCACCTGTCTTTTTTTGCTTCCCTTTATATCCGGTTTATGGAGCAGCAATCAATCTGCCTGGCTGGAAATGATGCAGGATATGCTTCCTTTATTTCTGCTGCCATTTGCAATGACGATACAGAAAGGTTTTGAACGAAAACATTTTTTCTATTTCGCTTTGGTATGGATGAGCTTATTATTTACAGGCTCTTTGTGGAGTGCAGCGTATTACCTAAGCGATCAGGAAAGCTACCAGGCTTTATATCGCCTATCAAAAACACTTCCAACGCCGGCAGAAAATGATCATATCCGTTTCAGCATGGCTATTGTAATTGCATTATTGCTATGGTTGAAACTGGAAGAATGGAAGAGCAGTTTTTCTCAATTGATTAAATGGACTTCTCGTGTTGCAGCTGCATGGTTTGTTATTTACCTGCATGTACTCGGTGCAAAAACGGGGCTGATGGGTTTGTATGTTGTTGTGCTGCCTTTATTCATTTGGCAACTGTATCGTACGGGGAAAAAACAAATAGCAACTGCGGCGCTTATAGCTGCATTTTGTTTACCTGTTGCAGCTTATTACAGTATACCAACTTTTCGTATCAGGTTGCAGTATGTGTTGTTTGAGCAAAACAATTGGCAGGAGAAGCAATTTGCAGGAAGTTTTAGTGATGTAAACAGGTTGGCTTCTATCAAAAGCGGATGGCATGTGTTTCAAAACAACTGGTTGAAGGGTGTGGGTTATGGTGATATAAAAGAAGAAGCTGCTAAATGGTATGCAGCCAATGCGCCTGAAATACCGTCATCACAACAATTTCTTCCGCTTAATCTTTGGATGCTTAGTGGAAGCGGTGCAGGTATTGCAGCCGTTCTGTTATTTACAGTGGTTGTGTTATTGCCTTTTTTCAGAAGATATTGGCAACAAAACAAACAGGCACTTGCTTTTGTATTGTTTATGGATCTCGTGTTTTTATACGAGTCAACAATCAACGATCAATTCGGTGTGTTTTTGTTTTGTTTTTTTATATTGTATTGGAATTTATCTATTCGCCCGGTCAAACAGTAGTATGCAACCTATATCTGTCGTAATTATAACAAAGAATGCCGCCCATCTGCTTGCAGCCACATTGCAAAGTGTAAAATCACTGACCGATGATATTGTTGTATGTGATACCGGCAGCAGCGATGCTACAATCCCGGTTGCGGTTAAAAATGGTGCTGCTGTGATCGAAGAAAAATGGCGGGGCCATGGACTCACAAAAAATATTGCCAACGAGCAGGCGGTGTATGATTGGATCCTTCAATTGGATGCTGATGAAATAGTGGATGAAGAATTGCTTCAAACTTTACTGAACCTCGATCTGTCAAATGAGAAATATGTTTACACTATTCGCCGCAAGAATTTTTTCAAAGACAAATTGATACGTTACGGTGATTGGCGAAGAGATGAACCTTTTCGCTTATTCAACCGCAACCAGGCTTTATGGAACGAAGATTTTGTACATGAAAAACTGATTTACGAAGATGGTTGTGTGGTGAAAAAATTGAGCGGCAGTATTCTTCACAAGACTGTACAATCTGTAGAACAATATGAGCAAAAAATGAGGGCATACGGCATTAAAAGCGGTGAGCAATATTTTAAGGTGGGGAGAAAAGGCGGTTGGCATAAACGTTATTTTTCGCACCTGTTTTCTTTTTTTAACAGCTATGTTCTCAAATTGGGCTTTCTCGATGGTAAAGAAGGGTTGCAGATAGCTGCCATGACAAAACGGTACACCCGTATCAAATATCAAACCCTGTATAATCTGCAAAAAGCCGGTAAACAATAAAGTGGTTTCTTCGTTAATTTGTAAACAGAACCAACCACTGCATGACCAATTTTATTCCCATCTTCCCTTTGAGCATTATTGTTTTTCCGGGCGAAAATCTCAACCTCCACATATTTGAACCACGTTACAAACAACTCATTGCCGAATGTTTTGAACAGAAAAAACCATTTGGCATTCCTGCAGTTGTAAATAAAGAATTAAAAGACCTCGGTACATTGGTGGAAGTAACAGCTATTAAGAAAGTGTATGAAGATGGGAAAATGGATATTACTACACGTGGTATAAAAGTGTTTCGTTTGCTGGAACTCATTAAAGAAATACCGGAGAAACTATACAGTGGGGCTATTGTTACTTATCCAGATGATACGGATGACGGCAAACGTGAATTGATGCAAAAAGTGGTGAAGGGAATTAAAGAACTGCATCGCCTGCTGGAAGTAAGTAAAGATTTTAAAAAGCCGGAAGAAGAATTAAAAGCCTTTGATGTGGCACATCATATGGGTTTGAATATTGATGAAGAATATGAATTGCTTGGGCTTTTTCGTGAAGGGCAGCGGCAGGAATACCTGAAACGACATTTAGGCAAAGTAATTCCCATGCTGTCGGAAATGGAAAACCTGAAAGACAAAGTAAAACTTAACGGACATTTCAGGAACCTGGAATCGTTTGATTTTGATCTATAACTTGCACACATGTCCATCACCATTTGTTTCGATTTCGGCAACACACGTTTAAAAGCAGCGGTGTTTGAACAGGATCAACTGAAAGAAATTCTAATTCTGCCAGATGATAACCGTTCAACCATTGAAGAGATCGTTCAGAAATACAAACCACAGTTTACGATTCTTTCATCGGTGGTGAATCATCAACCCGAAGTGGAAGACGTGTTGAGCAGCCATACCAACTTTCATAAATTATCACATCTCACAAAACTGCCATTCAGCACCCCGGTTGGTAAACCAGAAACCATTGGTGCCGATCGGTTAGCCCTTTGTGCGGCTGCCGTTTATCTCTTCCCCCAAAAAAATAATTTAGCCATTGGTTTAGGTACCTGCATCACCTACAATTTCATCAATAATCAGAACCAGTTTTTGGGTGGTAGTATTTCACCCGGGCTTGAAATGCGCTTCAAAGCCATGCATGGGTTTACAGCCAAGCTGCCATTGGTAAATATGGAGTGGCACTTCCCTTTAATTGGGTACGATACAAAGACCAATTTGCTCAGCGGTGTGGCTTGGGGGATGGCCAAAGAGATCGATGGAATCATTGATGCATATGCTGAAAAGTACGGGAACTTTAACGTGCAATTAACCGGGGGCGATACGCTTCATTTTGCTCCTCTGCTCAAAAACCAGATATTTGCAGACCCTCAACTAATATTTAAAGGTCTGTATGCAATCAGTGAGTTCAATCGGTAAGCGTGTTTCGTTGGTGTTCGTGCTATCGTTATCAGTTATTTTTCCCGCTATTTCACAGGATAATTCGCCCTGGAGCCGTTACGGTTTAGGCGATATTGTTCCTACAGGCAATGTTGCCACAAGGGGTATGGGCCATTTAGGGGCTGCATATAGCGACTTTCAAACAATCAATTTCGTAAACCCTGCTTCTTACAGCCGTTTTGGCCTGCAGCGTTCGATCCTTGAAGTGGGGATCGACATCAACAGCCGTAAGTTGAGTAATAACAGGGGCGAAACATATACCTCCAGTAATGCGGTGATCCCTTACCTGGCAGCAGGTTTCCAGATCAAACCCGTAAAATCAAAAGTAAATTGGGGATTGGCATTTGGCCTTCGCCCGGTTACTAAGGTGAGTTACAATATTCAATCGGGCGGCCGTCTTTCTTCAGGAGACAGCGTCATTACCTTTTACGAAGGAACCGGTGGAAGTTACCAGGCATTTTTAGGTACTGCAATTGGTATTAAAAATTTCAGCATTGGTGTAAATGGCGGCTACCGTTTTGGTACGGCCGATTATACAACGAGAGTAAATATTTACAACGATACGGCATTTGGCCGCTACCGTAGCGGGCAGAAAAAGATCCGCAATAAGTTTGGTGCTGCCTTTGCAGAAGTGGGTGTGCAGTACATGATCAAACTAAAGGTTGATACCGTTAACCGCAAATCAAGTTTGTTGCACCTGGGTGCTTACTCAACCTTACAAAGCAGTATGCGTTCAACCCGTGACGAACTGTATGAAACTTATCTTATTGATCAGTCAACAGGAAATGATCAGCAACTTGATTCAATTTCAGAGGTAACAGATATTAAAGGGAACATTCTCTTTCCTTCAACTTATGGTTTTGGGTTGATGTATGAACACGATGGAAAAAGCAGCTTACGCTTAGGTGCAGATTATGTGATCTCGAAATGGGGCGACTATCGTTACAACGGAGCAAAAGATATGCTGCAGGACGGATGGCAGATAAAAGTAGGCGGACAGTTTATACCCGATATTACCGGTCGTGCAAAATCTTACTGGAGCCAGGTAATGTACCGTGCAGGGTTTAACTACGGATTAGAACCATACACAGTTGATGGCAATATGAACACGTATGGTATTACATTTGGTGTAGGATTACCTATCAAACGTTTTACTTACCAGGAAATCAACAAGAGCAACATAGTAAATACAGCTTTTGAATTTGGCCAGCGTGGTAACCGTACCATGTTACTTCGTGAAAATTATTTCAGGTTTACGATTGGCTTCTCGTTGAGTGATATCTGGTTCATTAAACGGAAATATGATTAACATTCGCAACCATATTTTTTCTATAAAGAAAGCAGCAGCACTAATCATGGGCTGCTTTTTTTTCATGGCATGCGAAAATGATCTTGAAAAAATCCGTGACATGCAACGCACCCGTCTTTCGGTTGATGAGGTGAAAAATGTAACCAGTTACCTCAGCCAGGGTGGAAGAATGAAAGCCAAACTTACCGCACCGCTCATGCTGCGTTACTTCGATAGTGTTCCCAGAGTTGAGTTCCCGAATTCACTGCATGTTGATTTTTATAACGACAGCATGCAGATAGAAAGTTACCTCGATGCAAAAAAAGCATGGTATTACGAACAGCAAAGCCGCATTGTGCTCACTGACAGTGTGGTGGTGATAAGGATCGATGGCGACACGCTTAAAACTGAAGAACTTTATTGGGAACAGAATTTGCATAAGCTGTATACCACCAAAGATGTTGAGATAAGACAGAAAACAAAAACCATCTTTGGTAAAGGATTTGAAAGTGATGAGCAACTGAAGAATGGCCGCATTGATTCTATTACGGGTATTCTGCTGGTTGGCGCATCGAAATTTGCCGGCAATTAAGAGCCTTTTATCCGTCCCTCCGATTAAACAGGATTGAACAGCAATCACGCAACAATTACCTTTGAAAACTATTTAGTGACAGGCAATGTTATTAACTGAGTTGTTAAATAAACGCATTGTTTGCTGATGCAACAATTGCCGGATAGTAAATTCGTTTGAGTGCAAACCTTTCATTTAAAACTACCAGCTTATGAGTTTAGAAACGGATATCAAACAAATACGGAAGTTCAGAAATGAACATCATAAAACGGTTGTCAATCTCATCTTTACGCATAACTGGGTTACAGAAAAACTAAAAGAATTTTTGGATCAGGAAGATCTCACACTTCAACAATTCAACATCCTCCGCATTTTACGTGGCAGTGATACACCTCTTTCAACACTACAGATTCGTGAACGCATGCTTGATAAAATGAGTGATACCAGTCGTATTGTCGATCGGCTCATCCTGAAAAATCTTGCAAAGAAAACCATCAGCAAAAAAGATAAACGGCTTGTTGATGTGATCATTACAGCAAAAGGGAAAAAGCTTCTGCATAAACTGGACAGTACACAGTCGTTCATTGATGGTGTAATGAATAATCTTTCAGTAGAAGATGCCAAGCAACTCAACTCTTTGCTCGATAAAGTGCGTGGTTCTGATTAATTTCGGATATGGCACGTGGTTATTTTCTGTTCGTTCTCATTTTTTTGCAATCAGTTGTTGCAGCCCAACCTAAACAGGAGTTCAGGGCAGTATGGATCGCAACAGTTGATAATATCGATTGGCCATCAAAAAAAGGTATTCCTGTAGATTCACAAAAAGCAGAATTCATCCGCATACTTGATCTGCATAAAAGCAATGGTATGAATGCAGTGATCATGCAGGTGCGACCCGCAACGGATGCATTTTATCCATCACCATACGAACCATGGAGCGAATGGTTAAGCGGTGTGCAAGGCAAGCCCCCATCTCCTTATTACGATCCGTTGGCGTTTATGATCACGGAAACGCATAAACGTGGAATGGAATTTCATGCATGGTGTAATCCATACCGTGCAGATTTCAGTATGGGAAAAGCATCGATCGCCCCATCACATATTACACGTCTTCACCCAACATGGTTTGTAGAGTATGGGGGTAAGAAGTATTTCGATCCGGGGAATAAAGAGGCGCAGGCATTTGTAGTAGAAGTAATCCGTGATATGACGGAACGTTATGATGTAGATGCCATTCACTTTGATGACTACTTTTATCCTTATCGTATTGCAGAGAAAGAATTTCCTGATTCAGTCTCCTATCAACAATATAAAAACGGACTTACAAAAGATGATTGGCGGAGAAGTAATGTTGATTCGGTAATTGTTGGGTTGAGTCGAATGATCAAACAAACAAAACCCTGGGTGAAATTTGGCATCAGTCCCTTTGGTGTTTGGCGCAACAGTGATCAAGACCCAAGAGGCAGCAACACCAAAGCCGGACAAACAAACTACGATGACTTGTATGCAGATATTCTTTTGTGGTTGCAAAAAGGCTGGATCGATTATGTAGCTCCGCAACTCTATTGGGAGTTTGGCCACAAAGCTGCTCCTTACGAAATACTGATCGATTGGTGGAGCAAAAACACTTATGGCAAACATTGTTATATAGGCTTGGGAATTTATCGTGCAGGCAGCAGCGATGCATGGAAAGACAGTACGCTTATTCCACGACAGATCGAATTACTACGCAACACACCCAACATGCAGGGGATGATCTTTTTCAGCAGCAAAACATTTAATAAAAACCCCAATGGGTGGAACGATAGTTTGCGGTTGTATTATTTTAAAGAACCGGCACTTGTTCCTGAAATGGAATGGATGCCAAAGAAGAATAAATAGGCAACATAAAAAAGCCGGAAGAAATTTCTTCCGGCTTTTGCTGTTAATTATGTAAGTTTTTTATTCGCAATGATTGAGTGTGATCCAATCACCTATACGACCAGCTGCAGCAGCTGCATCTTTATTTTTCCAGTTCTTCAGGTTGGCAGGTGTAAGTTTTGGTAAACTGCTTAACCATGTTTCAACGATCTGTACATCATCCCAAACAGTTGCAGTAACTAAAACATTATCTGCACTCAGTTTAATAGCTGCAACCTGTAAGAATGCTTTTTTCGTATCGGCAATACCGCCAGCATTTGATGAGTTCCAGATGGCTTTGCCCTCAGCTTGTGTATAAAAGTGACCACCGATTGTTACATTACCTTCATCAGCACCATTCACATCAGGCCAAACTAAATTTGGTTTTGCAAACCAGTAGCCCTGGCTGAAACTGCAACCTTCTTCAACCTCACATCCAAAGCCGGCGAAGCAAAATGTGCCACATTTCGTTGTTGCACCACTCTTATAATAAGCGGTAACTGCAGGATCAACATCTACGTTTTTATCGATTGTTAAACGATAATAACTTTTTGCAGCAGCTGTAGTTCCCAAGTCAAATTTCAAAACGTTAACTGTAGTCATATTACAGTTAGGAGTGTTGAACGAATTATCTACTTCAAACGACGGAGTGAACGCTGTCCAGTCTGTTCCGTTTGTGCTGGTAGCACCACTCACCACATCTTCAAAGGTTACGCAGGCACCTAAGGTAATATCCCAGTGACTGAGATTCTGGATAGTTCCGTTTGTGCCATTACCCGGGTTGGGGTTTTGTACACTCCATGTCCAGGTGTAAGTACCATCACCATTACTTGTAACGCTTTCCAATACAACAGTGTAAGGACCCGCACAGGTTGATTCACTGGTTGCAGGGAGGGTAGTGCCGAGTGTAGCGAAAGGAACAGCAATTCTTGCGGCTTCTTTTTGTTCAATGCTGAGGTCTGCATTCTTTTCGCAACCAATAAACAGGGATACGGCAACAGCCGAAAAAAACAAGATTTTTTTCATTACTGATCTTTTTTTGTGATTTAAATTGATTGGTCCTGATAGGAAGAGGGGTACGTTCAGCAGGATATACGGAGAGACAGTAAAAATACGGTTCGCTGCAGGTTCATACAAATGTTATTTTTTCTCATCTGTTATCAGACAACAAGATATGATCTGTTGTTCCCTTAACTTTCAGTTATAAATAACCGTTATGAATAGTCCCAGTGAAATAAAATTTTTAGAAGGTCCACAAAGCCGCTGGCGTGAATTTAAGTTTGCATGGAAAGTGTTGCTGGAGTTTATAAGAGGCTACCGCAGTCTTGCATTTGTTGGTCCTTGCGTGACCATTTTTGGATCAGCACGTTATAACGAAGGACATGAATATTATGAACTCACCCAGAAAGTTGGAGCTGAAGTGGCAAAAATGGGCTTTACTGTTATGACGGGTGGAGGTCCGGGTTTAATGGAAGCTGCCAACCGTGGAGCAAAACAAGTTGGTGGACGTAGTGTTGGCTGCAATATTGTGTTGCCGCATGAGCAGGAGCCCAATCCTTACCTCGATACATGGGTAAACATCCGTTACTTCTTTGTACGGAAAACATTACTCATTAAATATTCTTACGCCTTCATTTGTATGCCGGGTGGCTTTGGTACATTGGATGAGTTGTTTGAATCTATTACATTGATCCAAACAAAAAAGATCAAAGATTTCCCGGTGATTGTAATGGGCAAAGCATTTCATAAAGAAATGATGGAACATGTGCAGCACATGAAAGAGCGTGGTACTATTTCTCCAAACGATGATCAATTATTTATTTTAACCGATTCAGTTGAAGAAGCAATGGAAGTATTAAGAGAGAAAAGTATTAAGCGATTTGAACTTAAACATGAAACGCAAAGACCATTTACCTGGTTGTTTGAACGAAAGAACTGGATTGGGAAATAATTCTCAAGGGTAGGCATGGTATACATAGCTCATCGGTTAACTAATTATCGCACGCTGCATACGTATGCCATACTTGTGTTACGCTGTAGTTAGTAATTCAACCTGTTTATTTATTACTTCTTTGTATTGTTCATAATCAGTGTCCGTAAAAGGATACCGGTAAGAAAATTTTTCAGCAACAGTAATTGCATGATCTATGCTTACATCAGTTTGTGATATAAATGGAAACAGTTGTTGCTGTTGCATATACTCCGCAAGATATTCCTGTTCGGGCTGACCGGGTGTTGGAATGAGTACTGCTTTTTTCTTCAATCGAATCAGATCCATCAACGTGGTATAACCACTTCTGCAAATGATCAGTTGCGATGAACACATAGCTTCCTGCAAAGCAGCAGCCGGTAAATGATTGTGTACGGTGATGTGTGAGGGTAATTGTAATGTACTGCTGTGTTGCTCAGGCAATCCCCGAACAAGCAAAACAGTTTTCGTATAAGTTGAAAGCTGGCCGATCAATTTTTCTTCCAGTATTGTTCGTTGTGGTTCAGGACCTGATAACATGATCATCAGATCATATTTCAATTCGGTTGTAGTTGCATTCATACGTGAAAGCAAACCAAGATAAACCGGTTGAACAAGTGGTTTTGCAGGATGTGCCAATTCTCCCGCAAGATTTTCATTGCCTTCAAGATCAGGCACCCAAACAGAATTGAAGTTGTTCATGTAACGGCTGTGCAGTTGTTGCAACAAACGATTCAGCCATTTTCCTTTTCCTGAATTGATCAGGAGTTGGTGGGTGATATAAACAGAAGGAATTTGCTTGCTGTAAAATCCCGGTCGGTTATCACTGATGACGAGATGAAACTGTTCTTTCTGTAACAGTTCATTCAACCATCGTTGTTCGTAACGGATGCTGTTTAAAATCCCCGGTAATTGTTGCAGCATACTGCCAAACAGCGATGCGTTTTTACTATACCTGATACCGTAACCTTTCAATGATTTGATTTCGATGCCGGGAAATTCACTGCTGAGTAAAGCGGCAGCCGCTCCATCAGCAGCAAGTACAACTTCGTGCCCGTTCTCCTGTAAGGAACGGACAATGGGAATACAACGGGTGGCATGACCCAGCCCCCAATCGAGAGGTGCCAGCAGTATCCGTCGTTTTTTTTGGCCGTTCATCGCAGAAATGACAATAATTGTGGGGGAAAGTAGTTATTTTAGAAATCACGATTTAAACAAATATCCAATGTTCCGAAAAAATTTTGTGAGTTTGCAGATGCAGCGTTCAACTAAGTTTGGTTTTCTTTTGTTAGTAGTTGCTATTACTATGTTGGGAAGCGGTTGCAGTGCATCAAAGAAAAACAGCTGTGGCTGCCCTAATAAAAAAGGGATGGTGGGGTATTAAAAAATTGCTATCTGTTATGAAATGAGCCAAAAAATTATCAAGCAATTTGTGTCAACATGCGACGATAATTTTTGTGGCGAATAACATCTGGCAATATTTCTTATAAAAAAGAAGCAGATGAACCGGAATAAGCGGCGGGATTTACTTGTGTTGCTCAACAATGATCACCGGAGCAAAGAAGCTATTGATCACGAAGTGGAATGGCTGCACGAAGTATTGTATCATGTAGAAGAGCTGGAAAATTTCTGTAAAGCACATGAACTGATCGATCTCAACCGTTACAAAGTTTACACACAATCCGGCAGAGTAAAGAAAGCAGTCATGCGAAAGGATTTTGTTGCATTTGAATTTATCAGTAACAAGAATTGAGTAGATAGAATACAGAAGCTGGAATAAATAATAAAAAGGGAGATAATTCATTATCTCCCTTTTTCTGTCTCCTGAATTCTATCTTCTGTATTCTTCTTTACAGAAACTTATCTCCCTTATTTCGTTTTACTTCTGCCACATATTCTTTGATCTCCTGCTCTTTTTCTTTTTTGCAGATGAGCAACACATCGTGTGTGTCAACTACTATAAAATCATCAAGGCCTTGCAGCAACACTAATTTTTTATCCGGAGCATGCACCACGTTCTTGGTTGCATCAATGATCATTACATGTTTACCTGCCACAGCATTACCAAAATAATCTTTCTCCATATTTTCATAAGCGCTGTTCCAGGTGCCGAGATCGCTCCAGCCAAATGATGAGGGCACTACGTATACATTATCTGCTTTCTCCATAATGCCATAATCGATGGAGATATTGGTGCATTGCGGGTAGATGCGTTCAATGGCTTCCTGTTCAGTAGTAGTATTGAAATGTTCTTTTTCTGCTACAAACACTTCATTCATCTCAGGGAGAAACTTTTCAAATGCTTTGATGATATTCTTCACCTTCCACACAAAAATGCCGGCATTCCATAAAAAGTCACCACTGGCGAGAAAGGTTTTTGCCAGCTCAAGATTGGGCTTCTCTGTAAATGTTTTCACTTTGTACACATGATCTGCCACGGGCATGGCTTCGTGCTGAATATAACCATAGCCGGTATTAGCATAAGTAGGTTTAATGCCAAGTGTAACCAGTGCGTTAATACTATCCACGAATTCAAATGCATCGGTACATACCTTGGTAAATGCAGGTGCATCAAGGATCAGGTGATCGGCAGGTGCACAAATCAGCAAACCATCTTTATTGATCAGTTGCAGTTTGTGTGCAATGTAAGCTACACAGGGAGCCGTATTCTTTCGGGAAGGTTCACATAGAATATTTTCAGCAGGCAGATCAGGCAATTGCTTTTTTACAATATCGGCATACTCTGTGGAGGTAACTACGTAAATATTTTCGTTGGGGATGAACTGGAGATAACGGTCGTAGGTGCCCTGTATCAATGTTCGTCCCGTATGCAGAATATCTAAAAACTGTTTGGGAAATGCCGTGCGACTCATGGGCCAGAAACGGCTGCCGATTCCACCGGCCATGATTGCAACGTAATGATTCTTGTTCATAGTAATTAGTGAGTGGCAAATGGCGAGTGGTGAATACTAACTACTCACTACTTACCACTAACCTTTTAGATCAAACCTTCTTTAATTAAATCGTGCAAATGTATAATGCCAAGGTATTGTTTGTTGTTAACAACCAGTAATTGACTGATATTATTTTTCCGCATCAGTTCCATCGCATCAATAGCTAATGCTTCTGCTTCAATTGATTTTGGATTTGCGGTCATGATCTGTACAGCCGATACCTCATCTAAACGGTTATTCTTTTCCAACATGCGACGTAAATCACCATCAGTGATCACACCCAATAATTCATCAGCCGCATTTACAACAGCTGTGGCACCTAACCGCTTCTTCGATATCTCCACAATCACTTCTTTCAGCATCGCATCGGCCGATACTTTTGGTTGTTCATTATGGATGTAGAGGTCAGCGACACGCAGGTAGAGTTTTTTGCCCAAGGCACCACCGGGGTGAAACTTGGCAAAATCTTCACTCTTAAAACCACGTAATTCCATTAAGGCAACGGCTAATGCATCACCCATCACCATCTGTGCAGTGGTGCTGCTGGTAGGGGCAAGATTGTTGGGGCAGGCTTCCTGGCTAACGGTTGTATCAAGCAACAGATCGCTTTGTTTGGCTAAATAGGAATCAAGATTACCCACCATGCCAATCACCGGGTTGCCAAAGTTTTTCACCAGTTGTGCCAGCACCTTTATCTCAGGACTTTCGCCACTCTTGCTGATGATCATCACCACATCATGACTCAGGATCATTCCCAGGTCGCCATGAATGGCTTCAGCAGCATGCAGGTAAACCGCCGGTGTGCCGGTAGAATTGAAGGTGGCCACAATTTTCTGGGCGATCACCGCACTTTTTCCAATACCGCTCACGATCAAACGGCCCTTGGCATCGAGGATGGTTTGGCAGATTTTGCTGAAATCGTCCGTAAGCTGAGAAGATAATCCTTCGATGGCCCCGGCCTCCAAAGCAATCGTTCGACGGGCTACATCAAGAGGATCAGTATGCTGTAATTTATCCATTGGCGGGGCAAACCTACTGTAATTCAGCAGAACAGAAAAGAGTGAACTGTGTAAATCTTGTGGCCGGCGTTCCGGAAAAATCAATTATCTTAAAATAAGGCTTTTTTAGCAGCATTTTGACGAATGGAAGGGAATAAGCTCCCCCGTTTTCAGTAACTTCGTGCCCCTTACAAAAAAGCACCTCCGTGCTGAAACATTCAACTGCCCGCTGAAAAGTCCAGTTTGTAAAACCAAAGAGTGAAGGAAAAAAAGTGATGACAACAGTTAAGAAAAAAACTCCGCCAAAAGCGACAAAAACAACAACCATCGTAAAAGAAACGGCAAAAAAACCTGCCCGGAAAACCGACGGGGCCACTGCCAAATCAAATGGCAAAAAATCCGGCGCTACTGTAGCAGGTATTGATCTGTACGCAGCTCTCAACGAACATTTTGGATTTGATGCATTTAAAGGCACACAGGAAGCAGTGATCACCAACCTGCTGAGTGGGAAAGATACGTTTGTGATCATGCCCACAGGCGGTGGTAAAAGTTTATGTTACCAGTTGCCGGCATTGGTGAGTGAAGGGGTTGCGATCATTGTAAGTCCGCTGATTGCCCTCATGAAAAACCAGGTTGATCTGGTGCGTAGCTACAGCAGTAAAGATGATGTGGCACATTTTCTCAATTCAACATTAACCAAGAAGGAAATAAAAGAAGTGCATGATGATTTGCTGGCAGGCAAAACAAAAATGCTTTATGTGGCTCCTGAAACACTCACCAAGCAGGAAAACATGGAATTCTTCAGCGATCTGAAGATCTCCTTTTTTGCTGTGGATGAAGCACACTGTATCAGTGAGTGGGGTCATGATTTCCGTCCTGAATACCGTCGATTAAAAGAGATGATGGACCAGATCAATCCTGATATTCCCATCATCGCCTTAACAGCTACTGCCACACCAAAAGTGCAGAGCGATATTGTAAAGAATCTCGGCTTACGTAATCCTGATATTTATATTTCTTCGTTCAACCGTGGAAACCTCTACTACGAAATTCAACCCAAGATCAAAAAAGATCAAACGGTGAAAAGCATTGTGAAGTTTATTTCACAAAACAAAGGCAAGAGCGGTATTATCTACACCCTCAATCGTAAAACAACGGAAGAGTTAGCCGATATGCTGATGGCAAATGGCATTAAAGCCGTTGCTTACCACGCCGGTTTTGATGGAAAGGTAAGAGCCGACAGACAGGATCAGTTCCTGAATGAAGATGTGCAGGTAATTGTTGCCACCATTGCCTTCGGTATGGGTATCGACAAACCTGATATACGTTTTGTGATTCACTTCAATATTCCAAAGAGTATTGAAAACTATTACCAGGAAACAGGACGTGCCGGCAGAGATGGTATGGAAGGAAAATGTATTCTTTACTATTCACACAAAGATGTGAGCAAGCTGGAACATTTGATGCGTGATAAACCGTTAAGTGAACGTGAAGTAACTGCACAAATGATCCAGGAAACAGTTGCGTTTGCAGAAAGCTCTGTTTGCCGCCGGAAGATATTGCTGCATTATTTTGGGGAAGAATACCAGCAAGAGAATTGCGGAAACTGTGATAACTGTCTGCATCCAAAAGAAAAGATCGAAGCAAAAGATGAAGCAGTGATTGCACTTAAAGCTATTAAAGCATTGGGCGAACGTTTTGCAACAGAATATGTGATACCGGTGATCATGGGCAGGTTAACACCACAGAGCCAGATGTATCGCCACGATCAGATTGCTGAATTCGGAAGCGGTAAAGAAAAGGATATGCATTTCTGGAATTCACTCATCCGTCAGTTATTACTGCATGGGTTGGTGCAGAAAGATATTGAAGAATATGGTTTGCTCAAGTTCACCAAAGCAGGTGAAGCATTTTTGAAGAAGCCGAAGAGCTTTAAAATTGTTCTCAATAATTTATACGAAGAAGCCACTGCTGATGATGATGAAGGAGCAGATGCAGGTGGCGGTGGTTTGGCATCAGACGATAAGTTGTTTGAAATGCTGAAAGAACTGCGGCAGAAAGAAGCAAAGAAAAAAGGATTGCCACCGTTTGTGATCTTCCTCGAGAATTCATTGCTTGATATGGCTACGCTTTATCCTACTACGTTGGAAGAGCTGGAAAAATGCCAGGGCGTGAGTAAAGGCAAATCGATCCGTTATGGCAAACCATTTGTGGAAATGATTGCGAAGTATGTAGAGGAAAATGAAATTGAAAAGCCCGATGAGTTTGTGATGAAGAGTGTGGTAAATAAGAGCGGCAACAAAGTATACCTCATCCAGAATGTTGACAAACGTATTCCGCTTGAAACCATTGCCAAGAACAAAGGCTGGCGCATGGATGAAATGCTGGAAGAAATGGAAACCATTGCTGCCAGTGGCACCAAACTCCGTTTGGATTACGCAATCGACGAATGGCTGGATGAATACGAACAGGAAGAGATCATTGATTATTTCAAAACCTGCAGCACCAGCGATTTGAAAATTGCGCAGCAGGAACTGGAAGATGGTGGTTACAACTGGGAACAGCTGAAGATCATGCGCATTAAGTTTTTAAGTGAATACGGAATGTAAGCTGAGGCAAGGCACAAGATACAGGGAAGAAAATCCAAGGGACAAGAAGGGAAATCCCAATCCCCAAGGCACAAAATCCAAGGGTAAAGAAATCAGTGAAAATCTGTGCTATCCGTGAGCAACAACCAAATGAGCGTAGCGAATTTCATTTGTGTCAATTTGCGTACATCATTGGACAAAAAAACAAATGAGCGTAGCGAATGCCTCCCTGTAATCAGTGAAAACCAATTGAATTTGAAATAAAGGGGCAAAGATTTCGATATTAAAGCTCATTCTTCTATATTTGCAGCCCCGAAGCACAAAAACGAAGGATAGGCTTCCACTTACCGGAGTGATGTGTTTCAGGAATGGTGCGGTAGCTCAGTCGGTAGAGCAAAGGACTGAAAATCCTTGTGTCGCCGGTTCGATCCCGGCCCACACCACTTAAAGGCCTGAAAATCAATGAAATGCGTTGATTTTTAGGCCTTTTTGATTTAGAAAAAATGCAAATCTGTGCATAAAAGCGCATAGATCTAACGACATTCTAACGACATTTTTTCTGGACTTATGTTATCTGTATTATGAAATAGATTTTGTCGCCAAATGCTGAGAATTGCAGGTCCCAAGATTGGATACCTGTTCAAACTTTGTAAAACTAAAAATTCAGTTATGGCAAATTCTAACAGGAGACACTCTCTTGACGAAATCTCAATCAGTTTTCTTTTACGTAATGGCTACAGACTCAAAAACGGAGAACATCCGATTGTAGTTAAGCTTGTTTATTTGGGGGAGAGGAAAGAAATCAATACCGGTCTTTCCATTTCATCGAATCATTGGATTTCTGGTTCAGGAATGGTTGATTCTACATCAAAAAACGCTTCGTTTATTAATAAAGAGCTGGCGAAACTCAGCATTAAAGTGGAAGAACAATTCAATTCCATGAAAAGGATCCTCGTAGACTTTACTCTTGATGAGTTGATTGACCGATTAAAAGGTAAAGCCGAGCCTCCTCAAACGTTAATGGATTACGTAAATCTGATGATTAAAGATTTTGAAAGTCGTGTCGGTGTCGACCTTTCAATAACTACCCTGTATAAATACAAGCGAACTGCAAGATACCTTTTGGAATATCTGCAAGTGAAACGTAGCCAAAAGAACTTACCTGTAAGCAGAGTGAATAAAGATTTTCTGGAAGGCTTTTTCAAATTTCTAAGAAAAGAAAAGGCCAACAGTCACAATTCTTCTTCTGCATTAATGAATTGCTTAAAAACAATATTGGAAGAGCCGGTAAAACTTGGAGTCATCCGACACAATCCTTTTAGAGACCTATCACTTACTCGAAAACCGGTGAATAGAGAATATCTCACAACCGATGAAATTAAATTACTTCAAAAACTGGAAAATCTTTCCCCGGCTATGGAACGAAACAGAGATATTTTTCTTTTGGCATGTTTCACAGGTCTAGCCTATTCAGATATTAAGGACTTAAAAAGAATTCATATTATCGTAGATCCTAATGGTGAAATGCACATTGAGAAATATCGGACCAAATCAACTGTGCTGAGTTATATACCTCTGATAAAAGCAGCAGAGAATATTTTACTTAAATATTCTCCAACCGAGGATTGCCGGGATTTTCAATGGTTGATACCTTGCAACCAGAAGCTGAACCTTTCCTTAAAAACCATTGGTAAACTAGCAGGTATCGATCGTAAACTTTTCATGCACCTGGCCAGGCACACCTTTGCAACGACAGTCACGTTATCTCAGGGTGTTCCCATTGAATCAGTCAGTAAAATGTTAGGCCACACAACGCTAAAGCATACACAACTTTATGCGAAAATTGTAAACTCAAAGGTGGATAAGGATATGGAAAAGGTGAGAAATATCTTTTGAGAATTTATATTGCTTTAAGTAAAGAGATATTCAGATCTGTTCACATAATGAGTACAACATATCCCCTTTAAAAATAATATTGATTTCTTAAAAAAATTGAAAGTCAATATTGTAATTTTCAAATTTCTATTGTATCATAGTAAAATAAATGCATGCTGCAATTATGATTTGTGACAGACAACGTCACCATGATAGAGTAAACTTAAATTATGTTGGTAAATGAATGCTCTAATAATTCCTTGCTATATTAAAAATCAGTGGGATGTTAAATGTCTAGATAGGTTACTTGATAGTGTGCAAGAGCAAACTAAGCCTTTTGACAACGTTTATTTAGTTGATGATGCAAGCCCGTTGAAATATAAACTTCACCACGTGTTTGTTGAGCATATTCTATTAAATGAAAATGGAGGGCCGGCTAGGGCAAGAAATATTGGTATAGACAAAGCAATCGGTATAGGTGCTGAATACCTATTATTTACCGATCATGACTGTATTTTAGATAAGAAATGGAATGAACAAATGACTTCATTCCTTTCGAAAACTGACTTTGGAGCAGTTGGAGGCATGACTTACTCATGGGGTAAAACTCTTCTCGATTATTACCACGATATAAATGGAACATTGGCCGGTAAGTGGTTGCTTCCAGAGAAAAAAGAATTATGGTACATGCCTTCTCTAAATTTTGGAATTAAATCGTTTGTAGTTGAGCAGTTTGGTTTCGATGAAAGATTTCCAAATGCTGCTGGCGAAGATGTTGATTTGTGTTTACGTATGAGAAGCAAATATAAGATCGGCTTTTGCCCTGATGCGAAATTATGGCATGACTACGGGTACAAGAATTCAATTTCAGGATTTAATAAATTCATGAAATTATTCAAGAAATATAAAAGTTCTAGTGCTACTGTGTACGAAGGGCACACTGTATTAATGTGGGACGCATCAGAATCAATTTATCAAGGAAATATGCATGAGTCTAATATATAGTCTAAAAGCAAATCAACAGGGCATCTCGCACGTAATCCAAGATTACATTGGTGAAATGCGACCTTTCGTAAAGCGAGTGAAGAACCCGTTTTTAGTGGCGCCACTTGTTTTTTTAAAGACTATCGAGTGGAGTATTTACAGATGGCATAAAACTCCTATTAGGCGTTTTTACGGAGTAAAGGGCAATGAATTGATTTACATGATTACTAATCGTTGTAATGACCGTTGTCCAAAATGCGGGATTTGGGAAAGGCCTGAATCCAATGACCAGCATCTAATGATTTCCTACTTCATTAACTGCTTAAGAAGACTTCATCATAATTTATATCAAGTGACTTTGACTGGGGGTGAACCACTTCTATTTAAAGCGGATGTAATGTTGATTGCTGAAGAGGCAAAAAAGTTAGACGTTCCAATGGTGATAGTTTCAAATGCAAGGTTCCTTGATGAGGATTTTTTAAATAGGTATAAGCGGCTTGGCCACATTCTTGTAATTTCAGTTGATTCTGTTGAAAAGGAGAAATGGAACGAATTCAGAGGTAGAAATAATTTTGATATTGTCATGCCAAAGATCATGCTGGCAAAGCAAATTTTAGGTGATCAGTTAAGAATTCAATCTGTATTATCTAAACAGACTGAAAATGAGATTCCAAAAGTTATTGAGTTTTGTAAGCAGCATAATATTCAACACAACACACAATTTTACCAAGATTTTGGTGGTCATTGGACTAATCCGTCAACTGAAATAGTTAATTACGATAATGAAACACCGTGTGCGGCAAGAAAAAATATTTGCATTTATCCAAATGGTGATGTAGTAAAATGCTTCGACCATCGCAGAATTCCATTGGCAAAAGAACCATTAGGTAATATCGCCAAGCAAGATATAATTGAAATACTGTGTACTAAGCGTTCAACTCAAGTTTCTAAGATTATGAAGACGTGCAATCTGCCATGCAAAAACATGTCATGTAATAAACCTCAAACACTTCTTTTTAATTGATACAGGATAAAAAACTTGATATTATAATCCTTCGAGGAGCTCCGGCCTCTGGAAAATCACAATCAGCAAAGTGTCTCACAAAGTTCTTCCCGAAGGGCGTAAAGATGGAGGTAGATGCTTTGCGCAAGATGGTAATTTCAGTAGATTGGACGAACCAAGAGGAGCATATTAATATACTGAAAGCTTCAACACGATTAGTTTCTGAGTTTCTTAAATTAGGACTTAGTCCGGTAATTATCGTTGATACTTTTAGTGGAAATAAGATTGACAAATATCTTGACACTCTCTATCATCTTAACAAAGATGTTTCTATTAGAATTTTTGGATTATATGCAGAAGAGGATGAGTTGCGAAGAAGGTTAGACCTTCGGGCTGAAGATGAATTTCGTGACTTTGAAATTTGTAGAAAATTGAACGGGGATGTTTTAAAGGTAAAACATGAATCTGAGTACCAGATTGATACGACCGGACTTTTGCCGACCCAGACAGCTGAAATTATCTATAACCAACTTGATATCTAAGAGACAGCATATTGCCAATAGTTTTAAATGCTGATTCGTATTTGTTTACTTTTTCTTCAATGAACAAGGAAAGAAGTTCAGTAACTCTATTTTATACCCCATCGGGTATAATCGAGTTGTTTACTTCAATTTTCATACCCGATCAGGTATAATTTATAATCTTCCTCTCTAAATTTACTTCAGATTATGTATTATGAAAATAAATGAATTCGTAAAGAAAAAAAGAAAGGAAGTAAATCTTACACAATTTGAAATGTCTCTCAAAGCAGGGGTCGGTCTTCGATTTGTCCGTGATCTTGAGCAAGGTAAAAAGTCACTGCACATGGATAAAGTGAATCAAGTACTATGGCTATTTGGATACGAAGTTGGGCCGGTTGAAAGTGATCGTGAACAATTTATAACGAACAAAGATTCAAGGATTCAATATTAGTGAGGTATACTCATATCACTTCACCCCAATCAACAACATCGTTGTCTCGGGATAAGCAACTTTTTGCAAACCTTCTTCATTCATCATATATAGATCTGCTTTCCCAACCCAACGATTCTTTACAATCCAGTCATTGGTATAGGAGGATGAGGACTCATGTATCCGGAATCCTACTTCAGTTAAATGATTTTTCCATTCCTCAAAATCCCAGAAGCAAAACGTTTCATGCATTTCACTTTCCCAGTTATCAGTGTAATCTTTCCGGCTCAAAAATTCTGAAGCATTGCGTAATGATGTTTTGATATAGGATTTTTCTTCAATAGTAACCTCTTCAAACTTTACAATATAGCCTTCCCTTTTCCTAAAGTCTTTTGCAAAGCGAAGAAATCTTGCATAAGTAGAAAGTGATTGTAAAAAATGTGATAAGTCATTTCGATCGTTGAATTGTGAAAATAGATCGGTATTACTGCCATCCTCATCATTAAGCCACATATACACTTGCAGTTCTTTGTTTTTTGGTCCAACAACATCTCTGTTAATCCATACTCCACCTGGCGCAAGTTCTTCATATCTATTTTTGATAAACTTCAATAAATCCTCCCGACTTCCATACGATTCAATTTCATGTGTAAGTGAAGAAGTATGAATTGTATTCATTGAACCTTGCTCATACACTAATCCTGTAACCGCATTCTTCTGGGAGAAGAACACAAACGGATTTTGAAACTCTCCGTTCTCTTTTCGTTGCTGACAGATCTGATATAAATGCCGGCTGACTTCAATACCATAGAAATCACTTTCTCTTAACCGCTCATCTTTGCAAGCAAGCTTCATCCAGCTGCCAACCGCACAGCCAATATCACCAATACGTCCTGGTTGAACATAGGAAGAAGTGTCATGATATTTTAATTCAGCAATATCATCCATCTGCCGAACGTATACATTGTAATCCCTGGTCTCAGTTAAATCACCATCGCTTCCAATCATATGATCGGTAAACAGGAGTTTAACCTTTTCACCAACGCCATACTTTTTCCAAACATTGTAGGAAGAGTGATGCATGGCTGCTTTGATCGATTCATCTTCGGTCCAGTAGGGGGCTGCAGCAATTTGCTCTACAATATCCCAAGGCATTAAAGAATGATATTTCCAGTTTGTGACATCTGCCAGCTCAGCAGGTAGGATGTTGAAACCAAGTGACTGATATAATTGCAGAACAGGTGTTGAACAAACGATCAAGCTGTTTTGTGGCGTACAATCAAACTTGCCATCACTTTCATGTTTGATACGTTTCAGTGTGTAGCTCGCAAAATTGGAAAGGGATCCAACATCGTCAATACCATAAATGTAAACGGGTATATTTAACTCAGCAGCCATTGCTTCAATCGAAATTGCCCGCAAATAAAATGGAAGTGGGTTTCGTCTTGTGTTAGAGTGATTAGCAGATGTAACCGGAAAGATGATCGCTTCAATTGGTTCATATATTTGTAATTCGTTTCCATTAACATCTTTCGCATGAGAAAGACCGTTCTGTATTAAAGAAGTTAAATAGTCGAATTGAAACTGTGTAATCAATTGGTGTCTCCCGGGTATCACTAAATACATGTAATTTTGCTTTGATTGTATGCAAAATAAATCATCTGTCATAAAAGTAGCTGTTGATGCCATTGTTTTTGGTTATTCAAAACAAGATGGTGTTTCTGTGCTACTGATTCAACGTAAATATGAGCCGTACAAAAACAGCTGGGCTATCCCCGGCGGTTTTGTATTGGAGGATGAGAGCCTGGAAGAAGCAGTAAAGCGAGAGCTGGCAGAAGAAACAGGTATCACGGTCAACTACCTTGAACAGTTATATACGTTTGGTGAACCCAAACGTGATCCCCGTCAACGCATTATTGCAGTTGCCTATTTTGGATTGGTGAAAGCATCGCAATACCAGGAATTGAAAGCGAGTACGGATGCTGAAAATGCAAAATGGTTCAGCATTAAAAAACTGCCGACACTGGCATTTGATCATAAACAAATTTTGCAGGTGGCCATTGAGCGCTTGCGTGCAAAAGTTCGTTATCAGCCGGTTGGCTTTGAACTACTGGATAAAAAATTCCCCTTTTCCGATCTGGAGAAACTCTATACAGCTTTATTGGATAAGGAAATTAACCGACGAAACTTCAGTAAGAAAATACTCTCCTTTGATTTTCTAGAAGAAACAGGCGAGTTATCAAAGTCGGAAGGCAAAGGCCGCCCCAGTAAAATGTACCAGTTTAATCAAAAGCGGTACAAAGAATTGTTGAAGGAAGGCTTTCACTTCGAAATCTAATCAGCACACTATGCTTAAAGAGCTTTTTCTTTCATTAATCAGTCAATATACCAACGATGCTGATTTACGGCAAAAGTTGTGGTTGGAAATTGAAAAGAATTATTCGGGTAGGAAAAGACATTACCATAACCTCAAGCATTTAGAAAATCTTCTTGCTGAGTTAACAGAGTTGAAAACTATCGTGAATAATTGGGATGCAATTGTATTAGCAATCTTTTATCACGACGTTGTTTACAAAGCACATCGAAAAGATAATGAGGAACAAAGTGCATTGTTAGCAAATACGCATTTACAACAACTCAATTGCCAAGCTGCGTTAATTGATCAGGTAAATAAGTTGATACTTGCAACAAAGTCTCACCAATTATCTGATGACGAAGATGTGAATCTTTTTACCGATGCTGATTTAAGTATTCTTGGGAAAGATTGGGAAACATACAATACATATTGCTCCAACGTTCGGAAGGAGTATGCGATCTATCCTGATCTGTTATACAAGCCTGGACGAAAGAAAGCTTTGCAGCATTTCCTTTCCATGCATCGGATTTTTAAAACCGAGCACTTTTATAAAAAGTATGAAGAATCGGCTAAGAAAAATATAGAAAGGGAAATTGCATCTCTTTAACTGCAATCCCAGTTGTACATCACTTTGCTGAAATCTCTTTTTGCCAAATCATCCGGATGAATAAAGAAGTTGGCAACACCCACATCGCCCCACATAATGTGATCGTCGGAGTCTAATTGAAACAACAGAATAAAATCTGCAAATTCTTCTTTGTATTTGCGGGGGTCTTCCTGTGTAAAATAAGCATAGCCACCCATCTTATGACCATTATTAGTAAATGTATCATAAGCCATTTCAATTAAATCATCTTGAATAGAAGGATTGGCATTGGCAATATTATGCAGGTTCGGTTCAACTTTGTCGTAATGCACATCTTGTAAACCCACATATTCAACGCTTTTCGAAAATGCAAGGCCATGCGGCTTAAATACAGGCAGCATATCACTGTGCATTACTTCATCAAGAAAGGAGAAATCAACTTTAAACTGTTCAACTTCATTCTCTTGAAAGTATATGACACGAAAATTATTTTGATTTTGTTGATCGTCGAAATCCAAACCATAGACATCATCAAACCCGGAAATATAAAACTGTAAGTAGCCTGATTGAGGATAACCCTCTAAATGAGGGATATCACTGCAGTTAATTTGTGCAAGTGGATACATGAATCTTCCTTGGCTATCTTTCGGGTACTCAAAATTTAATGGCATGCAGGGATAATGACCAAATTTGCTTTCTTCCAGTGCAAGGTCATCTTTTGGGAGTGCCTTAATCGAAACAAAGGGAATGGCTGCTTTTTCTATTGCAGGCCAGTGGTCGGCAAAGAGTTTTGGAAGTACAATTCCCGGGGCAACTTCTACTTGTTCCAGAAGATGCTTATCATCTGGTATTTCCTGTTTTTTATTATTTCGGCCAAACAATGAATCAAATAAGCCCATAACATTCCGGTTTTACGACAAATTAAAGGAAATAATTATTCAGACAGTTGGAAGGGGCCTAAAATTATTTTGCTTCAAAATGAAGCAAAATTTGGCCATTTCAGTAAGCCGTATTAAATTTGCTTATTAATTAAGCAAAATGAAAACAATTCATATTAATAATAACCGGGGTTTAAAACGGTTTGTGTTTCCAGATAACCAACCCCACGTTATTATTCAGGATATTAATAAAGACGATGAGGTTACTGTCATCTGTTCAATTACAGATAGCACAGTGTTACTTCAGTTATTACAAACAGCGAATGCTATTGAAAATGTAAACGCTAAAAAAGCGAATCTGATCATTCCCTATCTCATGGGCGCCAGATATGACCGCTTGATGTTACCGGGAGATAGTTTCGATTTGAAAATAATTGCTGATTTGATCAACAATATGCAGTTTGATAAAGTTTACTTGTACGATGTTCATTCCGAAGTTTCACTGGAATTGATTCATAATTCAGTCAACATCATAAACGAAGTATTGGTAAAATCTTATGCAAAAGAGAACGCAATACTTATCTGTCCGGATAAAGGCGCTGCAAAAAAAATCAGCAGTTATGCGGGCTGGAATAGCAATCTCGTTGAAACTGTTTACTGTAATAAAACCCGTGATTTGAATAACGGACGAATCAGCTTACAGGTAATAGAACCTGAAAAATGCACGAACAGAAATTGCGTGATCATTGATGATCTGTGCGATGGTGGTGGAACCTTCCTTGCCATTGCGCAGCAGATAAAGCCTGCACATCTCACATTGATCGTTACACACGGCATCTTCAGCAAAGGGTTTACAGAATTGGAGAAATCGTTTGATCAGATCATTGTAAGCAACAGTTATCAGCAGGAGTATAATTCACCTATTGTTCAGGTAATACCATTTAAAACAACTTTCTAAAAGAACAAACATGAAAACGAATCCTTTTTTATTGACCGATTACTATAAAGTTGGCCACGTATTCCAATACCCAGACAAAACTGAACTGGTTTATAGCAATCTTACTCCACGCAAGAGTCGTATTAACGGAGTGGATGAAATGGTATTCTTTGGTTTGCAATATTTCATGAAAGAGTATTTGATCACTTATTTCAATGAAAACTTTTTTGAACAACCAAAAGAAAAAGTGATGGCGGAGTATAAGCGGAGAATCGTTACTTCTTTAGGCACACACCTGCCATCATACGAACATATTTCAGCTTTGCATGATTTAGGTTATTTACCTGTTGAAATAAAAGCATTGCCCGAAGGGAGTAAAGTACCGATGCGTGTTCCTTGCTTAACGATTGTAAATACAAAGGCAGAGTTTTACTGGCTTACAAATTTTCTGGAAACGTTATTGAGTGCTGTTATTTGGCAACCTTGTACCAGTGCAACCATTGCATATACTTACAGAAAGTTATTGAATAAATATGCAGAAGAAACGGGTATGCCAATGGAGTTTGTACAATGGCAGGGACATGATTTCTCTTTCAGAGGGATGAGTTCGTTGGAAACAGCAGTGTTGAGTGGTATGGGGCACTTGTTAAGTTTTACCGGTACTGATACCATTCCAGCTATCGACGCACTGGAACAATATTACAATGCGAATGCTGATGCAGAATTGATTGGTGGTAGTGTTGCAGCAACAGAACATAGTGTAATGTGCAGTGGTAGTAAAGATGGCGAGCTGGAAACATTCAGACGCTTAATTACAGAAGTGTATCCTTCAGGTATTGTAAGTATAGTTAGCGATACCTGGGATTTATGGAAAGTGTGTACAGAGTATCTTCCTGCGTTAAAAGAAACAGTTTTAAGTCGTGATGGTAAAGTGGTGATTCGGCCTGATAGTGGAGATCCGGTAAAAATCATTTGTGGTAACCCTGATGGAGAAACAGAAGTTGAGCGGAAGGGAGTGGTTGAACTGTTGTGGGATGTATTTGGCGGAACGATTACAACGAAAGGATTTAAATTACTGGATGCTCATATTGGTGCTATTTATGGTGATAGCATTAATATCGATCGTGCAACACGTATTTGTGAAGGATTGAAAGCGAAAGGTTTTGCCACACAGGTTGTATTTGGTATTGGAAGTTATACCTATCAATATAATACACGTGATACATTTGGTACAGCAATGAAAGCAACCTATGTGGTGATTGGTAGAGAAGGAAGAGAAATATTTAAAAACCCTATTACAGATGATGGCACAAAAAAATCAGCAACAGGATTATTACAGGTTAAAAAAGAAAATGGTTCTTATGTGCTGATCGATAAAGTAGGCTGGGAGGAAGAACAGCAAAGTGAATTGAAAACAGTGTTTAAAGATGGTAATTTGGTAAAGGAATGGACATTGGGAGAAATACGAGAGAGAATACAAAGATCGAACGAAGTAATCATGGCAGAGTAATGACAGAGTTGTGTTGAAAATAAATAACACGACAAAATTTGATAATATAGAGTTTAAATTTAAGTATGAAAAAAATAGCATTAAATTTTCTTCCTTTTGAACAGCAGGATTTTGGGATTACTATATTTAGGAAAATAGCAGGAGCTGTTGTTGATAAAACAAAGTTTTCTTATTATGATTTTCAGGAAAATGGGGTGTCAAAAAAATATGAAATTAGCCCAGTTAACTTGGAAGGTTATGAAGAATATAGACTTGCACAATATAGTCAAGTAGGTCTTGTTAGTAAAAGCATTTATGAAAACCTATTTCAAGCATCAAAATCCGTCAGGGGCTTTTTTATTCTAAAGCCAAATAATGATTATAATAGAAGATTGCATTTTGAAATTGAGCCTCATCCAAAAGGTAAAAAGTGTATGTGGATTGAGCCTTACTTTTTAAAATCAAAAAAGCTGTGGGGAGTTTTGGTAGGATTTCAATTTATTGTATCGGAGGATTTTAAAGCAAACAATAAAGTCAAAGTTGATAAAGACATTTTGATAGCAAGTGGTTCATTGAACTCAAAGGGTTATAGTAATGCTGATTTTTATCTTTTTAAACACTCTTATATTCAAGCTTTTATTAAAAATCATATTCCTCTTATAAATTATTCTTTGTCAGTAAAACTGACATCAGATTTGCAGTTTTTAGAAGGAAGTGTTTTAAATCAGAAGACTTATGTATTTAAAAACAAAGGCGAATCAAATTCGGCCTTTTTGGGGTTAAACAGATTTGGTCCACTTCAGGAAATTCCTGGTGAGCTTTTTTTCAGATTTATTTTCTTAAAAGAAGATAGGGATTATGGTGTTAGATTACTAAAAGGACTACGAGGAGATACATTTCCTAGTCAATTTAGCGGCATGAGTACTTTTTTTAAGTTAAGTTTCACGAACGAACGAATTGAGGGTGTAACACTTGAAGACTTTAATAATGAAACGATTACGGAACAGATAAACGAAATAAAAGAATCAGGTAAAAATATTATCCCAATAATTATTACTAAGAATCGTCTAGACGCAGAAAGCGACAGACTGTACTACTTCTTAAAACATAAATTTACTAGCGCTGGCATTGCTTGCCAGATAGTAACAAAAGAATTACTTGCAAATGATAATTCGGTTAAGTACTCATTGAGCAATATAGCGCTGCAAATTTTTTCAAAAGCTGGAGGAAAACCTTGGAAGATGGTACCGGCATCAAAAGATTACTTAATTATTGGTATCGGGCAGTCTTATAGTATCGAAATGCTTGAGACCAAGAGCATTGTTAAAAAAAGTATAGCTTATTCTGTTTTAACGGATTCAAGCGGTTTGTTTAAAGATATTCAAGTTTTAAGTGAAGGAGTTGAGAGCGATGATAATTACTATGCAAACCTAGCTAATAATATTATTCGAATTATTAATAGCTCTGGGTATAAGCAAGTAACTATTCATAGTCCGGTTCGACTAAGTAAGTCTAAAGTGTTTGAAAAAGTAATTAAAAAAATACCACTTGATACAGAGCTTAATGTTCTTGTAATTAATAACAAAGCAGATTTGTTTGGGTTTGATTACGACAATAATGGGCTTGTGCCTTTCGAGAGTACTTACATTAAGTTAGCAAAAGATGAGTTTCTAGTTTGGTTTGAAGGATTGCAATATAATAATCCCAAAATAGCCAAGCGTTACAGTAATCCCTTAACAATAAAATTCTGGTTTTCTAGTAATCCCAACTGGTTAAGTGATGAGAATTTAAAAGAAAATCTATTACAGGATTGTATTAATTTATCTGGGGCTAATTGGAGAGGGTTTAAATCAAAACAACTTCCAGTTTCAATATTTTATTGCGAGCGAATTGCTGAATTCATAAGCAAATTTAACGAGTACAAATTAGGACATATTGAAATCAATAACTTAAAACCTTGGTTTTTATAATATGAAAAAGAATTTTGCTGATGGTAAACTGATAGTATTATTAGGCGCTGGAGCTAGCTGTGATGCTGGAATGAAAAATTCATTTCAAATGATTCGTGAAATCGAAAAGCTACTCGAAGTAGAATGGAGTCAATATAAAGATTTATATAACTACATACATAGTTCGCATTATCATTTAGAGAGAATAAAAGGAACAAACGGATCTGAAATATTTTTTAATATCGAGAACCTTGTTGGCTTGATTGATAGCATTATTAAAATCTCAAAAAAGGAAATTGATATTTACCCATTTATTGGTAGTTGGGAAAAAGAGCTACATGCTGTTGCTGGCGGTAGTAAGCTTAGCCTTGCTCAAGAATTTAAAGAGAAAATATTGACACAATTAAAGAATAAATGGTTAATGCCCGATGATTTTCGACAAACATCTAGTTACTATAAAAACCTGATGGGAACAGGGTATAATTATCCTTTGCGAATATTCTCTTTGAATTATGATATGTGTGTAGAAGATAATGTAAATGGCGAGGGGATTGTTTTAGAAAGAGGTTTTAATGATAAGAAAGAATGGGATTACAGACTTTATGAACCATCTGAAAGAGAAGTCAATTATTTTTTATACAAACTTCATGGATCTCTTGATTGGAAGCGGGATTTAGAAAATAGACTTACTTATGCTGATTCTCCAACTTCAGTTGATCCATTGAATATGGAAATAATATTTGGAATCCAAAATAAGCTTCAATCTTATGATCCGTATTTATTTTATTTCTATTCTTTTAGAGAAGCTTGTATTGATGCGGAATTAATAGTTGTTAGTGGATATGGGTTTTTAGATCAGCATATAAATGACAATTTAATTAGTTCTTTTCGTCTTGATAAGCAGAAGAAATTGCTTGTTAATGTTTATTACGATGACAAGAAAGATGAAGAAGCTCTTAGACGTAAATTAATAAATAAGATTGGTGTTAAAGAGGAGAATCTAAAGATTGAAAATAAGTTTGCAAAGGATTTTTTCACTGAAAATTTAAACACCGACTTTTTTTCTACTCTTTTTTCTGAAGAGTCTGATAACGAACCGATTTAAAAACACCTTTATGAAGTATTCCATCCAATGGCTCCAATCAGAAATCGAAAAGTCGAAGCATTTCGATTACTTGTTCTTTTGGGGACATAAACCGAAGAAAGAAGGAGTAATTGATAAATCCTGTTTCAGTCAATGGTACCCATCTGCATTTGTTGTTGATGGAATTACTTATGCCACTGCGGAACATTGGATGATGGCACAAAAAGCTAAACTGTTTAATGATGAAGAGATATTTCAAAAGATCGTTATTACAGAAAAGCCAGCTGTTGTTAAAGCTCTTGGAAGAGAAGTGAGAAATTTTGATGCAGACATTTGGAAAGCTTCCGCTTATGCACTTGTTGTTGAAGGGAATCAACATAAGTTTTCGCAAGATGAGGAACTGAGACAGTTTCTATTGTACACTGGAGATAAAGTAATTGTAGAAGCAAGCCCTGCTGATGTCATATGGGGCATTGGTTTATCCCAGGATGCAAGCGAAGCAAGCAATCCATTTCAATGGAAAGGCATTAACCTTTTGGGATTTGCATTAATGGAAGTGCGTGATTATTTAAAGATCTAGAAAATGGAAAAACAACTTAAGCAGATAAGCAAATTCATGAGCCTTGTGCTTCGGCATAAACCGGAGACGATTGGCTTACAACTGAACGAAAATGGATGGGCAGATGTGCAGGAACTGATCGATAAAATGAATGTAACGGGTGCAGATGTAACACTTGAACTGATCAATACCATCATCGAAACAAACGATAAAAAACGTTTTGTTTTTAATGAAGACAAAACAATGATTCGTGCAAATCAGGGGCATAGCATAGATGTTGAACTGAATTTGAAAGAAGTGCAGCCTCCCGAATTACTGTACCACGGGACCGTTGAAAAATTTGTAGAGGCAATACGAAAAGATGGATTGAAAAAGATGGAGCGTCATCATGTGCACTTAAGCAAAGACATGGAAACGGCTGTTAATGTTGGCAGCAGAAGAGGCAAGCCATTTATTCTCACTATTGAATCAGCAAAGATGTATGCTGACGGGCATAAATTTTATTTATCCGAAAACGAAGTCTGGCTAACAGATGAAGTGCCGGTTCAATACATTCGCTTTTAAGTATGAAAAGGACATTAGTAATTGGTGATATACACGGCGCATTAAAAGCTCTGGAACAGGTGTTGCAAAAAGCAGCTGTAACAAAAGATGACTGTTTGATTTTTCTCGGTGACTATGTAGATGGTTGGAGCGAATCTGCACAAACAGTTGCATTCCTTATTGAGTTGGCAAAGGAGCAACCTTGCATTTTTATAAAAGGGAATCATGATGCGTGGACTGAAGGTTGGCTGAGAACTGGTGCAGCAGAAAACAGGTGGTTATTTAATGGCGGTGAAGAAACAAGGCAAAGTTATGATGGCTTTAGTGAAGAAGAACGATTGAGGCATCTTCAATTCTTTGAGCAAACGAAAATGTTTCATGTGGATGAACAGAACCGCTTATTCATTCATGCTGGCTTCACATCCATGCATGGACCTGAGCAGGAATTCTACTCAACAAACTTCACCTGGGACAGAACACTTTGGGAAATGGCCTTAACCATGGATAAAAGGATTCAAAAAGATTCTCTTCTTTTTCCGAAACGGTTGAAATTATTTTCAGAAATCTATATTGGCCATACGCCAACTGTTGCTTACAACATAACTGTGCCAATGCAGGGCTGTAACGTGTGGAATATAGATACAGGTGCAGCATTTACCGGTCCGCTAACAATACTTGATGTTGATACAAAACAGTTTTGGCAGAGTGATTTCTTGCCAGAATTGTATCCAAATGAAAAGGGAAGGAATAGAGATTAAGTCACTCTGTCTATCTTTATGCTTTAAGCAGGAATGAGACTAGCAGAATTTATACAATCACTTTTTACAGAAGGGAAGGTTGGCGTAACAAATCAGCCGCTTGAGTTAGATGAAGAACAACTCAATGCAACCAAAATCATTTTGCAGCAGATGTATCATGAAGATGTGTTGGATATGCCTGCACCCGTTCCGGATTTTTCTGAAGAATCTGCTCTTTGGGCTGCAACTTATTTTTATCACGCTGTTCATTTAGTTGTAATGCGTGATGCAGGAGAAGAAATAATTGAGGAGCAACTAAAACCATTTAGAGGTGACATAAACCCATCTGTCATCTATTCAGTTGATTTGATTTTTCGTTCCCTTCCCAATCTTTTTGAATTAGCAAAAGGATTAGCCCCTGCAGATGTATTGGTAAAAAAGCTTCGGGAGATAGCAGCACAATGGCCATTCTCATCTGTGGGAGTAGAAATTGAGCAATCCCTGGCTGAACATGATGTCATTCTTTCCAATAAAAGTTTAAAGACCGAATACATCGATCGCATCATTCAACAAAAAGATCAAAAAAGAGTACAGCAATTCGGACTTGAGAAATATATTTATGAAACCGCCGGCGAACAGATCAAATTATTTTGGCCCGGCTTTACAACACAACAAACAATGGCGTAATGAATTCTACCACTGAAAAACAATTTGAGCTAATTGATCATCTCAATCATATTCTCCATCACCTGAAAAACAAATTTGTCGGTAAAGATGATATTATCGACTTAATGGGCATTTGTCTGGCAGGTCGTGAGAACCTTTTTCTTCTTGGTCCTCCCGGTACAGCTAAAAGCGCAATGGTTCGTGAGTTATCAAAACTTATCAATGGTAAATCGTTTGAATACCTGCTCACAAGGTTTACAGAACCGAATGAGTTGTTCGGTCCTTTTGATATTAGAAAATTGAGAGAGGGTGATCTTGTAACGAATACGGAGGGAATGCTTCCTGAAGCAAACCTGATATTCTTAGATGAATTACTGAATGCCAACAGCGCTATTCTGAATAGTCTCTTGATGGTATTGAATGAAAAAGTATTTCGCAGAGGTAGAGAAAACAGAGAATTGCCGGTAGTTATGATCGTTGGCGCAAGTAATCATTTGCCCGAAGATGAAGCACTGGCTGCTTTGTTCGATCGTTTTCTTATTCGTGTTCGTTGCGATTATGTTGATCCTGCTTTATTGAATAATGTATTGGAGGCTGGCTGGAAACTTGAAAAGAAGGATATGGCCGACAAGCCTGAAATTTCTGCAGAGAATATTTTTGATATTCAGTCAATGATCGGGTTAGTTGATCTCCAGGAAATACGCCCTGCTTATATTAACCTGGTTGAAATGTTGCGGAATGCCGGTGTGCAGGTAAGTGATCGGCGGGCAGTAAAACTTCAAAGGTTGATTGCTGCAAGCGCACTATTATGCAAGCGAACAAAAGCAATTCCTTCGGATATGTGGGTGATGCGATATATCTGGGATACAGAGGAGCAGCAGGAAGTAATTGCAGGTATTGTTAATACAGTTGTATCCGCTGATAAAGAAACCGCAAGTCAACATCCACGTGCATCATTACAAGCAATACCCAATGCTGATGAAATTTATAAAGAGGTTGTGGACATGACAGAGAAGTGGGACGATGTTTCTTTGGCACTAGCAGAACGTACTATTATTAAAGACAGGTTACGTTATTTGAATGGACGTTGCGAATGGATCAGCAATGAAGTGCAACGAAAATTTGTGCAGGAACCGATTGATGCTTTATGGCAAAAAATAATTCACTCGGCCTGATATAGCTTATGAGATACATTCTATTTAAACTACATGAACGTGATAAAGTTTCGTTGGGAAATATCCGTTGCCTTAATTCTGTATTTGCAGCAAAGGATGGCGATGATATTTGGATTCGTGTAGTTGACAATAATTCAGGCGTTGATAGCAAGTTGAAACAGCTTCCTGTAAAAAGCACATTTACACTTGACGAAAAGAATCAATTATTCCTTCCTGATGCAGTAACTCCGGTAGCTATTTTAAAAGAAATGGAATGGATACCTATAAATGAATTTATTCCTGTTGAAGCTCCGGTTTCGAATTTGCCTGGAAAAACAAACCACAAGATTGATATTAAATTAATTCAGTCAATTGTTGAACGACGTGGTAATGCAGTACTCACCACTTTAAAAATCTGGAAAGAGTATGCAGAATCTGCGTCTGCTGTACGATTAGCAGTATTAAAGTTTGCAGTTTCAGTAACTAGTGAAGTATTGGTCATTGGCAACCCTTTGCCTTCCTTACCGGGAAAAGAATACTGGTTGCATAATAATATTCTTCTCCCATGCGGATATGACTTTGAAGTTCCATTTGTAAGCACTTTCCTGAATAACAATATTCTCTCTGGTAATAAAGGAGTGATTCTTTTTAATACGAACAACGAATGGCAGCTGATTGATGAAAGTCTTTTTGTAGAAGCAAAACGAAGTGCAATTCGATTAACCAATCCGGCAAGGTCTCTTCCATGATAAAAGCTGTTACAAATACACAACATTATTTTCAGGCACCATTGAATTACTTCTGGCAATGGGCAGAAGGCGGAGATTTTATTGAATGGAAACATGGCATAACGATCTGTCATCGCAATGAACTGGTTCTTATTTTAAAAGAAGCAGCTATTCCGGCTTCAGCTCCATTAGGAACTATTTTGTTATTGCTGTCAGCAACCATGGATTCTTATACCGAGAGCGAAGTGGCTGGTATCTTACTTGGTATTGTAAAGTCAATGCCAAAAGGAAGTAATGAGCCTAGCGATGAAGAAATTGAAGAATCTATTCGTAAAGCATTAGCGTTTTTGGATGTTGTTGTGAAACTCCCGAAAGAATTACGGGAAAGAAAGCAGAGCGCCCGTTTACTACAGGAAGTGTTCAGCAGTCAGAATTTTGTAATGAAAGGAGCGAGTTTGCGTGAAGCGGCTGATGAACTAAACAGCGGACGGATCGATCATTTGATTTTTCAACCGGGAGACAAAATAACACGAACAAAATGTTTGATCGAGCTGAATCCGTTGATTGAAGCCGGCAGATTGTTTCCTAATTCTGGCTCACTTGTTTTACGATTGACTGCTGGAGTCTATCACCTGCCTGAACCATTAAAGATTGGAATTCCCGAACCAGTATCAGGCGATTTGTTTGACCAGTTATCTGATGATCCTAAAACTGCTTCACTTGTACGGTTAGCAAAGCATATTGTAGCTGCGTTAAAAATACCAATGCATTCACAGGGAAGCGGTGATCAATCTTATGGCGGTATATCCGATATTACAAACAGAGGTAATTATGATAAACTATTACTAAGTGAACTTGCGCATGATGATTTGTTATTAATGGCAAGGCTGGTTAATAATGAAGCACTCTACTTCAGAAGAGAGGAGCCACCTGATAATCCTAAACGGCAACGAACGATTTTACTTGACAGTACACTTAAAATGTGGGGTATGCCCAGGGTGTTTGCTTTGTCGGCAGCGCTTGCCTGTGTTAAAAACAGCAAACATGGCGAGTTGATTGAAGCATATGTTTTAGGTGGTAGTAAATACAAGGAAACAGGATTAGATAGTAAAGAGCATATTATCAAAACATTGGAAACACTTGATCCTGCTATGCATTGTGGAGAGGCTCTTGAAGCAATTATAAAAGATATACCTGCTTCTGAACAAAATGAATATATACTCATTACAGATGAGCAGTCAGTAAAAGAGCCTTCATTTCAGCGATCATTTTCTGCCATAAAAGATTCGCTGAGCTATTTGTTATTTGTAAGCCGTTCTGGTAAACTCGAATTCTTTTCCTGTTCAAACGGGCGAACCAAGCTTTTAAGTACTGCTAATTTTGATCTTGAAAAGATCTTGTTCTTTTCTGATGACAAGAAACGAAATCGAACCGAGGCTAATGATGAATTGCCACTGTTTGTTCAACAGGATATTGCTCCACTTTATTTCCCAATAGTCCGGGTAAATAGCTCTCGTGAAAAATGCGAGCAAAGGGCAGACACGGGTACAATATTCGTGAACGAAACTAACAGGCTGGTGTTTAGGAAAAGTGAACAAAAGGGAGGTAAAGAACTTTTGAACTTTATTGAAGACGGTACGTACACCTTTGGATTAAGGCAAGATGATACTGGATATGTAATGCTTCAAGAAAAACAAGGCCAACGAATTTGGGCTTATTCATTCGATTTGAAAAGTGGGAGTCTCATTCAAAAGAAATCAGTAGAAAAGGTATTTTTTGCTCACAAAATAATTTTCGATAATCACTCCTTCTATGTAAAACATTATGACTCTTATTCCTGTCTTAATTGTAAGACTTGGGAGATTTCCATGCAATCAAAAAAAATATTTGATAGCATAGCTGAAAGAAATTCATCAATGGATAAACCAGCTTCAAATATTTTCTATAGAATTAGTACAGATAATATACTTACTAAATTTCACAATATTTATATAGATGCAGCGAACAGAATATGTTTAGGTAATCATCGTATTGATAGAGATTCAAATAGTAATACTATTAAATTAAATTTAATACCCGAAAAGCCTTCTCCGATATACAATGCTGAAGAATATGAAACAGATTATCGACCTCTTTCAAATAAGCGAATACGATTCAGGAAGTTTATATGGAAGGATGGAAGTGAAGCAGTTGTTGACACAAGAGGCTTTTTGCATTTGAGAAGTTCTGATAGTAGTATTTCAGAGTTTTCAATAGCATTAGTAATAAATCGGGCTACTGCCGCCTGGACTTCAGACGGCAACCTTTCTGGATCAGGCTATTTTTATGATGATAAAGACACCGTTATTCCAATTGAATCATTCTATAATTACTATTTGCAACCTTTTATTAATCGCATCATATCTGCATGATTTTAGAGTTACACTATATTGAATCATTACATCAGCCTGTTGCAGCTGCATTTCTTCGGGGCAATGATGTGAAGCAATGGATGCTCGAAATCGGCAGATGGAACGTTCCTGTAAGTGAGCTTGATTGTTACATACTCCCTCAATCGATTCATGTAACAGATGTTGGAGGATTATTTGTTGTCTTCAAAAATCCTGCTCTTTGTAAAAAACTTGATCTGTTGGAGCCATACTATTGCATTGATCAATATGTTTTTATTCCGGCAAATACAAGACTCTATCCAGAAATTCGTAACGAGGAATTAAGATCTGTTTTGTTATGGGAGCTACAGGTGTTTCATCCAACCATTGGTTTAACCGGCTTTGAGAAGAAGGATAAAGTAAATCTCGCAGACCTCTTCAGTTATGAACAAAACCTGCAAACTGATTGGAGTTTTGCTCATCCCGGAATACCTGATCGGATTTTGTTCAACCAGATATTGGTAGAACAAATGACGCCGGAGGAAATAATTGATGCGATCAAGGAATCAATTCAACCAAAACCATTGGAAGAAATTCCGTTAAAAAAGGGAGAGCAGCCATCGGCTTTCGAAAAATTCCTGGATAAAATAAAACTCATCCTGTTTACCGGAATCTTTTCTGTTGTTGAAGTTGTTGTAAAAATTATTCCGGAGAGTAGTTCTTCAAATAACTACGAGGGTGAGGGAATTTTACAAAAGTTGCAAAGTTGGCTGCACAGGAATATGGATGAGCTGCAGAAGAAAAGAGATCGTGAGATCAATCGTCTCTTAAACATGTTTGAAGAAAATACGGATGAGGCATTGCAATATGCAATACCTCTTAACTCACCTTATTTAAACAGGGGCAGTCAATCTGTTTCTGACAGGCTTACAAGAAACCCGTTGAAATTTAACCTAGGTAAATTAGGAGGAGGAGATGTTGTAGATGGTTGGAATCTTGGAGATCGTTATTATGATTTGCGCACGAAGTATATGAGCGCAGCACAAAAACAAATTGAGCAAAGAGATTTTAAAAAAGCTGCATACATCTATGCCCATTTGATGGGTGATTATTCTTCAGCAGCGAATGTTTTGGAACAGGGTAATCTGTATCGGGAAGCAGCAGCCTTATATAAAGATCACCTGAAAAATACTTCGGCTGCAGCTTCCTGTCTTGAAAGGGGAGGCTTATATACGGAAGCGATTGAACTTTATAAGGAATTGCAGCAGGACGAGAAGGCGGCTGATCTTTTTATGAAGATCAATCAACCCTCAAATGCTGAGCAGTACTATGAAAAGGCAATTATTTCAAAACTAAAAAACAGTGATTATCTCGATGCATCACGTGTGATGTATGAGAAAATGGATCAGCCGGAACGGGCAAAAATAATATTGTTGGACGGATGGAATAATACGAATCAATACGAGCCTTGTCTTAAAAAATTCTTTGATATAGTTCACGTTACAGAAGCAAAACGTACGGAAGAAATAGTTGGACTTATTTATACAAAGGAGCTGCCCAGGTATAAGCGACCAGGCTTATTGAATGTACTGGAATACGTAAATAAAAAGCATGCAGATGAAGCAGTGAAAGAAAAAGTGCAAAATATCGCCTATAAAATTATTCACGATGAAGCAGAAGAAGGAAATGTTCAGCTACTGCATTCGTTAAAACGATTTGTACCTGGTGATCTTTTAATTGGCGCAGATGCCAGCCGGTATATTACCAACAACAAGAAACAAACCTTCCAGGAAGATCATTCAAAACTTTTGCATTTAGATCAGAGTATTAAATGGTTGAAAGCTATATCACACAGAAATCAGTTTCTTGCAATTGGCTCGAAAAATGGTCACCTGCAAATGGCCCGTGGTAATTGGTACGGGAATCTTGAATACTATTCCTGGTCTCAACCTGTAAAGAATCATACAAGATTTACATTCATTCATTCTCCTTATCAAACTAATAAGGTTTATTTACATTCATCTGAAGGTCTTGTCGTTAATAAGAAAGATCTGCCAAAGAATAAATACTTCACCGAAACAGTTCATATTTCTTGTCCGTCTTGGCTTCAAAATAATAAGGCACTTGCATTAATAGGAGAAGACGGGTATAGCTATCTGTTAAGTGAGATCAATAGTGAGCTGACTCTTCAACAATACAGTAATGAGGGGTTGTTAAAAAAATCGACTTCTATTCGATTCAAAACCAAAAACTTTAGGGTTTCCTTTAATTCAGAGAATGCAAATCTTATTTACAAGGATGGGCACTATTATACGTTTAGTGATAAACACATCATTTCTTTTTCTGAATTTGGAAATGGGTATGCACATGATCTTGAAACAGGTGTGAGATTGTTGGCAGCTCCAGATCCAATACACGAGTTCTACCTGGTAATCAGTACTAACAAAGGCTGTTATGTAACCAAACCGGATAGAGAAGAATTAAACTTGCACGGAGAAGTGTTTGCACAGGATTTTATACCCAACCAGATCGTATTTATATCAGCAACACGGTTTGTGTTAGCAGAAAAAAGACGGGCCATTTTATTTGAAATAGATAGTGATTATGAACCTGTACTGCTTCAGCAATTTGAAACGCACGCCTCAATTGTCGGTGTTTTACAGGGCAACAATAGAAACCAGTTGGCATTAATAGAGGAAACCGGAAGGATAACTATTTGCGACATCGTTTAAATACAGAAACAAGTTTTTTTTCATGCGGAGCAAAAATTATTTACGAATCCCCTATTTTTAATTTCTAATCAACCATTCGAAGACAGATTCAGCTTATGAGTTACCAACCGGGTAAGCACCTGATTGCCACATTAAACACTGCACACACTGCTAATCTGCAGAAATATGAGCTTTGTAAAGAACTCATCGATCAGTTAATTCAGAAACATCAGTTGCAAAAACTGGGTGAAGTTTATCATAATTTTTCACCTGCAGGTTTCACTGCGGTTGTTTGTCTTAGCGAAAGCCATCTCTCATTACATACCTGGCCCGAGTACGGTAGAGTGAACCTGGATATTTATCTCAGCAATTTTCAACGAAGTAACGATGGTGCTGTGCAACAGATATTTGATGCATTGCAATCATTTTTCGTTGGTGATATTGTTCACAGTCAAACAATCATCCGCTGATGAACAATTCCATCACAATAAGACATACCTGTCCGGCTTGCGGAGCAACAACAGAGTTAGCTTCAGCCAAACTAAATGTGTGGGTATGCAATTGCAGGGAAGTTCCTTTTGTTGGTGAGGATGGAGTGAAGGCTACTTTTCTAACAAAGTTGGCAAGGAACATTGGTCAGTTGCAACCAGGTACAACCGGTGTATGGCAAAACAAAGCATTTACATTAAGCGGTGTTGTACGCATATGGTGCAGAGAGGCAGTACTAAATTATTGGACTGCATTATTTAGCGACGGAACAATTTGGTATCTCGAGGAAGGGTATGGTTTTTATGCTTTCTTAAAACCTGATACAACAGTAACGCCATTTACTGCTGATAAGCTGAAGAAAATTAGGGTTGATAATAAGCCTAATTTAAAGGGAGAGCAGCCTTATCTTTTTATTAATAAGAATGAATGTTGGAAAGCAGAAGTAGAAGGAGCTGTGCAAATGCCTGCTATTCCAAAAGATATGAAGCTGTATGATTTTGCAGCAGATAACGGCACAAAGGTCAGCATCATTCAATGGGACCCTGAAACGATACAGGCTTTCGAAGTTGGTTCTGTAAAAAGAGAGGATCTGCAACTTGCAAACCTGAGGCAAGTAAATGGAGAAGCCGGACATAGTTTCCAATGCAGCGAATGCCCGGAAAGAATCATAATAAAATCATTCCCGTATGCATTAAGCTGTGCATGCACCCGTTGCGGTACAGGTTATCATTACCTGCCGGTTAAAGGGTTTACAAAAGTCTTTAAACGAAAAAAAGAGTTTACGCCACAGTTTGATTTTGGTGTTACAGGTATTATCGATGGCGTTAACTGGGAAGTTGTTGGTTGCGCACAAAAAGAAGAGAAGAACAGCTATCATTCTAAATGGCGGGAGTATACATTATACAATGATGTACATGGTTATGCTTTCTTAAGTGAATTCGATGGACATTGGACTTTTTTAAGAGAACAGGCTGAGACACCGGTGCTTTATGCTGAATCTATCGGTGATTTTACATACGCTAAAGAACCTTTTACCATCTTTAACCGATATCATTACAAAGTACTTACTGCTGCGGGTGAGTTTCCTTATGATATTTTTAATAATGAGGACACACAAGTAAAAGAGTTTATTTCTCCACCGGAGATTTGGATCAAGGAAAAAGATAATGAAGAAGGTATCCGTTGGTTTTTTGGTCGGCACATCAGTAAAAGGGAAATCAAAGAAGCACTTCTGCTTGCTTACGAACTTCCCTATCGTATAGGTACCGGGGCTGTTCAACCCACCGGTTATAAAAATCCGGTTAAACTCGCCATTGCAACATTCCTTGGGGTGTTGATACTTATTTTGATGCATAGTTTATATGCTGCTACTTTAGAAAACAAATTGGTATATGAAGGAAGGTTGGAAATTGTTGATTCCACGAACCAGGCATCGGATGTGTCACAAAACCTTGAGTTTAATAAGGCTAGTAGTAATCTGAAACTTACCATCAATGCACCGGTAAGTAATAGTTGGGCATCAGTCAGTGCTACATTGGTTAATACAGTGACAGGTAAAGAGTATTCACTCGAAGAAGGAATAGAATATTATTATGGTTATAGTGAAGGTGAATCCTGGACAGAAGGCTCAACATCGTCAGAAGCATACTTTACAGCAATACCTGCAGGAACCTATAAGCTGCAGTTACAAGCAAGCAGAGATGCAAGCGATATGAATATCAGCTACGTTAGTGTGGTTGCTCAGTATGATATAGAAACACCACGCAATGTATTTATACCAATTATAGCGATTATTGCATGGGCGGTAATAACATTTTATATAGGCCAGATCTTTGAAAAAGAACGCTGGCGTAATAGTCCTTTTTCAAATTACACTTACGATGATGAATAAATTATTTAAACGAGGATCATTTCTTCATGAATTCAGATGGCTTCTTGCGATCCTAATTGTCGCTGCCACCTTAATGCTTTACCATGATCTTACTGGCAGACGCATGTTTACTTCTTCAGCGCAACAACAATGGAACAGTAGTGGTCCGGGTTATCATAAATAACATTAAAAACAACAACTATGTCACAGGCATTTATCAATTCAGTTGTGTATTCTTTTTTAGGCATCGGTATTTTACTGGTTGCATTTATTTTGGTTGAACTGCTTACGCCAAAACATAACCTGCGTAAAGAAATTCTTGAAAACAAAAATGTGGCCCTGGCTTTATTGGCTGGCTTCTTTATGCTTTCAATAGCTATTATTATTGCTTCGGCTATCCATTAACAAATGCAGGAACGTGAACGCAAAGCGCAGTGGATCTTGTTACTGGCCGTATTGGTCATTGCTACCTGCGGTTTAATTTATGAACTGGTTGCCGGTACACTGGCCAGTTATTTACTGGGCGATAGTGTAATGCAGTTCAGTACCATCATTGGTGTGTACCTGTTCTCCATGGGCATTGGCTCTTTTTTATCAAAATACATTTCAGGCAACCTGCTTCATTGGTTTGTACGTATTGAACTGTTAGTGGGATTGATCGGTGGCTTCAGTTCTGCCATTCTGTTCCTTGTATTTCCGTTAGCAGCTTCTTTTCAGGTTGTATTATATAGCCTTGTTGGTATTACCGGTATTTTAGTTGGTTTAGAAATACCCTTATTAATGCGCATCCTCGAACATCGGGTAGCGTTTAAAGAATTGGTAAGCCGGGTATTCACCTTCGATTATATTGGTGCATTACTGGCATCACTAATCTTCCCTTTGTTATTAGTGCCGCAGTTGGGTTTGATCCGCACATCCTTGTTTTTTGGTATTCTCAATATTGCAGTGGGGCTTTACCTGCTGTATTTTTTTGCAGAGGAATTAAAGAAAGCATCATTGTTACGTATTACTGCTGTGATATTGTTGCTGATGGAGTTGGTTGCCTTTGTAATGAGTGAACAGATATTGAAGTACAGCGAAACAATGGCATTCAACGATCAGATCGTGTATGCAAAATCATCGCCTTACCAACGGATTGTGCTTACACGTAATAAGCGTGAACTGCGTTTGTTCTTAAACGGTAACCTTCAATTCAGCTCGGCGGATGAATACCGTTACCATGAAGCTTTAGTGCATCCTGCATTATCATCTGTTCATCAACCAAAGCAAATTCTGGTATTAGGCGGTGGCGATGGGCTGGCCGTTCGTGAATTATTAAAATATCCTTCAATTGAAAAAATTACGCTGGTTGATCTTGATCCCGAAATGACCAAACTCTTTCGTTCGCAGAGTGTATTGTTGAAACTGAATCAAAAATCTTTATTAAATAGTAAAGTAACGGTCATCAACAGCGATGCATTTATCTGGTTGCGTAATAATAAGCAGGAGTTTGATGCAGTGATCATCGACTTTCCTGACCCTTCTGCTTTTTCAATAGGCAAATTATACAGTACATTATTTTATACAAAGCTCCAATCAGCCGTTAAGGAAAATGGAATTGTTGTCATCCAGAGTACATCACCTTACGTGGCACCCAAAAGTTTTTGGTGCATCGATGAAACACTTCGTTCTGTTGGTTTCTTTACCAGGCCTTATCATAATTATGTGCCATCGTTTGGAGAGTGGGGTTATATTATTGCCACACCGAATGAGAAAGCCGGTTGGTTTCATTCTTTACCCAGAGGTTTAAAGTTTATCGATTCAATAACGGTGCAGCAGATGTTTATTTTCCCGGAAGACATGCGTACCAAAGAAAAACTGCAACCCAATAAATTAAATAACCAGGCATTGGTACATTATTTCGAAGAGGAATGGAGTAAATACCTGGACTAACGAATGAACCGCAGAGATTTTATACAAGTGGGTGTTGCTGCAACAGGTATAGCTGCAGTGGTAAGTTCATGTAAGCGTAAAACAAAAATTAAAGGCTCCATACTTGGTGCTTCTTCATCTGTTGGTCATTTGTTGCGTGATAAGAAGTTTGCAGCACCATCCTCAACCGAACAAAAACAAGTGGTGATTATTGGGGCTGGTGTAAGTGGGTTATCGGCAGCAAGACACCTGCAACAACAAGGTATCAATGACATTATCATTTTAGAATTAGAAAAGCATATAGGTGGTAATGCAGCGAATGGTTCAAATTCCATTTCGGCTTTTCCATTCGGGGCACATTATGTTCCTATTCCGAATAATGACTTGAAAGAATACCTGGAGTTTTTAAAATCGGCAGATATTATTACAGACTTCAATGAAGATGGCTTACCTGTTTACAACGAAGCGTATTTGTGTTTTGATCCGGAAGAACGTTTATACATTAATGGCAGATGGCAGGAAGGATTAATTCCGCAATACGGCGTTCCTGCAAAGGAGTTGAAACAGATTGAACGTTTTCTTGCACAGATGAAAGAGTTTCGCATGGCGAAGGGAAACGATGGAAAAGATGCATTTGCTATACCTGTTAATCAGTCAAGCACTGATCCTGTTTATACAAAGCTCGATGCGATTACCATGAAAGAATGGTTGCTGCAGAATAATTATACCAGCGAGTATTTACATTGGTATGTGAACTATTGTACAAGAGATGATTTTGGCACACCACATCATCTCTGCAGCGCATGGGCGGGCATTCATTATTTCGCCGGACGAAAAGGGAAAGCAGCGAACGCCGATTACAGTGATGTGCTTACCTGGCCCGAAGGCAATGGATTCCTTATTCAACAATTAAGTAAAGATGTGCATGATTTTGTGCGTACAGAATCGTTGGTAACCAAAGTGGAGAAAGCAGGAAAGAATATAATCATCCACTATTACGATGTAAAGAATAGACAACTCAAAGAAATAACTGCGGACCAGTGCATCATCGCCATTCCTCAATTTGTGGCAGCACGTTTGTTCAAAGATGAACAGCGGATTGAAAAAGTAAAGAGCAATTATCAATATGCTCCCTGGATGGTGGCGAATATTGTAACCGACACATTGGAAGAACGATCAGGTGAAACATTAAGTTGGGATAATGTTATTTATGGCAGTGCATCACTCGGCTATGTAAACGCAACACATCAAGTTTTACAGCAGAATATACCTTTAAAAAACCTTACCTACTATTTGCCTCTTACGAGTACGCAAACGGTAGAAGACCGAAAGAAAGCAAATGAGAAAACACACGATGAATGGTCAACGCAAATCATTCAAGATTTAAAAATTGTTCATCCCGATATTGAAAAGAAAGCAAAAGAAATTAATATCACTTTGTGGGGGCATGCAATGGTTCAACCTGTTCCCGGAATTATACATGGCCTCTTGCGAAAAGAACTGGCTTCGTCAATTGATGATTGTATTCATTTTGCCCATACCGATAATGCGGGCATCAGTATTTTTGAAGAAGGCTTTTACCAGGGATTGGAAGCCGCAAAAAAAGTAATGCAGCATGTGGCATAGTCAAACCTTTTTTAAACAACAACCTTGGATTGGCCGACCGTTGGTCGACATCCTGTTCATCTTACTTCCTCCTTTTGCAAGTTTGTTACTGGTATTCTTATTCCCGTCTGTATTTCAAAATAAGGAAGGGGTTACGGACGCAGGCTGGGTAGTGTTGGTATTGCTGATTGATGTGGCACATGTGTACAGCACTCTTTACCGTACTTATTTTGATCCGCAGGCATTCAGCAAACAACGTTCAATTCTTATTGCCATTCCTTTTATTGGTTTTGTAATTGCAGTGATGGCCTATTCCATCAGCAGCCAGTTATTCTGGCGTTTACTGGCATACACGGCAGTGTTTCATTTCATAAGACAGCAATACGGTTTTATGCGGGTGTACAGTCGTAAAGAAGCAAGTACAAAACTTTCTATCTGGATCGATCGAATTGCTATTTATTATGCCACACTTTATCCGCTCATCTACTGGCATTTGAATGGTCCACGAAATTTCAACTGGTTTATAGAGAATGATTTTGTGTACCTGCAATCACCATTCCTGTTGCAGTTAAGTACAGTATTATATATTCTGGTTATTGGGGTTTACATTTTATATGAAGGAAGAAGATGGATCTTGACAAAGCAAGTCAATCTTCCAAAGCTTGCTATTGTAGCAGGTACTCTTCTTTCATGGTACTTTGGCATTGTGTATTTCAATGGTGATATGGCTTTCACCGTATTGAATGTAGTGAGTCATGGTATTCCGTACATGGCATTGGTATGGATCTACGGGCAAAAGAATTATTTGCAACCGGGCAGGGGGTCACGTTTTCTAAAAATAGTATTCAGCAAATATGGCGTGGTTGTTTTCCTCGGCTTGTTATTTCTCTTTGCTTATTTCGAAGAAGGAATTTGGGATGCTTTTGTGTGGAAAGAACATGCTGCTGTTTTCGGTATCAGTAACATGCGTTTGCCTGAGCTGAATGATACACTGTTAAGTTTTGTTGTTCCGCTGCTGGCCCTGCCGCAGATTACGCACTATATCCTCGATGGCTTTATCTGGAAAATAAAAAAAGAAGAATTTAAATGGAATAATGAAGAATGAGGAAAATTGTGAACTGATGAAAAAGGACAAATTTAAAAAGGATATGTTTGTTGTTCGGCTGCTTAACGGTAGAAGGCTTTATCTAATTATATTAGCCTTTATAATTTTATACCTGGTAACAAGCAGCAAGATTTTAAATTTTCCCGGATTTTTATCACTGGCTTGTTTAATACTTTCCTTTTTAGTTATTATAGTCTTCATGTATGTCCGTTACAGATACTATAAAGAATACTATTTACGTAAGTTTCGGGATAAATTTTATGTCTTGGGGTTTGTTGTAGGCATTATCTTTTTTTCAGGTCTTTTTCAGTTTGCTTTACGAGTACCAATTAATCTCCTTATTGCACAAAGTGCAACTTCATCTGCTTGCGAGTATTATGACTGCAGAATAAAGAGCGTCAATACGATTGGCTATGACAAAATCTCGTTTATTTTCTTGGATAAAAGATATTCAAGGTACTATTCTATAGCTGGATATGATTTGCAGCAACTAAAAAGTTCATATGTTATAAAACTTGAAGTAAAAAAATCAATCTTAGATAGCTATTTGATTGAAAGCTTTGAATTGACTACTCGCAAATAATCTTGCAATCTTGTTGGGTTGTTTTTAGTTTGTCGATATATTTAAACCTCAAATTTTCCTCTTGCAATTCACCGAAGAACAAATATTTAATCTTGCCCCCGATGAGTCTTCCAAAAAATCAGGAAAAGATTTAGCGAACCCATCAAAATGGGTAAGCAAAGGCGCTAATGAACAGGCTTTGTGGGGCGAGTGCCAGGGAAGTGGCAGCAAGCCCTATCAAACACAAATCGATCTGCAGAATATTGCCTTCAAATGTTCCTGCCCCAGCAGAAAATTTCCTTGCAAACATGGATTAGGCTTGTTGTTATACAATGCCCGTCAGCCAAATGATTTTAGTACTTCAAGAATGCCTGCATGGGTAGAAGACTGGATCAGCAAACGTGTAGAGAAGAAAGAAAAGCAGGTTGAGAAAGAAGACAAACCTGTTGATGAAGCAGCAAGAGCAAAACGCACACAGGCACGTGAGCTGAAAGTAACAGATGGTATTGAAGAATTACAATTATGGTTGAAGGATATTGTACGTAATGGTATATTAACCATGCCCGACAAAGGATCGCTTTGGTTTGAAAATATGGCAAAGCGAATGGTGGATGCGCAGGCGCCGGGCTTGGCAGGCATGGTGCGTTCATTAGGAGAGATCAACTTTTATGCAGAAGGCTGGCAGAGTAAGTTCATGGATCAGTTAGCTGTTATCTATCTTTCCACGAAAGCGTTTCAGAATACAGCATCGTTGGATGAAACCTTGCAGCAAGACATTCGCTCATGGATCGGCTTTACACAAAACCAGGAAGAGTTAAAAGAACAAACAGGTGTAACCGATACATGGCTGGTATTAGCGAAGCAAATTTCAGAAGTAGATAATATTTCCACCGAACGTTATTGGTTGTATGGCACTGCATCGAAACAATATGCATTGGTCTTGCAGTTCATTGTACGTGGACAAGGAGGTCAATTAACGTTCACACCCGGAATATTCGTGCAGGCAGAGTTGGTATTCTTTCCTTCGGTTTCTCCTTTGCGTGCAATTGTAAAACGACAGATTGCTTCAACCATGAAAGCAAGTTTCAGTGGTTACCAAAACTGGGATGAAGTGCTGGCTACGGAAACAACATTAAACAGCCAGTTGCCGGTAAGAGGCGATCGACCCTATCTCATCAGCAAATTAAGACCGGTGCAATACAATCAGCAATGGTGGTTGCAGGATGCAGAACAGAAAATGATGTTGTTGAAAAACGAACAACGTTACATCTGGAAGCTGTTAGCAATCAGCGGAGGCGAAGCATTAGACATGGCTTTGATCGGAAGAGAAGATCAATACGAAGCAGTTGGTGTTTGGCTGCACGATGAATATAAACTACTACAATAAGCGATACAGCATTGAATAATGGAAGCATGGAATAAGATTATACACACGGCAATGATGGGCACCGATAAAAAAATGATCGGTGTGGAAGAGCTTGTGCCAACACTTGCCGGAGCAGTCGCTGTTATTACAGAAAATACAACGATTGATAAGGAAGAGAAGTTTCTGCAACTGGCATCACTCACGTATAACTATCGCCAATGCGCTGTGCTGCCATTGAAAAAAGAAACGATCAATATTGATAAGGCACCAGCTGAAGAAAAACAATACTGCAGTCCTGCAGCCATGCAGGTGTTAAAGGATATCCTGTTTGAAGAAAGTCAATCGTTGTTACAGTTATGGTTAACAGCCTGTGCAAAGGCAAACAGGTTGGTATCGCCTGAAATGATTCCGTCTCTATTCGCAATCGGTAAACAATATAAACAGCTGCGAGCCGCTATCGCACCTTGTACAGGTAAACGTGGCGAATGGTTATGCCAGTTTAATCACGAATGGAATTTCTCTGTATCACAATCACAGGAAGAACTTTGGAATACAGGTACAACAGACCAACGCAAAGCTGTAATTACTGAATTACGCTCTGTTGATCCTGCTGCTGCAAGAGTTTTACTGGAACAAACATGGGCACAGGAAGATGCAGCAACAAAAGTTTCTTTTTTAGAAATACTGTCAATCAATGTCAGCAATGATGATATTCTGTTTCTTGAATCACTACAAAACGAAAAGAGTAAGAAAGTAAAAGAGGAAGCACTGAAATTACTAAAGCAGATTCCCGGTTCTGCATTGGTACAACAGTATATAGCCGTCTTACAAAAAGCTGTAACCATAAAAACAGAAAAGGCTTTGTTGGGCATGATGAGTAAGACATCACTTTCGTTTCAGGTGCCTGCAGATATTGATCCTGAAATATTCAAATCAGGAATTGAAAAGCTGAGCAGTAACAGTAAAGAGTTTAGCGACGATGAGTTTATCATCTATCAACTCATACAGTTTGTGCCACCAACATTTTGGGAGCAGCAGTTAGGTAAATCGCCGCAGCAGATCATTGAGTTATTTGAGAAAGATGCTACGGGTAAAAAAATGATCACGGCATTAGTGCTGGCTACGTTGCAATTCAAACAGCATCAATGGGCAGTGTTTATGATGCAGTATTGCAGCACATTTTATATTGATCTTATTCCGATGTTACCGGCACAGCAACAGGAATATTATTCAAACCGTTCATTTGCCGATCATGCAGATGCCATTATTCGTTATGCTGTTGAATTCAAGAGGGAATGGAGTATTGAAATGACAAAAAAGATTTTAACGCACGCTGCAAATAATCCTTATCACTATACACGATCATTCTTTAGTCAGCATATTGAACGTATCCCTTCTGCCATTGAAAGAGAACTGGGTTTGATTATACCTGCAGAAGAATACCAACGTAACAGCTGGAATAAAACGAAAGAATATTTAGTGAAACTCATCAACTTAAAAAATCAAATCACAACAACCTTTACCGCTTAAATACATCATTATGGCAACCATCTTACGTCAGCATGCAGAAGAATTATACGCATTGGAACTGGAAGAGTTAAGAAAGCAAGACCAGGATAAAAGACCTGCGAACTGGCATCTGTCTCCACAATCGGCAGTTACTTATCTCATCGGCGGTAAACTGAAAAATGGTTTTGAAGTAACACCGAAGTATATCGGTAACAAGCGACTGATGGAAATTGCCGTAGCTACATTAACAACCGACCGTGCATTGTTATTATATGGTTTGCCCGGTACTGCCAAGAGTTGGGTGAGTGAACATTTAGCGGCTGCTATCAGTGGTGATTCAACATTAATCGTACAAGGGACAGCAGGTACAGGTGAAGAAGCTATTCGTTATGGTTGGAACTATGCAAGATTATTAGCAGAAGGTCCAACAGAAAAAGCATTGGTGGAAACACCGGTGATGCGTGCAATGAAAGATGGTAAGATCGTTCGTATTGAAGAGTTGACACGTATTGGCGCAGATGTGCAGGATGCATTGATCACTATTCTTTCAGAAAAATCATTACCTATTCCGGAATTAAATACAGAAGTGCAGGCAGTAAGAGGCTTCAACGTAATTGCAACTGCCAACAACAGAGATAAAGGTGTAAATGAATTGAGCAGTGCATTAAAAAGACGTTTCAATACGGTGATTCTTCCTGTGCCTGATTCAATGGATGAAGAAATTGATATTGTAAAACGCAGGGTTGAAAGTTTTGAAAAAATTATGGAGTTGCCTGCAGAGCCACCTGCGTTGCAGGAGATCCGTCGCATTGTCACCATCTTCCGTGAATTAAGAAGTGGTGTTACCATGGATGGTAAGACAAAAATTAAAATGCCCAGTGGTACACTCAGTACTGCCGAAGCAATTTCTGTTGTGAATAATGGATTAGCAATGGCCGCTTATTTTGGCGATGGACAATTAAAAGCTAATGATCTGGCTGCAGGTATTATCGGTGCTGTAGTAAAAGATCCCGTGCAAGATAAAATTGTATGGCAGGAATACTTAGAAACGGTGGTAAAGCCGAGAGATGAATGGAAAGATATTTACAGGGCTTGTCGAGATCTTGGCATCTAATCAATAATCAGCAGCGCATTCAATGGCAATACATATTCTTGGTATACGACATCATGGTCCGGGTTCTGCCAGAAACGTAAAAGAGTTTTTGGAGAAAACAAAACCGGATATTGTTTTGGTGGAAGGTCCGCCAGATGCTGATCCTGTTTTGCAATGGGTATCGCACACAGATTTAAAACCACCTGTGGCCATTCTTTGTTTTCAACCCGATAATACCAAACATTCTTCCTTCTATCCCTTTGCAGAATTTTCACCCGAGTGGCAAGCCATTCTGTATGCTCGGAAAAATAATATTCATGTCCGCTTTATGGATCTGCCTGCTGCACACCAGTTTGCACTTGATGCAGAAGAGGAAAAGAAAGCAGAAGAGCAGCAGGCAGCGTCGGATGAAACAGATGAAGGAGATGTGATTGATACAATCAACAATTACAGCATCAATAATAATGAAGCAGAGCCCATCGTCATCATAAAGAAAGATCCTGTTTCATATTTAGCAGAAGCAGCTGGGTATGATGATGGAGAAAAATGGTGGGAGCATATGTTTGAGCATCGTCATCAAAACGAAGAAGTGTTTGATGCAGTAAACGAAGCCATGCAGGTATTGCGTGATGAAGTTCCTTCGAAGGATGACCGCACAGAAAGTTTACGTGAAGCATATATGCGTAAAACAATCCGCCAGGCAGAGAAAGAAATGTTTCAAAACATTGCTGTTATCTGTGGCGCATGGCACGCACCTGCATTACTCAACATGCCCAAACAAAAAGAAGATAATGATCTGCTGAAAGGATTGCCGAAAGTAAAAGTAGAATGTACATGGGTACCGTGGACATATAACCGCTTAAGTATGTACAGTGGTTATGGCGCAGGTATTGCATCACCGGGTTGGTACGATCATATCTGGCATTATCCATACGATGATGGAACAAGATGGATGGCTAAAGTAGCGAAGTTGTTTCGTTCAAAACAAATGGATACTTCTGTTGCACATGTAATGGAAGCAGTAAGATTGTCTGAATCATTAGCAGCTTTGCGTAATTTACCTAAAGCAGGATTGGAAGAGTTGAATGAAGCAACGCTTAGTGTTATTTGCAATGGTGAAGTGATCCGTATGTCACTTGTGCATGATGAATTGATTGTAAGCGATAAGATTGGTGAAGTACCGGTTGAGATTCCAAAGCCTCCTCTTCAAACAGATATTGAAAAACAACAAAAGCGATTACGTTTACCATCCACTGCCGATTGGAAAGATTATACACTCGACTTACGCAAAGAAAACGATCTCGAGCGAAGCGTGTTATTGCATCGTCTGCAATTACTCGGCATACATTGGGGACAACGAAGTGATGTAGCAGGTAAAGGAACCTTTAAAGAACAATGGCGCCTGCAATGGCAACCGGAGTTATCGATCCAGATCATTGAAAAAGGAAACTGGGGTAATACGGTTGAAGAAGCAACATCAAAATACATTGTTTCAAAAGCAGGGGAATCAAAATCACTCAATGAGGTATGTGGTTTATTGGAACGCACACTGCCTGCTGAACTTCCGCTTGCTATTGAACAACTCATTAATCAAATCAATAATCTTGCAGCAACAGGTACGGATGTAATTCAGTTTATGGGCGTAATACCCGGACTGGTAAATGTTACCCGTTATGGTAACGTACGTAAAACAGATGCCGAACTGGTAACAGGTATTGTTGAGAGTATGATCACCCGCACCTGCATCAGTTTGCCAGCAGCAAGTACAGGTATTGCAGATGATGCTGCACTGGATTTACTGCCTTTGTTTGTGAGTATGAATGAATCTGTTCAGTTGTTACAGCACAAAGAAATTGAAGAAGAGTGGCAACAGACGCTGCAAGCTATTTCAGGCAACAAAAACAGTTCACCTGTATTGGCCGGTTACTGCACACGTTTGTTACACGATCATCAATTATTACAGGGCGATGAGTTGGTGAAAGTATTTTACTATGCCATGTCGCAATCAACAGCAGCTGCAGTTGCTGCTTCCTGGCTCGAAGGTTTTTTAAAAGGAAGCGGAACCATTTTATTACTCGATGAAGATCTGTGGGCTGTTGTAAACAGTTGGGTGGAAAAATTAGAAGACGAAGTGTTTATTGAAGTACTTCCTTTATTGCGAAGAACCTTTGCTGAATTCTCCAAACCCGAACGCAGGAAATTGGGTGAGAAAGTAAAAACAGGTGGAACAGCCATCATTACAAAACAAGTGCAAACAGGTATTGATGAAGAACGTGCAGCAAAAGGAATACCGATTGTATTGAAACTATTGGGCTATTAAAATGATAATCTTCATATAAATAGATGCAACTTGATCAATACATATACAATAGCTGAATAGAACGGTTTCCCCTCCCGGGAGGGGTTGGGGTGGGTTAATGTTTTAATAGTGTAAACAAAAGAATGATGTAACATGGCAAACGAGCAACTGATACGTAAATGGCGGATGATCCTCGGTGGAGAGCAAAGCGATGGAACAGGTTTCTCATTGCAGGGCAATGATTTGCAGATGGACAAAACACTCGGCGCTTTGTATGATTCAGATCGCAAAGGCGGGCTTGGTCCATCATCGCCCAATGTGAGCCGTTGGTTAGGTGATATAAGAACTTTCTTCCCCAACACGGTTGTACAGGTGATGCAAAGAGATGCATTGCAACGACTGGAGCTCACGCAAATGTTGTTTGAAAAGGAGATGCTGGAAAATGTAGAACCCGATGTGCATCTGGTCGCAACGCTCATGACCTTAAGCCATGTGATACCCGATAAAACAAAAGACACTGCAAGGATGGTGGTGCGGAAAGTAGTGGATGAGTTGATGAAGAAGCTGGCGCAACCTACGCAACAAGCTGTTGTTGGAAGTTTAAACAGAAGTACAAGAAACAGAAGACCCAAACATAACGAGATCAACTGGCACGCCACCATTCAGAAAAATCTGAAACATTATCAACCAGAATATAAAACCATCATTCCTGAAACAAGAATCGGTTATGGCCGCAAACGTACATCGTTAAAAGATGTGGTGCTTTGTTTAGACCAGAGTGGTTCCATGGGTACATCGGTGGTATACTCCGGTATTTTTGGATCGGTAATGGCTTCTATCCCTGCTATCAAAACAAAGATGGTGGTGTTTGATACGGCTGTTGCTGATCTTACAGAAGAACTCACTGATCCTGTTGAATTATTATTTGGTGTGCAGTTAGGTGGCGGAACAGATATTGATGCAGCGCTCACTTATTGCCAGCAAATTATTACACGCCCTACCGATACGGTGTTAGTCTTAATCACCGATTTGTATGAAGGTGGTGATGTGGCCGGTATGCGCAAACGTGCAATAGAGCTTGCAGCAGCAGGTGTGCAGGTAGTTGTATTGTTAGCATTGAATGATGAAGGCGCACCCTCTTACGATCATGAGAATGCCAACTTCCTGGCAACACTCGGCATTCCTGTATTTGCCTGTACACCCGATAAATTTCCCGATCTGATGGCAGCTGCATTAAGCAAGCAGGATATTGGTATCTGGGCAGCGAAAGAAGATCTTGTATTAAAGAAATAGTAAGCTATGAACACATTTACGATTGAAGAAATAGAGCAAGCCCTTAGTCAGACTAAAATAAACGAATTCTATTTTTCCCAGGGTTTAGTTGAGTCAAAATCATCGGTCAACTATGCTCCAATTGTTGATTATTTAACTGGTGTCACACCTGTACTCAACAGCTTACAGCAAGATCACAAACTCTATTTCTGTAAATCATTACTGAATTTAATCGGGTCGATTGAAAAAATATCAGCTAAGGAACAACTTGTATTGAATGTATTTAATGATCCGTTGTTACAGCCGATATTTCCCTATTTCCTCAATCCGAAAATGATTAATGATCTGTATTTAAACCCTTCTTCAGAAATCTTACACACAGTTCAAACTTTTTTAAGACAACAAGGTTTAAATGCAGATGATGAATTTTCTGTTATTGCGACTGTCTCTGTTTACTATGATCAGCAAGGATTGGAAATACCAGATGGTGTAGTAAAAAACTACCTGCTTAATGCACTGCGAAATAAAGGTCACTTGTTGTATCCTTATCATATGAGCATGAGCTTTGCGCCTCAGGTAGCATGGGTGAAATCATATTTTAAGTTATTGGAGGAAATTGATTCTCAGTTTACAGAAGAATACATTGAAGCTGGTTTATTTTTTCTTGATGATGAACTAATCCGTTTTTTTATGGAGTATAAAAGCGGGTCTTATATCAAAGTGATCGAAAAAATTCTGCAACAGTATGATCGGGAAGACGTCGAGATGATTCGGGCAAAACTGATTTCGGCATCCCGGTTCTATCAAGTAATACCAGATAGATTTGGTTCAATTGTAAAATCAGTTTCTTACGATTATTTAGTCAAGTATCGAAGTGATGCTTCAATGGCACGTTGGGAACATCGAATTCCTGAAACCTCCCTTCAAGAGCTTTTACACATACAGCAATTTCCGTTAAGTACCGTAGCGGTTCATTATTTATTTACGCTAAATCATACAAAGGCAAGCGAACTTATTAAGCATCTTATTGAGCGAAAAGCATTTGTGGATGTACGAACAATCATGGTATTGCATCATCACTTGGGGAATGAAGCTTTTGAGTACATTGAGCAAATTGTGGAGTACATCGGCGCCGCAGGTGGTGTAGACTATTACCGTGAGCTTTTTTCTTATCTGCAAAAAATAAGTACAGCCGAAAAATATATTTATGTGCTCTGGAAGATGGGGATGAATAAATCGAACCAGATCAAAACCTTTGCAGCAGAATTATTAGCTGCAAATGATCCTGAAGCAGAAACAAAAGCCATTGCCTTACTCGATCATAAAAAAGGTGAAGTTCGTTTGTTTGGCGCAAAAATATTGAGCCTGCTTTCCTCGGCGAATTCAAAACGGGCGATTTTAAATGTACTTCACAAAGAACAAAATGATGCAGCAAGAGATTTGCTGCTTGAAAGTATTTCGTCAAGTTTACCTGCTGATGCAGATGATGCATTTATACAACAGATGATTGAAGGTGCAGCTCAACGGGGTAAGCTGCAGAAACCTGTGGAAGAATTTCTGGATGAAAGCAAATTAGCTCCATTATACAAAGCTGATGGTACAGCTGCAACACCTGAAACAATTCGTTTCTTTTTGTACCGCATGAGCCGCCTCAATAAAATGCAATCGGATACTGAAGGCAACTATATTATTCAAACACTTGATAAAGCAAAAGCAGCACCCTTTGCATTGCAATTGTTACAGCTGTATAAAGAGAAACACTTTAAGCCGGAGCATAAGTATTTGCTTGCTGCTGCCGCCTTACTTGGTAACGATGAAGTAACAGATAAACTCCGCACTATCACCAATACATGGATAGAGGAAGGACGTTACAAAATGGCGGAATATGGAGTAGGTGCCCTCGCTTTACAGGGAAGCGATAAAGCCCTTCGTTGGGTAGAATGGTATAGCCGCAAATACAGAAGCAAAAAAGCAAACGTAGGCGCAGCAGCATTGACTGCATTGGAGCAGGCGGCCGAAGAACTCAACATCAGCACGCATGAATTGGGCGATCGTATTGTACCCGACTTTGGATTTGATGGCTTATACAAAAGCTTTACCATTGGCAATGAAGAGTACAGGGCATTTATTGACAGTAAGTTTAAACTTGCTTTCTTTAATGAAGACAATAAACAACTCAAAGCAATTCCTGCTGCAGCTGATGCTGCGTTGAAAGAAGAATTTAAAGCCATTGCCAAAGAAGTAAGAGATGTGGTGAAATCACAATCGCCACGTATGGAGTATTATCTCATTGTGCAGCGGCGCTGGAGCTTTGCTGCATGGCAGGCCTTTTTCCTCAACAACCCTGTGATGTTTATTTATGCCACGAAACTTGTGTGGGCTGTGTATGCAAACGAACATACAATTGAAACCACCTTCACCTGCAACGAAGACAGTTCATTGATTGATGTGAATCATGATGAAGTATCGATACCTGAAGAGGCAATGATCGGCATGGTTCATCCCACACAACTTGCGCCGGCTGTTTTACAACAATGGCAACAGTTTTTATTTGATGAAAAAGTAGACCAGGTATTTCCCCAACTCGATCGGAAGATACCCGATCTCTCAGCAATTAATCTGCACACAACCATCCTGCATCAATACGAAGGCAGACATATGCAAACAGGTTCCATCCGCTCCACACTGGAACGTTATGGCTGGCACAAAGGACCCACCGGAGATGGTGGTATGCTTGAATCGATGCGCTTATTGTATTTCGAGAAAAAGCTCGAAGCAATTCTGGAAGTGGAAGGCGTGGGTGCCGGTTATGGCTGGGGGATGGATGAAAAACTTGGCCGCCTGTATGTAATTGATAAAACTAAAACCACAACCAGGTGGGATACCTATCCTAAGAATGAAGAAGATGAAAAACTGGTTGCCTTTGATCAGCTTCCGCCTATTTTTATGAGTGAGATGCTGGCGGCAATTGAAGCGATTAAGCAGGTGGAAACAGCGAAGTCGTAACAATGCCTTTTTACTCATCATCCCGTCGCAAATTGTTACTAAATGTGCGACAGGATTAGCTGAGTTTAGCTGTTTTAACAGCTCAAATTCAGTTACTTGCCGGAAATAGAAACGCAAAGGGGTGCCTGCCGTTTTTCAAAGATATAGTTGAAAGTAAATCGCTTTGAATTTAGCTGACACTGACTGTGTAATTCATAAACCTGAATATCGTGGACACGTCACGGAAATCTTACTTCACCAAAAATTTCAAACCGAGTCATAATTGATTCCTGCCGGGCAAACCAGGATTTCCCCGCACTTATGGCCCATATGCAGCAGTTGTAGTTTGCTTCTTTATTCTTCATATTTCTGCATTAATTTTCGAGCCAAAAGCAAAACAGAATGAAGCAAACAACTGTTGCAATCACCCTCCTGATACTATTTATTTTCACCACCCATCAATCTATTGCTCAGCAGCCTCCATACACGCCAAAACTATTTCGAACAGCTTGGGCACCTGGTATAGTAAAAATTGATACTCCTGAAAACGGTATCGGTCGAACCTATGCAATCACAGATGCTACACTCTGGGATGTCGACAACAACAACTCAACTCATGTAAAGTGGAATTACAAAGTTCTCATTATAATGGAAGGCCCATACAAGAATGGCAAACGGGAAGGCATTTTTGTTTACCGGGTAGTTGACAGTCTCAATCCCGCCAAAACATACCCCATCTACGAGCAGACCTTTAAAAACGATCAGCTCAATGGAGTTTGGAAAACCTATAATTTACAAGGCACATTGGTCGGAGCACAAACATTTGAAAATAATATCCAAAGAGGATTGTCAACAACCTATTGGATCGATGGAAAGAGAATCATGGATGAAAAAGAGATTCTCGACGGAGAACGAAAATATATACAGCGTAATTATAACCAGCAAGGCATTTTAGCCGAAACCATTTCAATTGAAAACAAAAAAAGAAATGGGCTGAGAACAATCTATTTTCCAAATGGAAACCCTCAACGTCAGGTAATGTTGGTTGATGGAGTACCCAATGGTCCTGCAAAAACATTTTATGAAAACGGTATAGTGGCCGAAGAAGTGAATTTTGAAAATGGGGAGTTCAATGGAACAAGGCGCTATTTTTATCCTGATGGTAAAGTATGGATCGAAGAGATTTACAAAGAAGGAAAGCATTGGACTGTTATTGCGAACTATGATGCTTCAGGTAAAAAGCGAAATCCTGGGACACTAAAAAATGGCAACGGTACACTTATCCTGTATAACGAAGACGGAACCGTTCGTGAAACTGCCACCTACATAAACGGAGTCGAGCAATAATATGTTTTTTCACAACCATGTTTCAGGCTACTATAACTTAATGGCCCCATCTGCGTTCATTTTCGTTTATCTGTGGCCAGTTGAGTTCTAACTTCCTGGCTCTTGTTCCTTGGATTTTTGCCTTTTCTTCCCTTGTATTTTGGGCCTTGCCCCTTGTACCTTTACGTTATGTGTTACTACAACGGCTGCCGGGTCACCCGCTCAGAATACATCCGCCTCATGGCCATCGAAAAGGAAATCAAAAACCTCCTCTTCCTCAACCGCCCCGTACAAAGCGGCTTCGATTACCGTGACTGGCCCGTCATCGTCCCCATCCAAAATGGAACCGACATCGACATACAACTGATGCATTGGGAATACATCCCCGAATCCATTCATGATGCCGATGAGTTAATCGCTGCCCGTAAAAATTTCACCTGGCTCAATGCAAAAGGCGAAAATATTTTGGTCAATGAAAAAGGGAAGGAATCCATGTATCGTGAAGGTGCATTACATGGTCGCATCTTAGCACTATCAACAGGCTTCTACGAGTGGCGACATATTCCCAAGATCGGCAAGCGAGGCCAACCACTAAAAGAAACAGAAAAGATACCCTACTACATCACCTACGATAACGGTGAAGAATACTTTTTTATGGCAGCTGTATCACGTGTATGGCACAATCTCGAAATGGATCAGAAAGCATCCACATTCGCAATAGCAACAACGGATGCTATAGGCCCCATGCTTCAGATACACAATACAAAAAAACGCATGCCCGTCATACTCCCGCCAGAGCTTGCACTGGAATGGATGCAGCAAGACCTTACTGAAGAACGCATTGCCCAACTCGCAACCTACCAATGCGATCCCAAAAAATTCAAAGCATGGCCCGTTGCAAAAAACTTCCTGCATGCTCCTGATCCTACAAAAGAATTTCATTACGATAACCTCCGCCCCTATGAACATCAACGTCACCTTCCACATCTCGGTCGATACAAAAACCAAAGGCCGCTTCCGCATGGAAGTAGAACATTATTACAGCAGCCCCCAGGTCGAACGCTTTAAGATCAAAGGCAAAAACGACCGCTACATTTTAATGGAAAAAAGATTGGAACTGAAACGACAGCCTTGGAAAGTCACCAAAGTCGATATCAATACTACTAATTACCAGGAAGCATCTATGGCACTGCGTGATATGCAGGATGCAATTGATCGCTACTTAGATCAGAAAGGAAATGAAACATCTGGGTACTTAGTTCCGAAACGTTGAGTTATTATTTTTTGTCTTTAATATGACATTGTTTGTTTTTTAGATTAATGGGGGTGACGGTGTTATTTAGGTTGAAATAAAAGTTTGTATAATTTTATTTATATAATTTAATTTTCTTCCAGTATTGTATGAGATTTTTGAAACAAATATCCGGGCAGTAAAGGGTTCTATTACATAAACTGCGTTCGAAAACTCCAAAAATTTTACAAACAATTATAAGCGCTTTTATATATCTGGCTATTCATTACTCTCCAAAGCCTTTTCAATTGCTTTGAGTATTTCGGAACCCTCAACATGTTTTCCTAACACAGATGAAAAGAAGTTATTATCTACTGCTTGTTTAAAAGCCCGCCGGTTTTCCCGATAGCGCTCATAATACTCTCTGTCATTATCTGGGTTTTTAATCATTAGCTCTTGGATATCTTTCTCAGACAGCTCATAGGATGGGTCTGTGAAACTCAATAGAATAATAGGGATCGGCTTGAAATATGAATACGAAGATTCGATTGAACGAACGGAAAGTGAAAAATCATAACCATTCACACCAGGATGAATAAAGTCTGTAATGATTAAATCAATCTTCGAATTACTTTCTATCTAATTAAATACATATTTTAAGCAAGCATCCGGATGCTGAAACCTGACAAAAAGAAATCGTTCCTTTTTGGGGTCAACAAGCTTCATTACTGCATCAGGATATAATACTTGATCATCTAAATAAACAATCTTCTTTCGCATATTTAATAAGACTTAAGATAAATAAAAGCGCTTTAATCAGATTCTACATGCAGGTGTTTTTAAGAGCTATGAATCTTTTATATAGACCTTGAAGAACAGGTTCTTCTTGTTTAATTTGCTGGAGAAATGCCAGTTTTCCCTGAACAGAAGCTTTAAAGGAAGTATACATATCCAGTCTGTTTTGATAACGATGAAGTTTACCGGCATAATACCTGGTCGATGCCATTTCAAGTCCGTTGGATTCCCAATCATGTAATATCGACCTCAACTGTCTGATATATTTCCGGTTCACATTTAGCTTGTTATTAACCTTGATACCGGTAACATATTGAGCGGATTGTTTTGATTGTAACCGTACCTTCTTATCATTGATCATGAAGCTATGATAAATAATAATTTTCTTTATTGCTTCTGTCATATGATCATTGATAAGTTCTCCCGAGAAAGTAAGATCATCAGCATAACGGGTATAAACCAGCTTATTTTCTAGACAATACTTATGTAAAGCTATATCAGTTTCATAGAAAATAATATTGGATACAATGGGTGATGCAGGACTGCCTGCAGGTAATATCCAATTTCTGGTTAATAATAAGCTGATGATACTGGCACCTTCATCGGAATACATCTGGAAGGGAAGCTTATTAAAAGCGCTTTTAATAAGCTCAGCATTAATAGAAGGGAAGAAGTTTTCAATATCTATATTAAGCACATAAGGACGATCCAGGTGTTGAGTCGCATTTGTTATAATATTCCTGCTTGATGTTTTTTTATTTGACCGGATAAAGCCATGTACATATGCCGGAGCATACTCATGATAGATTCTTGTGAGATATATTGATAATCGCTTTTGTATGTCTTTTAATGGCCGAGAAGGCGAATGAATAAGTCTCTTTCCTCCTTTTCTTTTTGGGATAGGGAACTCATGATATCTTTTGGGTTCATCGAACACATGTTCGATAATGTCCGTATCGATGTTTATTAGATGCGATAGATCATGTACACTATTAAAGTGTAAGAACTGCTGTATCTGCAGTTCAGTAATCTTTCTATGAAATGGTTTTATCTCCATAAAAAATAGCCGGGACTTATCAATTATCTGAACCACCATATCAATAAGGCTTGGATGCGGAGGAACGGAGCAGGCAAGCCTTATTGTAAGGCGAAGCCGTCCTGTAGTTCCCATATCTCCAAGGGCCGCAGTTACACAGCCACAAAGCGTTTTAGTTTTAGGTGTTAACGCTCATAATGAGTTTGTCCCGGCATAATCAGTTATATAAATTTTCAATTGATTTATAAGTTAATACCTGAATTAACTTCTGAGTTAATTAGAAAGGCATATCCTCTTGATCTAAGTTGTTTACATCTTTTTCATATTTTTTCTTTTCATCCTGAAAGCGTTTAGACCATTCCCCCTCCGATTCTTTGGCTTCAACAATTTCATGAAGTTGATCAAACAGCTTGTCATAAGGTATGAAGCGTTGAATATGAAGTAGAGCGCTCAAGTGAATTGTATCTAGCATGCCAGTTCTGTTTTTGGCAATACGTAGATGTGTTTCTCCCGTGATACCTTGACCAGCGTTATCAGCCTGTAACTCATAATATTCCGGTCGATATAAAAACATGACTACATCAGCCTCTTGTTCAATAGAACCGGATTCCCGCAGATCTGATAGCATTGGCATTCGTCCGGAGGTTCTGGTTTCTATATTCCGGTTGAGCTGCGATAACAGCACAATGGTTATATGAAATTCAGATGCGAGCTGTTTCAGCTCTTTCATAATATGGGTTAACTCCTCATCTCTGTATCGCCCTTGTTTCCCTTTCAGGTATTGGATATGATCGATAAAGATGATGTCAATAGGATTGCTGTGGTGTAGATGTAACGATTGCCTGATGTCGCTTACTGTAACAGATGGACGATCATGAATAATGATTTGATCATTTCGTTGTTCGTCTATTGAATGTTGCTGAAGTAATTCCCAATCCTGTGCATCTAATTTCCCTTTTGCAATATGTTCCAGTTTTATGCCTGTTTTACATGCCATGATTCGTTGGCTCAATTGGTCGGCACTCATTTCATGCGAAAAGTAAATAGCACGTCGAGGCTGTTCTTCATTGCTGCATACATTCAGCATCAGGTTAACGGCAAATGCAGTTTTGCCAACAGAAGGACGTGCTCCAATCACATAAAGTCTGCCAGGCTGTAATCCGTTGATCGCATGATCCAGCTTCTCATATCCAGTAGAAAAACCTGCTAGTTGATCTGGTTTATCGTTGTTTAGTTTGAATCGCTGGGTATGTGATTGCCATAAGTCTTTCAGCGAATGTTCTCTATTTTTCTTTCTATGGCCTAACAGTATGGAGGACTTGATTTGAATATCACCTAATATATCAAAAATATCGAATGCCGGATTTTGTAAATCACGTTCCGACTTTTGAATGACTGTAAGAAACTCGCCACGGAGGGAATGCCTGTGTATGATATTCATATAAGATCTCATCGCCGATACATCAGGTTGTATACAAGCTAACTCTTTCAAACGAGCTTCGGCACTCGTATTTTCTTTTCCTGACAATTCCTTCAACGCAAATAAAACAGTTGATGGTCTTATCTGATCATTACGTTCAACAAGTAACTTCATAGCTGCATAAATCTCCTGATGCTCTGGTGCAGAGAAGCGGGTACTAGCGGTAATAATGTGAGCTACCCGAAAGTATGTATCATGATTATTCAGGATAACAGCAAGAAATTGTTTTTCTACTTCTATGATTTCATCAAGTTGACTCATTGCGCTGGTTGTATTTGCATGAAATTGTGATTATTTAAATCACAGAACAGCACCTGTGAATAAATACAAAGTCTCTTTTTATCCACAGGAATTAGTTGTGAAAAACTTTGTGCGAATGTGAAAATAAAAATGCTATTTCTGGAAAACTGCTATTGCTGAATTGCAGTAATAGATTTATTTTATAGTCTCACATTCGCTGTGCAAGCTAACCGGCAACATTGCAACCTATTTGCAATGTGAAAACTTTCTCTTTTTTTAGTTTATGAATTAGCCACCAACTTTGTAAACATGGAAGCATCTGAATGGAATGAGTTTTCGGTTATTATTGGAAGAACCAGTAATAGTGAATTGCGGCAGATTCCTCTTTCCCAGCTTCCTCATTTGTTTCTGCTTTATAGTAATCAGGAACAGCTCTATCACTTTTTACAACGTTTGCTTACAAACTGGAAGAACAGTATAGCAAATAATGAGATAGGATTTGCCTTGGCGATGTCTGAAACGAACGTAGTAAAGGTGTTTGGGAGTAATCTCTCAACGCTGCCATACCCATTCTATAACAGAACGAATCCTGATCATGGATCGGTCGCATCTCGTTACATTTTTATGCAGGATCTGCTGAAGGAGTTGAAGAAACGGAAAAGAAATTCAATAAAGAATTCAAATCGAAGAGTTCCATTGATTGTTATCTCCGATGATATCTTTGAGCTGGTTATTACCAAGCGAAAGTATACGGGCTTGTATTTTTTACAATTGTTGATTGAAGGCCCGGCATACGGCATTCATTTTTTGATAGCATCGATCAGGGTGTACCGGAACTTAATAAATCAACTGATGGCGGTAAACCCTGTACTTAAAGATGCACTTCGAAAACTTATACCGGATTATGATTTCTCTATCAACCAACCTTTAGGTTCCGAATTAATTATGACACCTGAAGACCTCTACTTCTTCAAATCAAAGGAGCAGATAGATTATGACCGCTACTTCCCTGCCGAAAATTAAAATTTGCTTTGCAAATAGGTTGCAATGTGCTCATCTAGATTTGTATCATAAATCAATCGGACACATGTTTATTGTAATCCAACTTAACCAGCAACAACCTGAATTCAGAATGATCATGCAAGGTGCATTTGCAGGCTATCAGATTCTCAGCAAACAAATGACAGTTGAATCGAACCAGCAAATGAAATTGGATATCGGTTGGCGTAATCTGCCGGTCCAGAGACGGATTCTTTCACCGGGTGTTTATCTGTTTAATCAGGAAGTAAAGACGGATAGCTTTCATGCCTTGGAGTATTACCCGGCCGATACCGAGGTGAAACTCCCGTTCGAATCAACAAGTACCAACTATCAGGAATTATATATTAATACAGCCGATCAAAAACTTTTTGATAATGAAGCGGTGTCGGTTTTATTGGAAATAGATACGGCGTAACTCTTTTTTTGCATAGTAGTTTTATTTAATGGTTTTGTTAACCTGTGTCAAACACCTTTTATACTTTCAACAAACCTATTCTTACCCGATATGTCTCTACAATTTGACCTCGATCAATTGATTGAATCTGACGTTGAACTCTCTACTTCAATAGAAGAGCAAGGCGTTACGTTGCTTCATTGCTCCTATATAGCACCTCCCATTTATCTGATGGGTGGCTGGGTTTGCATTTGGCCGACCACGTATTTAGTGAATCAAAACAATAGTGAACAAGTTCAACTCATCCATGCGATCAATATACCAATGTCACCTGAGCGAAAATTCTTTAGCCGCAGTGGTGAACGATTTTCCTTCACGTTAATTTTTCCTAAACTGCCTGACGATTGGCCTGTATTTAATTTGCATGAATATACTGCCGATAATATGGGATTTAGAATCAGAAATATTCAACGGAATAATAGCGGTGTTTATCGACTTACTATACGGTAAATAATTTATAACGTTACAATTTTCACTTTGCAAATAGATTGCAACCTGTTCCATTAGATTTGTTCTTTATTAAATTTCTTTTATGACAACATCTATGCTGTACATTATCTTATCCCTTATTTCTTTAGTAGTTGGCGTTTTAATTGGTTGGTTTATTAGTCAGAGCAAAGCTGGCAAATCTGTAGCCTTGCTAACTGAAAAATGCCGACAACTTGAAAGCTCAAATAATGAGTTGTATCAACTGAATCAAAAACTGAGTATTGAAAAGGAGGATTACTTTGGTCGTTTTCAGTCAATAGCCGGTAAAGTATCCGTACTTGAAGAGGAGCAAAATAGAGCGCAGCAAATGCAGCTCGATTATCAGGCTGCATTAAATCAACTTGCTGCCATGAAGGAGCAATTAAATGCTGCTAATGAGAAGCTTCACTCACAGAAAGAGGATTTAGAAAAACTAGGAGACACATTTCGATTTGAGTTTAAAAATTTAGCCCAGGGAATTCTGGATGAAAAGACCCAAAAATTTACCGAGGCGAATGAAAAAAATATGAAGGCTATTCTTGATCCTCTTAAAACCGAAATTGGTGATTTCAAACAAAAAGTAGAAGAAACCTACGATAAGGAAAGCAAAGAGCGGTTTTCACTTGGTCGTGAAGTACAGAAATTAGTTGAAAGCAGTCAATTGGTTAGCGAACAGGCACACAATTTATCAACTGCATTAAAAGGGAATAAAAAGTTGCAGGGTAATTGGGGTGAAATGATTCTTGAAACAATTCTTGAAAATAGTGGGCTAATCAAAGGACAACATTTCCAGATTCAGGATTTTATCAGAGATGCAGCAGGAGCGATTATAAAAGACGAGAACGGAAGAGGACTACAGCCAGATGTAACGATTTATTATCCTGATGATCGTAAAGTAATTATTGATTCAAAAGTTTCACTGATTGCTTATGAAGCTTCGGTTAGTGCTGATCTTCCTGAAGACGCTGCGAAGCTAATGGATGAACACGTACGTGCAATAAAAGGTCATGTAGATGGCTTGAGTAAAAAGAACTACCCAAAATATGCCAAGGCACTCGATTATGTATTGATGTTTGTGCCTATTGAGCCTGCTTTTTTAGAAGCAGTAAAATCGGATCCAATTCTTTGGAAATATGCATATGATAAAGGAATCATTTTAGTTAGTCCTACCAATCTGTTGGCTATTCTAAAGATAGTGGAGGAAATGTGGAAGGTTGATAAGCAAACCAAAAATGCCGAAGCGATCGCAGAACAGGCAGGTGCCATCTATGAAAAATTTGTGGGCTTTTTGCACAATTTCAAATCAGTCGGTGATTCTCTTGGTGCAGCCCAACGAACATATGAAGATGCATACAAGCAATTGTCAACTGGCAAGGGAAATTTTTCACGGCAGGTGGAACGACTCAAAGACATGGGTGCAAAAACAGTGAAACATATTCCGACGGATTTTTTATTGGAGGAGTAAGTTCAATAAAATTGATGGGAGAAATTTTATCATGCCTATTTGCACAGTTATGTTTTAAAAGCGCACAGTAATTAAAATACCATCGGAATCTTATGCTAGTCACTATGAATTCTTTAAATTGAACTGTTCATGAAATCACCCAAACCCGAACGCCATCTCCTTTCCAAATCAACCTTCATGTATGGCTGCCAATGCCCCAAGCGGTTGTGGCTGCATAAATTCAAACCTGAAGTACGTGATGAAGAAGATGAAGCACAAATAGCCATCTTTCAATCCGGTACCGATGTAGGTATGCTGGCCCGTCAATTATTTCCTGGCGGTATAGATGCAAGTCCTGAAACAGCTTATCTCTATCAGCAATCTGTAGCCGATACAGCAAAGTATATCAGCAAAGGACATACAATCATTTACGAAGCAGCTTTTCAATACAACGGGGTATTAGCAGCAATGGATATCCTGGTGCAGCAAAACGGAAAGTGGTATGCCTTTGAAGTAAAAGGTACACTCGATGTAAAAGAACAACATGAATTGGATGCAGCATTACAATACTACGTACTTTCAAATGCAGGTCTTGAGTTGGAAGACATCAGCATACTCCATCTCAACCGTGATTATGTGCGTTCTGGTGATCTCGATATTCAACAACTCTTTACAGCAACATCCGTTTTAGAGAATGTGGTTGCACTGCAACCGCTCATTCAACAGAAGGAAGCAGAACTGAAAGATGTACTTAAACTAAAATCGGAGCCAGCTATTGAGCCCGGCAATCATTGCAGCAAACCCTACCCCTGCGATTTTTATGGTTACTGTAGCAAAGACCTGGTGGAGGAAGAAGCAGCGGATGAAGAATATCATTTTAATACAGGAGCTATTGGTGCATTTTTAGAAACCATACAATACCCCATTCTGTTTCTCGATTTTGAAACATGGATGGCAGCAGTGCCCGAACAGGATGGCCATTGGCCTTACAGGCAAGTACCTTTTCAATATTCGCTGCATATTAAGCATTCGGAAGAAACGGAAGTAGAACATATGCATTATCTCGCCGAAGGACCACACAGTCCGCATCTGCAATTTGCGTTACATCTGCTCAGTTCTGTTCCGCAGCGTGGCACTGTTGTGGTGTATAACAAAACATTCGAGAATATGATTCTCAATCAACTCAAAGAGGAATTTGAAGAACTGGCACCAGCTATTGAACATATCCAGGAACGTATTGTTGACCTGATGGCTCCTTTCCGAAAACATTACCGCACACCATTGATGCAAGGTTCCTATTCCATCAAATATGTATTGCCTGCTTTGGTTCCAGAATTGAGTTATTCCGAACTTGCAATTGGCAATGGCGGTACTGCCAGTGCAGCTTTTTATAATTTGAAACATGCAACCGATGCTGCTGCAATAGAAACAACACGTAATGCATTGCTGGAATATTGTAAGCTGGATACATGGGCCATGGTAAAATTGCTGGAACGTTTGCAGGTCGACTTGAATAAAGCAAGTGCCAATTTTGGCGATCCGTTTGCCAGCTAATACTCATTCGATTGCTGAGGGAAAAACACTGTTCTTTTATACAAAACTATAAACGATATTTACGGGCATTAAAAAATAAACAGTTGCCGTTTTTTGAATGCTAAAATAAAAAGCCTTACAAAAAAATATGAATATTGCCGTACTGAATCGATTGATCGTTTTTTATTTGAATTATAGTTGATAATCGCATGACTGGCTGTTGGAATTAAGGTATTTCAGTAGGCTTTTGTAATGGCATATACACCGGTAACATTGAGTAAAGCATATACTTAAACTTTAGAAAAATATTGTTGTAACCAAAACAGACGAAGATCTAATGGCAATTAAAAAATCAGAATTATACAGTTCCCTGTGGGCAAGTTGCGACAAGTTGAGGGGTTCCATGGAGCCAAGCCAATACAAAGATTATGTTTTGGTGTTGTTGTTTGTAAAATATGTGAGTGATAAGTATGCCAACGATCCAAATGGTTTGATAAAAATTCCGAAAGGCGGAAGCTTTAAGGATATGCAAGAACTGAAGGGGCAGAAAGATATTGGCGAAAAAATAGATGTTGCCATCAGCGCATTGGCGAAGGAAAATGATCTGGTGAATGTAATTGATGTAATCAGTTTCCAGGATGAAGAGAAACTGGGCAAAGGCAAGGAAATGGTGGACAAGCTCACCGACCTGATTACCATTTTTGAAAATCCTGCTTTAGACTTTAGTAAAAACAGAGCTGAAGGCGATGATATTTTAGGCGATGCTTACGAATACCTCATGCGGCATTTTGCTTCGGAAAGCGGTAAGAGTAAAGGCGAGTTTTATACCCCTGCCGAAGTGAGTAGAGTTTTGGCAAAAGTGATTGCCGTAAAAAAAGTAACCAAAGAAAAACAAACCATTTATGATCCTACTTGTGGCTCGGGTTCGCTGTTACTGAAAGTTGCCGAAGAAACAGAAGCTAAAGTAAATTTATACGGACAGGAAAAAACAGTAGTAACCGCTGCCTTGGCTCGTATGAATATGATTTTACACAACAACCCTGAGGCGGTAATTGAAAAAGGACAAAGTACCCTTTCCAATCCTTTGCATAAAAACGAATTGGGTAATTTAAAAACGTTCGATTTTGTCGTAGCTAATCCACCTTTCTCCTCTAAAAACTGGACAGATGGTTTTGATCCAGCCAATGATATTTACAATCGTTTTGATACCGAAAAAATACCGCCTGCAAAAAATGGCGATTATGCTTTTTTGTTACACATTATCAAATCACTAAAAAGCACGGGAAAAGGGGCATGTATTTTGCCACACGGTGTTTTGTTTAGAGGAAATGTAGAAAGCGAAATTCGTAAAAGCCTTATTGAGAAAGGCTACATCAAAGGCATTATTGGTTTACCTGCCAACTTGTTTTACGGAACAGGTATTCCTGCATGTGTGATTGTGATAGATATGGAAAATGCCGAAGCCACTAAAGATTTATCGGAAGAGGAACGTGGCATTTTTATGGTAGATGCAAGCAAAGGTTTTATCAAAGACGGTAATAAAAACCGTTTGCGTGAACAGGATATTCATAAAATAACCGATGTATTCAATAAGCAAATTGAAGTGCCAAAGTTCAGTCGTTTTGTATCGTACAAAGAAATAAGCGATCCAAAAAATGATTTCAATCTAAACATTCCCCGATACATTGATAGCCAGGAAATAGAAGACATACAAGATATTGAAGCCCATTTGCAGGGTGGTATTCCTAATGCAGATATTGAAGCATTAAGTAGTTATTGGAATGTTTATCCATCATTAAGAAAGCAATTGTTTAAAGATGGACGCAAAGGCTTTTCGGAATTAACAATCAGCCATAGCCAATTGAAAAATGAAATTTTTACGCATCCCGAATTTGTAACATTCAGCCAGGAAATGGACAATTTATTTGCGGAGTGGAAAATGCGAAATACGACTTTCTTAAAATCGTTGACGATTGGCATTAAACCCAAACAAACCATTCACAACATTTCGGAAGATGTATTGCAAACCTACACAGGCAAAGCCCTGATGGATAAATACGATGTGTACCAGCATTTGATGAATTATTGGAATGACACCATGCAAGACGATTGTTATTTGATAGCCGTGGATGGATGGAAGGCAGAACCTTATCGGATTATTGTTACAACTAAAGTAAAAGGGAAGGATGATAAACAGGTGGACAAGGGCTGGGCTTGCGATTTGGTGCCGAAAGCGTTGGTAATTGACCGCTACTTTTTAACAGAGAAAAAAGCCATTGAAAAACTGGAAGCTGAAAGAGAAACGGTTGCTTCTACCTTGCAGGAACTCGAAGAAGAACAAAGTGGAGACGAAGGTTATTTTTCTGATTTCGACAAGGTAAACAAAGCCAATGTGCAAAAACGACTGAAAGAAATTTTAGCAAGTAAACCCAAAATATCAAAGCAAAGCTTGGCTATGGCTGCTGAAGCAGAAACTGCTTATGGAGAACAAGCAGTGTTAGAACAGTATTTAGAATTAACTGAAAAGCAAACTGAGCTCAATAAAAAAATAAAAGAAGCAGAAGCCGAGTTGGATAAAATAACATTGGCACGATACAAAACATTCACCGAAACCGAAATAAAACAATTGGTTGTGGACGATAAATGGATGGCAAGTATTGAACGCAGTGTAAAAACAGAAATGGAACGCATCAGCCAACGCCTTACCCAACGAATAAAAGAACTGGCAGAACGATACGAAACGCCCCTGCCCAAACAAACCATGGAAGTGGCAGAATTAGAAACTAAGGTAACCGCTCACCTTCAAAAGATGGGATTTTCATTTTAATTTAAAATCCTGATGGAAAAGTATACGAAACACAGCATTCAATGGTTTTACAACTTATTAGAAGTTGGTGAATGTGAATTGGTAGATTTTAAAGAAGAGCTTTCTGATAAAAATATCTTTGGGAAATCATATAGAAGCTATGCCCCAAAGTATGAAGAACTGGCAAAAGATGTAGTTGCATTCGCCAATAAAAAAGGTGGTTTCATCTTTATTGGAATTGTGGACGACAGTAAAGAGCTAAACAAAGATTTCAGTTATAATAACCAACAGATATTTGATTTGGTTAAACAAATTCAGGACCGGACATCGCCGAGCATCACCCTTAAAGTTCATCAATTAAAAGTTGAGCAAATTGCGTTACTGGTTCTTGAGGTGCCATTTTCCAAGCAATTGCATCGAACCAGTAAAAGTGAATATTTAATTAGAAGTAATGATGGTAACAGAGCTATTGAGCCACATGAATTAAATACTATACAGGCAGAAAAAGAGTTGATTGTATATGATCAAAAGACCTGGCATTTCGATTTTAAATCTACACAAAACGATGCACAGGGAAACCCCATCCCCGGTTGGCAGGATATTGAGAAAACAAGAGATTTATACAATCGGATCAAACTTCAAAAACCACAAAGCCCTTATTTAAAAAATACATCCATTGAGTTTACAGAAACCTTAGGGTTAATCAAAGAAGAAAATCAAAAAATACTACCTACCACAGCCGGAGTGCTCTTTATTGGTAACACGAAAGCGTTAAAAGAATTTCCTTTTAATCAAATAAAATACATACGCTACTATGAAGATGGTAGCTACAAGCCGTTTGAGTATAGTGGCAACCTGATAGAAATTGCCGATGAATGCTTTGCCCAGTTAAAATCGGAAACCAAAATAAAAGAGTTTCATTTTGGATTGTTTAGAGAATACATTGAAGATTATGCCGAAGTGGTTTTACGGGAATTATTGATTAATGCCATTGCTCACCGGGATTATAGCCGCCAGCAAATCATCGAAATAAGAAAGTATCCAAATTACATGGAGTTTGAAAGCCCGGGGCATTTTCCACAAGGAGTTGATGAAACTAATTTTTTGCGTAAAACCAATCCAAGGAATCCCAGCATTATGGATGTATTCCGTGAAATCAATTATGCTGAAAAAGCCGGAAGTGGTTTTGATAAAATTTTTACCGCCCTGCTTTCCAAGGGTAAACAATTGCCGCAACCCATACAAACTTCAAGCTCAATAATTATAAAAATAGATGCAGATGTATATGCTGAGAAACTGGCCGAGCTTTCTATTTTATATAAGCAGTTAACCAAAGTTGATATTGATTTAGAAAAATTGTTGGTATTGAACTCTATTTATACCGGACAAAAACTCACTTTCACGCAACTTGAAAGTGCCGCCTTTGTAAATAAATACCAATTACGAAAAATATTATCCGAGCTGCAGGAATTAGAGCTTATCGAGTCAACAGGTAAAACTTCCGATGTAAAATACCTGATCCATAAAAGTAAACTGGAAACTACGGAAGAAAAGATAACTTATTCCAAACAGAAGAAGCAGGAGAAGGCCAGACAAGTTGAAGCCATTTTGAGGTATTTAGACAGTGTAGACGAAATTGACAATGAAAGTGCCCGGAAACTATTGAATATACCGAATAGCAATGCATCTTATATGAGCAGATTGTTTGCTGAAATGTTAACAAAAGAGCTGATCGAAATTGCCTACGAAAAGGGCCATCATCAACGGGTTTACAAACGAAAAAAGCAATGATTGCAAAGGAAAAAAGTATGAATATCAATAAGTTAAGTAAGGATCCTTTGCAAATCCCTTTGCAGGTTTTATCGGGCCTGTATACTCCCTGCAAAGAAAAAAACAGCAGAAAGAACCAGGATACAGTAACCTTAGTAAAACATAAAACCATTGTAATCATTCAGCCTAATAACTCTCTGCTAAGCAGTAACGAAGTATCAGTAGTTAATACATGTACTCACCTTCAAAACATGGGATTTGTATGGAGCTGGTAGCAGAGAAATATAAACAAACCGAAGTAGGTTTAATTCCGAGTGATTGGGCAGTGAAAAGTATAAGAGATGTCTGTGTTCTAATCAATGGAAGAGGATTTAAACCATTTGAATGGAAAAAGGAAGGTTTGCCGATAATTAGAATTCAAAATTTGAATGGTTCAAATGACTACAATTATTATGATGGACATTATGACAAGAAAATTGAAGTGGAAAATGGTCAACTATTGTTTGCTTGGTCAGGAAGTCGAGGCACTTCGTTTGGACCACATATATGGTTTGGCACAAAAGCACTTTTAAATTATCATACTTGGAAAATAGTGATTAATGAAGATGTAATTGTTAAGTCATTCTTTAATCATGCCTTAAAAGTTCTAACAAAACATATCGAGGATAATGCTCATGGTGCCTCAGCTTTAGTTCATACACAAAAATGGGAAATGGAAGGTTTTAAATTCCCAGTACCACTAAGTAAAGCCGAACAAATCGCCATAGCCACCGCCCTATCCGATGCCGATGCCTTGATTAGCAGTTTAGAGAAACTCATTGCCAAAAAACGCAACATCAAGCAAGGGGCAATGCAAAAATTGCTGCAACCAAAAGAGGGTTGGGAGGTAAAGAAGTTGGGGGAGGTGATTTATTTGCAAGGAGGATATGCTTTCAAGAGTGAGTTATTTAAAAATGTGGGCGTTCCGATAATTAGAATTTCTGATGTTGGAAACAACAAAGTAGATACTGACTATTCTGTGTGCTATGAACCTTTTAATATCCCCAAAGAATTTGTAGCAAAAAAAGGTGATGTTTTAATTGCAATGTCTGGTGCCACAACTGGAAAAATTGGGATTTACAATTATGATGGAATTGCATATATAAATCAACGTGTTGGCAAATTTGTGGTATTAAATGAGAATGAAACATCACAAGAATTTATTTCTCATATAGTTCGTTCAGAGAAATTTAAAGAGAATTTGACTAAAGAAATTGCTCAAGGTGCTCAACCAAATATTAGTGGGAAGCAAATACAGTCCATACTTCTACCTATACCAAATGAAAAAGAAGAACAAACCCGCAACGCCACCATTCTTTCCGATATGGATGCCGAGATAAGTGCCTTAGAAACCAAATTGGAGAAATACAGAAAAGTAAAATTGGGGATGATGCAGAATTTATTAACGGGGAAAATACGACTTATATGAAACTGCCTGATTTACTAATTGAAGATTTAGATGTTGTTTTTTGTGGTACTGCAGCAGGAGATAAATCCGCTGAATTGAAAGCATATTATGCAGGACCTGGTAATCAATTTTATAGTATTATTAATTCAGTTGGTTTTACTCCTATAAAACTTCTACCTAGTCAATTCCCTGATTTACTTAATTATAGAATAGGCTTGACAGATATTGCCAAGTTTGCGCAAGGTGTTGATGCAAAACTAAAAAGTAGCGATTTTGATGTGATGGGGTTTAAAGAAAAAATTATCAAATACCAACCAAAATATGTTTGTTTCAATGGTAAAGAAGCTGCAAGGGTATTTTATAGTCTAAAACAGACTAAGAATATTAAATATGGTATTCAAACAGATATCATAAAAAAAACTAAACTTTTTGTTGCACCAAGTACATCCGGCAGTGCAAGAGGATATTGGGACGAAAATGTATGGAAAGAATTATTTGAATTGCTAAAGAATAGAAAAGTACATAAAAGTTAATATGGGTATCATGCAAAATTTATTAATCGGAAAAATATGGCTTGTATGATTGAAAATGTAGAAGGAGTTTTTAGGTGCGTAGCAGAAAAGTTCAATGTTCCTGATATCTTAAATGTTAATACAGGGTTTTATAAGATTTCAGGATCCGAAATTCAATTTGTTTCAGGAATCCGAAACGAGGAGTTAGACACTATTGCCAAAGGGCAAATTAAATTCGGCGAAGTATTTGGCTTTTACCTTGATAATACCCACCTTGAAACGACAGAATTTAATGCAGGAATTGGTCTGCATGTGAAGTTTTTACCTTTTAACGATGAAGATCCTGATGAACTTGCCGAAATGATTGCACTTCATGAATTAGCTCATTTGATTGAGCAACAAAAACTGACAAATCAACTTAATATCGAATTAGAAGAATGTGATCAGGCTATTGGGAATAAAGTTGAGATACACTTAAATAACTGGAATCCAGATTTGGGTCACAATCAAGAATTTGTAGCAATACTTAATTATCTAATACGAAGGGAATATCCCATGGACTATGCGCATAAGCTTCGTGTTGCATTATCATTAACATTAGCTGATATAGAAAGTGATATTGTTAATGAAGAAGAAGATGAGTCATATTATGATTGTAGAAGAGCCAACTTCTAGAAATATAATGATACAGATATTATTAACGTAGAAATATATTTAATATAGTATGCCTTGTAATCACAAATTCATTGACTACCTAAATCTGGAACATTTAGATTTTGAACCCACTACTTTAATTGTGGGAACGTTTAATCCGGAATGGCCGGCTGGTAATAATGCAGAATGGTTTTACGGAAGAACCCATCACCATCATGGTAATCAAAATAATAATTTTTGGGATGTATTACCTCGCCTTTACCAAGGAGAGCATTCTTTAATTAATGCTGTACATGCTGATTGGAAAGCATTTTGTTCCCGCAAACAAATTGCACTTACAGATTTGATAACCACCATAAAAGATGCTGATCAAGATGATCCAGACGATGTTGCACTAATAGGAAATTATGCAGACAATGCAATTGCTGATAATTTCCATGATTTTGTATTTACAGACATCATTAGTCTATTGCAAAATAACCCTACTATAAATAATGTATACATTACCAATGGAGTTAATGGTGCATTTTGGAATGCTCTCTGGACCCCTGTTGTTCATTATTGCGAAGAGAATAACATCAGGTCTACAACATTACTGACTCCTTCAAAAAATGCAAGATTCAGCATGTTTGCACATAACCATAACAATCCTAATAACCAATATAACATGGCCAACCTAAATGAATATATTTTAATGAGATGGCAAGAACAATGGCATTTTTAAAATACTTATTGACGGTAAAGTTTTTTCAATACAAAATAATTAGTTGCTATGACTGAAACACAAATCCCAAATACCAATTTCACACTCAAACGCATTAATGAGTTAAATGGAATGACTTTTTTTGTAGAGGCATACCAACGAGGCTACAAATGGGATGTGCAGCAGGTGTTAGATTTACTCAATGATATTGAAGAGTTTGAAGCAATTGGTTCTCGGTTTTACTGTTTGCAGCCAATTGTGGTTAAAAAAATAGACGCAGCAGATCCACGAATTACTGAAAAAAAAATTTCAAATAAAGAAAGTGTTTATGAGCTTATTGATGGTCAACAACGATTAACCACCGCATTCATCATTCTTTCGTTGTTGGCAAAAGAGCAATTACCTTTTCAACTCATTTACAAAACAAGACCTGGGAGTGAATTGTTTTTGAAAAACATCGCCACTATACAACCACTATCGTTCACCTTGCAGCCTGACAATATTAAAGAAACTAATCGAGAGCTAAATATTATTTGGAAGCAGCAGGTAAAACAAAATAAGAAAATTGATAATGTAGATAATTATCATTTTTTCAAAGCGTGTATGCTCATTTATCAATGGGCGAAGGGTAATGACCAAGCAATATTAATAGACAAATTGTTGCAACACGTAAAAGTAATATGGTACAACATACAACAGGAAGCTGAAGCACCTGCAGTTCAATTAAAAAATGCCGAGCAAGTATTTATCAATTTCAACCAAGGTAAAATACAGTTAGAGCAGGCGGAATTGATAAAAGCATTATTTGTGATTAAGTTTAAGGAAATAATTAATCTCGAGATCAGAAGTATTCATATCAATCAGTTTGCAGAAGAATGGAACATTATTGAGGCTCAATTACAGGATGACCGTTTCTGGTATTTTGTTAGCAATGATACTTCCGATAAAAAAAGGTATAACCGTATTGATTTACTTTTTGATATCCTTTCTGGTAAACCCAAAACAACAGAAGATTCTCTTTTTGCTTACCATTCCTATATAAAATCAAATAATAGCATTGATCAAACATCAGATAATTGGAAAAAATTGAAAGATTTGTTCGAATTACTAAAAGAATGGTATGAAGACAGATTACTATATCATCTGATTGGAATTATTGTTTACCTGGAAATAGAAACTATTTCCGACTTGATAAATATATATAACAATAAAAATAACGTTAAAAACAAGACAGACTTTGAGCATCAATTAAAGTCGATAATAGCCAAAGAACTAAAAAAACCAGAATTTGAGTTAGCTAAATTAGATTACAAAAGTTCTGACGAAACCAAAATCATCCTGCACCTTTTTAATATTGCTACATACTATATTAGCGACTTCAATTATCGATTCCCATTTGATAAACTCAAAATCCAAACTTGGTCTTTGGAACATATCCACGCTCAAAATGCCGATGAGTTTTCTGAAAAACAAGAGTTTATTGACTGGCTTGAAGATATACAGTCTTTGCTTGAAGATATCGGTGACAAGGATAAACTCGATGAGTCAAAAAGTCTTTTAGAAGAACTCAAAACCAAAGAGCTTCGTCAAATTAAGGATAAACTTTTGGGCTTCTACAATACATTGAGCAATGTCCTTAATAAGGATAATATAGACAATCTTTGTTTATTGGATACACGAACAAATTCATCACTTGGCAATAATAATTTCAGAAATAAAAGAAGGGCAATTTTAGAAATTGACGGGGCCGGAGAGATTGAAATAGATAACGAAAAAGTGAAAGTATTCATTCCTATTGCAACAAAAAATGTGTTTTTAAAATACTACAACACTGGAGTTCAGGATATTCAATTTACCTATTGGGGCAAAAATGATCGTGAGGATTATATTTTGGCAATTGGCGAGCAATTATCAAACTTTTTAAGCATTGAATAATATGGAGCATCAGAATCTGGCAAACGGTAGTGCAATAACTTTTACTGACATCATAAGCAATCATAAAATTGAAATTCCTATTATTCAAAGGGACTATGCGCAAGGGCGAATAAGCAATAGAATTAATCCAATCAGAAAGAAATTTATTCGAGATTTAATCTATGCTTTAAAAGATGGTTCTAAACCTCTCCATCTTGATTTTGTTTATGGTAGGATTGATGGCAAAAATCAGAAACTTATTTTTGCAAGAAACAAAGAGGCTATTGAAAATATTCTATTGGCAGTTAAAGGATATGCGGACCAATGCAATATTGATTTCGACCCGAAAATAAAAGTGCCTGACACCATTAATGACTCTGTTAACAGCAATTTTATTCCATTAGATGGGCAGCAAAGACTTACCACACTTTACCTTTTGCATTGGTACGTTCTGGCAAAAATAGAAATTGAAAATAAGAGTAAAATTCTAAATCAACTAAAGGGATTTAGCTATAAAACCAGAAATACCACGAAAGAATTTTGCAATTTTTTGATAAAGAAAAGTTCAACATTAGGCTTTGAGCCACACAAATCAATTTCTAAAGTTATAGGAGAAAGCCCTGAATTTAAAAGTATTTGGAAGAAAGATCCTTCCGTGCAAGGAATGCTTACCACACTTGACGAAATACACGATTTGATAAAATACGCTGATGAAAGTTTGTTGACAGCATACTGGTATAACCTAGCAAAGAACCGAAGAGTAACATTTGATTTTTTGGATTTGGATCAATACGAACAAACTGATGAGTTGTATGTAAAAATGAATGCAAGAGGAAAGCAATTAACAGATTTTGAGCATTTCAAGTCTTGGTTACACGAATACGTTAAATCGAAGGTGATTAAGATTTCGGAGGACAATTGGTCTGATAAAATTGATACTCTATGGTTGGATTTGTTTTGGAGCAATAAGCCTGAAAATTCTTACGAGGTAGATGGTTCAATTTATAATTTCATTAAAAGTGTTAACCTTTATGAGTATATCTTAAGCACAAAAAAAGAACCATCAAGTAAGGAGAATCAAAATAAAAATGCCATCAACAGGGAACTAATAGATAAAATCAATAAAAACAAAGAAGAAAAAAGCTTTATATCAGTAACTGAGTATGAGGAATCGCTTTTTTTTAGCAGTGAAAGTTTAAACTTCACCTTCTCTTGTTTGAGGAAATTATCTGAAATTGAGTTAGATATTTTGCATGCCAATTTGAAAGACATTACTCTTTTCCCTTTTTTAGGTACCGCTGATAAGGAAGTTAAATTGCCTTCCATATTTTTATCAGATAGTATTAACCCGTCTCTGCCAGACAGAGTTTTCTTTTACGCTTTTTTATTATTTATATCCGAAAGTTCTGTTGATGTTTCCAAAGCTGAAACTATTGAACAACTTAGAAAATGGATGAGAATATGCCGCAATATCATCTTCAACACTTATATCCAAAATCCGGATAACTTCATCGATGCTATAAAGTCCATCAAGGAGTTGTCAATTCATAAAAACGAGATTGAGACAGTAATCTGTAAAGAGAATTTTAGTATTAAATTCTTTGATAGTCAGCTAAAGGAAGAAATCAGGAAAATAGGATATTTCAAAAAAGGGGAGAATTGGAAAAAGAAAATAGTAGAAGTTGAGAATCACTCTTATTTCTATGGTCAAATTGATTTTATCTTCAATCTTTTAGATAATAAAGAAGATTATCAACAATTTCAGTTTTATTGCGATAAGTTAATCAGAATATTTAACCAGCCTGAAGTAAACGATTTTTTATTTCATAGATTATTGCTGTCAAAAGGTGATTATTTGGTACATTCCAACAGTAAATTTTCATTCTGTGAATCAAACATCAGAGGTCTTCGTGCAAGACAAGACAATTGGAGAAAAGTGTTTAACGATCAAACCAAGCTTAGATTTATAAAGGAAGTTTTAGACGAGTCGTCTTCTTTGGATATTTCCGCTGTTTCATTAGCGAGCTACTCAAATAATAGCTGGGCAACTTTTTTCATAAATGAAAAGTACATTGAAAACCTCAATTTTTTGCAGAACCGGTTGATTGATTGGGGAAGTTTATGGGATATCAGACTTTTAGAAAAATCAACATTCAGTGGGAAGCACGCTGATTTATATTCTCATACGCTATATATTGATTTGGGTGCGGAAGATTATAATGTTAAATATATTTCAGTGAATGGGCGAAGAACCGAATCTAATAGGCCAAAGATTGAAATTAAACTAGCTGCTGAAACTATTAGTATTTGTTATGAACCCAATTATAGTAATGACGAGTGTGCATTTGTAATTGATTTTGAAATAACTCGATTTGTAGATATTTCCGATTTCGAAGTTTTAAATAATAAGATAGTTTATAAGATGAGCAAGGAAAAAGTTGCGGAAGAATATAACACTGCTTCCTTAGCCATTATTAAATTATTGAAATCTGTTTAGTATGAGCAAAGTAGGTCAAATAGAACGTGCCACTCAAAACCGCATTATACAATTGTTTCGAGAGCAATTGCAGTACGAATATTTAGGCAATTGGGAAGAACGTGAAGGCAACAGCAATATAGAAGAAGCAGAGTTGCGCAAATTTCTGCAAGGCAAATACAGCGATGAACTTATTACCAAAGCCATTTTTGCCTTAAAGAAAGAAGCCAATATCAATAGCAACGACGACCTGTACACTGCCAACAAAGAAGTGTATTCAATGCTCCGCTATGGCACATCAAAAAAAGTAGATGCCATTCGAAGACCTGAGCACGTTGATTTTATTGATTGGGAAAATCCACTCAATAACCACTTTGCCATTGCCGAAGAAGTAACCATTAAAGGAGCCAAAGAACGCAGACCCGATATTGTACTATACATCAACGGTATTTCCATTGGCATATTAGAGCTTAAAAAAGCAAGTGTTTCCGTGAATGAAGGTATTCGGCAAAATATCAGCAATCAATTACACCTTTTCAACAAACCGTTTTTCACTACCATTCAACTGGTATTGGCAGGCAACGACAGCAATGGTTTGTATTATGGGACAACCAAAACCGAAGAAAAGTATTTTCTAAAATGGAAAGAAGACAATGATGTGTACAATGCCGATGAAATTTTGTTAAATAAGCATATTATTCAATTTTGCAACAAAGAACGCCTATTGGAAATCATTCACAATTTTGTGATTTTTGATTTTGGTACGAAAAAATTGTGTCGTCCTAATCAGTATTTCGGAATCAAAGAAGCACAGAAATACATAGCCAAAAAGGAAGGCGGCATCATTTGGCACACACAAGGCAGCGGTAAGAGTTTAACGATGGTGTGGCTGGCAAAATGGATTTTAGAAAATAACCCTAAAGCCCGCTTGCTGATCGTAACCGATCGAACTGAATTAGACGAACAAATTGAAGGCGTTTTTCTGGGCGTTGGAGAAACCATCAAACGAACCAAAAGCGGAGGCGATTTGGTTTCGATACTCAATAATACTTCGCCACGTTTGGTTTGCAGCCTTGTGCATAAGTTTGGAGGTAAAGAAGAAAATGCAGCTCATGAATTTGTATCAGCTTTAAAGCAATCAAAAGACTTTCATCCTAAAGGCGACTTTGTGGTTTTTATTGATGAATGTCATCGTACCCAAAGTGGCGATTTGCATAAAGCAATGAAAAGCATCTTGCCTGAAAATTCAATTTTCATTGGTTTCACAGGCACACCTTTGTTGAAAAAAGACAAAAAGAAAAGTCTGGAGGTTTTCGGCAGGTATATACATACTTACAAATTTGACGAAGCGGTAAAAGATGGAGTTGTTTTGGATTTGCTTTATGAAGCCCGTGATGTTGACCAACACGTATTAGACCAAAAGGGGATTGATGATTGGTTTGAAATTGTTACCCAGGGAATGAACGACCTGCCCAAAGCAGAACTGAAACAGAAATGGGGAACTATGCAAAAAGTGTTGAGTACGAAAAGCCGCTTGGAGAAAATTGTATTCGACATCAAAAAAGATTTTATTACCAAACCACGATTAAAAGACGGTAGAGGAAACGCCCTATTGGTAGCAAGAAGTATTTATGAAGCATGCAGGTACTACGAAATATTTCAAAATTTCGGTTTAAAGAAATGCGGCATCATCACGAGTTTTGAACCCAACGAGAACAGCATTAAAATAGAAGAAACTGGTAACGGAGAAACGGAGAAAAAAGAGCAGTTTGAGATTTACCAAAAAATGCTCAAAGACTATGGTTTTAAAGATGCCGAGAGTTTTGAAAAATTTGCCAAAAAGAAATTTAAGGAAGAACCTGCCAATATGCAGCTGCTTATTGTAGTTGATAAATTGCTCACAGGTTTTGATGCCATCCATTGTACGTATTTGTACATAGACAAGCAGATGCAAGACCATGGTTTGTTTCAAGCCATTTGTCGTACTAATAGGTTAGGTAAAGAAGAAGAAAACGATCCTTACTACAAAGAGTTTGGTTATATCATTGACTACAAAAACCTGATAGACAATCTCAATAAATCCATCACCAATTATACGTCAGATGCTTTTGATGCTTTTGATGCTGAAGACGTAGAAGGCCTGTTGACCGATAGATTAGTAAAAGCAAAAGAACGCCTGGAAGATGCCATTGAAGCCTTGCATCAATTATGTTTAGATGTGCCTGCACCTAAACAACTGGAACAGTATTATCACTATTTCTGTGGCGACACAACCAACAAAGACGATCTGAAGGATAACGAAGAAAAACGTTTGACTTTATACAAATTGACAGTAGCATTAATCAGGGCTTACAATAACATTGCCGCTGAAATAGTAGAAGCAGGTTACACACAAGCTGAAGCCGACAAAATAAAAGAGAAAGTAAACTACTATGCTGAATTGCGAAACAGCATCAAGCATTACAGCTCCGACTATATCGACTTAAAGAAATACGAACCCGATATGCGTCAGATGTTGGATATGTATCTCACAGCCGATCCAAGCCGTGTACTTTCCAATTTAGGCGAAGCAACCTTGCTGCAACTCATTGTTGAAAATGGTATTGAAGAAGCCACAGACAAATTACCGGCAAGTATCAAAGGCAACAAAGCGGCCATGAGTGAAACCATTGAAAATAACATGCGGAAAACAATTATTCAGGAAATGCCTGTAAATCCTGCATATTATGAAAGGATGAGTGTGCTGCTTTTAGAATTGATACGATTAAGAAAAGAAGAAGCCATTACCTACGAAGAATTGCTGAAAAAGTATGAAGAATTGGCAAAGGATATTCAGCCAAACACAAAGAAATCTTATCCCAAAGACATCGACACAAAGCCAAAGCAAGCTCTTTACGACAACTTAGAAGAGAACGAAGAATTATCGATTTTGATGGATGAACAGGTACGCTATGTAAAAGATGATGACTGGAGAAGCACACATATCAAGCGAAGAAAAGTTGAATTGGCTATTAAGGAAATTTTAGAAAAATATGGCATAACAGACGAAGCCGTGCTCCGTAAAATATTTGATTTAGTTTCTAACCAGAAGGAATATTAAAATGCATCAAATCGAAATAAGCGACTTTACCATTGATGTGGTGCGAAAAAGCATAAAGAATATGCACCTTTCTGTATATCCGCCAACAGGCAGGGTCCGTATTGCCGCACCTTTAGCTATTGATGATGAAGCGGTACGGCTGTTTGCGATTTCAAAACTATCCTGGATAAAAAAGAACCAACGGAAATTCGAGAAACAGGAAAGACAGTCGCCAAGATCATTTGCAGAAAGGGAGAGCCATTACTTTGAAGGACGCAGGTATTTGTTAAGAGTAACAGAACACGAAGCTCCGCCAAAAGTCATTATTAAAACCAAAACCCACATTGACCTGTTTGTAAGACCGAACTCAAGCATAGAACAACGGCAAATTATTTTAAATGAATGGTATCGCAATCAATTAAAATATCATATACCTGCACTCATTGTCAAGTGGGAAAGGATTATCGGAGTAGAAGTTGCAGACTGGGGTGTAAAACAAATGAAGACCAAATGGGGTACTTGTAATATAGAACAGAAACGCATTTGGGTAAATCTTGAACTGGCTAAAAAGCCAGCATATTGTTTGGAATACATAGTAGTTCACGAAATGATACACCTATTAGAGCGCCATCACAACGACCGTTTCCTTGCATACCTTGACAAGTTTATACCTAAATGGAAGTTTTATAAAGAAGAATTAAATCGTTTACCTGTAAGTCATGGTGAATGGACTTACTAAAACAAGAAGTACCTATGATAGATTATAAAGAATTGAATAAAAGTGATGTTCATAAAATCAATGAACTGTGTTGCTATTTCTTTTTATCTAAAACTGACTTCTCTATTGTAAATACCACCCAAACTGACCCCCATCCGCCATTTTAAATTGACCCCCTAAAAAAATCTTCCAAAAACTGGAGGAGAGATACTCTGAAGCTGTTAAAGAACTGGTTGTTTTTACTTGTCAAACGTAGGATAAAATTAT